>NZ_JBMIHH010000012.1:0-162141 GCF_051225635.1 Actinopolyspora sabaoui | reverse complement strand
GACTCACCGTTTCCCGTGATTCCCAGCCCGGCCCCGCCGTGCTGACAACAACCACTCTAAACCCCCACCACACCACCCCACACACCCACCCCCACCAACCACCAAAACACCAGGTGAACACGGGGTTATCCGGGCTGTTCGTCCAACTCCGGAACGAAAAGGACGGAAAGCTCGTGCAACGTCGACTCGACGCCGGAGTGCACTATTCCCACCATGCCCATCTCGACGGCCGCGGCAACGTTGCGCGCTTCGTCGTCGAGAAAGACGCACTGCTCGGCGGACAGTCCCACCTGTCCGAGCACGTGCCGAAAGCTCGCGGCAGCGGGCTTCCGAACCCCGGTTTCGGCCGAAACGGCCACGAGATCGAACAACCGGTCGCAGTCGATCGTCGTAGGGCGACTGTCCCCGTTCGACAACAAAGCGATGGCCACGTCACGAGCGCGAAGCCACTCCAGCGCCCGTACCACCGGCGCCGTCTCCGATCCGGAATCGACAGCCCGTCCCGACGAACGCTCACCGAAGTCGTCCAGGACCCCACCGAAATCGACCACGAGAGCCGACAAAGTCATTCCGACAACCTAACTCGCGACCACTCGAACGGCCGAGCTCATCCCATCGGGTGGTTGCCCGGTTCGGAGTGAACGTGCGGCGGGGACGAGTCACTCCTATTCCGTGAAACAGCCGGAAGGGAGAGCACCGTCATGCGCGAGGGAACCGCCGCACTCGCCGGGAACGAGGACCGTACCCCGCCGTCCTACTCGGCATCGGCACTGGCTCAAGGCGCGGCCAGAAGCATGGTGGAGGTATTGACCGGGCGAAGGCCGCTCCACCAGATACGCCGGTGGTTGAGCAGACCGGTGGCCGGTCTGCTGACGACCCTCACTCGGTGCGAAACCCCGCTGGACTTCCGTACCCGGATGAACTCGGTGCACGCCTGCCCCACCAACTCCAGCACCGTGGAGGTCTGCGTGATCATCCACGAACCGAACCGGCACCGCGCCATGACGCTCCGCCTGGAACGACTGGACGCCGGGTGGTGGTGCACCCTGCTCAAGCTGATGTAACTCCAGGAGGTGCGTGTGGACGGCCACTCGGGACGGGGTCCCACTCGAGGAACAGTGGGATCCCGTCCACTCGAGCATCAGGTCGGCGAAGTTCGGGGAACCTCGCTCAGCGCTTCTTGCCCTTCTTTGACTCGGCCCGGGCGGCGGCTCGGCGTTCCCGCCTCGTGCCCTGCTGCTCCGAAGCGGAGTCCTCGGACTCGCCGTCGCTCGTCTCGACCCCGCCGTTCTCCGACGGCCCCGAGTAACTGAGCTGCTGCCCCGACCTTCCGGCACCGTTCCCACGCAGGGCAGCCGGAACCTGCGACTGCTCCTCCTGCTGCGAACCCAGCTGGCTCAACGCCGGTCCCGCGGCCCGGGACTTCTTGCCACGCTTGGAGCTGGGCTGGGCTGCCTGCCCGTTCTCGGCCGCGGCACCGTCACCGCCGGAGCTCTGGCTGACCGAAACCGGCACCGACGGTTCCGCGGGCTCCTCCGGCTCGGCGGCCTCGACGTGGACGTTGAACAGGTAACCGACGGACTCCTCCTTGAGTGCTTCCAACATGGCGTTGAACATGTCGAAGCCCTCACGCCGGTATTCGAGCAGCGGATCCCGCTGTGCCATCGCACGCAGCCCGATACCTTCCTTGAGGTAATCCATCTCGTAGAGGTGCTCACGCCACTTGCGGTCCAGCACGCTGAGTACGACACGGCGTTCGAGCTCGCGCATGCCGCCTTCGCCGACCATCTCCTCGATCTCGGCTTCCCGCGCGTCATAGGCACGCTTGGCGTCGGCGAGTACCGCGTCGTTCACCTTCTTGCTGCTGAGGTCGCCGTCCTCCTCGGCGATGTCCTCCCAGTGGATCGAGATCGGGTAGAGGGTCTTGAGAGCGGTCCAGAGCTGCGGGAGATCCCAATCCTCCGAATATCCTTCGGAGGTCGCCCCCTTCACGTAGGCGCTGATCACGTCCTCGATCATGTGCTCGACCTGCTCGCGCAGATCCTCGCCTTCCAGCACCCGCCTGCGTTCGGTGTAGATCACCGAGCGCTGCTGGTTGAGCACCTCGTCGTACTTGAGGACGTTCTTGCGGATCTCCATGTTCTGTTGTTCGACCTGGGTCTGAGCGCTGCGGATGGCCCTGGTGACCATCTTGTGCTCGATCGGAACGTCGTCGGGGACCTTCAGGCGGGTCATGACGGTCTCGACCATGTTGGCGTTGAAGCGGCGCATCAACTCGTCACCGAGGGAGAGGTAGAACCGCGACTCGCCCGGGTCGCCCTGACGTCCGGAGCGACCACGCAGCTGGTTGTCGATCCGGCGCGACTCGTGCCGTTCGGTGCCGAGCACGTACAGGCCGCCCGCCTCGCGCACCTCGTCGGCCTCGGACTCGGCCTGCTCCTTGATCTTGTCGACCACCGCGGGCCACTCGGCCTCGTACTCCTCCCGGTTGTCGACCGGGTCGAGCCCCCGCTTTCGCAGTTCGCTGTCGGCCAGGTGATCGACGTTGCCGCCGAGCACGATGTCGGTACCACGACCGGCCATGTTGGTGGCCACGGTCACCGCTCCCCTGCGGCCCGCCTCGGCGATGATTCCCGCTTCGGACTCGTGGTGCTTGGCGTTGAGCACGCTGTGGGGAACACCGCGTTTGGTGAGCAGCTTCGCCAGGTACTCGGAGCGATCGACGCTGGTCGTGCCGACCAGCACCGGCTGTCCGTTGCCGTGCCGTTCCTCGATGTCCTCGGCGACGGCGGCGAACTTGGCCTCCTCGCTCTTGTAGATCAGGTCGGCCTGGTCCTGCCGGATCATCGGCTCGTTGGTGGGAATCGAGACCACACCGAGCTTGTAGGTGCTCTGGAACTCGGCGGCCTCCGTCTGGGCCGTACCGGTCATACCGGCGAGCTTGTCGTAGAGCCGGAAGTAGTTCTGCAGCGTGATCGTGGCCAGCGTCTGATTCTCGGCCTGGATCTCGACGCCTTCCTTGGCCTCGATCGCCTGGTGCATGCCCTCGTTGTAACGACGCCCGTGCAGCACGCGCCCGGTGAACTCGTCGACGATGGCCACTTCACCGTTGCGAACGATGTAGTCCTTGTCCCTGCGGTAGAGTTCCTTGGCCTTGAGCGCGTTGTTGAGGTATCCGACCAGCGGGGTGTTCGCGGCTTCGTAGAGGTTGTCGATCCCGAGCTGATCCTCGATGATGTCGACGCCTTCCTCGGTGACGCCGATGGTGCGCTTGCGCTCGTCCACCTCGTAGTGCTCGTCACGGGTCAGCATCGGAGCCAGACGCGCGAACTCCTGGTACCAGCGAGAGGACTGGTCGGCGGGACCGGAGATGATCAACGGGGTCCTGGCCTCGTCGATGAGGATCGAGTCGACCTCGTCGACGATCGCGAAGTTGTGGTCGCGCTGGACGCACTCGGCCAGACTCCAGGCCATGTTGTCGCGAAGGTAGTCGAAGCCGAACTCGTTGTTGGTGCCGTAGATGACGTCGCAGTTGTAGGCGTCCCTACGCTGCTCGGGCGACATGTCGGCCGTGATCGCGGCGACTTCCATCCCGAGGAACCGATATATTCGGCCCATCCACTCCGAGTCACGTTTGGCCAGGTAGTCGTTGACCGTGATGACGTGGACGCTGTGGCCCGTGATCGCGTTGAGATAGCCGGGCAACACGCAGGTGAGCGTCTTGCCCTCACCGGTTTTCATCTCGGATATCTGCCCGAAGTGCAGCGCGGCACCGCCCATGAGCTGAACGTCGAAATGCCGATTGCCGAGCGTTCGCCTGGCACCCTCACGAGCGACCGCGAAGGCCTCGGGCAGGAGCTTGTCCAGCTGCTCGCCGTCGGCGTAACGGCCCTTGAACTCATCGGTCTTGGCCCGCAGCTCGTCATCGGACAGCGCGACCGTGTCGTCTTCGAGCTCGTTGATGTGCGCCGCGATGGAACGCAGACGCTTGAGCATCTTACCTTCGCCAGCGCGGAGCAGTCGGGACAGGACCATCCGGTCGACCTCACTTGCTGATCGTGACGCGCCCGTCACGGACGCTTTACGGCCATAGTATTAGAAGCCCACCTCCGCACGGTTCGCTCAGGCACCGTAGACCGATGCTCACTGCTCGAACACCGGAAGTGGCCACGGAGCACGAACGTTTCCGGCACGCACGTGTGTTCCCGCCACACCCGATCGTGCGGTGGCAGGGGGAAGCTGGCCGCCCGTGGGCCGCGTCGAACCACAGACGTGGCCGTCCCCGCGCACCACGGTACGCGGTGGACGACCACGATGGTTATGGTCCGTACCAAATCGGTACGGCTGGAGTAGCCGCGGGGACCACCCGGGTCAGGCCAGTCTGATCACTCCGTAGTCGAATCCCTTGCGGCGGTAAACCACGCTGGGCTTGTCGGCTTCCGCGTCGAAGAACAGGTAGAAGTCGTGTCCCACCAACTCCATCTCGTAGAGGGCCTGGTCCACGGTCATCGGGGTGGCGGGGTGCTCCTTCTCGCGGACGATTCGACCGGGTTCGTAGTCGCTGCTTTCCTCACGCTGTTGCGGGAATCCGGCGCCCGCTGGAGGTTCGGTCGTCCGGGAAGCCCGCTGGTTGCTCACGGCGCTGTCGCTCACGGTGCTGTTCCCCTCCGCACTGTCGTTTCGCAGCTGATCGGCCGGCGGTTCCAGGAGTGTCGTACGTGTGCGGCCGCCGGTCGTCCCCCCTGCACCGGCGACGGCGACCGGACGGTCCGCCATCGCGGCGGTTGCCTGCGCCACCGAACGGGGGTTTCGCCGGCCGTAGTGCACCTTCCGGCGGTCGTGCATCTTGCGTAGCCGGTTCTCCAGCTTCGTCGACGCGGCATCCAGGGCGGCGTAGAAATCGACCGCGCTGGCCTCTGCTCGTACCGCAGGTCCGCGTCCCTTGAGAGTGATCTCGACCCGCTGGCAGTTCTTCGCCTGGCGTGGATTACGCTCGTGCCGGAGCTCCACGTCGGCCCGCATGGCCTTCCTGTCGTAGCGGTCGAGGCGGCTCAGCTTCTCGTCGACGTGCTGCTGGTAATGCGTGGGCACCTCGACGTTGCGGCCCTTGACGACGATGTCCATTCACGACCTCCGTTGCTCAGCGTGCTTCCGTGAACGACGATCACGGCGACACCGGAGTGAGCGTGCTCAGCTCGTTTCCGGCGTCAGGGTCATCACTGCCTCACCTCATTCCACTGCCGGAAAACGGCTTGATGGGAACGCACGTTAGCTCGCGTTGCGGAATTGTGACACCCCCCGAGTCGAGTGAAGTCAATCGGACACCCTGAGTAATTGACGTGGCCCCGGGTTCGCAATGACACACCTCCGCCCGGCGCTGGGCCGGTCCCGACGACAGCAGTAGCACGGCCGTGTCCCGTGCTCGCCCTTTCGGACCTGTACCCGGACGTCCGCACCGTGCCCGCGCCGGGCGGTGCGGTCATCCGCGTATACCCGCCAAACGCGCGAGACAAACCATCGGTTCCCGGCGAGCCGAAATCGGGTTCGCCTCGCGGGACTCGCGGGTGGGCAACGGAGTACTCCGGAAGCCGGAACGGGTACGGGGCCGGTCAGGACTCCCGACAGGCGCTCGCCAGCACCAGCACGGCCACCACCGGGAGTCCGAGCTCGGACAGGGCTCGTCGGCAGTTGAGCACCGTGGCACCGGTGGTGAGCACGTCGTCGAGCAGCAGCACGGGAGTACCGGGCGGGGGCAGGCGGCCAGGGCGCGGCAGTACCCCACCACGCAGGTTCTCGAAGCGCGGCCCGCTTCCCAACCCCACCGAGTCGCGCACTCGCGGACTCAACCGAAGGCAGTCGGCCGTGCGCACGCCGGGCAACCTCCGCTCCGCACGGCGGGCGAGCCGCGCCAGGTGCGCTCTACCCCTGCGCCGCACGGCCGCGGCCCTGGAAGGGGCGGGCACCAGCCGAAGCGAGTCGGTTTCGGTGATCGAGGCGGATGTGGCGAGCACCGTCCGGACGGCGGTGGCCACGTGCTCTCCCAGCGGTCTCTCCAGGTCACGACGGCCGCCCTCCTTGTAGGCCAGCAGCGTCGTACGCACCCGACCGCGGTAACGGGCCAACGTGTGAATCGACGGTTCACGGGACAACGCGGGAGGACGGATCACGCGCGGCTCGTGGAACCACCTGTCGCACTCGGCGCACAGCACGGCCCCGGCGAGACCGCAGCCCGCACAGCGCAATGGCAACAGCAGATCCATCAGCCCCGACGGAACGATCGAGCGGGAGTATCGATCGAATGACACGCCGACGAGGTTGACTCGCGTGTGGGCCGGTGCCGGGCACTCCGTCACCCGCGGGTCGGCGTGTCGGCTTCACACGATCTCAGGACACCCCGGAACGCCCGCGCTCGAAACCCGCTGACCGGAAGCGCACGGAAAAGTCCGCTCGATCACCCGGGTAACTCGATCAGCCGGGATAGAAGGGGATCGAAGTCCCCTTGATCGGGATCTCCCACAGCACTTCCCAGTAATCGGACAGATCCTTGGCCTGCCAGAGGTAGGACTCGTCGGCGACTATGACCCGTTGGTCCGGCCCCACGGTCACCAGTTTGGGGTTGCGCAGGTTGGAGGGCCGGTAGGAGTCCCAGTTGAAACCGTCGACCGAGACCCTGACCGCGGGCTGACCGTCCCTGCCGGTGATGGCCACCAGCGAGTCGCCGGTGAGCCAGTCGACCCCCTTGATCTCGGAGTCCCCGGTGCCTCCGCTCAGCGTCACGGGCTGTTGCAGCGACACCTCCGAATCACCGCCCGCTATACCCGCGACGACTATTCGACCGTCGACGACGGCGGCGAGCCGGGTACCGCCTCGGGAGATCCGCAGGGCTTCGATCTTCCCCTCACCGGGGAACTCGCTCGCGTCGATCCGGCTGACCGACCAGGAACCGTTCTCGTCCCGGGTCGCCCGCATCACCCGTTCACCGTCGACGACGGTCCAGAATTCGGAGTCACTGCGCCAGGTGGGTCTGCTCATGAAACTGCCTCGAATATCGAGTCTCCGCAGTTCACCGCCGTACGCCCCCACACGCAGCTCGACACCGCTGTCACCGCGGCGCACCACGGCGGACACTCGGGAACCGTCGTCGGAACGAGCGGCGGTGGTAATCCGGTAGCTACCGTTGCCCGCGGGGCCGGGTACCGGAGGGGCGTTCTCACTGAACACCAACAGCCGCTCGTTGACGACCGCGAGCGGTTTCACATCACGGGGGACCTCGTTCTGCTGTTCGTACTCACTCACGTCGGAGGGACGCAGCACCTCGGTGTTCGACAGCAACGAGGCACCGTCACGCTGCAGCTCCACCCGGGCGGTTCGGACACCGCGCAGCGTCAGCACCACCTGGGCGGCGATCAGCCGCTTCTTCTTGCCACTCAGATCACCGAGGTCGCGTAGATTGACGAGCAGCGCACCGTCATTGGTCTCGCTCACGTTGCTCGCCGCGGTGGTGCCCTCCGGTATGGCCGTCTTCATCGACAGGTCGAACCCCTCGGACGGGCCCGACAGCAACAGGCTGACGACCCGCGAGGGCAGTGTGCTCTTCGGGTTCTGCCGCACCCACCGGATGTCGGGGATCACCCCCTCGCGCTGGTGATCCAGGAAGTAGACCGATACGGCCCGGTAGCGGGACTTGAAGGCGCTGCTGGCGACCAGCAGCTTGCGAGGCGGATCGACTATGCGCCACTGCCCGTCGGAACGTTGCCGGACCTTGACCCGCAGACTGAGGTCCTTCTCCTCGGGGACGTAGGACTGATCCTCTCGGAGTTTGCCGAGCTGGTGCACGTCCAGACCGATGATCCGGACGGAATCGGCGGTTTCTGGCTCCGACTTCGGCACGGTGTTGACGCTGTTTACGATGAACCGTTCCGAGGGAACCTGCCACGAGTCGGCCGCCTGCTCGGTCAGGTGCAGCCGGGCCTCCGCATAGTCGTTGGCGGGCTGCGCGGTGGCCTTCAGGAAACTGCGGACGAGGTCCGTGTCGTTGAGGTTCTCGGGTGGTGGCTGGGCCTCGGTGCTTGTTTCGGGAGCCTCCTCGACCTGACGGATCACCTCGGGACTGGTCTCCTCCGGTATCGAGGCGCAACCGGTGAGCGGAACGGACAGCACCAGCAGCAGAGTCACCACTCGGACGAGTCGCCGTCGCAACGTCATGACTGCTCCTGTTCGCCGGGACCGGGGCTACGGGCCGATCCCTGATCGCTTTGGTCAGCCCCCTCGTCGGAGGAGGTGGAACCGTTGTCCGTCGCGTCCCCGGGCACGGCCAGCAACGCCTCGGGCGCGGCGATGCTACGGGTGCTCGGCAGCGACAACGGGCTCGTGTCGACCTGCTCGCCCGAGTCGCGCGGCAGGGTGAGCCGGAAGCAGGACCCCTTGCCGGATTCGCCCCAGGCGTCGAGCCAGCCACCGTGCAGCCGAGCGTCCTCGGCCGCGATGGAGAGTCCGAGCCCCGTCCCGCCGGTCTGCCGGTCCCGCGAGGGGTCGGCTCGCCAGAACCTGGTGAACACGAGTTCGGCCTCACCGGGTCGCAGCCCGACACCGTAGTCGCGCACGGTGACCGCCACCGAGCGGTCGTCCGCGGCGAAGTTGATGTCCACCGGTCTGCCTTCCGCGTGGTCGATGGCGTTGGCGACGAGATTTCGGACGATGCGTTCGACCCGCCGGGCGTCCGCGGGGATGTGAACACCCTCGGCGGGCAAGTCGCCACGCAGCTCGACTCCGCCGGTCCTGGCGATGGGAAGCAGCGAATCCATGACGCGACGCACCAGGTCCGGCACGTCGAGCGATTCGGTGGACAGGTCGGCGACCCCGGCGTCGAGCCGGGATATCTCCAGCAGATCGCCGAGCAACGACTCGAACCTGTCGAGCTCGTCGACGAGCAGTTCGGCGGAGCGCTCCAGCCCGTCCGGCAGGTCGTCGCTGGAGGCGTGCAGCACGTCCGCGGCCATCCGCACGGTGGTCAGCGGAGTACGCAGCTCGTGCGAGACGTCCGAGGTGAAGCGCCGCTGGAGTTGGCCGAACTCTTCGAGCTGCTGAATCTGCTGCTTGAGGCTGTCGGCCATCTCGTTGAACGAGTCCGCGAGCCGGGCCATGTCGTCCTCACCGATGACCCGCATCCGTTCGTCGAGATTGCCCGCGGCCAGCCGCTCGGCGGTGTGGGCGGCCTGCCGGACGGGACGCACCACCTGCCGGGTGACGAGATTGGTGATGGCGCCGAGCAGCACGAGCAGCACCAGACCGCCCACCAGCAGGGTGCTCTGCACCAGTCCCAGCGTCTTGCGCTCCGACTCCAGCGGGAACAGGAAATAGGCCTGCAACGGTCGGGTGGCTGTTCCGGCCGGACTGCCGATGATGAGCATGGTGACCGACTCGCCGTCGCGCCTGACCGTCTCGATCTTGCTCGCCAGATTGTCCTTCTTGACGAGCTTGCGCAGCGATTGCGGAACGCTGTCGATGGGCCCGGCGGAAGGTTGTTCCCCGTTCTCGGTGATGGCTTGACCGTCCACCAGGGCGGGCACGTAGTTCCCGGCGAGCGAGTCGGTCTCGGTCTTGTCGGCGGTGCTGGTGGTCAGCTGGTTCAGCGCGGCTTCCAGCTGCTCTGCGACATCACCCGAATTGGGATCGACCGCCGTCAGCTGGTACTCCAGGCTCGGCAGGTTCTGCTCGACCTGCCGGACCGCGGCGTCCTCCTTGTTCTGGAGCAGTCTGTTGGTGATCTGCGTCTGCAGCACCATCCCCAGTACGAAGACCACGGCCGAGGACAGCGCCAGGGTGCTGACGACGACGCGCAGCTGCATCGAGCGGCGCCAAGTCGATTCGAACCAGTGCCAGCGCCCGCGGACGTCCTCCCGGAAACGGGCCGCGAAGGAGCGCTCGGCGTCAGCACGAGGCTGCTCACCGTTCACCCCGCCCGTCCTGCCGCGTCGAGACGATCATCGTGTTCGGCGATCATGGCGGCCCGGCCTTGTACCCGACGCCCCGAACCGTCAGCACGACCTCCGGGTGCTCCGGGTCCTTCTCGATCTTCGACCGAAGTCGCTGCACGTGTACGTTGACCAACCGGGTGTCGGCCGCGTGCCGATAGCCCCACACCTGCTCCAGTAACACCTCGCGGGTGAAGACCTGACGGGGCTTGCGCGCGAGCGCGACCAGCAGGTCGAACTCCAACGGCGTCAGCGAGATCGGAACTCCGTCGCGCGTGACCTCGTGCCCGGGAACGTCGACCGTAAGGTCACCGATGGAGAGCACCTCGGCGGGTTCCGCCTCCGTGCGGCGCAGCCGCACCCGCAGCCGGGCCACCAGCTCCTTCGGTTTGAACGGTTTGACGATGTAGTCGTCGGCACCGGACTCCAGCCCGAGGACGACGTCCACGGTGTCGCTCTTCGCGGTGAGCATGACGACGGGAACCATCGACTCGGCGCGAATGGCCTTGCACACGTCGATGCCGTTCATGCCCGGCAACATCAGGTCGAGCAACACCAGATCGGGTTTGAGTTCACGCAGCGCGGGCATCGCCTTGGTGCCGTCGTTGACGACGGCGGTATCGAACCCCTCACCGCGGAGTACGATGGTCAGCATCTCCGCCAGGGCAGGGTCGTCGTCCACCACGAGCACGCGTGACTTCATGCCCCACATGGTTGCACTTTGCACCACGGGGGCAAGCACCACCCGGTATTCATCACCGCAGGTCGTCGGATCATTGCCCAGCGCGAGGGCTATGGTACCGCCAAACGGAGCACTACGGTGGAGTAGGTTACGCGACCACGCGGTCGGCCAATCCCACCGGATCCGTGGTGGCGGCGTCGTCCACCACGTGCCAGGGGGACCACCACGACATCTCGGCGAGTTCCAGATAAACCGCCGCGCAACGGTCCTGCAGTCCCGAGTCCGACTCGAATCTGTCCCTGCCGTCCGTCGTGCCGGAGCGCTCCCTGCGTTCGGCCCGGTCCGCGGCGACCTCACTGGGAACACGGAGCAGGATCTGCAGTTCCGGTTCCGGTAGCCCGAATCGGGTGACCTCGAGCTGGTACGCCCAGGAGACGAACTCGCCGTCGGCGTGCTGCCACAACCGGGCTGCCCCATAGGCGGCGTTGGATGCCACGTAGCGGTCGAGCAACAGCACGTCGTGTTCGGCGAGCCGCGCTCGCAGCCACTCCGCGGCGCGCTGTCGATCCAGTGCGTAGAGCACGGCCATGCCGTACACGGACTCGGCCAGGTCGCCGTGCGCGCCCCGCAACGCCTCGGCGACGAGATCGGCGTGCACGTCCTGGCCGTAGCGCGGAAAGGCGGCGCGGCCCACCGACAGCCCCCGGGCCGTCAACTCGCCGCTCAACGCGTCGGCCAGCGTCTGTTTCCCCGCGCCGTCCAGCCCTTCGATCACGATCAGTCGCCCCATGGTGCGAACCCTACGCAGTCCCGCCCCCGTGACGGCGACCGCGTGGGCAACCCGGTCGTGAACCTCTTGGGGGCCGCGGGAGAGTAGCGGTGAAAGGATTCCGGGAGGACGGTCGCGACAAGACCGTCGAGAAGAGACAATCGAACCGGGAGAATCAGCTCCCCCAGGAACGAGTCGGGAACCGTTCGTCCGTCGTGAATGGACTCGCCAACCCCGCGAGACACGCGGACGACGCCCGAGCCGCACCGACCCACAGGAGGAACAGTGCACGTACCCGGGCCGGACACTCGCGTGGTCGAGCTGCGGGTACACGGCGTCCTTGGGACGGAACCTCGAGACTTGACGGACTCGGTGGCCTCGGTGGACGTGGCCGGGGACGGCACGGGACGAATCGTCAGCCCCGCAGACCGACTGCTGCGTCCGATCCCGGGGCCCGACCTCACCGCGGGAGAACGAACCGTTCCCCGCTCGGTCGAGGGCTACGTCTGGGGCAGCATGACGTCCGGGCGCGGCAAAGCCCTGTGGGCATTGCTGTTCCCGTTCGCACTGGCGAACCTGGCGCACTGGATGCTGCCCCCGGTCAACCGGGCCTGCCGCTGGTCACGCTCGCTGGGAGCACTGCTCCGCGCGGGACTGCGGCTGGCCGGGCTGCTGCTGACGATGCTGTTCACCGCGCAGCTGACCGTACTGAGCCTGGATCTGGTGGCGGCCCAGTGCCTGCGTGCGGGGAGTGGATGTCTGAGCGCCGTCCCCGACGGAGTTCGTGCGTTCGAACCGCTGCGTTCGATCCCCGCTCTGCTTCTCGTGGTGGGGGCCGTGTTCGGCATGTACCGCCTGTCCGCGATGTCCTGGCAGGTGCGGAACCCGAGCGGTTCCGGGAACGGGCACAGCGCGCAGGCACCGAGACTGCCCGGCGCCGGAGTGGTGCGCGATCCGAGCACCCCCGCCCTGCGGACACTGCACGCGGCGGCCGCGCTGGGCACGACGGTGCTACTGGCTCTCGGCGGACCGGCCGCCGCCACGGATCCACGCTGGTTGGCGGCAGCGGCCGTAACCGCGCTGTGCGTGCTGGGAACGTTGCTGTTGGACGATCCGACCGGTTCGGGGGAGTCCGAGAGCGGTTTCCGGCGATTCGTACCCCCCTGGCTGGGGCGCTATGCGCAAATCCTACTGCTGGGCACGAGTGGGCTACTGATACTGCTCACAGCGCTCTTCCCGGCACACCTGTCCGGCCCGCTTCCCGGCTCGGGTCCGGTGACCGACTCGTTGACTCTCGGCCTGCTGGCGCTGTGCGGCTGTGTCGGGGCGGTGCTGCTACCGGCCGCGTTGCTGGCTCGTCGCTCGTGGCGTCGTCTTCCGTCGAGGCTGCGCCCGTGGGCCGGCGGCTGGTTCGCCGCCCCGGTACTGCTGATCGCGTGCCTGCTCGGGGCCGGTTTCGGCGCGGGTCTGACGCTGAGTGCGCGCCAAGCGCTCGGCGCGGAGCTGCTGCTGCCTGCTGCCTACGACACCGTGACGCTGTTGTGGGGCGCGGCGACGGCCGCGCTCGTACTCGCGGGGCTCGTCGTGGTGCCGTGGGCGTGGTTGCGCTGGTGGCGCGCGATCAGTACGGCCGGGGTTTCCCCCGAGGTCGAGCTGCTGCACGCCGGACGCCCCGCGGACCAACGCAGCGCCGAACGCGCGTGGAAATGGGCCGAGCTGCAGCGCAGCCACGGGCATCGGCTGGTGCTGATGCTGGCGGGCTCCTTGGCGGTGGGAACGGTCCTGGCGCTGGTGCTGCGCCTCGGGGGGCCCGAACCTCCCTTCTGGGGGCGTTGGTTGTTGCTGTTGGGTGTGGGCGCACTCGCGACCCTGGCGGCCACGCTGCTGCGGATGGTTCATCTGGCGGTGCGGCGTCCGAACGCTGGGCGGCAGTTGAGTCTGCTGTGCGATCTGACGCTGTTCTGGCCGCGGGATTCTCATCCGATCGTGCCACCGTGCTACGCGTTGAAGGTGATCCCCGAACTGGTCGACCGGGCGTGTGAGCACCTGGCGGACCCGAACACCCGCGTCGTGTTGTCCGGTCACAGCCAGGGCAGCCTGCTCGTCTCCGTAGCCGCGGCCAGGTTGCTCGGCAGACTCGATGAGCACGACCACGAACGGGTCGGCCTGCTCACGGCCGGTTCACAGTTGCAGTGGGCTTACGCTCGCGGGTTTCCCGGTTTTCTCGGCCACGAGGCGCAGCGCTCCCTTGCGGGCTCGCTGGGCGGACAGTGGCGTTCACTGTGTCGCGGGACTGACCCGATCGGTGGTGCGGTCGGCACGTGGAACCGGCAGGTCCACGACGGCAAGTTGCTGGGGGTGGGCTTCCGCCCGGACGGCAGCGAGGGGCCGCTGCCCGCCGCCGCACGCGGTCCCACGGGTGCGTTGGTACTCGGCAACGATCACTGGTTGCCCGATCCGCAGCGCGGACCGTTCGAACATCGGCGTTGGACAGCCGGGCTGTTGCGGCACTCCGAGTACAGCGGGGACCCCGAATGGGACAGAGCCGTGTCGATGGCGGCGGCCCTGGAGGTTCCGGCGCGTGGCACGAACCTCCCGCTGCGTACGACGATGGTCGACCCGGCGGGAAGCTCCCGGAACGGCAAGAGCACTCGCGCGGACACTTCCGAGGGGCACGCGGCGAGCCGCCCCACCGGTGGGTGGTCGATGAAGGCGAACCCGCACCCCGTCACGGCTGGGGAAACCACCAGGCGGGAAGAAAGGATCGCCACCGTGGCCACCGAACCTCCGGTGGAGGAAGACCTGGGTGGGCAGGAGGCTCACACCGCCGAGACCACCGGAGCCGAACAGCCCGCTCGGCTCCCGCACGCCGACCCTCCGCAGATCATCGATCTGCCCGGGATGACGCCGCCCTGGGAACGCGGCCCCGCCCTGCGTCCGTCGAGCCAGTGAGCCGCGCTCGTCGATCAGCGGTCCGATCGCGGAGCGATTATTGCTACGCGGTGCTCACGCCCCGCGTAGATTTCGCGAGAACCCGCGTAGATTTCGCGAGAAATTGACGCCCCAGTGCGGCGGTGTGGCCCCAGCTCCGTCAATTTCCCACGAAATCGCCGGGACGCCAGCGCCGACGAGTAGCCGAGCTCCGCCCACCCCCGCAGGCCGAGCTCCGACCACTTACGCAACCGGCACCGCCGCGGGTTCTCCCGTGCGGCTCTCGCGAGGAAGGCCCGACGTTGTGTAGTAACTACCCGATGTCGGGCCTCCCGGAGCGAGAGCCGTGCGAGAGGTTCCGCCACGGCACCCGCTAAGCAACCGGCACGGCCGAACACCCGAACGTCATTCGGGGAGGTTGTCGGACCTCTCCCGCTGCCCGAGCACCGAGTGAGTACGGCTGTAAAGGGCGTAGATGATCACACCCGCGAGCATCCACACGAGGAACCTGATCCAGGTGAACGCGGTCAGGTTGATCATCAGCCACAGGCAGGCCAGCACCGCCAGGATCGGGACCGCCGGAACCAGCGGCGCGCGGAAGCCACGGGGCAGGTCGGGGCGTTTGCGGCGCAGCACGATCACGCCGACCGAAACCAGGACGAACGCGAACAGAGTACCGATGTTGACCATCTCGGCCAGGCTGGAGAACGAGAAGAACCCGGAAGCGACGAACACCACCACTCCCACCAGCACGGTGGTGCGCACCGGAGTTCCCCGGTGCGGGTCGGTCTTGGCCAGCCCCCGGGGCAGCAGGCCGTCCCTGGCCATGGCGAACAGTACCCTGGTCTGGCCGAGAAGCAGCACCATCACCACGGTTATGAGACCGATCAGCGCTCCCACCGAGATCAGTGTGGCCGCCCAGTTCACACCGTTGACCTCGAAGGCGGTCGCGAGGGTGGCGCTCTGCCCGTCGGGACCGGTCGCCAGTTCGGTGTAGCGCACCATGCCGGTCAGCACGAGTGAGACCCCCACGTACAGCACGGTGGTGATAACCACCGAACCGAGGATGCCGCGCGGCGCGTTGCGCTGCGGATCGCGGGTCTCCTCCGCCGTGGTTGCCACCACGTCGAAGCCGATGAAGGCGAAGAACACCACCGAGGCCCCCGCCAGCAGCCCGTAGATACCGAACGTGCTGGATTCACCGCCGAGCAGCAACGAGAGCAGCGACTGATGCAGGGCGGGACCGCTTTCGGAGGTGGTTTGTCCCTCCGGAACGAACGGGGTGTAGTTGTCCGGTTTGATGTAGGCGATCCCGGCGAGGATGATGAACAGCACCACTCCGACCTTGATGGCCGTGATCACCATGCTGACCCGCGCCGAGAGCTTGGTGCCGGTGATCAGCACCGCGATCAGCACCGCGACGAGCAGCATGGCTCCCCAGTCGAACTGCAGCGGCCCCAGGGGAAGCTTGGTGTCCAGCGAAATCCCGATGCCGGACATGACCTGCTGCAGGTAGGACGACCAGCTCTTGGCGACGGCCGAAGCCGCGATGGAGAACTCCAGGATCAGGTCCCAGCCGATTATCCAGGCTAAGAACTCGCCGAAGGTGGCGTAGGAGTACGTGTAGGCGCTGCCTGCCACCGGGACGGTGGAGGCGAATTCGGCGTAGCACAGTGCCGCGAGGGCGCAGGCGATCGCGGCGAGCACGAAGGCGAGTGAGACGGCCGGACCGGAGGTGTCACCCGCCACCTGGGCGGTGAGCGTGAAGATCCCCGCACCGATGACCACCGAAACACCGAAAACGATCAGATCCCAGGTACCGAGATTCTTCCGTAGTCTGGTGTCGGGTTCATCGGTGTCCAGGATCGATTGTTCAACCGTTTTGGTCCGCCAGATTCCGTTTCCTGGCAACGCTGCCTCCTCGGATCATGCTTACTGGTGGCACCGCACGATAGCGGGCGCGGGACCGTTGCCGACGGTGGTTGAGAACACAATCTACTAACGAGCCGCCGAATCCGCGCGAATCAGGGAGCGCGGGAGCCGGAAAAGTTGCACGACACCACTAATTGCTCGTGAAAAATACTCTTTTAATGCGATTAGGGCTGCCGCGAGACCGAGTTACCCCCGAAGCGTGATTCGGACGCGCCGCGAGGCGGCAGCCGTGTGGCGCGGCAGCCCGATGTCCGGCCCCGCTGTTCGATGTCCGGCCCGCTGTCGAGAACGGGCCCGAGTTCCGCCCGGTCCGAAACCCCTTCAAACAGCGCCGGGGGCCGCTCGGAACAGCTGCACCCCTTCGCCCGCCTCACCGAGCGGCTGCGCGAGCACGCAGGGGTCCGAAGCAGCGAGCCAGACCGAGTCCCCGCGCGAGAGCTCCAGTTCGCGAGCGTTACCGGAGCCACCGCTGTGGCTGCCGTTCCCGTTGGTGCCGGATCCGGATCCCGCGACGTAAGGGGACAACCTGACCGCGCCCTCGGTGCACAACAGGATCTGGGGCCCGGCGGAGTCGAGCAGGACGCCGGACCGGTCGTCGCGCTGCCATTCCACTCTGGACAATTCGAACTCGTCGGCCTCGGTGCGATAGACCGTCAGATTGGGGTCGCGCCGTTCACCGTTGAGTATTCGCAGTTCGCCGTTCTCGAAGTCGAGAACCCTGAGCAGTTCGGCCACGTCGACGTGTTTGGGAGTCAGCCCGCACCGAAGGATGTTGTCCGAATTGGCCAGTATCTCCACGCCGGTACCGCGCAGATAGGCGTGCAGATTGCCGGGCGCGAGATAGATGGCCTCCCCCGGCCGCAGCACGATTCGGTTCAGCAGCAGACTCGCCAGCACCCCGGCGTCGTTCGGATAGTCCTCGCCCAGTTCGAGAACCGTGCGGCACTCCTCGGTGAACTCGCCCCCGGAACGCACGTGCTCGGCACACGCCCACAACAGATCCGGCATCAACGCACGGAGAGTGTCCTCCGGCAGGGTGATCCACGTGGTGAACAACGCACGCAGCCCGTCCCGATCCGGCTGGTCGGCCAACAGTCGGGTGTGCGCCCGCAGACTCGGCACGTCGAGCTGGTGCAGCAATCGAACGGTGGTTTCGGCGGCACGGAACCCGGCGAGGGCGTGGAACTCGGTCAACGCACAGATCAACTCGGGTTTCGCGGTCGGATCCGGATAGTTGCGGTCGGCGGCACTGCGCGGCACCCCGTCCGCCTCCTCCCGCGCGAACCCGTCGGCCGCCTGTTCGGCGGAGGGGTGGGCCTGCAGGCTCAACGGCTCGTCCGCGGCGAGCACCTTCATCAGGTAGGGCAGCCGATTGCCCCATATGTCGGTACACGCCCGCCCCAGCTGGTGGGCCGGCTCCGCGTCCAACAAGCGCACCAGTGAAATCTCCGATCCGTCCTGACACAGCAACCGCGAGGAATCTCCGGGATGGGCACCCATCCAGAGTTCGGCTTCGGGATGTGGCGCGGGGACGGGACGGCCGAGTAGCTCCGCGATCGCGGTCCGGGACCCCCAAGCATACGGGCGTACCGCGTTGCGCAGTAACTCCACAGTCGTTCTCGCTTCCTCGTCTAACCGCGTTTCCCCGACGGAACCGATACCGCCCGGCGGGAGTACAACGAATGGTGTCCCGCCCGCGCTTCGCAGGAGAGCGCCGGAACCTCCGTGCGAATCGGCCGGGGATACGGGTGCCGGAGCACCCAGGTCCTCAGCGCGCCGCCGAGACCGGTCTGTCGTTCCCGTTCAACGAGTCCGAAATCAGTCCGATGTAGACCGCCGCCATGTCGAACCCGACCGCCAGGGACAGCGAACCACGGACCCTGTCCTCCTCCTGGGACTCGTTCGGGGCGAGTACGTCGGCGCCGGGCAACGCCGCTGTGGCGGTTCGCTCGGTGAACCGTGCCCGTTCCCCGTCGCGGGTGCTCAGCAGCACCACGCGCCACCCCGCCGTGGTCTCCTCCGTTGGGTCGGCGAACAGGTCCGCCTCGGTACCGACCGTGGCGGCGGCGCGGTGCAGCCCCGCGCGATGCACCGCCTGCTGATAGTCGGTGACGTCACACGGTATTCCCGCGTAGCACCCCAGAACGAAGGAACCGTGCTGGGCGACCGCCGTGGACGGCCCGTCCACTCCCCACAGGAGCGGGATGTGGTCGGCCAGCCGCAACGCCAGTGTCTTGGCCGGATTCTCCGAGATCTCGTGCCCGGGGTGGGAACGCTCCGCCTGGTCGTCCAACGAGTCGGCCAACGCGTCGGTGTCGGTCTCGAGCAGCCCCAGCGCCGTGAGAACCCTCACCCCAGCGGTGAAGGCGTGCGCCAGGCCCAACGGTTCGGGCACCGGAATCCTGGGAGGTATCGTTTTCGCCCGTCCCGCCGCGGCGGCCGCCAGGGGGCCCTCGTCCGGGGCGGCGAGAATCACGCTCGCCCCGCGCCTGGTCGCCAGTTCGAGCGACTCGGCCAGCAACGTGTCCCCACCATCGGCCCCGTAGGCGAAGACCACGTCCAACGGGCCGATCCAGGTGGGCATGACGTCGGTGACCACCACGGGAACCGGACAGGAGGAGCCGAGCAGGGCAGCGAGCAGCCGGCACGCGGCCGGCCCGACACCGGATGTGGACAGCAACACCAGAGCACGCGGTTTGTACCCGGCGAGATCATCCACCCCCGCCTCCGAGGCGGCGGAGGACGCCGCGCGAACCTGCGCGCCCCCCAGAGCGGCCATGCGGAGCAGACCTCCGGTGTCCAGCTCGAAGAGTCGCTGCTGGTTCTCGAGGACGCTGTCGTCCAGCACCGTCCTCACCCCTCCCCTGACTCGTCGGGGGCGGCATCGGCTTCCGAGGCGGGGAACGCCTCCTCCAGCAGGAGAACAGGAATTCCCTCCCGAACCGGGAAACCGCGCCCGCAGGAGGTGCAGGTCAGATATTCGGCGTCCGGATCGTCCGGCAGACCGTCCCGCAGCGGCGCGTGTCGGGGGCACGGGCACACCAGGATCTCCCGCAGTCGGGGATCGATCGCCACAGTCACTCTTCCTCCCTGGAATCACACCGCACCATCGGTCGGACGGTCCGCAACCGGCCGAAACACCAAGACACACCGGCGAGGACGCCGCACGACCCGCCGAGAGTGGGCGGGACTACTTCCGCAGTACCGCCAGCACCTCGTCGCGCAACGCGACCATGCTCGCCGAATCGAGACCCTCCACGTTCAGTCGGAGTACCGGCTCGGTGTTGGACGGGCGAAGATTGAACCACGACCCGTCCGACAACTCCACGGTAAGCCCGTCGAGCTCGTCGATACGAGCGCCGTTCCGGTTACGAAAAACCTCGATCACCGCACGCATGCGGGCCGAGGGGTCGTCCACCGTCGAGTTGACCTCTCCGGAAGCCACGTAGCGGGTGTAGCCCGCCATCAGCCCCGCGAGAGGACCGGACTGGCCACCCAGCGCCGCCAACACGTGCAGCGCGGCCAACATCCCCGAATCGGCGCGCCAGAAGTCGCGGAAGTAGTAGTGCGCCGAGTGCTCCCCGCCGAAGATCGCGCCGGTTTCGGCCATGGTCTGCTTGATGAAGGAGTGACCGACCCTGGTGCGGACGGGTTTGCCGCCCTGTTCGGTGACGATCTCGGGCACGGCCTTCGAAGTGATCAAGTTGTGGATGACGGCGGCACCCGGCTCCTTGCCCAGTTCCCGCGTGGCGACCAGAGCGGTGATCGCGCTGGGGGAGACCGGTTCACCCGCCGCGTCGACCACGAAGCACCGGTCGGCGTCGCCGTCGAAGGCCAGTCCCGCGTCCGCGCCGACCTCGCGCACCTTGGCCTGCAGGTCCACGAGGTTGGCGGGCTCCAGCGGATTCGCCTCGTGGTTGGGGAACGTACCGTCGAGTTCGAAGTACATGGGCACGAGTTCGACGGGAAGACCCTCGAAAACGCTGGGAACGGTGTGCCCGGCCATGCCGTTGCCCGCGTCGACGACGATCCGCAGCGGCCGGATCGTCGTCAGGTCGACCAGCCCCCGCAGGTAGTGCGCGTACTCGCCGAGCATGTCGCGCTCGGTAACCGTGCCCTGCGCACCGAGGAACTCGGGCACGCCGTGCCCCACGAGCTCCTTGATCTCGGACAGCCCGCTGTCCTGCCCGACGGGGGCGGCTCCGGCGCGGCACAACTTGATCCCGTTGTACTGGGCCGGGTTGTGGCTGGCGGTGAACATCGCCCCGGGAAGGTCCAGCTGGCCCGAGGCGAAGTAGAGCATGTCGGTGCTGGCCAGACCGATGTGAGTCACATCGATTCCCTGCCCTGCCACTCCCTCGGAGAACGCTGCCGCCAACTCGGGAGAGGAATCCCGCATGTCGTGTCCCACCACCACAGCGGGTCCACCGACCAGTCTCGTGAACGCGGCACCGACTTCGCGGGCCACATCCGTATTCAGATCATCGCCCACCAAACCCCGGATGTCATACGCCTTGACGATCCCCGACAGGTCCCGCACGCTGCACTCTCCCGTAATGACGGCATCCTTTGCCTGCGTGCCGCAGCTTACCCGCGAACGGCTCGGCCGTGGTGTCCGCCGATTGCCACGGGGGTTCGGCGGGAAAGACGGAACGTGGCAGCGAGGGGGTCCCGGGCGCTACTCGTTGCCCGGGTCGGGCAGCGCACGCAGGTGGCCTCGTTTGCTTCCGCCCCCGTGGAGCCCTGGTGGATCGGCCGGTTCGGAACGGCCCGCCTCCCGAACCGCCTCGGCGAGCGCGGTGAGGTCGTCGCCGGAAGGCTGGTCGGCGCTGAACTCACCTTCGTGCCGCACGACGTGCCAACCCTTGGGGACGGTCAACCGAAGGGCGTGTTCCTCGCAGAGGTCGTAGCTGTGGGGTTCGGCATAAGTGGCCAGCGGGCCGACCACAGCGGTCGAATCCGCATAGGCATAGGTCAGCGTCGCTACCGCCGGGTCGGTGCACCCGGTTCGAGAGCAACGCCTCACGCTCCGCACGCCTGGCACCATAGCGCTCTTGTCACGTCGGTACTCGACGGCACGCGGAAAAATCGGCCGGAATAACCCGATGTGGGAACCGACATCCGGCGCTCATCCGGCCACGGCGATCCGTTGCGCTGCATTGATCATCCTGTCGGTGAAGTTGCGCACGCTCGCGAAACTACGCGGACGATTTATCCGAAACGTATCGCATGAACACGTTCGGTAGCTAATGGTACGGGCACGATTCCGTATCCCGTTTCGGGCGGAGTATCCTCACCGCGTGGTGACCACACGGCAGGCTCGACAGCGAACCGGAAAGCGACGGGACCGACGTGGCCGCGGCCTGCGCGGGCCGCTCTACCCGTCCTCGGTCCCTGCCGCCCGGAGCCGCTCGCAGCGCTTCGACGCGCTGGTTCTCGACGCTCTCGAACCGATCGAGCAGCGGTGGCACACCGAACTCACCCAGCTCGACGTGGCGGTCGACGAGGTGCCGGAAGTCGATGTGACCTCCCCCGAGTCCGTGGTGTGGGGCGACGACATGGTCGTGGACTCCAACGTGCCACTGGCGCGACTCGTCCCGGAGAGCACCGATCGCCGCGGCAACCCCACCAGGGCGCGAATAGTGCTGTACCGACGGCCGCTCGAGGCCAGGGCGGGCAACGGCACGGACATGACGGACCTGATACACGACGTGCTCGTGGAGCAGATCGCCAGCTACCTCGGGCTCGATCCCGGAGTGATCGACGGCAACTGACCTGGTTGTGGCTGTGTCGCCTCGGTTTGGCGGGGCGGTTCCGTGGCGGAACCTCTCGCGGGCTCTCGCTGCGGTTCCCCCGACATCGAGTAGGTACTACGCCACGTCGGGGGCGTCCTCGCGAGAGCACCACGAGAGAACCCGCGGTCGGTCCTGCTGCGAGAGTGGTTGGAGTTCGGCTTGCGAGAGGGGTCGGAGTTCGGCTTGCGAGGGTGGTAGGAGCTCGGCCTGCGTCGAAGCGGCGCGGCGATTTCGTGGGAAATTGACGCTGGCTGGGACCCAGCCGTGGTACGGGGATGTCAATTTCGTGGGAAATTGACGGCGACCAGGCAGCGCCGCCTCGCAGGCACGGCGATTTCGCGGGAAATCGACGGCGCCCGAGAAACCGACCCTGTGGCAGGGGGCGCCGCCGCCTCAGCCTTCCGTAGGGTCCTCCCGACGCCATCGACCTCGGCCGGGGAACGCCCCGATCAGCGTGAACAGGATCGCGGCGGCCTGGAACGCGAGCAGACTGGTACGAGGCACGGCGGTGAAACCAATCCTCACCTGGCCCCCCGTCTCGGGCAGCGGCACGGCCACCTGGTCTCCCCACCCCGTGGCGAGCCCCACGCTCGAGCCGTCGATGTACGCCCGCCAACCGGACTCTCGCTGGGCCGCGAGCAGCAGCACCCTGCCGGGACCGCCCTTGGACACCCGAATCGTCACTCGCGGCAACCGGGTGGATATCCCTATCGGTCGGGTTCGGGGGCGCGGCGAGACGTCCTCACGGGCGTTGCGCGCCAGGGCGGGGCCGAGCAACGTCACAGGGGTGTGGGGAAGCAGCACTCGGAACACCCGCTTCCCGTTCGCGGAAGTCCCGGTGGGCGCGACGGTTCGGCCCGAGAGCGCCACGAAGCCGCCCGAGTCGGTGTCACCGGGAATCGCGATGCGCCCCGCTCCCCTGGAGGCGGCAGCGGCCACCCCGGAACGCACCCGCTCCGCCTCACCCGACAGCAGATCGGCCTGAATACGCGAGAGCGCCGCGACGGCGCCGGGAGCGGGCGCCAGCGAAGCACTCCCGAATCGGGGCCGGGGCCGGGGTGTGAGCCTCGGCACTCCGGCGGCGGGCCGGAGGGTCAGCCAGTAGCCGGTGTCGTTTGTCGCGGTCGCCGCCTCGGGAACCGGACGCAGCGGACCGGACCGTGCGGTGAAAAGCGTCCCGAGCGCCAGCGACAGCAGCACCACCACGGCGACCGCTCCCATCGGTCGCCACGAAACCGCCCCTGTGGACCACCGTCGAGGTCCGGCGAGGCACGCCAGCACGACCCAGAGCAGGCCACACGCCGTCAGCAGCAACGCTCCACCCGGCCACCCGACGCTGTCGCTCCCGCCGAGCAGCGATGGTAGGGCGATCCGCGCGAGCAGCAGACTCGCGCCCCAGCCGAAGCAGGCCACCACCAAACCGGGCAACGCGGCACGACCAGGAGCCCGGAACAGCAGCAGCAGCGCCGCGCACACTGGCAGTGCCACGGCGACCCAGCCCCACACGGTGCCGCCGGGGTGCAGGGCCAACAGCGAGAGTCCGGCGGGGTGCTCGGTCACCGGGACGCCGGGACCGTGCCACAACAGCTCCGGATGCCGCAGCGCCACCACCGGCCACGGCAGCAGACAGGCCACGGGAAGCAGCACAAAGGAGGCCAGCCCGGCCAGCCTGCGCACCGCACCCGCGGGCGCGAGGGGAGGGCAGAGGAATCCCAGCACCGCGAGCGACACCAGCAGCACGTACACGCCCGGGGCGAACGCGGCCAGCACTGCCGCCGCGAGCGCGGTGCGGCACGCCGTGCCCAACCAGTTGGGGCGCCCGCCACCGTGCCGCGGTACCAGCCCCAACAACGCGGCGAGTCCCGCCAGCAGCGGCGGAAGCAGTACATGCGTCAGCACCGCGTCGAGACGTCCCTGCACGACACCCGCCATCGCGACCGGAAGCAGCGCGTAGGCGGCGGCGCCCATCGCCAGCCACCCCCGGGAAACCGGAATCGAACGGCCCGCCAGGTAGGCGGCGAGTCCGGCTA
This sequence comes from Actinopolyspora sabaoui, assembly GCF_051225635.1. NCBI lineage: Bacteria > Bacillati > Actinomycetota > Actinomycetes > Actinopolysporales > Actinopolysporaceae > Actinopolyspora > Actinopolyspora sabaoui. Next base: position 138,028 of record NZ_JBMIHH010000012.1, on the reverse strand, counting down.
CCGGCAACTGTGCCAGCAGCAACAGCGCGACCGCCGCGGACGGCCCGCCGAAGGGGACGAGCAGCCCGCCCAGCACACCCAGCACCAGCAGGGTCGGCGGCGCGGGAGCCCCGGTTCCGCCGTGGACGGGATGCCAGGCGGCGAGGTAGCTCGACCACGTCTGCTCGAGTCCCGCGGCGGGCAGCAGCCTGCCACCGTGCAGCTCCGTCCCCAGCCGGGAGGTCTCGGCGAACGGGCCGTGCGCCAGCAGCGCGAGCAGTACCAGTCCGACGAGCAGCACGAGCGGGGGGTTCAGCAGCAGTTCGCGAAGCACTCGGCGACGGTCCACCGGCACGAACAGCAGTTCCGCCGCGGCCGGTGCGGTGTCAGTGGCGCCGTCTCTTGGGGTCGGGGTGGGGCGTGCCGACGCTTCGCTTCCGTCGTCGGACTCCTCCCCCGCACCGGCCTCGATCTCCCGCGTGGTGCCGGAGTGGGAGTCGGGCACGGTGATCACCACCGGATCGGTGGGTCTGCGCAGCCCCATCGCGGAGCGTCTGCGTGCGCCCGGGTGCCCCAGCGCTCCGCTCGGCAACGCGTCCGGTCCGTGCTTGGCGGGATTCGGCACGTCGGGCACGCGGGTGGACGACTCGCTCGCCCGGTCGAGGCCGATCCGGGCGTCGTGCCGCACCCGGTTGCGCACCAACCGGGCGTATCCGCTCAGCACGAGGTCACGCATCCGATCGCCCCTGCCGGTCAGCAGGCTGTCGACCCCGCTGCCCGCAGTGGCGGCTCTGCCGTGGGCGAGTCGCGCGTCACGGAGCCGCAGTTTTCCGGTGAGCAGTCGGCCTCCCACCACGAGCTCCGCGAACGCCTCCGACGGTCGTCCCGACACGAGCCGGGCGAAACCCCGGAGCAGCGCCAGCAGCAGCAGCCGCAGCACGCCGAACCGGTACGCCCGGTTGCCCACATTGGCCAGGTAAGTACGCACCTCCCCCTGGCGCCGAGCGGTGGCGGCGGCGCGGGAGTTCGTACCCTCGTCGCGCGGTTCCCCCCGCTCGCCGGTGCGCGCCGCGACCACGCGCCGCATGCGGGCCTCCGGCACACACAGCACGAGGTGTCCCGCCGTGTTGGTCCGCCAACCCAGGTCCACCTCCGCGCAGCCCGGTGGCAGTCGCTCGTCGAACCCGCCGAGCTCGTCGAAGACTTCGCGCCGCACCAGCACGCACGCCCCGGAGACCGCCAGCACCTCGGACACCTGCAACGCGGTGGCCGCACTGCCCGGGGCGTTGCCGAGCGCCGGATCGAGTCCCGGTGATCGTGGCCCGGTACGCACCCGGCCGGAGGTGTCCATCGACAGTCCCGCGTCGACGATCAGCCGCGGCTCGTCCCGGTCGAGCCCCAGCGGGCCGAGCACGGCCGCCGAGGAATCATTGTCGGCCACCCGCAGCAGCGTGTCCAGGCACTCGGGCTCGGGAGCGGCATCGTCGCGCAGCAGCCACAGCCAGCTACCGGGATCGCCCCAGCGCTGCTCGGCGTGCGCCACGGCGTGGGCCACTGCCGCGCCGAAACCGGTCTCGCTTCCGACGGTGAGCACACCGTCCAGCAGCTCCGAAACCTCGGTGGCGGCACCGTTCACCACAGCACCGTCCGTAGCGGCACCGTCGGCCGCCGAGTTCCCGGGCACCACCTCCGCCGAAAGCGATTCGGCGGTTTCCTCGTCCGAGCCGACCTCCACCGCCAGGAAGTGGCGTGGCGCCGCGGTCAGGCGTCGCAGCGCCGTCAGGACCTCCGGTAACCACTCCGCACCCCTACGACACACCAGTACCGCCAGCACCGGTACCGTGCTCGGGTGGTGCTCACCGCTCGTCTCCCCGGCGGAACGTAATGCGACCACCGTGTCCTCCCGCGTGCCGTGGTCCGATCACCGCACGACGGTAATGGACGAGCACGCGTTCGGGGACATGCACTTACCGACGAGTAGGAATTCGTTACCGCAGCGGACGGCACGCCGGACGATCGAGTTGATCATCGGATGGCGGCGCCCCTCGAGTCGACGGTGCCGAACGAGCGGCTCGGAAACCGGCGACGCAACGGGTTCTCCCGCGTGGGCTCCCGTGCGGACGACCCCGACGTGGGCAGGCGACCACTCGATGTCGGGGCCCCGAGGTGAGAGCCCGCGGGAGGTCCCGCCATCCGATCCATCGACGGCCGAGACCGAATTCTTCGGTCAACTGGCCTCCCGTTTGAGCCTGCGCCGCTCCCGCTCGGAAAGTCCTCCCCAAATACCGAACCTTTCGTCGTGTTCGAGGGCGTATTCGAGACATTCCGAACGTACTTCACATCCGGCGCAAATACGTTTCGCCTCGCGAGTGGAACCACCTTTTTCCGGAAAGAACGCTTCCGGGTCCGTTTGGGCGCACAGCGCGCGTTCCTGCCAGTCCTGATCTTCCTCCGCCTCGATCAGTCCGGCCAGAATGTCGAGCTCGGCGACGCGAGCGTCCTCCCCCGCTGTCAGACCTTCCTGCTCGGTCCGCAACATTTGAACCTCCCCCGTTAAATTTTTCCGTTCCCGCGGCCCTCCCCAGGACTCACGGGACGTGATGAACCGGACAACCGGTTCGGCGTGGCCGGAATACCGGCCGCCGAACGAAATCGCGATCACGCCATCGCGGTTCGTCCGACCGTGCACTTACCGGGCCTCCCGTCACCCGGCACCGCCGATCAGGTGATCGGTTTCCCCATCCCACCGAGTCAACCGATCAATCTTCCAGCGGTAAATAACACCAATGTGATTACACCCGTGTAGCCCGCCACGGTCAAGCTGAGACCATCCCGTAGAGGGACGGTTCCACCTACCGAAGGAGCAGAACGGGGTAACCGGAACAGTCCAACGGGGATACTCCCTCCGGACCGCTCAAGATCCGCTGATCCAGAAATACCACCGATGCGGCGACGACGCCCGGCGAGCGACCGGGAGACTGGTGGGGTGCGAAACACCCCGACGCGTATCAGCCCACTGTTCCTCGCCCTGCTGGCGGCCACGGTCCTCGGCGGAGTGCTGGCCACCTCGGAAAACCGGGTGCTGATCATCACCGGAGTCGTGCTCCTCGTGCTCGGCGGCTGGGCCACCTCGCTGTGCCTGCACGAGTTCGGGCACGCCGTCGCCGCGCTGCGCGGCGGTGACCGCGAGGTGCGGGCGAAGGGCTATCTCACCCTCGACCCGAGGCGCTACACCGATCCGGTGCTGAGCCTGTTACTGCCGATCCTGTTCGTGCTCATCGGCGGCATCCCGCTTCCCGGCGGGGCGGTGTGGATCAACCACGCGGCGCTGCGTTCCAAACGGGACGAGGCGAACGTCTCACTGGCCGGTCCGGCGATGAACCTGCTGCTGGGGATCGGGCTGACCGCCTCGGTGGCCACGATCACGATGCCGTTCGGACTGGCGGCGGGGCTGTCCTACCTGGCCTTCCTGCAGGTGATCGCCTTCGTGCTCAACATCCTGCCGGTCCCGGGGCTGGACGGCTACGGCGCCATCGAGCCCTGGCTCTCGCCCAAGGCTCGGCACTTCGGCGAACAGGCCCGGCCGTGGGCGCCGCTGGGGATCGTCCTGATCCTGTTCGTGATCCCCGGAGCGAGCTACGTCTTCTTCAACGGCGCGGAAGCGCTGTTCAACGCGGTCGGCGGCGAGACCCGCCTCTACCTGTACGGCAATCTGTACTTCCGGTTCTGGGAGTGACGCTGGTCGCGTGACCCGCCAAGGAAGGGCACACCGGGCGGCCCGACGGCTCGCTCAGCACCGTTCGGCGCAGGAAGAATTCACCAAGCCGCGGGACAACCCCCGCTTCGCCCCGTGGGAGGATTCGGGACGTGAAGGTCGCAGTACTGGTCGGCGGAGTCGGTGGAGCGCAGTTCCTGCTCGGCGTCAAGAAGGCCCTGGGGCTACCCCCGGTCGGCGAGCCCGAGGAGTCCGCACCGCACGAGATCTCCGCGATAGTCAACATCGCCGACGACGTCTGGATGCACGGGCTGCGGGTGTGCCCGGACCTGGACACCTGCATGTACACCCTCGGTGGTGGCATCGACACCGCCAAAGGATGGGGCCGCGAGTCGGAGACCTGGTCGGTCTCCGAGGAACTGGCCGCCTACGAGGCCGAGCCCACCTGGTTCGGCCTGGGTGACCGCGACATCGCCACCCACCTGATCCGCACCAGGATGCTGCGGGCCGGGTATCCGCTGTCGGAGATCACCGAGGCGCTCTGCGACCGGTGGCGGCCGGGCGTGCGGCTGCTGCCGGTGACCGACGACCGCGTCGAGACGCACGTGGCGATCGAGGACCCCTCCGGCTCGGGTGCGCGAGCGGTGCACTTCCAGGAGTGGTGGGTGCGCTACGGCGCCAGGCCAGAGGCCGGCGCGATCGTTCCGGTCGGCGCGGACGAGGCGACCGCCCACGAGGGGGCGACCAAGGCGATCAGCGAGGCCGACATCGTGCTGGTGGCGCCGTCCAACCCGGTGGTCAGCATCGGGACGATGCTGGCCGTGCCGGGGGTACGTACCGCGCTGCGCGACACGACGGCGGCCGTGGTCGGCCTCTCCCCGATCATCGGCGGCGGGGCGGTGCGCGGCATGGCCGACGCCTGCCTGCGCGCGATCGGCGTGAGCAGCACCGCCCAGGCGGTGGGCGAGCACTACGGTTCCCGCTCCACATCCGGGGAGGGCATCCTGGACGCCTGGCTGGTCCACAGCACCGACACCGCCCAGGTGCCGGGCGTGGCGACCCGTTCGGTGCCGCTGCTCATGTCGGACAACGCGGCGAGCGCGGAGATGGCGCGCGCGGCCTTCGACATCGGCGGGGTGGCCGCTCCGGAGGTGACCGCATGAACGATCACGCCGCCGACGAGGAACTGCGGGTCCACTCCGTTCCGGGACTGCCGGAGTTCGCGGAGGGTGACGATCTCGCGGGGGCACTGCTCGAGGCCGCTCCCTGGTTGCGCGACGACGACGTCCTGGTGATCACCAGCAAGGTCGTGTCCAAGATCGAGGGCCGGGTCATGGACACTCCGTCGGATCCCGAGGAGCGGGACACGCTGCGACGGGAGCAGGTGCTGGCCGAGGCCGACCACGTGCTGGCCCGCAAGGGCAGGACGCTGATCACGCAGAACAAGCTGGGCATAGTGCAGGCCGCCTCCGGGGTGGACGCGTCCAACGTGGCCACCGACCAGATCGCGCTGCTGCCCCGCGACCCCGACGCCACGGCGGAGCGGCTGCGCGCCGAGCTGGCCGAGCGGGCCGGGGTACGGGTCGCCGTGGTGATCACCGACACGATGGGGCGAGCCTGGCGGCTCGGCCAGACCGACATGGCGATCGGTTCGGCGGGCGTGGCGGTGCTGCACCGCTACGCGGGCTCCACCGACTCGCTCGGCAACGAGCTGGAGGTCACCGAGGTGGCGGTGGCCGACGAGATCGCCGGGGCCGCCGACCTGGTCAAGGGCAAGCTGGGCAGGACCCCGGTCGCGGTGGTTCGCGGGATCGACGAGCGCGCCGACGGTTCGCGAGCGGGTGACCTCGTGCGAACCGTCGAGGAGGACCTGTTCCGGCTGGGAACCGCCGAGGCGATCGCACAGGGGCGCGGTGAGGCGGTGCTGCTGCGCCGCTCGGTGCGGGAGTTCGCCGACACACCGGTGGACGCTGAGGCGCTGCGTCGGGCCGTGGGAGCGGCGCTGACCGCGCCCGCCCCGCATCACACCCGACCGGTGCGGTTCGTGTGGCTGCGGGACCGCGCGCTGCGCGGCAAGCTGCTGGACGCGATGCGGACCGCGTGGCTGGAAGACCTCCGCGCGGACGGGCTGTCCGAGGAGCGGGCCCGCCGCCGCGTGGGGCGCGGGGACCTGCTCTACGACGCGCCGGAGCTGGTGGTGCCGTTCCTGCTCCGGGACGGCGCGCACGACTACCCGGACGAGCGCCGCACCGACGCCGAACGGTCGATGTTCGTGGTGGCGGGCGGAGCAGCCGTGCAGAATCTGCTGGTCTCGCTGGCCACCGAGGACATCAGTTCCTGCTGGGTGTCCTCGACGCTGTTCTGCCCCCAGGTGGTGCGGAACACGCTGGAACTGCCCGAGCGCTGGGAGCCGCTGGGTGCGGTGGCCGTGGGGTACCCGGCCGAGCCACACGAAGGGCCACGAGAGCCGCGCGATCCGGAAGAGGGTTTGGTGGAGCTTTGAACGGGCCGCACACCGACGCGTTGCACACGCTGGAGGACTGGACACCGCCCACACTGGCCGGTGGTGGACCCGATCCGGGTCAGGAGGCGCTGCGGCACGCCTTCGTGGCCCTGCTGCGGGCGCGTGGGGACGCCTGCCTGCGGGAGTGCGAGCCGGGGCACGTGACCTCCTCGGCGCTGGTGCTGGACGACAGCGGCGAGCACACCATGCTGACGCTGCACCCCAGGGTCGGCCGCTGGTTGCAGCTGGGCGGGCACTGCGAACCCGCGGACGAGACGCTGGCCGCGGCGGCACTGCGGGAGGCCTCCGAGGAGTCCGGCGTCGAGGGGTTGGTGGTCGATCCCGACCCGGTGCACCTGGACGTGCATCCGGTCACCTGCTCGTTGGGCAAACCGACCCGGCACTTCGACGTGCGGTTCGTGGTACGCGCACCGGCGGGTGCCGTACCGCTACGCAGCGAGGAGTCGGTGGACCTGCGCTGGTGGCCGTTGGGATCACTGCCCGGCGGTGGCGATCTCACGCCGCTGGTGACCGCCGCGTCCTCCCGGCTGGGCGGCGATTTCGCGAGAGATTGACGGCCGCGCGGGTAGCGGGAACGCTGCTTCCTCCGGGCTGATTCGGTCCCGGATCCGCTATCCGAACGCTGGTTCGACACCCGAGCACTCGGAACACGCCGACCGGAACGAGCACCCATGAACCACCCGGCCACACTGCCGCCCTGCCCCGATCCGCATACCGGGCAGCCTCGACCACCGCACGCACCGCTGGCTAGAGACCGCAACCGGAACGCGGCGACCGAGCGGGGCAAGCAGCACAAGGCACCGCGACCTCCGCACGGGGCATCTCCGATGATCGAGTGGTTCCACCACTCCCGGTTACGCTCCCTGCTGACCAGATTGACCCTGGTCTCCGTCATCTTCGTGATCGGCGTCTTCATGGGCGGGGTCGACCTGCCACGAGTGCTGGTTTTCTGGGGCACGCTGGGTACCTGGGCGTTGATTTCCGGGCTACGCAAGCACAATCCGAGCCTGTCCGCCGGGGTCGACTGGTTGGCCCACGAGAACGGGAACTTCGTGCTGACCTACCGGCTCGCCTCGGTCGAAGTAACCGGAACGAAGCTGCACCAGTCGCTGCGGCTCGTCGACGTCCACGGCAACGAGTTCTCCTCCTATCTCGACGATCCGCAGCGGAACACCGAGATGTGGGACCTCGTCTACAACGGCATCCTGCACTCGGTGCACATCAACGGGGCCACGATCAGCCAATCCGCCCGCGATTCACTCGAACTCGACAACCCGATGCGGTTTAAGGGATGAAGAGTTCCCGGGGAACCGCCACGAAGCGGTGAGCAGCCGGAGAAGTCGGTTCCGTGGCAACTCCCGGTCTTTCGTGCTCGCCGGTTCAATCCGCGCACCCCTCGTTCGGCTCGGTGGGCATGCCGGAGCGATCGGATGAGTCGGCATCGAGGCGGATCAGGTGCATCGTTCGCCCCCTGGAGAGCAGGCGCAGCGCCGACTCCGGGCTGCGGAACCTTCCGTGGAGCCCGCCGTGCTGCGCGAACACCTCGGTTCCGTCCTCGTGGGACAGCCCCCAGTAGCACACGACGCCGTCGGCCCGGTCGCCGATCTCCTCGCACAACGCGAACACCTCGGGCGCGCTCGCCCGCACCAGGTCGGCCAGCAGCTCCCGGAACTCCTCATGAGTGCCGAGCGGGGCGAGCTCGGACTCGTCCACCAAGTGTTCGTCGGTATCGTCGCCGTGCCCATCCACCGCGTTCGAAGTGCCACCGTCGATCATCGCCGTCTCCTCGGGTCATTGTAATCGATGACACAGTAGACGCTATAGCTATGGTCATAGCTATGCGATCGCCCAATCGCATGAGGGCAGTGGATTACACCCAATTGGGGAAATGATCGCGAGATCGTCAGACTTGGGGTGAGGTCAGGAGGTATCGGTGGAACGTAGTGACCCCTCAGCGCTTCGTTGGTTGATCGGCAACGAGCTTCGGCACTACAGGAACGAAGCGGGTAAGACGGCCGCCTCGGCGGCGAAAACGATCGGATGCTCAGCGGGAAAGATCACCCATCTGGAGACGGGGCGATACCAGCAGCAACCGGACGAGATCAGTGCACTGCTCGACTTCTACGGAGTGGCCCGGCACGACATCGAGCGCTTGACCTCACTGGCCGCCAGCTCCAACTCGCACACTTGGTGGGCTCCGTGGGCGAACGTGGTTCCGGACTGGCTCAAGACCTTCGTGGGCTTGGAAGGCTTGGCACGTTCCGAGTTCAACTACGAAACAGCCCTGTTGCCGGGACTGATGCAAACAGCGGCTTACGCGCACGCCGCCACCAACTCGACCGGATTCGTACGACCGGACCACAGCGAACGGTTCGTTTCCTTCCGAGTGACACGCGCGCAACGGCTGTCGCAGGAGGATCCACTCAACCTGCACGCGGTCATCGAGGAATCGGCACTGCGACGCCGGATCGGTGACAGCGATACGCGTCGCGAGCAGTACCGCCATCTACTCGAACTCGGCGACCAACCGAACGTGACCATCCAGATCATCCGAGCGCAGGACGGCGCGCACGCGGGTGTGAGCGGGCCGTTCTTCCTGCTCCACTTCGACGCCGCTCGCCCCATCGTCTACAACGAACTACTCGAAGGAGCCGTGTATCTGCAGAACCCCGACCAAGTGAGCACGTATACGATGGCGGCGAAGAATCTTCAGGAAATCGCGATGCAGCCCGAGGATTCCCTCGCGCTGGTCGAGGAGCTGCTCCACGACTGACCGAGAGGTGAACGATGACCGGCAAGTACTACCACGACCTCGACTGGCGGGTCTCCAGCTACAGCGGCAACAACGGCGCGTGCGTCGAAGTCGCGGCACTGCCCGGCGCGGTCGCTACCCGCGACTCCAAGGACCGCCAGGGCGCAGCACTGACCTTCGACCACCAGCAGTGGCGGAACTTCCTGCACAGCCTGCGCGGGTAAGCACCAGGAAAGCCCCGGACACGACGATCCAACGCCGCTGGTGACGGCCGCGTCCTCCCGGCTGGGCGGCGATTTCGCGAGAAATTGACGGCCGACCGGGGCCGCGGCCGGGTACTACCTCAGCGGTCGTTCACCGCACCGCGCAGTGTTTCCAGGAAGTCGAGCCACCGCGCCTCGGTGAAACGCAGCGCCCCGTGCTCGGGAGCCTTCGAGTCCCGCACGGCCACCGCGTCACCGCCCAGTCCGACCTCGACGCAGTTCGCGCCGTTGCTGGTGTAACTGGAAGTACGCCAGGTTAACCGATCCATCGCATTCCTTCCGTAGTCAGCTCAACGCTCGCGCTCGTCTCGCGATCTCGTCGATCGACTCCTCTTGGGTGAGCGCGACCGAGCAGAGCCTCTCAGCGGCTTTTCCGTAAGCCGCTACCTGATTCTCGTCCTGGATGTAGATCGCACCGTTCGGATACTCGATGTAGCCCACCGACTTCGCTTCCTCGAAGTCGAGCACGCTGAACTCACCGTCGAGACCGTCGTGTACCGGCACGGACAACGGCATCACGTGCATGGTCACGTTGTCCCGAGTTGCGAGTTCGAGCAAGTGCCGCAGTTGCGAGGCCATCACTTCCGCCCCACCGACGAGTCGGTCGAGCACCGACTCCTCTATGACCGTCTGGAAGTTGAGCGGCGAGTTCCCGTCGAAGAGTCGCTGCTGACGCTCCATCCGGAGCTTGACGACGCGTTCGGCGTCGATAGCGCTCACTCGAAGATTGTCGGCCAACAGGGCCTGCGCGTAATCCGGAGTCTGCACCAGTCCCGGCAGTGCCAGCGGTTCGTACATGAACTCTCGTGTGGCCAGACCCTCCAGCCCGACGAATGTCTTCATCCAGTCCGGCACCACGTCCGAGAAGGCGGCCCACCAGGTTCCCTGATCGGCTCTGCCGGAGAGTGAAGCCAACCGGTCGATCTGCGCCTCGTCGGCTGCGTAGAACCGCAGCAACGTGGTCACTTCCTCGGGATGTTGCTGGTTACGGCCGATCTCCAGATAGTTGATCTTCGAGTGGGTACACCCGAGTGCCTTGGCGGCAGCACTCTGAGTTTTCCCCGAAGCGATACGTGCGAGACGTAGCTCGTTGCCTATCAACCAGCGCAACGCGGACGGATCTGATCTGTCGGCCACCAACGAACCTCCGTGTGCTCACCCGCTTCCAGCTTCAGTTTCCCAGCATCGTGTGCGTCCCCTGGAATTCACCTACTTGTGGCACTTACACCGGCACATGTGCCTAGTAACGTGCCAAAGAGTCGACCGGGGCTAGCTGAGCGAGAACTCTTCCCCACGAACAGCTATCGAGTCGACCTCACTCATGAAAAGCGAGGAAAGGAACGACCATGACGCTTCCCGAGGAAACGCTGCGCTGGCGGGGACCGGTGGTGTGGTGGCAGCCGGTGGCGGGTTGGCGACACGCGCTGTCGCCGGAACTACGTCCCCGGCAGGGTCAGCGACGAACGACGCTGTGCGACGAGGACGTCGTACTGATCGACCCGACCGAGGTGGACTGGCTGATGCCCACCTGCGACACCTGCATGTCGCTGGCCTGTGGCCGGATGGAACAGCGACGCCTGCACGAGGACGAGGAAGCGCGACGCCGAGCCGCGATCCGCCGTCTGACGGGTGAGAGTGAATGAGCGCGCCCCGGGAGGAACACCGGCTCATCGGCGATCCCGTTCCGGCGCGCATGCGGATCTCGCCGGAGACTACCGGGGTCGGGCACCGAATCACTTCGGCCAGCGCCGAGAGCACCACAGCACCCGAACGCACCGAACCGGAACGACGATTCGAGGAATGATCCCGCGCGTGGCGGCACGGATCGCGTCGTGCCGCCGGCCTACTGTGATGCTCGGCACGAAACCGCTCATCCTGAGTAGTCTCCCCCTGTCGATCTCGCACTTCAGAGTGACACCCTGCCGAATGATTCACTTTCGGCCGGCTGGGGAGGACCGTTGGCGATCGGCGACGAACACGTACTTCGGCAGCACGAGTCGGAGGCTCCTGCGGTTATCGGCGCGGATTACATCGCCGAACGCGAAGGCGTGGAACCGACTCCCGCCTATCTCCCGTCGAAACGGGTGCTGAAACAGGACACCGAGGTCACCTTCGACCTGCGCAGGTTGGCCGACGGCAGGTTGGCGGTGCTGGCCTACTCTTCGCTGGATTCGCTGGTCTCCTGCTGCGGGGAACTACAGCCCTGGGCCTCGCTGCCAATGGACAAGGTCGAGGAGATACAGCGGCGCAGCGGCGCGGACCTCGTGCTTTGGGACGCTCAGCTTCCCGACGAGCAGCGCAACGACGTCGAGGAGGAGAGTCGGCAGTGAGCGGGACGCACATGGATCCGGGGGAACTCACCGGATTGGCCAACAAGCTGCGCAACGCCGCGACGAGTCTGGACGACACACCGCCACCCCCGCCCGCACCCGACGTGGGCGAAGCGACCGAGGCTGTCGCGGGCGCGATGGCGCTGCTGACCGGTTCGACGGCGGGAATCGTCGAAGGGCTCGGTGCGGCGGGCGACGCGGTCGCCGAGGGACGCGACCTCTACGAGGAGACGGATCGTTCCAACGCCGAACGGTTCCACGGCCAACCGGGCTGACCACTGGGGAGCGACACTCATGCCACTCGATCTGGAGATCCGCGGGAACCCGTCGAGCATCCGCGACAGTGCCCGCTGGATGAACACCGTCTCGGAGTCCGTACACGAGACCGGCACTCAGGTCACCCGCGCTCGCAACGGCTCGGAGGGCGCCTGGTCCGGCGCGGCCGGGGACTCGTTCCGCGCTGTGATGAGCAAGGTGGGTCCCGAGGTCGACGAGGTCGCCGAGGACCACGCGGCGATGTGCAGGGAACTGAACAAGTTCGCCGACGAGCTGGACACCGCCCAGCAGCGCATGCGACGTGCCCGCGAGGTCGCGCGAGAAGCCGGTCTGACGGTGACCGAGCAGCGCATTATGGAGCCGGGACAGGAACCGGCCGCCCCGAAACCGCTGCCTGACGATCGCCCGGCCACTCCGGAGGAAAAGCAGGCCCACGCCTCGGCCACCCAGGCGCAGGCCGCCTACGCGCGCAAGGTCCGCGCCTACCAGGAGTGCAGTCAGATCGTCACCGAAGCACGCGAGCAGCACAACAGCGCACTCGGCGTGCTGAACAGGTTCGTCTCCGGGCTCGTGGAGAAGAGTCCCTTCACCATCACCGACTTCACCACCGGCCTGGCGGGTGCGGTGGCCGGAAGCACCAGCGCGATGCGGGCAGCGGCGGTCGAGATCGCCGACAGCGGCAAGATCGCACGAGCCGAGAAACTGATGCACAGCCCGAATCTGGGGCTGCGCAACCAGACTCGCGCCGCCGCCATCCACGTCCGCAACCAGGTGAACAAGACGGCGATGGAGAACAAGGCCACCGCGACCCGGACGGCGCGGCTGGTCGACAAGCTGAGTCCGAGCGTGAAGAAAGCTCTCCAGCTGAACATGAACTTCGGCGTGCGTCCCGAGAACGTCGGCAACAAGTTACTCCGGGGCAGTCTCCGCACCGCGAGCAGACTCCCCGTCGTCGGGCTGGGGATAACCGGATTCAGCATCGGCTACGATGTCCAAACCTCGGACAAATCGGTGGGCGAGAGCGCAGCGATCAATCTCGGCGGCTACGCTGCCGGTTCCGCTGCCACCGCCGGGCTGCTCGCCATGAGCACCCCGGTCGGCTGGGCCGTGGCAGGCGGCGTCGTGGTCAGCGTCGGCGTCGGCTTCGCCATCGACGAATGGGGCGACGACGCCGTGGACGCGGTGGGCGACGCCGCGAGCTGGACCGGCGACAAGCTCGGCGACGCCGCGGGCGCGGTCGGCAATTTCGTCGGTGACATCTTCTGAAACGAGCACCAATGAGCCACACAGCCGGACTGCCACCAAAACCCGATCCCCGAACCGGGCAACCACGGCCCCCACGCGCGCCGCTGGAGCCCGAGTGGAAGAGAGCCGAGAAGAAACGTTCGGGTGGGGAGAACAAAGCTCCGCAAGCTCCGCAAGGTGAGTATCCCGTACTTGAATGGTTCTACCCGGCCCGTGGCCAATCCCTCGGTATCGGGCTGACGATATCGCTCATCGTCTTCGTGTTCGGAGTCATCAGAGACAGCGGGTTCGGATGGATGACGACGTGGTGGCTCTGGTTGTTCATAGTTCCGTGGCCGTTCATCACGTTGCTGACAGGGCGCAACACGCGCATGTCGGCAGGAAGCGGCTGGCTTCGTTACGGGAAGAACGGCTTCATCGGAACGTACGAACTCACCTCGGTGAAGGTAACCACGGAAGGCGCTTCCCGAGTACTACAGCTGAACGACGCCGCAGGACGAGAACTTTCCGCACAGCTCAACGATCTTCAACGGAACCGCGAGCTGTGGGACCTCGTCTACAACGGAATCCTGCACTCGGTGCGCGGCAACGGAGCCGAGACCAACAAACTCGCCCGGACCTTCCTCGACCTCGACAACCCGCTACGGTTCCGGGGAGAGTGAGCGGCGCCGTCGCCGCCCGCGACTCCGAGGGCCGCCAGGGCGCGGTGCTGACCTTCGAACACCAGCAGGGGCGGGTCTTCCCGCACAGCCTGCGCGGCTGAGGGCTGACCGTAGATTTCTCGCGAAATCGCCGGCTCACCCATGGCGCATCGCTCGTTCACCGAACCGGGATCGTCTCAACCGGGGAATTTCGTAAACCGCCCGATGCTGGCCCTGGGGGTGGGGTCACCCCACCCACTCGTAGCTCGGGTCCTCCTTCCACTCCCGTTCCGACGAGTTCGGTGTCGATACGATCACCCGCTGCTCGGCGAAATGCTCATTTCGGACCGCTCTCCTGCCCCGGAGCTTCCTCACGGGCCGCGCGCACTGTCTCGACGATCTCGTCCATGCTCAGCGGGCCCCCGCCCACCGGCGGCAGCTCGGTCAGTTCGACGTTGCGCGCGAACCGCGTTTCTTCCTCCGTCATCCGCCCCCTCAACAGTCGTGTGAGAAGCGCACGCCACCGGCGGGCAACTCCACGCCGGGCCAGACGCGCACACCTTCGAGCAGTTCACAGCCCGCGCCGATCACGGCACCGTCGGCGACCACCGCACCACGCAGCACCGTGCCCGCGCCGATCACGGCGCCCGCCCCCACGACGCTGTCGGTGATCTCGGCACCGGCGTCCACCCTGGCCCCGTCGAACAGTGTGGCCGCCGAAAGCGCGGCCCGCTCGGACACCACGCAGTCAGCACCGACCGTGGTGCCGTCACGCAGCGAGGCAGTCCCGGCGATCGATGCTCCGGGCAGCACCAGCGACTCCCCCACCCGGCCGTCGAGCGCCTCCGTGGGAGCGACGCCCCGCACCAGATCGGCCGAGCCGCGCGCGAACGCGGCGGGCGTCCCCAGATCGAGCCAGTAACTGGAGTCCACGTAGCCGTGCAACCGCGCTCCGGACTCCAGCAGCCCCGGGAACGTCTCCCGCTCCACCGAGACCGGTCTGCCCTCGGGAATCCCGTCGATCACCTCGCGACGAAAGACGTAGCACCCCGCGTTGACCTGGTCCACGGGCGGGTTCGGCGTCTTCTCCAGGAAAGCGGTCACCCTGCCGTTCTCGTCGGTGGGCACACAACCGAACCGGCCGGGATCGTCCACCCTGACCAGATGCAGTGTGACGTCGGCCGCATCCGCGCGGTGCTCGCCCAGCAGCGCGGGCAGGTCCACTCCCGACAGGATGTCGCCGTTGAACACCAGCACATCGGGCTCACGCAGCCGGTCCGCCACGTTGCGAATCGCACCGGCGGTGTCCAGCGGCTCGTGCTCCACCACGTACTCCAGCTCCAGCCCCATCCCGGAGCCGTCGCCGAAGTACTCGGTGAAGGTCTCGGCCCGGTAGGAGGTACTGAGTATCACCCTGGTGACGCCCGCCGCCCGGATCCGCGAGAGCAGGTGGGTCAGGAACGGCACCCCGGCCGTGGGCAGCATCGGTTTGGGGGCGGACAGGGTCAACGGACGCAACCGCGTACCTCGGCCTCCCACGAGCACCACGGCCTCCGCGCCGCCTGCCGGCGGGTGGTCGTCGGGACTCGTCATCGCCATGCACCTCCCCGGACCGAGGGTCCGCTCGATACGACTCGCACGGATGATCGCCGCCTACACCACGGCGACTTCATTCGGTCGTCGAATTCGACCAACTCATCACCCTGACGTAGGAATCCATGAGGAATACTCTGGCAGTAGCAGCACCAACCTGGTATGGCGCCCCTGGTCGGCACGGTCCGCCAATGCGAAACCACGCGGTGTCGGACACTCTGTCACGATGGACCGGCCACCACGGGGTCGAGCCGTGAGGTCGGCCGACTCGGGACCGGCTAATCCACCGGACGCGGACGGGCCACGCTGCGGCTGAAAATCCACCGGCCAGCATTGAGAGGGACCCATGGACCCCCGCAACCGAGCCGACGAATCACTTGCTCGTGCGCGGGCACGAGGAGCGTTCGTCGTCACACCGGACAGCGCCACCTCACCGATGGACGCGGCGCAGACCGTGCGCATCCCGCGCGACGCGGTGCGTGACCTGGAGCAGGAGGAAACCGACTCCACGCAGCTCATCCAGGACTCGACGGGCCAGTCCTCCCAGCGGGCGCAGCGGACCAGTCAGCAGGCACAGCAGAACCCCCACCGGGAGCAGAGCGATCAGCGGGACCAGCGTCCCGCGCAAGGAGCGCAGGAGAACGCACGGCAGCCGGAGCCACCACGGCCGGAACAGCAACGACCGGAGCAGCGCCCCGGTGCCGAGCAGCCGACGACCGAACAGCGAGCCTGGCCCACCTACGACGCCGACCTTCCCACCGCGCCGCACCGGATCGACAACGCCGCCTACCAGCACGACCCCCGGCACAGTCCACAGCGGTTCGACTGAGTGGTATCCGTAGCGGAATCCGCTTACCCGGGAGAAAAACCCACCGGATGGTCGTGCCCTTCGGCTCCCGAACCGAACTCCACCACCCTCGCGAGCGGCACCGCTGCGGCCCTCCCCGCAGCGGCGGCAATTTCCCGCGAAATCGCCGGGCCAGTGCGGGGGTGCGGGCGTCAATTTCCCGCGAAATCGACGCCCCCGAAACCGCCGCGGGTTCTCCCGTGCGGCTCTCGCGAGGAAGGCCCGACGTTGGTAGGTCGCTACCCGATCTCGGGTCTCCCCGCAGCGAGAGCCGTGCGAGAGGTTCCGCCACGGAACCATCCCAGCAGCTGAGGTGGAACGCGCTGCTACGAACGGTCGGAGTCGCGCGCGACGAACCGTGCGCGTGCGTCCAGCGCGGCCCGCAACGCGACGCGCAGCGGTGCGCGGGTCGGCCCGGGATTCCGGTCGGCGAGATAGCGATAGGCGCTGCGATGGTGTTCGCGCAGCATCGTCCCCGAGGAACGGGCGGTGGCGTGCCCACCGATGTGTGTCACCTCACTGTCCGGCACGTACACGTTGAGCCAGCCCGCTCGACCCAACCGGTCGCCGAGGTCGACGTCCTCGAAGTACATGAAGTAGCGCGGATCGAAACCGGTCACCGAATCCAGCGCGGCACGCCGCAGCAGCAGGCAGGAGCCGGACAACCATCCGGCCGTGCGCTCGGCGGAGCTGTCGGTGGACTGCCGGTAGGCGCGGCTGAACGGGTTGTCGGGCCATATCCCGCCCAGCAGGGCGTGCCCGGCACCGTGCCCCAGCGAGGGCAGCGCTCGGGCCGAGGGGTAGACGCTGCCGTCCGGTTCCCGGATCAACGGGCCGAACGCACCGCCGCGCGGCCAGCGTTCGGTGGCCGCCAGCAACTCGTCGAGGCTGCCCGCGCTCCACTCGACGTCGGGATTGGCCACGACCACCCAACCGATGTCGTCGCCCAACTCGGCGATGCCGCGGTTCGCGGCCGATCCGTAACCCAGGTTGGCGCCCATCCTCGCCAGCTCCACGCCGGGGCGCTGCGCGGCGCGCTCGGGGGAGCCGTCGGTGGAGCCGTTGTCGGCGAGGATCACGCTGAGCTGCCGGTCGGTGGCCTTGGGCAGGGTCTCCAGAAAACGGTCCAGCGTGTTGCCGGGCGAATAGGTGACGGTGACGACGGCGAGTCCCTCGCCGTAACTGTGGGAGTCGCGCACGTCGTCATTCTCACGCATGGCGCCGAACCGAGCGCCCCCGGGAGCCGCCGACCGCGACGCTCGACCAGGAGGCTGCTGGGGCGCGGTCGCGCCGCACGACGCATCGGGGCGGAGTGTTCGCCCCGGTTACAGCGATTTCCCCGACCACAGCGGTTTCACCGATCACAGCGGTTTCCCCGATCACAGCGGTTTCACCGATTGCGCCGGTGCAGGTACTCGGCGTGCTCGTAGGCGGCGCGATGCCTGTCCGCGCAGTCGGACCAGGTGAACTCCTTGGCGCGCTGCTGCGCCGCGCTGGACAGTTCGGAACGACGTACCGGGTCGTCGAGCAGCTCACTGATTCCGTGCGCGATGCCTCGTTCCGCCACGCCGCAGTAGGCCACCGCGTCTCCGCCCACCTCCGGCAGGCTGAGCCTTCGGGTGGTGAGAACGGCCGCACCGCAGGCCATGGCTTCCAGCACCGGAAGCCCGAACCCCTCACCGAGGCTCGGGTAAGCCACCACGGCCGCACCACCGAGAAGACCGGCCAATCGGTCGAACGGTTGGTAACCGGCACGAATCACCCGAATGCGGTGTGGCACCGATTCGAGCGCGCGTTCCACGCTGGTGTCCCACCCCGGCTGTCCGGCCAGCACCAGAGCGGGGGCATCACGACGGCCTGCGACCGCGCGCGCGAACCCCCGGATCAGCGCCGGAACGTTCTTGCGCGGCTCCAACGCCCCCAGAAAGGCCACATAGGGCTGATCGCCGAGTCCGAGGGAGCGCCGAACCGCGGTGACCTCCTCGGGGGCGGGCGGGTGGAACCGCTCCGGGTCCACCCCGTGATACATCACCCGCAGCCGGGTGGCACTGGCCCCGGCCGCGCGTACCAGCTCGTTGGAGGTCGCTCTGCTGGGCACCACGCAAACCGTGGCACGGCGCAGCGCCGCCCGGGTCCAGGCACGGAAGAACCGCGCCTTGACCGGCGAGTGCAGCGGGGCGTCGGAGAAGAACGTCGCGTCGTGCAGGGTCACCACCGAAGCGCTGGTGTTGGCCAGCGGAACGGTGTAGTGCGGGGAGTGCACCACACGAGCGTTCAGGCGTCTGGCCAGCCTCGGCAAGGTGGTCTGTTCCCAGGAGAGCCGGGCAGTGCGGGTGACGACCGACTCGGCGGCGGGCACTATCCGGGTGTGCGGCGCGATCGTGCCGTAGAGCTCGGCGTCGCGTGGCTGGCAGGCCACGCTCATCGGGGTTCCGGCGGTGTCCAGCGCGGCGAGCAGGGAATCGACGTATCTGCCGACGCCACCTCGGTCCGCGGGTACGGCGGTGGCGTCGATAAGCACGTGTGGATCTCCTCGGTGCACGTGAGCAGCCTAGGAGGTAGCGCTCGGTCGCCGTGGCGGGATGGTGAAATCCGCTGTCGCCAAGCCCGAAATGTGACAGCGATCCCACCCGTTGTGGGGATTGCTCACCGAGCTTCGGGGCGCGGAGGGTGGTTCGCGGCGTGCACCGCCCCGGTGTGCAGTCGCCAGACACGGCGGGCGGTCTCGTGCCAGTCGAACCGGCTCGCCCGGGACTTACCGGCTTCGACCATCCCGGCCGAGCGACGTCGATCATCGAACACCTCGCGCAGCGCCAGCGCGAGTGCGGCGGTGTCCGCCCTGGGCACGGTGATTCCGGCTCCGTCGGCGAGTTCCACGAGCGCGGGAGCGTCGGAATGCACCACCGGGATTCCGGCCGCCATCGCCTCCAGCACGGGCAGTCCGAACCCCTCGGCCATGCTCGGCGCCACCAGCGCGGCCGAGCGACGCAGCAGCACAGCCAGGTCGCTGTCCTCGACGGGGCCGAGATACCGGAGCCTGTCGGGCGGGAGCCCGTGGCGAGCCGCGAGATCCGACAGCGAGACATCGCCCCAGCCGGGTGCGCCCACCACCAGCAGTGGAACGTCCGGGGCTTCCGGCTCGGCCAACGCACGGATCAACCACTCGTAACCCTTGCGGGGCTCGATGGTGCCCACGGCGAGCAAGTATCTCGGAGGCAGTCGCAGTCGACGTGCCGTCTCCCTCGCCGACTCCTCCGCCTCCCCGGCTTCCGCTGC
Source organism: Actinopolyspora sabaoui (assembly GCF_051225635.1). Taxonomy (NCBI): domain Bacteria; kingdom Bacillati; phylum Actinomycetota; class Actinomycetes; order Actinopolysporales; family Actinopolysporaceae; genus Actinopolyspora; species Actinopolyspora sabaoui. Next base: position 118,587 of record NZ_JBMIHH010000012.1, on the reverse strand, counting down.
GTCGGGGGGCAGCACGGCGGTGCTGACCCCCTCGCCGATCACCTCGATCCGTGTGGTGCTCGGGACACGTCGCCGCAGGTCAGCGGCGACCGCCTCGCTGGGCACCACCAGCGAGTCAGCCTTTCGCGCCGCTCTGGACACGGCCCGGCGGTGCCAGATCGCGCCACGGGCGGTGAGGGTCTGGGGGTGGGTCCAGGGCACCGTGTCGTGCACGGTCACGACCAGCCCACGGCCGGGCGCGACCGGCGGGAACAGCGGGGTTGGGGCGTGCACCGAATCGGCCGAGAGGCGAGGCCACCGGCCGTACTGCCAGGCCAGGGTCAACGCCCGCCGTGGCAGCGGCAGCACTTCCGGGCCGCCCACACCGTCGACCTCGGCGCGGGCCGGATCACCGTCGGAGCTGACGACCGTACTCACCTCCCAGCCGGCCGGAGCAGTGGCCGCCAGCGCGCGCAGCAACTCGCGGGTGTAGCGCCCGGTGCCGCCCGGTACCGGCGCCAGTAACTGCTCGGCCACGACAACCAGCTTCGGCACAGCCGCCCCCAGTCCACACGTCTCACCGACCGCTGCCCGTCAGACAACCACATCCGCGATCGGGGTGAGGCGATAGGCTTCGTACGTGACCGTGGAGCAGGCCCGCAGCACGATCGTGGTGGTGACCTGGCGCGGTGCCGAGCACATCGGAGCGTGTCTGGACGCGCTCGCCCGGCAGCGGAACCACCGGCTGCTGGTGGTGGACAACGCCTCCGACGACGGCACGGACGAGCTGCTGGCGCGGCACCCCTCGGCTCCCGAGGTGTTGCGGCTGCCCCACAATCTGGGCTATGCGGGCGGTCTCGCGGCTGCTTTCCGGCTGGTGCGGACGCCCTACTTCGGCTGGCTCAACGACGACGCCGCACCGGCACCGGGCTGGCTGGCCACACTGGAGGAGGCGTTGGACCGCGACCCCGGTACCGGAGCCGCGGCCAGTCGAATGTGGAACGAGCGGGGGCCACTCTCCAGCGGTATCCGGCTGACCGGCACGGGACACGGCACCGACACCGTGGCGGGGGACGGCACCGAGGCCGCGGACATCGCCGGTACCGGGGACGAGGTGTTCGGGTTCTGCGGCGGCGCGGCCCTGCTGCGCTCTTCGGCGCTCTCGGCGGTCGGCGGCATCCCGGCCGACTACTTCTGCTACTACGAGGACACCGACACTTCCTGGCGACTGCGGCTGGCCGGGTACGGGATCGCGCGGACCACCGCGAGCTGCGAGCACTCGCACGGTTGCTCATCGGATCTCGGATCGGCACGGTTCCACCGCTGGAACGAGCGCAACCGGCTGCTGACGCTGCTGCGTTGTGCGCCTGTGGAGATCGCCCTGCGGGAACTGCTGCGGTTCGGCGCGATCACGCTCGCGCTGCCCTGGCGCAGGCTGCGCCAGCGGCGAGTTCCGGACGCCGCGAACTTCCGGGTGCCGCTGCGGCTGGGAGTACTGGCGGAAGTGGCCGCGGGGGCACCGACGACGTTGCGGCAGCGACGCGGCATCACCGAAGTGTGTGTGGTCGCTCGTCGCCGCCTTTGGCGGAGCTGGGCCGGGAAGTGAGCCACGCAGGCCCGCCTTCCCGGCCGGGAGATCAGGTTTCGGCGGGCTCCTTGGAGCTGAACATCTGGTAGAGCCGGACACAGGCGGGCACTCCCACCATGAATCCGAACAGCATCACGGCCAGCATCACGGGCACCCCGAGCCATATGTTCGGCTCGTAATCGGCCCGAAACACCTCCGGTCGAGTGCTGGTGGTACCGGCACCACCGCTTCTGATGGCCCGCCGGACCACCGCGACTTCCTCACCGACATCGCCGGGCTTGAGCTGCGAACCCGAGACCTCCCACATCTCCGTCGTGCCGTCCCGCCAGGTCACCCGCGCCTGACAGATGTAACCGAAACCAACGATGTTGCCCCGCTCCGGAGCCTCCGACTCCGTGATCGGACCGTCGAACCGGCACTGCTGCGCCACAGCCGTGCCACGAGCCGTCACTTCCGAACCGACAACCCCGAAACCGAAGAACGGGATCACCACGAGGATCCCCGACAGGAACAGTGCCACCCCGACCGGCACCAGCAACACATCACGAACGAAACGAACAACACGCACGCCGAACTCTTCCTCCCCGTTCTTCGGCGATCCGACCAAGCGGACCCCGCTCAATCGACCGGAACGCTCTTCCTCGAGAAACTCCGGGAGAGCCCGGAGAATCCGAGAGCGGCGAACACGAATCCCAACAGACACGTGGCCATGACCGAACCCCACGCCAAGAGCACCCGGGGTTCAAAGTCGGCACGGTAGATCTGCGGACGTGTATCGCTGCCCTTGGAGTAGTCGATCCGCCGCTCGACAACGTCCACTCTGTTCCCGACGTCTTCCCCGGTCAGTTGCGAACCGCTCACTTCGCGCGTCTCCACACCCCCGTCGTTCCAGTGAATCCGAGCTCGGCAGATCCAACCGAAGCCGATCACGTTCTCCCGCTTCGGGGCCCTCGATTTCGTGATCGGCCCCGAGAAGCGGCACTGCTGCGCGACAGCGGTACCGCGCGCCGAGACCTCGGTCCCCGCCGCACCGGTTCCGAAGTACGGCAGTACGACGAAGAACGCGGCCAGAAACAGCCCTATCCCGACGGGAATCAGCAACGCGTCGCGGACAACACGAACAACACACAAGATTTCTCCCAGCACTGGCCCGAAGGCTGCTCCGCGAGCCGCGCGGAGCCACCACGAACGAGGTAAGATTCACGGGTCACGCACTGTCGGTGTGATCGTGCTTGCCCATCTCGTGATCCGCGTAGTCCTGGTCGTCGGCCGTGGCACCGATCGCGGCGGTGTTGCGAGCGATCTCCTGCCCACGGGTCAGATCGGACAGTGAGCGGTTGCTCGCCCAGTTCTGGATACCCTTCCCGATCCGCGAGTTCGGCTGCAGCAACTCGTCCACCTTGGTCAGCAGTGGTTTTACCTTACCCACGAGCTCAGCCAGCTGCCGGAAGGCCCGGACGATCTTGTCCAGCCATTCGGAGACCCTGCTGGCCCACTTCGCGACGATCCGGATGCCGTCAGCGATGAGCAGCGGGGTGAGCGCACCGAGCGAGAGACCGGCTGCGGCCGAGGACCGCACCAGATAGGTGACCAGTTCGGACATGGCCGAGGCGATCATGTCCCGCACGGTGGTGCGGACGATCAGGATGGCCGTTCCAGCGCCGGAAACCGCCGCGCCAACCGCCCTGGCCGATTCCGCGGCTCCCTCGATAAGCTTGGCCTCGCCGGAGCCGAACATCCGGTACGACTCGGCGGCCGGTCCCCGCCAGCCTGCCGTGTCGGTGTCGACCGCCTGTTGCATCTCCGTCGCGGCTTGCTGCAACTCGTCCGAGATGTTGGCCCAGGTGTGGGCGTTGGCCTGCACCTGGTCGTGGTTGCCCGCCAGCGAGTCCAGCATGTCCGGTAGCGGCCAGACGTGTTCCATCATCCAGGCGAAGGTGGAGGTCAACAGCGCGTCGAACGGATTGGCCACGGTAGCGAGAGCGTCCACAGCGGCGGCGCCGCCGGTGATGGCGGCTTCGCCCCAGTCCTCATTCTTTACCGCGCGCCAGGAATCGACGGCGAAATCGACGACCATGAGGCCGTCCTCCCACATCTGGGAATCCGGCTCCGCCTCGACCAGCGGATTGTCCTGGCTCACGTCAGATCTCCCCCAATTCGTTGCGCACCGACTCCAGCAGTTCGGAGACGTGCTGGTCCACGGCGTCGTAGGTCTCCGCCGCTCCCTCGATCCCGGCGGCCGTGGCCTCCACCGCCGCGTTGGCGGTCGCGATGGTCGCCATGCCCTGCACCTCGATCGCACCGATCAACGGTGTGAGGATGGGGCTGCACAGCAGCCCGTACGCGTCCGTGCCGTTCAGCGAGACCTCACCCGCGGCGCCCTGCGCCGTGCCGATCCGGTCGGTCACCTGCTGCAGGTGCTGCGCGTGCGCGCGCATCTCGTCGGTGTTGACGTCGAAACGCTGTTCTCCCAAGGTTCACCTCCTGCGCTGGTTCAGCCAGTCGTACTCGTCGAACTGCTCGTCGTCGGAGTCCTGGCCGCCACGAGTGGACGCGGCGTCCCCCTGCTCCGGTTCCACGGGGAACCGGTCGCGCATCCCGGACAACACCGAATCCATCGTCTCGCTGTCCTGCCCCAGCACGGGTTCCATCGCTTCCCGCATCCGGTCCGTGAGCTGCGCCTGCGCCGAACGCACCGTGGTCAGGATCGTCTCGGACAGTTGTTCGGGGCGCTGTCGCAGCGCACCGTCCTCCAGCCGCAGGTCGGACATGTTGCCGTTCTGGTCGACGGTCACCCGCACCGAACCGTCCCCGCTGGTCGCCTCGCCCGACACTGTCGAGGCCGCGTCCTGGATGCGCTGCGCCTGTTGCATCTTGTCCTGGATCTGCTGCCGGAAACCGGCCAACATCTCGTCCGGATCGGAAGGTGTGCTCACTCTTCCCGCCGTCCTTTCACCCGATCGTGCTCCGAAGTCGTTCGGATACTACGGAGCGGTTCACAGCGACATGACACCAGACGAGTGACGCCATGTTGGGCAGAACGAATCATTCCGGACAGCGGATACCCGGCACCGGGTGCCTGCGCGAAGCGGTACTCACCCGATAGGGCAGGCTGGTGGGCGTGGCTGACCCCGGGAACAGTGCCGAGCTGCCGATGGTCTCGGTGATCACCGTCAACTACCACGGCACCGACAGCACCATCACCTGCCTGAACGCGGCGCGGGAGCTGGACTACCCGCCCGACAGGCTCGAACTCATCTGCGTGGACAACGAGAGTTCGGCCGAGAACGCGGAACGGCTCGGTGCTCTCGACGGGGTGAAACTGCTGACTTCCGGGGAGAACCTGGGATTCGCGGGCGGCTGCAACCTCGGAGCCGGGGAAGCGAACGGCACCGTGCTGGCGTTTCTGAACAATGACGCGGTGCCGGACCCGGGGTGGTTGCGCGCGGCCGTCGGCGTGCTGCGTGCCGCACCGACGGTGGGGGCCGTGGCGGGCAAGGTGCTGGATTGGCAGGGCAGCCGGATCGACTTCGTCGACGGCGGGCTCACCTGGTTCGGGATGGGCTACAAACGCCACGCGGGCGAGCTCGACGACGGCAGGCACGACGGCGCCCGCGACGTGTTGTTCGGCACCGGTTCCTCGCTGTTCGTGCGCGCCGAACTCTTCCGAGCGCTCGGCGGGTTCGACGAGCGGTTCTTCATGTTCTACGAGGACGTGGACCTGGGATGGCGGCTGAACCTGCGCGGCTGGCGGGTGCGCTACGAGCCGACCTCGGTTGCCTACCACCGGCACCACGAGTCGATGGCCGCGGTGAGTTCGGCGCGCGAGCACTACCTGCTGGAACGCAACGCCCTGGCCGCGCTGTACAAGAACGTCTCCGAGGCGACGCTGGCGCGTGCGCTGCCCGCCGCGCTCGCGTTGAGCGTGCGCAGGTCGACCGCGCGCGGCGAGCTGGACCCGCACCAGCTGGAGCTGGACCGCAGGCCCGCCGATCCGCGCGAGGACGAAGCACCCGTCCCCGTCGACCGGCAGGCCCTGGCGGGGGTGCTCGCCATCGACCGGTTCGTCGACCTGTTGCCCGAGTTCGCACGCGCCCGCGAGGTCGAACAGCGCGAACGGGTCCGCTCGGACGCCGACCTGGTTCCGTTGCTGCGCAAAGCGATGGAGCCCGCCTATCCACTGCCCCGTTATCTGGCGGCGCACGACGCGCTGGTGGAAGCCTTCGAGCTGGAAAAGGTCTTCGGGGGTTCGCGCCGGATCGCGGTACTGACCGGCGACGCGATCACCGAACGGATGGCAGGCCCCGCCATCCGGGCGTGGCACACGGCGGAAGCGCTCGCCGTGGAGCACGAGGTGCGACTGATCAGCGTCAACGCCGAGGTCGCCCCCGCCGATGCGGACTTCGCGGTGCTGCGCGCCGCACCCCGCGACCTGCCGTCGCATGTGGACTGGGCCGACATCGTGGTGGTGCAGGGGCACGTACTGGAGATGGTGCCCGCGCTGCGGCGGCAGGACTCCGGCACGATCGTGGTCTGCGACATCTACGATCCGATGCACCTGGAACTGCTGGAACAGGGCAGGGACACCGACGAGCAGCGCAGGGAGGCCGACCTGCGCGGCACCACCGAGGTGCTCAACAAGCAGCTGCGGCGCGGCGACTTCTTCCTCTGCGCCTCGCAACGACAACGACACTTCTGGCTGGGTCATCTCGCCGCACTGGGCCGAATCACACCGTCGGTCTACGACAACGATCCGACCATGCGCTCGATGATCTCGGTGGTGCCGTTCGGACTGCCGAACAGGCCGCCGAGTCGCACCGGCCCGGGCATCCGCGGCCGGCAGGGCATCGGGACCGAGGACAAGATCGTGCTGTGGGCGGGTGGGGTGTACAGCTGGTTCGACCCGCTCACCCTGCTGCACGCGGTGCACCGGCTGTCGGAGCATCACCCAGAGCTGCGGTTGTTCTTCCTCGGGATGCGGCATCCCAATCCCGACGTCCCGGAAATGGGCATGGCGGACCGGACCAGACAACTCTCCGAACGGTTGGGACTCACCGACAAGCACGTCTTCTTCAACGAGACCTGGGTTCCGTACGGCCAACGTCAGAATTATCTGCTGGACGCCGACTGCGGAGTCACCACGCACTTCGAACACGTCGAGACCACCTTCGCGTTCCGCACCAGGATGCTGGACTACCTGTGGGCGGGGTTGCCGGTGGTCACCACCGACGGCGACTCGTTCGCCGACCTGGTGCGGGACGAGGGGCTCGGCGTGGTCGTCCCGGCGGAGGACCCGCGAGCCCTGGCGAACGCCCTGGAACGAGTGCTCTACGACGAGCCGTTCATCCAGGGCTGCGAGGAGCGGATCGCCGAGGTGCGCGAGCGATTCACCTGGGAAACGGCACTGCGACCGCTGACGGAGTTCTGCCGCGATCCGCGTCCCGCTCCGGACCGCCTACCGGCGAGCGCGCCACTGACGCGAACACCCCGAAAGTCGCGGACGGCGGCGCTGCGCGACGATGTCGGACTGCTGCGGGAGTACCTGGACCAGGGCGGGGTGCGCGAGGTCACCAAACGCGCCGCGGGCAGGCTGCGCCGGGTCGCCGGGCAACGGCTGCGTGGCGGGGGAACCTCCTGACATGCGGATAGTGCTGGACGGAACCCCGCTGTTGGGAACGCGCACCGGAATCGGGCGCTACACCGCCAGGCTGTGCGAGGCGCTGGCCGAACTCCCCGGGGCACGGGTGCGGCTGCTGGGGCTGACCGCCCGTGGGTGGTCCGCACTGCGCGGTGCGGCCCCGGCCGGAACCCGGGCGTGTGGCCCACCGCTTCCCGCGAGGATGTTGGCGGCGTGTTGGTCGCGTTCGGAGTTCCCACCGATCGAACTGCTCGGTGTGCGCGGCGACGTGGTGCACGGTACGAACTTCGCGCAGCCGGCGGCGGCACGCACGCCGGGAGTCGTCACGATTCACGATCTCGACTTCCTGGACACACCCGCGAACGGCGCGAGCGGCGCCGGGCGGGAAAAACCGGTGGCCCGCTCCGTGCGGCGAGCGAGAGTGGTGTGCACCCCGACCTCGGCGGTCGCCGAACGTGTCGTGGCGCGCTTCGGGATCAGCGCACGTCGAACGGTGGTGACCCCGCTGGGAGTGGATCCGGAGTGGTTCGAGGCGCGACCGCCGGCCCCGGCACTGCGGCGACAGTACGGCCTGCCGGCGGACTATCTGCTCTTCGTTGGCGACGACGGCCCGCGCAAGGGACTGCCCACACTGCTGGAAGCGCTGGATCCCACGCTGCCGCCGCTCGTCATGGCGGGTCCGAGCGGTACGGGGACGGGAGAAGCGCGCTCGCCCGAGCGGGTGATGCGCACCGGGTACCTGCCGGACGAGGTGCTGCGCGGCGTGGTGGCAGGTGCCAGTGCGCTGGTACTTCCCTCACGTGACGAGGGATTCGGACTGCCGGTCCTGGAGGCGATGGCCGCCGGGGTTCCCGTGGTGTGCAGCGACATCGCCGCGCTGCGCGAAGTGACGGCGGGGCACGCCCACCTGTTTCCGTACGGCCGTGCCACGGCACTGCGCGCCGCCCTGCGGCAGGCGGTGGCCTCGGCCGGGGACCACGAGTCCCGGGAAGCGGCACGGGAGCACGCGGCCGGGTTCACCTGGCAGGGATGTGCCGAAGCCACGATGCGGGCCTATCAGCTGGCACAGTTCTGACGAGGCGCCGCCGACTCCGGCTCCCGAGGGCTCGGAACCGGTATCCGGACCGGCGGAACCTCCCACTCCTCGCTCGCGGCAGGTCCGGGAAGGACAGTCGTGCACGGTTCTCACGTCACTCGGCCCCGCCGCGACTTCGGAGCGGATAGGATCACCGAAGGTGATCAGTGGTGAACCCCGGGTGTTCGCGTGATAAGCGGGACGCCGGGGAGATTCGCTTCGCGGAGGGAAGGTGCTCTGGGCGCTGAGCGTGTTCGCGATGAGCGCGGGCACCGCGGTGGTACCGGTGTTCAGTGCCGAGGTGTACCTGGTTTCGGTGGTGCTGAGCCAGCACGGCCCGCCGTGGTGGGTGCTGGGACCACTGGCGGCGGTCGGACAGCTGCTGGGCAAGGCGGTGCACTACCTCGCCGCCCGGGGCGCCGTGCGGCTGCCGAGGCTACTGAACCGCGAAGGTCACCATGCGGAGTGGCGATGGCCGCACCGGCTCGGCGCGTTGTGCGAGCGACACCCCGTGGCAGGGGCGAGCACGGTGCTGCTCAGCGGCCTGGTCGGCGTGCCACCGTTCGCCGCCGTCGTTCTCGCGGCCGGGATGCTGCGAGTTCCGTGGCCGGTGTGGCTACCCAGCGCCGCCACCGGCCGGATGGCACGATTCTGTCTGCTGGCGGCACTTCCGGAACTGCTGCGGTTCGGCACTCCCCTGGCGGGTGCTCCGCTCTGCTGATCGCGCTCGGACGTGCGAGCACGACCCAGCCATGGGGAGCGTGCCGGGAACTCAGCTCGCGCCCCAGACCGCACCGTGCTGCTCGAAAGCCGCGCGCAGCGCGTCCCGCCAGTGCCGCAGCGGAGTGAGACCGCCCGCTGCCCACTGCCGGTCGGACAGCACCGAGTACGCGGGCCTGGGGGCCGGTCGGGGAACGTCGGCCGTGGCGACCGGACGCACTCGATCGGGATCGGCTCCCAGCTCCTCGAAGACCGCCCTGGCGAACTCGTAGCGGCTCACGCTGCCGGTGTTGGTGCAGTGCAGCACCCGTGCCGCGGGCTCGTCCCGGCGCGCGACCGAGTCGGCCAGTTCCAGCAGCCCACGGGCCAGGTCGGCGGTCCAGGTCGGCGAACCGATCTGGTCCTCAGCAACCGAGACGGTCTCACGTTCGGCGCACAACCGGGCCATCGCGCTGACGAAGTTCGCTCCCCGCGCGCCGTAGAGCCACGCGGTGCGCACCACCCACGCGCGGGGATGAGCTGCCAGCACGGCCTGTTCCCCAGCCAACTTGGTGCTGCCGTACACGCTGCGCGGCCCGGTCTCGTCGGTGGGCTCGTAGGGCTCGACGGCATCACCGGCGAAGACGTAGTCGGTGGACACGTGCAGCAGCGGCATCCCGCGATCACGGCACAGCCTGGCGAGCTCGGCGGGACCGCGCGTGTTGACCCGCTCCGCCGTCGCGCGGTCGGACTCGGCGTCGTCGACCGCGGTGTAGGCGGCCAAATTGATGACCACCGGACGCAGTCCCGCGTCGCTCGCGGCGTCGGCGAACGAGTCGACGGCGTCGGCGAGCATCCCGGAGTCGGTGATGTCGAGCTCCGCGGAACCGGGGGCGTGCAGCAGCCCCGGGCCTCGGCCTGCCGCCAGATCGGCGCCTAGCTGGCCACGCCCTCCCGGGATCAACAGTGCGGGTGGCGGCATCGACCTTCTCCTCGACTTTCGGAGGGATTTTGGCAACTCGGTTTCAGCGGAACTCGGGTGGCGGAACCTCTCGCGGGCTCTCGCTCCGTGCGGCCCGACATCGAGTAGTAGCTACGCCACGTCGGGCCGTACTCGCGAGAGCACACACGAGAGAACCCGCGGGTGGCCGGTCGACGCGCGTGGTCGTTGCGGCGCTGCCGCGCCGAAAGGCACCGGCGAAACCGGAGGCATCCGGACTCGACAAATGCTGTCAGGACCGAGGAGGGACTTCGGCGGTGGGCCGGTCGGGTCGGCACGGCGGGGTGTGCTCGGCCGTCAGGCGTGCTTGAGCGGTTCCCACCAGGCACGATTGCGTCGATACCACTCCACGGTCTCGGCGAGCCCCTCCCGCAGCGAAATCGTGGGACCGTAACCGAGCTCCGCGCTGATCTTGTCGTGGCGCAACGAGTAACGACGGTCGTGCCCCTTCCGGTCGGTAACCGGCCGCACCATCGACCAGTCCACACCCACTGCTTCGAGCAGCATGGAAGTCAGCTCCGAATTGCTCAGCTCGGTACCGCCGCCGATGTTGTAGACCTCGCCCGGCTCACCGGATTCGGCTACCAGCTGTATCCCACGGCAGTGGTCGGCGACGTGCAACCAGTCGCGGACGTTGCCACCGTCGCCGTAGAGCGGGACCTCCTTGCCGTCCAGCAGGTTGGTCACGAACAGTGGGATCATTTTCTCGGGGTACTGGTAGGGACCGTAGTTGTTGGAGCACCGCGTGACGCAGACCGGCAGTTCGTGAGTTCGATGGTAGGCCCGGGCCAGCAGGTCCGCCCCGGCTTTGGAGGCGGAGTACGGCGAGTTCGGCTCCAACGGATAGTCCTCGGACCAGGACCCCTCGGCTATGGAGCCGTAGACCTCGTCGGTGGAGACGTGCACGAACCTGGTGACTTCGGCCGAGAGCGCCGCGCGCAGCAGGTTCTCGGTTCCGACGACGTTGGTCAGCACGAAGTCGCCACCCGCCGTGATGGAACGATCCACGTGGGATTCGGCGGCGAAGTGCACCACCACATCGGTCCCGGGCATCCACTCCGCGAGCAGCTCCGGATCGCGGACATCGCCCCGCACGAACCGCAGCCGGGGGTGGTCGGCCACTTCGGCCAGGTTCGCGAGGTTGCCCGCGTAGGTGAGCTTGTCCAGCACGACCACCTCGGCACCGTCGAAAGCCGGATATCCGCCCGTGAGCAGCTGCCGCACGTAGTGCGAACCGATGAAACCGGCTCCGCCGGTAACCAGGACTTTCATGGCACCTTTCCCATCACGGTGTTACGTCCGCGGCACGAGCCCGGGGGCCGCGGCGGCCATTCGAGTCTGCCATGCGGTTCGGCGGGCGAACTCAACTGATACGCAACCCAACGTGAACGCTATGCGTCACCCGGAAGGGTTTAAGCCACTTTTTCCCGCTACGAACCACGTACTGCCGTGATCAGCGTTAACCTACGAACAGCAGCAAGGGCGGCGGAGTTCCATCGACGCCACCGCCCCGCTCAGGAGCTCAAGGGGGATTCGGCGTGAACAACCGGCCACGACGAGAGGGTGGCCCGCACGGGCACGCCGGAAGGCCCGACTCCCGACGCCTCCACGACACCGGGGACCGCACCGCAGGCGGGCGGCCCGAGCCCGACGGGCGCACTGCCGCGCGACCGGGACGACCGCACGAAACGAGAAGTACGCACGGTAGCCGACGAGAACAGCGACAGGGCCAACCGCGTGACCCCCGACAGCCCCCGCCGCCGACCGACGTGTGGGACCGGCGAGGCGGCCGGGGAGGTGGGCGCGGGGGCCGTGCCCGGATCGCTCCCCGGATTCTGGTGCTGCTCCTCTCGCTCATCGTGCTGAGCACCACCGGATACGGCTGGGGCAAGGTGAGTCAGCTCGATTCCGGCCTGCGGGGCAACATCGACATCAACAACGAACGCGACTCACCGGACGGCGCCACCGACATCCTGCTGATCGGCAACGACAGCCGCACCGACGCCCAGGGCAACCCACTTCCGGACGAGGTGCTGCGCGAACTCCGCGCCAGTCAGGAAGGCGGGCACCTGACCGACACGATGATCCTGCTGCGGATTCCCGACAACGGTAAACGCGCCCGCGCGGTCTCCTTCCCGCGCGACACCATGGTCGACATGGGCGAGTTCGGCGAGAACAAGCTCAACTCCGCGTTGAACCGGAAGCGTGTGGCGAAACGGGAGGAGCTGGAGGCGCAGGGGATCACCGACGAGAAGAAGCTGAACAGGTTGTCCGAGAAGGCGGGCAAGGAGTTCCTGATGGAAACCATCGAGGACTTCGCCGGTGTGACGATCGAACACTACGCGGAAGTGAACCTGCTCGGTTTCTACAAGCTCACCGAAGTGGTGGGTGGCGTCAAGGTGTGTCTGAAGAACCCGGTGGACGACCCGTACTCCGGTGCCGACTTCTCCGCCGGGGTGCACACCCTCTCCAAGGGGGACGCGCTGGCGTTCGTCCGGCAGCGACACGGCCTGCCCAGGGGCGATCTCGATCGAATAGTGCGACAGCAGGTTTTCATGTCCGGGTTGGCCAAGAAGATGCTCTCGGCGGGCATGCTCAGCAATCCCGGCAAGCTGAACGAGCTGATCAAAGCGTTGCAGGACTCGATCACACTGGACAAGAACTGGGACGTGCTCTCCTTCGCGAAGCAGATGCAGGGAATGGCCGCCGGGGACATCAAGTTCTACACCATCCCCGTGGAGATGAACGGCCCCAGCTCGGGGCTGCGCGCCGATCCCGATGAGGTGAAGCGGTACGTCGACAACCTGCTGCTGTCGCAGCGGAAACGCGAACAGGCGCAGCGGGATGCCGAACAGGCCGAAGAGCTGCGCGCCGAGACCGAGGTCAACGTCTACAACGCCTCGGGAGTGTCCGGACTGGCCGGACGTGTACTGGACGACCTCGCCGATCAGGGGTTCGACAGCGGAGTCGCGGCCAACGCGGAGAGCATGATGTCGGACTCGGTGGTGCGCTACGCCTCGGGTACCGAGCAGGCCGCGAAGCTGGCCGCCTCCGACCTGGGGGGCGTGCCGATCAAGGCGGGCGAGGATGTGGCACCCGGCAGCATCTCGGTGTATCTGGGGGACGACTACGCCGGGCCCGGCACCCGCGAGTTCACCGGCGAAGGTGCGGTGCGGCTGGACGGCACGGCGCGGGCGCAGGGTTCGGAAACCGAGCCGACCACCGGCAAGCAGCCGATCACGGCGGGAGGAGTTCGCTGCGTGAACTGACCGAACGGTTTCGCGTGGACACCGTCGCCGACTGCGAAGGGTCGAGCAGCGGCGACACGGCACCGATAATCGAAATATCCTCACATGAGCTCGGCTTCCGCACGTTAACCTTGAACTCCCGGATCCACACGTTGGTCCGGAGTTCGGTGTGTGCCACTTCCCCGAGCGCGATGTGGCGTGTCGCGGTCCCGACGTGACCACCGAAGGGAGAACGGCCGCTTTCCAGGAGGACCCAAGTGGACGAGCCCGACACGCACGCGACGTCGTCGGAAGAACCGCGCGAGGGGAACGCGGCATCCGGTAACGCGGAGTCGGACTCGACACTCCCTGGGAACGAGACGGAAAACATTTCGGACACCGGCGAGGAGACGCCTGGTTCGGATGCTTCCGAGGCAGTCACCTCCGGCGGGAGAACGACAACCGCCGGTGGTCGCGGCAGCCGTGTGCTGCGCGGCACGGCCCGGATCACGATGCGGTCCCTACTTGTACTCGCCTCGGTGGTAACGCTGGCGGGGACCGGGTTGGGCTGGACCGTGCTGGGGATGATGGAGAACCAGTCCAACAAGGTCGATCTGCGGTCCGGCGACTCGACCCGGCGGATGCCGGAGGACACCGCCACCGACATCCTGCTCGTGGGCAGCGACAGTCGCACCGACGCCCAGGGCAACCCACTGCCGGACGAGGTGTTGGACATGCTGCGCACCGAGTCGGCCAGTGGGCTGAACACGGACACGATCATCCTGCTGCGGGTGCCCGACGACGGGACGGCCACGACCGCCATCTCGATACCCCGCGACACCGCGGTACAGCGTTCCGGGAAGTCCAGGAAGATCAACGGGATTTACGGGCGGACCAAGACCACCAAGGAGGACGAGCTACGCGCCGCCGGTGGCCGTACCCGGGCCGAGATCGAGAAGCTGTCCAAGCGGGCGGGAATCCGCGCGTTGACCAGCGCCGTGGAGTCGTTGACGGGCGTGGGGGTGGATCACTACGCCGAGGTGAACCTGCTGGGGTTCTACGAGGTCACCAAGGCTCTCGGCGGGGTGCGGGTCTGCTTGAAACGCGCGACCAGCGACGAGAACTCCGGCGCCGAGTTTCCCGCGGGCGAGCAGACGATCTCGGGTGGGGACGCGCTGGCGTTCGTCCGGCAGCGACACGGCCTGCCCAACGGTGACTTGGATCGGATCGTGCGTCAGCAGGTGTTCATGGCCGCCGTCGCGGACAAGGTGCTTTCCAGCGGAACCCTCACGGACACCGGCAAGCTCCGCGACCTGATGGCCGCGGCCCGTAAATCGGTGGTGCTGGACAGCGACTGGCGAGTGCTGGACTTCGTGCGCCGGATGCAGTCACTGGCCTCGGGCGACATCGGCTTCGTGACCATTCCGGTCGAGGACACCACGGCACGCAACTCCGCGGGTCGCAGTGTGGTCAGTGTCGACGAGGAACGGGTGCACGAGTTCGTGGCGGGCTTCGGTCACGACGTCGCCGGTACCACTTCGGACTCGAACAGCGGTTCGCCCGGTGCGTCCTCCCAGCCGAGCTCGACCGGCTCCCGGCCCGGCTCGACCCGGCCATCCTCCGGTCCGCCACAGTCATCCTCCGATTCACCCCGCTCCGGCCCCGGCTCGACCGAACCGACGCACCGGATGACCGGGGACCCGCTGGTACGGCTGGACGGCGTGCGGGCAGCGCCGAGTGCTCCGGTGGAATCGCCGCAGCGGGAGATCACCGCGGAAGGTATTCCCTGCGTTTACTGACCACGGCTTTCCGAACCGGGGTGGCGGACAGCGCGCGGTTGTCTTACCGGACAGCTCTCTTGTAGGACATCTTTCTTACCGGGCAGCGGTGACATCGAGTAGGCACCGTCCCCGTGGGTTAGCCTGCCACCATGAGCGTCACCGCGACCCTGCTGTCACCCCTGCTTACCAACGGATCCGCGCGCCCGCTGATCACGCACTACGACGAGGCGGCGGGAGGCAGGATCGAACTCTCCCGGGCCACGGTGGGCAACTGGGCAGCGAAAACGGCCAACTGGCTGACCGAGGAGCTCGACCTCGAACCGGGTATGTCGGTGGCCGTTCGGCTGCCCGCCCACTGGCAGACCGCTGGGATCCTGCTCGGTGCCTGGTGGTGCGGTGCCCGCGTGACCGACTCCCCGGCGGGAGCCGAGGCGGCGTTCGTTCCGGGAGACCGGGTTTCCGAGGGCAGCGGAGCACACACCGTCGTCGCGGTGGGGCTGGACGCGCTCGGGGGCTCCGTGGCGGGACTCGACGACAAGGTGCTGGACTACGCCTCCGAGGTGCGGATACGCGGTGACGAGTTCAGCCCGCTGCTGCCGGTTCCCGGGGACACCCCCGCGTTGTTCGACTCCACCGTGGACGAGGTGATCGATGCGGCGCGGCGGAGTGCCGCGAACTCGGGTATCGGCGAGCAGGACCGGGTGCTTTCCACACTGGAGTGGACGCTTCCGGAAGGTGCGGTGGACAGCCTGTTGGCGGTACTGGCCGCGCGGGCCTCGCTGGTGCAACTGACCGGACTGTCCGAAGGCGGGAACACCGAGCTGCTGGACAAGCGGCGCTCCGACGAGAAGATCACGGTGGAGCTGGGGGCCGAAGGCTGACGGGACAACAAAACCGGATCCGACACGTCTCGCAATTTACATTACTCGCAAGTAGCATCAGGGTGTGTCAGATGCGACGCGAACGCTGTTCGAGACCGACGGAACCGGATTCGTCCCGACCGAGGCCGCGGGAAACCCCTGGGGCGAACTGACCGGGGGCGGCCCGGTGGCGGGACTGCTGGCACGAGCCATCGAGCGCGCGGCAGCGGATCCCGAAATGTTCGTGGCCCGGATGACCTTCGACCTGATGCGGCCGGTTCCCCGCGAACACGTGGCGGTGTCGACCCGCACACTGCGGTCGGGCAAACGCCTCCAGGTGATCGAGGCGGAATTGACCAGGGGTGAGGAGACACTCACCCGGGCGACCGCCCAGCTGCTGCGGCGCAGCGAGCTGGACGGGCCGAACTCCACGTCGGTTCCGCCGTTCACCGGCCCGGACGGTATCGCCGACGGGTCGCTGATCCCTCCCGAACTCGGGCTGCGCTGGGGAGTGCACGACGTGGTCGACGTGCGGTGGCTCGACGACCAGAGCAGTCCGGACGCCAGCAGGGTGTGGATGCGGATGCCGGTGCCGCTGTTGCCGACCGAGCCGA
The DNA here is from genome assembly GCF_051225635.1 of Actinopolyspora sabaoui. Classification (NCBI taxonomy): domain Bacteria; kingdom Bacillati; phylum Actinomycetota; class Actinomycetes; order Actinopolysporales; family Actinopolysporaceae; genus Actinopolyspora; species Actinopolyspora sabaoui. The sequence continues at coordinate 102,126 of NZ_JBMIHH010000012.1, read as the reverse complement.
TGACCCCGCTAGTGCACACCGCCACCCTGGTGGACTGCATCAGCGCGGCCAGCCCGATCGGTGAGCTGTTCGGCCCCTGGATCAACACCGACATCACCTGCTACCTGCATCGCGAGCTGGCCGGCGAATGGCTCGGCATGGAGATCCGACGGGATGTCGAGACCAGCGGCATCGGGGTGGCGCGAGCGCGGCTGTATGACACCTACGGCCCGATCGGCACGGCCCAGGAAGCGGTGCTCGTCAACGAGCTCGGCTGAGCCGGCCCGTATCGAGCACCACTGAAGCTCAGAGCTTGGACCCGATGTAGGCGATCTCCAACACGCGCTCTTCGGGGACGAGCCGAAAGTGCACCCTTCCCGCGCCCGGCGTGAACCGGGCGTGCATGTCGAAAGTCCGTGTGACGCCGTCCGCATCCTGAAACCCACAGCGGGATTTCCGGCTGGAACTCTCCGGCGTCACGTGAGACTTCCAGGCGGGTTGGTGGGTGGCTTCCGGAAGCCATTCGGCGGTGGCGCGCTCCAACTCGAGCAACCGGTCGCGAACGGGACGAAGTCTGTGGCCTTCGAGCTGTTCCAGATCGTTCTTCGTGCGATCCAGAAACCTCAGGTTGGGGAAGAAGTCCCCCCTCGCATCCCAAAGCTGCCTTCCGGTGGTCATCCCGGACAGTCCGGACGAGATCAACCACTCGTCATGGTCATCGAGCTCGGCTGTGGTAACCGCGTGCCGGACATCGACGGTCCCCTTCTCCAGGTCCAGCGAACCATCGGCGTCCTCCACCGCCTGGGTCCGATCCACCACTACCCAGGGAGTTCGCCAGCCGGACTCCGTCCCCAGGCTCACAGCCAGACCATCCGTCAGGTGGGCACCACCGAGAGCTTCGGCGGAACGTCCCTGATGGGTGTACTCCACCTCACCCGAGGCCGATTCCGGCAGGACCGCGGAAACCGGGGACATGTTGCGGGCGCTCTGCAGCAGACGCCATCTCTCCCGGTTACCTCTCTTGTCGATCCACTGACGCACGTGATACCCGGCTCCCAACTCCATCTCCTTGAGCGGAGAAGGTGTCACGAGAGCGGTGTCCCTGCGCTTCTTACGCGCCCTCCTGACGAGTTCGACGAATTCGGCCATGCACTCGTCCATCGTCGATTCACTCGACTCGCTGGCGCAGGACAGCTCGTTCAAGAACAACAATACGCGCAAGATCCCCAGTACCTCTTCAGTCCAACAAAGCGTCCAGCGACTCGTCCCACTCGTCGAAGAAACCCTCGGGCCACTGCGAAAGCATCCCGTCCTCACTCACCACGGGGCTGACGAAGTCAACGTCGCCGCCGTCCCGGCGGAAATAGTGCAACCGGACCGATGAAGCGGGTATCTCACCACGCTTCACGGCGATGCGGACTCCGTTGAGCACATGGTCACTGTGCGTTTCCACGATCAGTTGACTTCCAGCGGCGGCAGCACGGCAGGCCAGGAAAGCGATCCTGGTCTGGCCACGTGGATGCAGGTGCGCCTCGGGGTTCTCCAGCAGCAGGAGCCCGTTGGAACCGGCGGTCAGACAAGCCACCACGATCGGAAGAGTGTAGGTGAGCCCGAATCCCACGTTCGTCGGCCGGTAACGATTGGACGAGGAGAATCCGGCTGTCCCGAAACGGTACCCCAGTCGTACCGAATCGGTGTCGGTGATTTCTTCGGCTTCCAGGTTGACACCGGGACAGAACTCCCGCATCCAGGCCTCGGTCTGCGCGAGCAGATTTGTCGAGGTCGCCTGCGGATGGCGCAATGATTCGTTCTCGACGGTGTCGTCCCGGTGATAGCGCAGGTAGTTGACCGTGTGCTCCCCCTGCGCACCCAGAAAGCCGCGCCGAATCGCCACGTCGTGCGACCTGGGGTATCTCACCGAGGGAAAAATCCGATCCGCCCTGAGATACTGGAAGCCCTTACCGAACAGGGACAGCGCGGACAGTTCGGCGTGGCCCACGTCGGCGGATTCGAGCTCCAGCAGGTCGCTTTCCCGCTCGTAGAAAGCGTGCCACCTGTACTCGGCACCACCCTCGCCGAGGCCGAGCACGATTCCCTCGCCACCGGGACCCGCCTGGACGTAGTTCTCGTGGCGCACGTCCCTACCCGTCCCCAAACCGACCAGGTCGCCGTTGAGTAGCAACCCGGTCTGGTCATCGTCCACGAGAGTTCCGGACACGTAGGACTGGCGCAGCAGAGCCAGCGCCTGCATCACAGTGCTCTTACCAGCCGAGTTCAGCCCGGTAAGCAGAGTCAGATCACCCAGCGGAACAACAGACTGTCGGAAAGCCTTGAAGTTGGTTAGTTCGACCCGGTCAACCATCGATCACCTCGACGAAAAGGTCCATGATTCCCCTGAAACGCGTACGAACCCTCTTCGGGTACCCCGTCGCCACCGAAACGGACTCGTTGAACTCCTTCTCGCTCAGCAGCTCACCGAGACCGGACACAACCCTCTTCCTGCGCTCGACGAGCGCACGACGCTCCGACTCGGAAAGCCTCGCCAGGCTCACCGAGATCGTCTCGAACAGGGCCTTGTTGATCGGATTTCTGCCGTGTTGACCAGGAAGAACCTTGCGGAACGCATGTTCTCCGAATATCTCCATGGCCGAATTCATGGATACCTCGAAGTCCTCTTTCAATCCCTCGATCCGCTCTTCGCTCCAGTGGTTGAGCTTTTTCATCGCATCCTGCAGGAAGACGTCGAGGTTGTTGGAGGTGTACTCACTCAGATCCGTGATACTGAAAGCGAGGAACCTGAGAACCATCTCGCGGTCGGACATCCTGGCATCGTTGACACTGCCCAGGGTGGCACGCTGAAAACTCTCGGATTCGGAAAGTTCAGCCAACAGGTCGCGCGCTCTTCCCGGGATCAAGGCATGTCTGAGCTCCTGCAGACTCAGTGGCATCCCACCAGTGTTGATCCGCCCGAATATGTTGAACTTAACCTCTTCCGGGGTCGTCTTTCCGATGAGATGAATCAATACTTCGGTCTCAACCAAGCGGGTCTGCAGCCGCCCCGGAAGGTCTTCGTAGGTGTATCCATTGTACTTCAGGTACTCCAGCCCCTGCAGCCTCAGCGGTTCCTTGCCGAGGCTTTCCGGCTGGATGAAACGAGCTATGGCGGCCATCCGCTGCACACCGTCCACCATCGCCCAGGTTTCGTCCTCGTTCTCGGCCGCGTAGAAACTCGGCAGCGGGATGCGTAGCAGTAACGATTCGACAAGCCTGCTCTGGTTCTCCGGTTTCCAGATGCCGGCCCGCCGCTGGAAATCGGGAGTCAGGTCAAGGACACCCCTTCTGAGCCTCGCCAGCAGGAGATCGATCGTCATGCTCCGCGTGCGCACGTCGATCCGCTCGGGGTCGAAGGGCTCCTGAATCCGGTCCTCAGTGCTCTCCAGTTCCAGGTCCAGTTCCTGGCTGTAACCCCCGGAGTCGAGTCGGAGTTCGTCATCGAGATCGCCCCACGCGGTCTGGTGACCGGAAACGGGTGAGTTCATCGCATCCACCATGCACCGTCGCAGTTCGTCAGCTCTGTTTCGAACGGATTCACGACAACCGATGTTCGCACGCACGCCGAACGAGCGGTGCCCATAACACCGGATCGGGGAACCGATTCGTACGGTCCGATTCGTTCAGTTTTCCCCATCGAGCCGCTCGCGCAGCGCGGCGTCCTTGTCCAGCACCTTGCTCTCCAATTCGTCCTGGAACCGGCTCATGCGGTCGCGCAGCCGCGCGCCGAGCTCTCCCGAGTCGGCGGCCAGCGTGCGCACGGCGAGCAGCCCCGCGTTGCGGGCACCACCGACGGACACGGTCGCCACCGGGATACCGGCGGGCATCTGCACGATGGACAGCAGCGAGTCCATACCGTCCAGGTACTTCAACGGCACGGGTACACCGATCACCGGCAGCACGGTGGCCGAGGCGACCATGCCGGGAAGGTGTGCCGCGCCGCCCGCACCGGCGATGACGACCCGGACCCCGCGCTCGGCCGCGCCGCCCGCGTAGTCCAGCATCCGCTGCGGAGTGCGGTGCGCCGAGTACACGCCCACCTCGTAGGGGACGTCGAACTCGCGCAACGCCTCGCCCGCTTCGCGCATCACCGGCCAGTCCGAATCGCTGCCCATCACCAGGCCCACCAGCGGTGTCCGCCCGTCGGACTCCACCAACGCTTCCTCCCCGAAGTCCTCGAAATCGTTTTCCCGCTGAGCCTAGATGCCCGGATGCGAGCTCGGTCGAGCGGTGGAAACCCGAGTCGGCGCTGCTACTGGTTTTCCTGCGGCGCCACCAGGGTCTGCTGCTCGGTGACGGTCGCCAGCGCGTCGACGCAGGCACGGATCGCCGGGCGCTCGGAGTCAGTGCGCCAGACGGCGAGCACCTGCCGCTGCAGCACCGGCCTGGTTCGCACCACCGCGACTCCGCTGGGCACCGAATCGCGGGCCAGTCTGGGCACCAGGGCCGCCGCGAGATTGGCGCCCACCAGTTCGAGCTGGGTGGGATATCCCGCGACGTTGCAGGTGATGCGCGGCTCGAACTCCTGAGCCCGCAGGGTCTGCACCAACCACTCGTGGCAGGCGGTCCCCGTGGCCCAGCTCACCCAGGGTGTGTCGGCCAGTTCGTGCAGCGAGACCGAGGTCCGGTGGGCGAGCCGGTGCTGCTCCGGCAGCGCGACGTCGGCGGTGTCGGTGCACAACCTGCGATAGCTGACCTCGGCGGGCAGCTGCGCGGGCAGCCGGTCCCAGCTCTCCAGCACCGCCAGGTCGAGATCGCGCCCCACCAGGGCGGGCAGGGTCTCCTCGGCCTCGCCCTCGCGCAGCGTCACCTCCAGCCGGGGGTGCCTGCGGTGCAGCGCACTCAGCGCGCCGGGAACCACCGCCCGCAGCACGGTGGAGATCGAGCCGATCCGCAGCGGGCCGAGGATCTCCTCGCTGAGGCCGTCGAGATCGGATTGCGCCTCCGACATCCTGGAGAGGATCTCCGAGGCGTGTTTGGAGAGCACGTGCCCCCCTGCCGTGAGACGTACGCCGCGACCGTGCTGCTCCAGCAGCTGGTGTCCTGCCTCACGTTCCAGCTTGGCGAGCTGCTGCGAAACGCCGGAGGGAGTCACGTGCAGCGCCGAGGCTGCCAGCGCCACGGAGCCGTGCGCTGCGACGGCGTGCAACGCACGAAGTCGTTCCACATTGAACACGGAAGCGATGCTACCGAATTCCGGCCAGAAACATTCGATTGTGCTGAATATTTTCAACCAGCATCGTTGGAGTCATGACCGCCCCCGAGACCGAACCGCCCGCTACCGGACGCACTACCGCTCCCGACGCGCGACTGGTACTGACGCTCGGCGCCACGATCCTGTCGGGCTCCGCACTGTTCATGCAGCTGTCCGGCACCTCCGCCGGTACGGCCGCGTTCTACCGCTGCCTGCTCGCTCTGCCGGTTTTGCTGCCGCTGGCGTTACTCGAACGGCGCAGGCTCGGCGGCCGAGGTTTCCGGTGGCAGGCACTGGATCTGCTGGCGGGATTCTTCCTGGGGCTGGACCTGGTGTTGTGGGGCGAGTCCATCGTCAACATCGGCACCGGCATCGCCACGGTGCTCAACAACGTGCAGGTGCTCGCGGCGCCGCTGCTCGCGCTGCTGATCACCCGCGAACGGCTCTCGACGGGCTTTTTGCTGGCCACACCGGTGATGCTCGCGGGGGTGGCACTGGTCGGCGGCGTCGCTGACAACCGGGCGTTCGGTGATGCGCCCGCCTACGGCGCGCTGGTGGGAGCCGCCTCGGGAGTGGCCTACGGCGGCTACCTCTTCATGCTGCGCCTGAGCGGTACCCACCACGCCAGGCATCGCTTCTCGCCTGCCTGTCTCGCATCCGCTTCCGCCGCCGTCACGGCGCTGCTGCTCGGCGGACCGTGGCAGGAAGTGGAACTGGCGGTAGGCTGGCCCGCCCTGGGCTGGCTGGCCGCGCTGGCACTCTCGTCACAGGTCACCGGCCTGCTGGTGGTGGGCTCGGCACTGCCCCGGGTGCCGAGCAGTGTCGGCAGCACTCTGTTGCTGCTGCAACCGGTACTGGCCGTGCTGTGGGGAGTGCTGCTGCTCGGCGAGTCGCCCACGTGGTGGCAACTGGTGGGGTGCGTGCTGGTGGTGGGAACGGTCTGGTTCGCGGGCCGTCGGGTGCGCTCCTGACCCACCAAACGGCCCGGGGACCGGCAGCAGCGCCTCGGCCTTCGCGGTCCGGGGCGCCGCTGCGGGGGACGCTGAGGTACGGAACAGCGTCCCGTGCGCGCCGGAAAACCCCGCCTCCGCAACTCGAGCACTCACGGAAGGTTCCACCGGATGGGTACTACGGCACGGCTGCACGGCGAACTTCGATCAGGAGGATCCGCCACCGTTACTGCTGCCCCAGTTGCACTTGTGCTGCGTCGGGTTGTCCCTCTTCCAGTCCGGGTTGGAGAAGCGGTCGGACTCCATGTTCCACTCCGGCTCCTTACGGCCGAAGGCGGCGTGGCAGTCGAACTGCTGGCGCAGGGTGTCCCAGTTCGGGAAGCTCACGCAGTTCCGCAGGTCGCCCCAGGCGGCCCCGACCGAGGGGTGGGGGACGCGCAGGGCGTGCGACGGAACCATGTTGACCTTGAACATGTCGCCCCTGTTGTCCACCGAGGCCTTGTTGATAAGCAGACTGCCACAGGAACGCCAACTCTGATCCGGTGGTAGTGGAGCGGCTTGTGCCTGACCGGCGGCCGGTCCGGCACCCAGCAGGGTGGTGGCCAACGTGGTGACGGCGACGAGCGCGAACCGCTTCGTCGCGCGGGCGGTCCTGATGGATCCGAACATCCTCGGCTCCTGTAGTTCTCAGCAGACGCGGTATTTCACCGATGTGGGTCGAGCGCGGGTACGACTCGCCGGAGTGGACCGGCCCCGGATCAGGGGCGCGATCATCGAGCTCGCGGGAGAAGCGACACGCAAAGTGACAACTCGTAACACTCGACAACCACGGGTGGTTCTAACAAGTCCGAATCACACGGAAAACCACGTTCGGCACATCGGACCGGTTCAGACGTGGATCTCATCGGATCCGGTTACCACGAAAAGAGCAGAGCAGCCGCCGGACCGGCGGACGGTTGCGGAATCAAGCAGTCCACACCACTGATCGCAGCCATGGCCGTGCGCGCCCTCGTCAATTTCCCGCGAAATCGCCGCGCCATCGACGCAGGGCGAACTCCCACCACCCTCGCAGGCAGAGCTCCGACCACCCTGGCCAGCGGCACCGCCGCGGGTTCTCCCGTGCGGCTCTCGCGAGGACGCCGGAGACGTTGTGTAGGTCGCTACCCGAGGTCGCCGGACCCGCAGCGAGAGCCGTGCCAGAGGTTCCGCCACGGAATCGACTACGAAAACCGGCCCACTACTGGCCAAGTTCAGTGGATGGAGTAACCATCGGGCCACTCGGCGTGCGCGAGCCAGTGCGCGGCCAGCCGTGCCCGCTCACTCACCTCGTCCATCCGCTCGCCGAGCATGTTGACGTGCCCGACCTTGCGTCCGGGCCGCTCGGTCTTGCCGTAAAGGTGCAGCTTGGCCCCCGGGAACCGCGCGAACAGGTGATGTACCCGTTCGTCCACGCTCATCCGCGGCTCGGTGGGAGCGGCCAGGATGTTGCCCATCGCCACGGCGGGCGCGGTCAGCTCGGTGGTGCCCAGCGGGTAGTCCAGCACGGCCCGCAGGTGCTGTTCGAACTGCGAGGTCCGCGAGCCGTCGATGCTGAAGTGTCCGGAGTTGTGCGGCCGCATCGCCAGCTCGTTGATCACCAGGCCGTCCGCGGTCTCGAACATCTCCACCGCGAGCACGCCGACCATTCCCAGCTCGTCGGCGATGCGCAGCGCGATGTCCTGCGCCCGCTGCGTCAACTCCTCGGAGGCGTCGGGGGCGGGCGCGAGCACCCGCACGCAGATGCCCCCGGACTGCACGGTCTCCACCACCGGCCAGGCACCGCCCTGCCCGAACGGCGAGCGGGCGACGAGCACCGCGAGTTCCCTGCGCAGCGCCACCCGCTGCTCCACCATCAGCGGCGCCCCGGCATCGAGCAGTTCGGCGGTGGTGCGGCGGGCGCCGTCCGGCGTGTCCAGCACCCACACGCCCTTGCCGTCGTACCCGCCGCGCGCGGTCTTGAGCACGCAGGGCCAACCGTGTGCGGCGCCGAACTCCAGCACGTCGGTGACGCTGCCGACCTCCGCGAACGGGGGCACCGGCAGTTCGAGCTCACGCAGCTTGCGCCGCATCACGAGCTTGTCCTGGGCATGCAGCAGCGCGTCCGGCCCGGGGTGTACCGCCACACCTTCGGCGGCGAGTGCACGCAGGTGTTCGTTGGGGACGTGTTCGTGGTCGAACGTGAGGGCGTCACAACCTTCGGCGAACGTGCGCAGCGCGGCGAGGTCGGTGTGCGAACCGATCTCGATGTTCGGCGCGACCAGCGCGGCCGACTCGTCCGGGGAGGCCGCCAACACCTTCAGCGACTGACCGAGGCCGATGGCGGCCTGGTGTGTCATGCGCGCGAGTTGACCGGCACCGACCATGCCGACGACGGGAGTTGCAGTGCGGTGGTCCACAGCCCGAATAGCCTACCCGTTCGGGGGATCGGGCCGAGCGTCGGTCTCCCCACCGCAACTCCCCGGCCGGAGTCACGACGAAACTCGCGCGCGTGGTCGCGCACCGCGAGCGACGGCTGAGCCCGATCTCACCCAGCGGGCGACCACGCGGGCTCCCGGTGAGGCCCGCCCCCGAGCAGCCACTCAACGGAGCGAGTCGAGCAGTTCGCAGGCCCGGGAGTACTCGGAAGGCAGCGGCGCCCGGCGAATTCGCACGGCACTGCCCGAATCGTCCAGAGCTCGCGCCAACTCCGGATCGGCCAGCACTCGCTCGTCGATCGCGGCTTCGGCGCGGGAACAGCGTTCCACCAACCGCGGCTCGTCACGCGTGAGCACCACGGGGGTGGACTCGTGCAGCAATGACACGGTTTCACCGGCGTCGAACACTTCCCGCAGCGCATCGGCGGCCAGCACCAGCGCCATCAGCCGTGCCCACCGGTCGTCACTCCCCGGCAGTCGGAGCGTGACGACGAGCAGCGCGTAGATGTCCCGTCCGGGAGACGTTGCCGCCTCGGCTCCCGCGCCCCGGGTCTCGCGGTACACCTCGTACAGCCGCATCCGTAGGTAGGACAGCGTGCTCAGCCCGGTCAGCGCATCGGTGACCTCCCGTGCCGCCGAGCGGCCCGAGACCACATCGGCCCATGCCAGCGCGGCACGGCGCAGCAACGAAGCCGGGACGTCGTCGCACTCCTCGCCGACCAGGGCGCTGCCGGTGTCCGCACGCGAGAGCACCGCGTGCAGCACTCCGAGGTCCCGCAGCGTCTCGTCCAGCCCGATTCCGGAGTCCGCCCGCTGCGCCGCCAGTTCGTCGACCGCTTCTCCCGGATCGTCCCCGCTTGTCACTGCCTCGCACACCCGATCCACCGCTGGGCAGGCCCAGTCGTCGGGGAACGGCCAGCCGGAGGCCAGCGTGGCGCCACGCCACCGGGACCGCAACGCGCGACGGCGTTCCGCCCGACCGACGACACTCTTAGCACGCCCGGGCGGGATCGCCCGTGCGTCGTGCTGCCCCGAACCGGAAGCGTCCGGTTGCGACGTTCGGGGGTCGTTCGTTTCCCCACCGCATCTCGGCTGTTCGGGTGATTGCTCCCTCGTGGGTTCCATTCTTCCTCCCCTTCCGGTGACTCCCCACCCTGGAGACGCCTCGGGGAGTACTCCGTGACGGTGGTTCGAATAGCGTTCACCCGGAGAGTTCGATCACGATCACCGCTGAGTACAGTACCGATCACACCGCGAACACACTGCGGCTCGTCGCGGGCACACCGCGGCTCGTCATACACGTACCGAGGGGAGCGCAGGGTTTGGCCACGGATCCGAACGAGTTCGAGCACGCGGGTGACAACGAGCTGATCGAAGCCGTTCGCGGAGGTTCCACCGCGGCGTACGGAGTGCTCTACGAGCGCCACAGCGCCGCGGCCCACAGCATGGCTCGTCAGGTGGCCCAGGACTCGTCGGAGGCGGACGACCTCGTTTCCGAGGCGTTCGCGAAAGTACTCACCGGACTTCGTTCCGGTCAGGGACCGAACACCGCCTTCCGGGCCTACCTCCTCACGGCTGTCCGCCGCACGGCCTACGACCGCACCCGCAAGGAGCGCAGGGTGCGTTATTCGGCCGACGTGGGCGCCGAGGACGGCGCGGACGTGAGCGTGCCGTTCACCGACACGGCGGTGGCGGGTCTGGAACGCTCGCTGGCCGCGCAGGCGTTCCACAGGCTGCCCGAACGCTGGCAGACGGTGTTGTGGCACCTGGAGATCGAGGGCGAGTCACCGTCCGAGGTTGCTCCGCTCCTGGGATTGACCTCCAACGGTGTCTCGGCGCTGGCCTACCGGGCACGCGAGGGGTTACGCCAGGCATACCTGCAGGTTCACCTCGGCCAGCTGGAATCCGACGAAGCGGAGTCGCAGCAGTGCCGGGCCACCGTCGAACGGCTGGGCCAGTGGACCAGGGGTGGGTTGTCCAAACGGGAGTCCGCGCAGGTGGACACGCACCTGGACTCCTGCACGAACTGTCGCTCGTTGGCCGGCGAGTTGGGCGACGTCAACGGTGGTCTGCGACTGGTGGTCGCGCCGTTCGTCCTCGGCACCAGCGCGGCGGGGTATCTGGCGGGCGGCTCGGGAACGGCCGCCGCGGCCGGATTCACCGCTGCCGGAGGTTCGGGAGGCGCCGGGGCTGCCGGGGCGGCGAGCTCGCTGCCCCGGCAGATCGTCGGTACGACCGCCTCGACCGCCGCGATGGTCGTCGCGGTGGTTCTCGGTCTGGCTTCGGGTGGTCAACAATCGGATCCGGCGGCCGCGGCGCCTCCCACCTCGGAACAACCCACGCCCACTCCCGAACCATCCGCACCCGAACCGCCCGTACCGGAACAACCGCCCCGGCAGCCACGGCAACCATCCGAGCCACGACCTTCGCCAAGCCCCTCCCCCGAACCGAGCCCACCTCCCGAGGAGTCTCCCCAACCGGCACCCGAGCCAGGAGAACCGAATCTCGTGGCGTCCGGGCCGGGACAGCCGGTGCGGCTGATCGCGGGTGGTGATCCCGCCGAGCTGCCCATCACGATCGGCAACAACGGCACGGCGAACTCCGAGTCGCTCACGGTGCGTCTCTCGCTGCCGAAGGGCATCGGTGCCCGCGTGCCCGGCGTCGCCGATGGCTCGGAAGCGGCCGGGCAACCGGGGAACGAGGCAACGAGTACCGAACCGGCATGGGGGACAGCGCCTCCGGCGAGCGCGCGCGACGCGGTGGTCCCGGCAAGCACCGAAGGCCCGGCGAGCACGGGGAACACGGCGAGCCTCTCGGGCAGCGCGCTCGCGGGCGAGCCCGCGCGGTCCGGCTCGGACGGAACCGGCCCCGGCTTCGGTTGCGCTTCGCAGGGGCGCTCCGTGACCTGCACCACCGAACGCGGGCTGCGCCCCGGCGAGGAGCTACGGCTGGACTTCCGGGTTCGCGCGGACAACACCGCGCGCAGCGGCGCGGTGGCGGTGAGCGTCACGAGCGCGGGCGGGCTCTCGCTCGCACCGGCAGAGGTGCGTGTCCGAGTGCAACCGCGCCCCGAACCGGGCATAACACTCACGACGAACAACTGGAGCGGGACGTTCCCCTGGAGTGGCTCCCGGGTGCGCGCACACGTCCGCAACACCGGAGAAACCACCGGAACGGCCCGGGTGATGTTCGAACTGCCGGAGGGCACTCGTGCGGCGAAGCTCCCCTCGGAATGCGAACGCGCGGGGTCGACGGTGCGCTGCTCGGAGCGCCTGCGCCCGGCCGAGACCGCCGACTTCACGGTGTGGCTGTGCGACTCCCGATGGCTGTCCGCACGCCCACTCTCCGAGGAGGGGCTGTTCGACGAGTCTCCCCCCGAATGGTTGCGTCCCACGCGGCTCACGGTCAGTGCCGAACTGGCGGAAGCCGGCGACAGCGAGCGGGTCACCCTGGAACCGTGGTGGTCCCGACTGCCGGAACACTGGAAACTCCCGGGGCACTGGGATCTGTCGGACGAGCCGACGAGCGCCGAGCAGCGGCCGAGTGACTCGGAGGGCAGCGGGTCGGACAGTGGTGGCCCGCGGGACTCCGAACACGGGCGGGAACCGGCGAACTCGAACTCCGGTCCCGGCGGAGCGCCCGACCCGAGCACGGAACCCGGTGCCGATCCGGAGGCCCCGAACGGGAACAGTGCGGGGCAGTCCGGCGGTTCCTCGTACGAGAATTCCCCCGCTCCCGAGCCCCCGGCATCCGACGCGAACACGCCGACACCGCCGACGACGGAGCACGAGAGGACGAGCGGCCCCCAACCGCCCGAAGCCACCGAGGAACCGGACTCGCAACCGCCGGGGTCCTCCGAGAGCATCGGGGGGCGGGAGCCGGAGGAGGCGGACAGCGAGGAATCGCCCGGATTCGACCTGGAGAACTTCCTCGACGGGTTACCCTACGTCGGAACAGCGGACTGACCCCACCGTGGCCGTGCTCCGGCCCGGCGCGGCGATTTCGCGAGAAATCGACGCCCGGAGGCGCTGCGGTTATCCGAAGGCACTGCGGTTATCCGAAGGCACTGCGGTTATCCGAAGGCACTGCGGTTATGAGGTGTGACACTCGACCGGAGAGGACTCGCGTGTACGGCAGGGTGACAGTGGAGTCGCTCCGTAGACTCGTCGGGTGTCGGTAGTCGACGAGGTGCTCACCCAACTCCCCCGCCCGGTACGTCAACTGGCGCTGCGCTATCGCGAGCTGTTGAAGTTCGCGATGGTGGGCGCGAGTACCTTTGTCATCGACACCGTGATCTTCTTCGCGCTCAAGTGGACAGTGCTGGCCCCGAAGCCGGTCACGGCCAAGATCGTGGCCGTGCTGGTGGCCACGATCGTGTCCTACGTCCTTAACCGGGAGTGGGCGTTCCGCACCCGCGGCGGCAAGGAACGCCACCACGAGGCCAGCCTGTACTTCCTGTTCAGCGGCATCGCGGTCGCGCTCTACGCGGCACCGCTGTGGGTCTCCCGGTACCTGCTGCACCTGCAGACGCCCTACACCACGCCGTTGGTCGAGGAGATCGCCGACTTCACCTCGAGCCAGATACTGGGCGTGCTGCTGGGGATGGCGTTCCGCTGGTGGGCCTTCCGCCGCTGGGTCTTTCCCACCCGGGAGACGGAGACCACCGAGCGCCCCACCGAAGACGTCACAGAGCTCCGCAACGTCGAGCCCTTCCCCATCGAGCGAGCCACTGCCGAACGAACCGCTGGCGGGGAACACCGCGACGGCTCGAACAGCACTTCCCACGGATCGGGCGAGGAGCACGACATCTCGCGTCCTGCCGCCGGGTGAAACCGCCCCGGAACCGGGTGAGGTCCCGCGGATCCCACCCGGGGATCCACGCACGCGGGGGGCGGTTTCGCGCGTGGATCGCCTGAACCCGATCACGGTGCCGGACGAGGGCTCACGGCACCGTGGTGGGCGACTCAGCGGAGCCGGAAGGTCGCCCGCTCCCGGTCCGCCCGGCTCCGAGGCCGCTCCACGACGAGCCTGCCCTCGCGGTGCGCGAGGTAGCTGTGCGGATCGTGCGAGAGCCGGAAGGACACACCGTCGCGGTCGGCGAGCCCCTCGTCCCGGATGAATCCGCTGGCCCGGCCGTACTCGTCACTGTCGGCGTAGGGCTCCACCACGGGCGAGCCGTCACTCACCCGGACGTGGTGGTCGGGGAGATCGACACACCGCAGTGCCACCCTGCCGGGGTCGAGGAAGCCGGGCACGATGCGGAACTGGCTCTGCTCGATGCGGTCGGTGACCCGCTCGACGACCAGCCGGTTGTCCTCCCGGTGCCTGACGAACGAGTCGGGGCTGTCCAGCGGCGAGAGCCGCACCACGGACTCGCCCCCTGCGATCGGTATCCCGAGTGCGGGGGTGCCGTCCGGGTACCAGTTCAACCGCTGCACCCTGGTGTGCCGGTTCGGGTCGTACAGCGGGTCGCCCTCGATCCCTTGGTAGGACCGTGCGTGGTAGACGAGCACGTCGGTCTCGCCGTCCTCGGCCACCGTGAAGGAGTTGTGCCCGGGTCCGTACCTGCTGTGGGCCTCGTTCGTCTCCAGCAACGGCTGGGGCGACTTGGTCCACGAGGCCGGATCGAGCAGGTTGGCACGGGCGTCGGCGGTCAACAGCCCCACGCAGTAGTTGGCGTCGGTGGCGCTGGCCGAGAAGGTCATGAAGACCCGCCCGTTGCGGACCAGCACGTACGCGCCCTCGTTGACCTTGAAACCGCGGGTTTCCCAGTCGGCGGTGGGCACCGCGATCCGGACCGGATCGCCCTTGATCGCCACCGGGGAGGCCATCTCGGCGATGTAGAGGTTGCTGTTGGTGTCGATGCCGGGTTCGGCCTGCGCCCACGCGTAGTACCGGGTGCCCGCGTGCTCGAAGGTGGTCGCGTCGAGCGCGAAGGTGTCCCAGGCCGTGGTGATCTGCCCGCGCAGCTCCCACGCGTCCTCGCGGGGGTCCTCGGCTCGGGATTCGAGCACGTACATCCGGATGCGGAACACGTCGTCGGAGTCACCGGCGGCGAAGTAGATGTACCAGCGGCCGTCGATGCGGTGCAGCTCCGGCGCCCAGATGTGGCCGCCCATCCGCCCGGACTTCGGGCGGCGCCAGACGGTGCGCTCCCCGGTGTGGGCCAGCCCCTCGATGGTTGGAGCGCCGCGCACCACGATGCGGTCGTACTCCGGCACCGAGCCGGTCATGTAGTACATCCCCCGGTGGGGGTAGGTGATGAGCGGATCGGCGCGCTGCTCGATCAACGGGTCACGGGTGGTCAGCACGCCGGAGTCCCGAGCGGGGTCGTGACCGTGTCCCCGGCCGGACCGCTGTGTCGCCGCGCTCGCCGAGGTGCCGAGCAGCGGCACGGCCGCCGCTCCGGCCGCTGCCGCTCCACCGCCGCGCAACAGCGAACGGCGATTCAAATTGTTCGTCATGTCGTGTTCCTCTCTGCCTGAAGCAGAATCGAAGTCCTCTGTGGTGTCGTCGGCGGACGTGGTGCTTCGGCTCGGCGGTGCCGAACTCCCACCACTCCCGCAGTCGGCACCGCCGCGGGTTCTCCCGTGCGGCTCTCGCGAGGAAGGCCCGACGTTGTGTAGTAACTACCCGATGTCGGGCCTCCCCGGAACGAGAGCCGTGCGGGAGGTTCCGCCACCCGAGCCCACGGACGAGCCGAGCGGAAAACCCGTCAGTTGCCTTGGGTCTTGATCCGCATCACGGTGATCGAGTTGGCCGGGAATGTGTGGCTGAAGTTCTCGTCCACGCCCCGGATCACCGACTTCTCGGGTTTGATCGGTCGTGACTCGGCGGTGTTGACCGCCTGGGGGTCGCCCCGCAGCGTGGTCAGCCGCGCCGTGTTCGCCAGCCGCGAGGCACCGCTGATGTCCAGCTGGGTGCGTGCCCGGCTGTTCTGGGCGTTGACGACCTTGACGATCAGCTCGCCGGTCTTCTCGTCCCTGGTGACCACCTGGCGGAACGGTTCGGCGTTCTGTTCGTCGGTGAAGCTGCCCCACTTCTCGCCGTCGAGGAACAGCGTCACCTGCCTGCCCCGGACCTCGACCCTGATGTCGTATTCCCGGCCGGTCTCGATGGTGGTGTCCTTGGACAGCACGGTTTGCGAGCTGCCCGCGGTGGTCTGCTGCACCGCCGAGCGGGTGTTGTTCCAGCCGCCCAGGTTCCACCAGTAGTAGTTGCCGGTTCCCTTGACGCCGAAGGCGACGAGGAACCCTTCGCTGCCCGCGCGCTTGGTGGCGGTCAGGTTCAGGTCGTAGTCACTCCAGCTCTTGTCGCCCGCCGTGACCATGGTGTTCTGGACGGAGGCGTCCGACTGCACGTAGGCACCGTTCTGGATCGACCAGTCGCCGGTGCCGGTGAGCCCGCTCCACTTCGAGGCGTCGCCGGAGAAATCGTCGGCCAGCAGTGTCTCGCCGTCGGCCGAGGTCACCCGCACGTTGTCGTAGGCCGCGCTGGTGTTCCAGGTGGACAGTCCCACCGCACCACTGATCGGTTTCTCCTCGACCGGGGTCGAGGACGCCTCGCTGGGCACCACCTCGTCACCGACGTTGTTGCCGAACAGCTTCTGCGCCTCGTAGCTCGCCGATCCCCACGACCTGTGGTTGTCGAACCAGATCATGTCCGGTGCCCACTGCGGATCGTCCTCGTGGGCCAGCAGCGGTGCGTAGGAGCTCATCCGCACCACGTCGGCGTTGCGTTCCAGCCCGGTCATGAAGGCCGACTCGACCAGCGCGTTGTAGAACGTGTTGCCCTCGGAGGCGTACTCGGTCAGTGAGACCTCGGGCCCGGAGCGGTCGTAGGAGTCGTAGCGCCGGTTGTTCTCCAGGAACCACTGCGGGTTGTTGTAGTAGTGCTCGTCGACCATCGCCACGTTCTGCTCGCGGGCGAGTTCCCAGGCGCGGTCAAAGGTGGCTCCGCTGTCGTCGGGCCCCGAGTTGGCGACCACGGTGATCTCGGGGT
Organism: Actinopolyspora sabaoui; assembly: GCF_051225635.1. Taxonomy (NCBI): domain Bacteria; kingdom Bacillati; phylum Actinomycetota; class Actinomycetes; order Actinopolysporales; family Actinopolysporaceae; genus Actinopolyspora; species Actinopolyspora sabaoui. The sequence continues at coordinate 85,498 of NZ_JBMIHH010000012.1, read as the reverse complement.
AGCGCTGCTCGATGGCGTCGCGGAACTTCTCGAAGTGCTCGTAGAAGTCCTCGGGCAGGTTCTCCTCGTTGCCGACGGCCAGGTGGGTGAGGCCGAAGGGCTCGGGGTGGCCCATGGCGGCGCGCTTGCCGCCCCACTCGGTGTCGACCGACCCGTTGGCGAACTGGATCAGATCGAGGGTGTCCTGGATGTGGCGCCGCAGCAGCTGCGGATCGTGGGTGGCCTTGTCCTCACCGCAGCCGGTGACCAGGGCGGGCACCACCGGCAGCGGCATCGCGCCGATGTTCTCGGCGAACCGGAAGTACTCGTAGAACCCGAGGCCGTAGGACTGGTTGTAGCCCCAGAAGTTGGCGTTGGTGGGACGTTGTTCGACCGGCCCGACGGTGTCCTTCCACTGGTAGGAGCGGCGACGTTCCCAGTCCGGGGCCTGGTAGGACTCGTGGCTGCCGGTGTTGACCAGGCATCCGCCGGGGAACCGCAGGAAGCCGGGGTTGAGCGCTTCGATCTTGCGGGCCAGGTCCTCGCGCAGCCCGTTGGGTTCGTTCTTGAAGGTGTCACGCGGGAAGAGCGAGACCATGTCGAGCCGAACGGTTCCCGAGCCGTGCGCGAGCACGCGCAGCCCACCGGTGTTGGTGGCGCTGTGCGCCACGAAGGTCCCGGTGTACTCGGTCCACTGGTCGCCCCTCGCCCGAAGCCGCATGGTGCGGCCGACCGGTGAGCCGGAGCCGTCGGTGGCGGTCACGGTCAGCGGGGTGCCGCCGGGTTGGTCGCTGCGGGCCCAGATCGAGAAGTCGTACTTCTCGCCGCGCTCCAGCGACATTCCGGAGTGGTATCCGGCGTTGGTTACCCCGTAAGCGGCGCGACCTCGGGCGTTCGGCCGCAGCTTCAGGTAGCTGCGGTTGTTCTTGTTGAGTCGTTGGGCGTCGTCGACCACCTCGGCGGAGCCTTCGGCGCCGCCGACCGAGGTGGTGCTCCAGCCGGTCATGGGGGTGTAGGAGGGGTTGTCCACGGTGTCGTACTCGAAGGAGCGGTTGCGCACCAGCTCCGCGTAGATGCCGCCGTCGGCGGCATCGTTGATGTCCTCGAAGAAGACTCCGTGCATGGTGTCGGGGATCGACTTGGTCTCTCCCGCCGCATCCACCTGCAGCGAGTAGTCGATCGGTGAGCTTTCGGCGGTGTCCGCGAGAGCCGATGGCAGCAGCGCGCCGCCCAGCAGTACGGCTGTGGCCAGGCCGACCGCCGAGTGTAATCGGGACATGCGGGCTCCAAGTCCGTTTTCGGATGACCGAGATCCTCGTTGTCTGATATACCGAACTAAGTCCGATATTCCGAAAAAGTAACCGCCATCACAAGGAAGGTCAACAGCATGTGACGGCGTGATCACACCAGGACCGCCACCGAGCCGGAGTTCTCGGCGCGCGGCGACACCGGGGATGAGGAGCCTGTGGTCGAAGACCGGCGAGCCGTCTCCGAAGCGAACTTTCACCCGGCGGGCAGCGCTTCCCTGTGGACAGCGTTCCCAACTGGACAGTGCTCCCCGCCGACACGCGTTCCCGGGGCGGGTATTTTCCAGGCCGGATCGCTTCCCGGCAGTGCAGCGCTAATCGCTGCCGTAGCTCCCGAACTCGGTGGACACGTGGTCGTCGGGTGCGCCGGCAGCGGGCGTGTCGGTCTCGTCGGCAGTGAGTCCGCCGTCCGACATCGCGACGACACGATCGCACCGCTCCGCTACACGGGGATCGTGCGTGGCCACCAGGATCGAGGCACCCCGCTGCCGCATCGACAGCAGCAGCGTCACGATCTCCCGCGCCGTGGCGAGGTCGAGTGCGGCGGTGGGTTCGTCGGCGATCACCAGGTGGGGCTCGTTGACCAGTGCCCGCGCGATCGCGACCCGCTGCCGCTCACCGCCGGAGAGTTCGGCGGCCCTGCGGCGCAGCGCCCAACCGAGGCCGACGCTCTCCACCGCCGCGCGGGCGCGTTCGAGCCGCTGCCGCCTGCCGACGCGCGGCCGGGCGTACTCCAGCGGGATCGTGACGTTGGCGGCTACGGTGTCGGACTCGACGATGGCGAACTCCTGATGGAGATAGCCGAAGAACTCGTTGCGCAGCCGTGCGCGCTCTCCTTCCCGGGTGGGTGCGGGCTCACCGCGCACGAGGAGTTCACCGCTGGTCACCGGCAGGGTCAGCCCGAGCAGGTTCAGCAGCGTGGACTTGCCGCAGCCGGAAGGCCCCATCAGGGCCACCGCCTCGCCCGCCTCGACCGAGAGCGACACCCCGTGCAGCGCCTCGACACGCAACCGCCCCTGCCCGTAGGACTTGGACAGTCCGGATGCCTCCAGCAGTGCCATGATCGGCTCACCGGCCCTTCAGCTCGTGTCCGCGCTGCTGTTTCACCGTCCAGGCCCACAGCCCCAGGAAGAGCGCCACCACCAGCGCCGCCATCCATCCCGCCGCCGATCCGAGCTGGCCGCCGAGCAGCAGGAGCCCGACCAGCGGCGGCAGCGGCGGGAGGAGGACCACGACGCCGACGAACCCGGCGAGCCGTGCGGCGATGTGTCCACTGTTCCCGCCGTGGGTGCGCCGGATCGCGAAGACCGCCCGTTCCCGATGCAACGTCCGCCGCGCGGTGGCGGCGAACGCGAGCAGCACGAGCGCGAGGAAAGCCGCCGTTCCCGCGACGTACATCGTCGAGGCGACCATGATCCCGGAGAGTCGTTTCGGCTGGTCGACCGCGACGCGGTGCGGGACCAGGTAGAGCTCGCCCACCGCGTTGCCCGCGAGGTAGCTGTCGAGTTCGGACTCGCTCACGTCCAGCAGCACCGCCCGCGACATCGCCTCCTCACGCTCCATCCGGTTGAGCCGGGGCAGGCTCCCCCGCGGCAGGTTCAGCACCACCCGCTCGTCCAGCGGCACCGCCCCGAGATGGGTCTCGAAGTGGGTGGCGGAGTGGGGCAGCCGTTCGAAGTCGGTGAAGGTGTGGCCCGCGATCTCGACCGGCTCGACCGGTGGGCTCACCTCGGCACCGCGCATGGCGCAGGGCGCCGGTTGGCAGAGATCGAGGTCGGGCACCGTCCGCTCCAGTTCCGAACCGATGAACAGCACCGTCGGGGTTCCGCCCGCGAACTGGGGATCATTGACGCGCGCGTTCTTGACGACGGCGGTGTAGGCACGCTCCTGGCGGATCAGCTCGACGAGGTCGGCGACCGCACGATCGGGCACCGAGGTGACACCGGGGGATCCGTAGTAGGGCTTGAAGACCACCGCGCCGCGCTCGCGCAGCTCGTGGCCGCCGCGCAGCGCCTTGAACTGGACGAGCACGTCGGCGAGCAGCACGACCAGCACCACGCAGGCCAGCGCGATCATGGCGGCCAGCGAGAGCATGGTGGGCCAACGCCGCAGCGCCATCCGGATACCACCCCGAAGTTCACCCGGCACGGCCCACCTCGCTTCGCACTCGGGTTCCGAGCACGGTGGCCAGCAGCCACGCGGGTGCCGCAAGTAGCAGCCCGCCCGTCGCGGCGACGGCCATGACCAGCCAGTCGGCCCGATCAGGCGGCCGGAGACCGACCAGTGACACCAGTACTCCCGTGATCGCCACCCCCAGCGCGAGCCCCAGCAGTTGAAACGGCAGGCCGCGCGGCCACACCTGCCGCACCAGCCGGGCGCGGGTGGCGCCGTGACGGACCCGGATCACGAACTCACCGGCCCGGTCGCGCAACCCCAACGTCCAGAACAACACCGCGGCCGACAGCCCGGCCCCCAGCAGCGCGCCGGTCGTCCCGACCAACGGGTCGTCGCGGAGGTGTTCCCACAGCGGCACACGCTCGGTCGAGAAGTCCGCGAGACCGGCGCGATGAGCGATGTCCCGGAGTTCGGCCAGCTCGCCGGGATCGTCGGTGTTGACGAGGTACTGGCCGGACGGCAGCGGGTACTCGCCGAGCGGCCGCACGTACTGCAGATCACCGGCACCCTCGGGCGGGGAGATCGTGCCGACGATCTCGATCTCATCGGGCACCAGCGTCGGGGAGCTGCCCCGCCGCCACTGACGTTGCGAGTAGCTGCCCTGGAAGGCGTAGCCCCGCCGCGCCCGACCCGGCTCGTGCTTACCCGTGGGATTCGGCGGGGCGTACCAGGGCAGCGCACCCGCGGGATCGGCCACCACCAACCGGGGCGGGCCGTCGACGGCGGGAACGACGACCAGCACCAGCGAGCGCTCGGCGAGGAACTCGCGCAGCTCGACCGTCGCCTCGGGCCGGGCCACCGGTTCGACCTCCTGCGGCCCGCGGCCGAGCGACAGCGTGGTCACCGTGCCCGGCAACTCGTAAGTGGTCTCCCTGTAATCCTCGAACGACCAGTACGTCGCCCACGTCGCGAACGCGCTCAGCACCCCCAGCAGCAGGCCGCTGACAACCAGCTTCACCCGCATGCACGGTTCCGCTTCGCCATCGGGCCACCTCCGCGAGAAAGATCATCGCGACGGTAACAACCGTGGCTCGCGGACAAGGCCGAAAACGGCGAGCCGATGGCGGTGATTACATCCCGCCGCCCCGGATCGATCGGTGAGTCGGAGGGTGTTCCGGGCGGGTCGGGCTACCGGATCAACGCGATCTGGGCTCAACGCGGTGTGGAGTCGGTCTTCCAGGGAACCCCGAGCACGTCGTCGGCCCTGGCCACCGGCAGGTAGATCTCGAAGGTTGCCGGGCGGCTCAACTCCAATCTGCCGCTGTCGGCCTCGACGAGCGCGCGCGCCAGCGCCAGCCCCACCCCGGTGGAACCGCCACCGGAGAAACCACGGGTGAACACGTGCGGCGCCAGCTCCTCGGGAACGCCGCTGCCGCTGTCGGCCACCTGCACCAGCACGGTTCCGCTGCCGTACTTGGCGGACAACGTGACGGTTCCCTCCCCGTGCCGCAGCGCGTTGTCCAGCAGCACCCCGAGCGCCTCGCGCAGCCGCGCCGGGGTGGCCCTGGCCAGTAGCCCCTTCTCAATCCGCTGCCGCAGCGTGCGGCTCTGGGAACGGAACTGCTCACGCCACTCCTCGGCCACGCCGGAGAGTTCGGCGGAGACGTCGAGCGGTTCGGCGTCCCGCGCCCGGGCGGCGGTGGCGGCGGCGAGCAGGTCGTCCAGCACCCCGGACAGCCGCTCGGCCTGCTCCAGCGCGGCACCCGCCTCCTCGGCGGTCTCCTCGTCCTCGGTCTCTGCCAGTGCCTCCAGTCGCAGCTGCAGCGCGGTGAGCCTGCTGCGCAGCTGGTGCGACACGTCGCCGACCAGCTCGCGTTCTCGCTGCATGAGCTGCGAGAGCGCGGCACCGGATGCGTCGAGCGCGTCGGCGACCCGGTCGAGCTCGGGCACCCCGTGCCGCTTGGGGTCGGGTCGGAAGTCCCCCGCGCCGAGCCGGCTGGCCCGGTCGGCCACGTGGCGCAGCGGATCGGCGAGCCTGCGCGCGGTGACGATGGCGACGAAACCGCCGGTGGCGGCCGAGAGCACCGCCAGCAGCGAGATGCCGCCCGCCACCTGGATCTGCTGAGTGCGTACCGGGGAGCTGGGCACGGCCAGCCGCACGGTGCCGCTCTGCACCATCGAGACCGTCTCGACCAGCGGATCCTCGCCGGGGTCCGTGCCGTAGGTGTAGGTGCGGTCGCTGATCCGGACGGTCAGCCTGGCGTCATCGGGCACCACCAGCCGGACGTTGGACAGCTCGATCGGTTCACCGGCGGCGACCTGCTCGTCGAGCCGGGTGGCGATCTGCTGCGCCCTGCCGGCCAAGTCCCCGCGTGTGATGTCCTCGACCAGCTTCAGCGCGCTGACCACGAGCGGGATACCGAGCACGAACGCGGTGACCGCGACGGCCAGCAGGGTCGCCTGCAGCAGTCGTTTACGCATGGGGTGGGCTTTTCCGATCGGGTTGTCGGGGCGATTCCGCGCCGGAACCACCCCAGGTCACGGGGATGGTGGCGCGGGAGGTCCGCTTCCGGTTGTTCGCCGAGCGGGCTCAGTCGGTGTTGAACCGGAAACCGACCCCGCGCACGGTGGCGATCCGCTGCTCGGCGGCCCGGAAATGGCCGTCACCGAGCTTGCGGCGCAGCCAGGAGATGTGCATGTCCAGCGTCTTGCTGCCCTTGCGGCTGGGTTCGGGCCAGACCTGCTCCAGAATCTCCTCCCGCGTGACCACTTCCCCCGCGTGCCACATGAGCACGCGTAACAACTCGAACTCCTTGTTGGCCAGCTGGACCTCCTCGTCGTCGACCAACACCCGCCGGGCGGTCAGCTCCAGCCGGACGCCGCCCGCCTCCAGCGTCTCGGGCGAGTTGCGCCGCAGCAGCGCGCGGATGCGCGCCATCAGCTCGGCCAACCGGAACGGCTTGGCCACGTAGTCGTCCGCACCGGCGTCCAGCCCCACGACGAAGTCCACCTCGTCGGTGCGCGCGGTGAGCATGAGCACCGGCGTCCCCCTGCCACGGGCGCGGAGCCTGCGACACACCTCGAGCCCGTCCATCCCGGGAAGCCCGAGGTCGAGCACCAGTAGGTCGACACCTCCCGCGCAGGTCTCACGCAACGTCGCGTTGCCGTCCTCCAGCACCCGCACCGAGTAGCCTTCCCGCTGCAGCGCCCTGGACAGTGGCATCGCGATGGCTGGGTCATCCTCGGCCAGCAGCACTACGCTCACGGGTCCCAGCCTAGTTGCACTCGGAGTCCCCGAACCGGTGTGTCGCTACGCGCGCACCGAGCGCGGGGTGTTCCCCTCACGGGCGCGGCGATTTCGTGGGAAATTGACGCCCCGCCGGTCGGGTAGCCGGGGATGTGAGGGGTAGGGGCTGGGGTGCGGTGCTGGACGCTGCGGGACTCAAGCGGTGGCGGGGCACCGGTGGCACCGCCGAGTGGATGCAATGGCGGTGGTCTATAGGCTGCGGGCGTGAGCGCAGTTACCGATCACGAGCTGGCGCAGCGGCTGGCCGACCGTGCCGACGAAATCACCACCGCCCGGTTCCAGGCGGCCGATCTGCGGACCACCAGCAAGCCCGACCGGACTCCGGTGACCGACGCGGATGTGGCCGTGGAGGACGCGGTGCGCGCGGAGCTGGCCGAGCACCGCCCGGACGACGTGGTGGTTGGCGAGGAGCGCGGCGGAAGTGCCACGGCCGGGCGCAGCTGGATCATCGACCCGATCGACGGGACCAAGAACTTCCTGCGCGGGGTGCCCGCGTGGGCGACGCTGCTGGCGCTGGTCGAGAACGGCTCGCCGGTGATCGGTGTGATCAGCGCTCCGGCGTTGGGGCGACGCTGGTGGGCCGCCGCTGGCGAGGGGGCGTATCGGCGGGTCGGTGCCGAGGGGGAAGCGGAGCGGATCTCGGTGTCCGGGGTGGCCGAGCTGGGCGACGCCTACGTCTCCACCACGAATCTGGGCAGTTGGACCGAGCTGGGGCGGCGCGCGGACTATCTGCGACTGGTGGACAACTGCTGGGAGAGTCGCGCGTTCGGGGACTTCTGGCACCACTGCCTGGTGGCCGAGGGAGTGATAGATCTGGCGGCCGAGCCGCTGGGCAACCCCTGGGACCTCGCGGCGGCGCAGGTGATCGTCGAGGAGGCCGGGGGCGGCTTCACCGACCTGGCCGGCGAGCCGCGCTTCGACGGGGGCAACGCGCTGAGCTCCAACGGCGCGCTGCACCAGGCAGCGCTGCGCGCGCTTGACGGTTGAGGGGCTGGTTGGTTACCGGGGCAGCTTGCCGGGCGGGGTTACGGGCAGCTGATCGGCGGCGGCGCCGCGCTGGGTGCGCAGTACGCTGGGCAAGTGCGGCACACAGCGCATCGGAGCGGCGAGACATCGCCGGGTAGCGCTCGCTGTTCCATGGGAATGAGCACTACCCGCGCGCCGATAGCTGCGTGAGCCCGCAGCTCTCCCCCGCTTGTGCGGGGCCTGTCTACGCGACTCCAAGCTGAGCGACTCACCAGTGAGTCCATCCCCGCGTGCGCGGGGCCTACTACACCCACGATCTTCAGCAGGAGATCGACCGAGGTCTATCCCCGCGTGCGCGGGGCCTACCAGCGCGCCCTCCGGGAGCGAGTCGCCGACCGGGGTCTATCCCCGCGTGCGCGGGGCCTACGTGATCACTCCGCAGCGCTGGTACCCGTACTGGGGTCTATCCCCGCGTGCGCGGGGCCTACACTCACTACGCTGGGATTCTAGCGGTGTGAAGGCGTTGTGAGAACCACGTGGTTACTCCTTTTCGGACACCACAGCTTCGGGCGAGCCACTCCGGACGCTGGATTGGCGATGAGTTCGGTAGCGGTTCCCGCCATTGTTGTCTGCTGTGTGGGGGTCCCCGCCCGGCCGGGTGGGAGCGGGGAGGGAGGCCCGGCCGGGCGGGTTTTGGTGGTGGTGGTGCGTACATTTCGTGGGAAATTGACGCCCCGCCACCGGAGGCCCGGGGTGTGTCTCGGCGGATGTCGGGGTTGGCCGAGTACACGGTTCCGGGCCGGTCTGGGCTGGAGAGATGGATCGTGGGGGACGGACGCTGGCGGGCGGTCTCTAGAGGCGGTGCAGCCCGTCGAGAACGCGGCGCATGAGTGCCAGCTCGGGATGCTCTGCCATCGACGCGGGATCAGGGGAGGCAGCGGAAACGGCGGGAGCGGTATTCACGGTGGTCGGGCTGGTGGGATGCGGCACGGCCGGTGGCGACTCCGGTGTCGGCGTCAGTGACGGCGCTACCGGGGCCGGTGGGCTGAAACCGAACAGGTGCGGATGCTCGTCGGGGTCGCAGAGTGGCCAGCCGATCAGCTCGGTGGTGGGGTGGTCGTCGCGGAAATAGTGCTCCAGCCGGAGTGCGGCCAGCCTGCGGGCGGCCGGGCCGCTGCCGCCGGCGTGGCGGGGCCGGTAGCTCGCCCGGTTGCCCCACCCTCCCAGCACGATCGCGGTTGCGGCCAGCAGAATGGTGGTGGTCAGCAGCATCGCCGGATGGGTACTCATTCCGCCTCACCCCGCTTGCGGAACTCGTCGGGGTCGATCGAACCGGATTCCGGCGGTTGGCCGCCGCCGAAGGCCAGTCCGGCGGCGTAGTCGCGGAGTTCGTCGGAGAGCCGCTGCAATATTCCGGCCAGTTCGGCGCACTGTCTGGGGGTGGCCTGCCGGGCCGGAATGTCGTAGGAGGCCTGTTCCAGTTTCCACTGCTCGTGAGCCAGCCACATGCCCAACCTGCCCGCATAACTGGTCATCGAGCCTCACTCCCAGCACGCACCGCAGCGTGCAGCACATCCCGCAGCTCAGTGGCCTGATCCACCGTCCACACCGTGCGGTTATAGACCGTGGGCGTCTCGATCCGAATCACCTCCGGCGTCCACCGCGAGATCCACACCCGCAACGACGACGACCAGCCCGACTCATTGCCACACCACACCCGAACCCCCGGATGACGCACCTCGTAACTGGTTGGCATTCCGCACACTCCATACGTTCAGGAGCGACGAAGCGTCGTCGCTCTCTTTCACCCTGACATTGCGACAGTATTTTGTCGCACGCACCAATAACAATAATTCGATCGAGTGATGCTGCTACAAAACTTCGGATCTGCGACATACTCTTGTCGCATGACAAGCACCAAACGTACTTCGCCCAGAGCACGCGCCCTTGGCGCAGAATTGCGGGATTTTCGCGAGCAAGCCGGAATGACCGTGCGCGACGTAGCAGAGCGCCTTGGCGGGCATCACTCGAAATACGCCCGACTTGAAACCGGACAGACTCCCCAATCACCGGAAATCGTCGTCGCACTGTTGGCGACATACGGAGCGTCGGAATCCGAACGCGACAGGTTGGCGTCGATGGCACGCGATGCGACAGAGGAAACGAACTGGATCAAGCCAAGGGACCGATCGGTGAATCCCGACCTGACCACACTGATCGAGTTCGAGCGGACAGCCACTTCGATCGTGGACGTGTCACCGATCATGATTCCGGGACCATTGCAGACCGCCGACTACGCACGAGCGGTCATGGCGAGCGGGATGCGCGCCGAGGAGCTCGAAGCACACGTCACCATGCGGATCGGACGCCGCGACGTGCTCACGCGACGGAACCCACCACGACTCCACTTGTTCATCGGCGAATGGTCGCTCCGTGAACCGATGGGTAGTGCCGAGGTGATGGCTGACCAGCTACGGCACCTTACCAAGATGGCAGAGCTCGACAACGTGACTCTGCGGGTCGTCCCCAGCAGAACCGGCGGCTGGACTCCGGCACACGCAGGTCATTTCCTCCTGTTCGAGTTCGCCAAGGCCGCCCCGGTAGTGCACGTGGAACACCTGCAGTCCGACGCTTTCCTGAGTAGCTCCGGGGAGATCGAGGCGTATCAGAACGCGGTGGCTAACCTCCGTGACGTAGCGATGAGCCCAGAGGACTCCACGGAACTCATCGCCAGTGTCATAGCCGAGCTGGAGGACAGTCTGAAATGACGTTACGCCCCCGAAATTGGCAAAAGTCGAGCCGCTCGAACCAACACTCACACTGCGTCGAAGTCGCCCGCACCCATGACGGCGCCGCCGTGCGCGACACCAAGAACCGCGCCGCCGGACACTTCACCACCACCCACCAGCAGTGGGCGGCGTTCATCGACGCACTGAAGAGCAACCGCTTCGACTGAACCAGCAGCAGCCCAGCGCCTCCGGAGCGACCCGGAGGCGCTTTTGCTGTCTACGATCCCCGCGCGCAGGGCCCACCCTGATCGACCTTCTCGACGCCGGCCCCCGCGATGGTCTACCCCCGCGTGCGCGGGGTCTACGTGACCGTGCGGGAGCCGAGCGGGCCAGTCACGGGTCTATCCCCGCGTGCGCGGGGCCTATTGTGAGCTCGACGGCCGTGGCGACAGCCAGCCGGGTCTATCCCCGCGTGCGCGGGGCCTATACGAGAAGGACTTCGCTCGCGAAATCCTTGGCAGGTCTATCCCCGCGTGCGCGGGGCCTACATTGACGATGCGGGCCAGGTCGGCCGGGGTGGCGGTCTATCCCCGCGTGCGCGGGGCCTACCCGTCAGTGTCGCTGATCGTCTGGGATTGCCCGGGTCTATCCCCGCGTGCGCGGGGCCTACACTCACTGCGCTGGGATGTTAGCAGCGCGATCGCGCGTTGAGAACCACTTGGCAACACCCCTACTAGCACAGGAACACGCGTTCTACCGCTCACGACACTGGATAGTCAGCAACTAACCGCAGCCCCGTCGCTTCCATGGTTACAGCTGCTCCGCCTCTCACTCAGATAATCCTCACCAGTCCAGCTGGGAGTGGCAACAGCGCATCCCGGACGAGAACAGGATGCGCCCCACTCGTACATTTCGCGAGAAATCGACACCCACCAACGCTGATCGGCTCTCCATCCACAGCGAGATTCGCGAGCTGATCTCTGCCGTGACGAGACAAAGTCATCCCGCAGCACGACCATGAGTCCCGCATACTCGGAGTAGCTCATGGAACCAGTCGGCCCGAGAGACCGAAGGGAACTCCCGATGACCGCATCGCCCGACGGATGGCGCAAATCGAGCTACTCCGGACAACAGTCCGCCTGCCTCGAAATCGGCCGCGTCAACGACGGCGCCGCCGTCCGCGACACCAAGAACCGCTCGGCCGGATACTTCACCACCACCCACCAGCAGTGGGCGGCGTTCATCGACGCGGTGAAGGCCGACCGCTTCGACTGAAACCCACCAGCAACGCAGCGCATCCGGACCACTTCAGCTCTCCGGAGGCGCTTTACTGTCCACGCTGCCGCGTGCGCTGGGCCTACCTCACCGGCCGCACCGAACATGCGCTCCAGGGAGTACTCGTCGGTTCCTCACAGCCTGTCGAACCATGCCCAATCGACTCCCGCAGGACGTTTGCCGGTGGAGACGAACTCGACAAGAGCTTTGCGGATATCGCCCAGTGGCAGAGCAGCGGAACGTGGGAAGTAGCTAGGAGTACCACCATCGGTGAGAAGATCCACCTGAGGCTCAACATCCGAGTTACGGGTGACGTACAACTCACCCTTCCAGGGGAATTTATCAACTTGTTCGAGCAAACAGCGGATCGCAATTACTCCACTCGAATCCCGTTTCTAGGGATTTGACTGAATCTTGCTCCCGCTTGGACGCCGTCGAACGAAAATGAATCATCGTGATGATCAACACAGCGTCTTGCTCCGCCCATACGGACACTGCAAGCATTGATCTTGCAATGAAAATTCAGCGGGTTTCGATATTACCCAAATTGGAGTAATATTCGTTTGGCAAGTTGTTTGCTTCCGCATCGACGGGGCAACAACCTTCTCGATCGTCGGAACCGGCGCGGCCACTGCTGCCACCACCAACCACTGAGGCCCCGGAATGGCGCGAGCTGGGATGGCCACCCCTTACGACACCCCAGCCTCGGAACAAGCAACGGTCAACCGCTTGTCGTCGACGAAGGCATGCAGGGAAATATCTCGACCGCACCGACTGGGCAGACGCCAGCCTCAACATGCACCTGGGCGGTTGCTTCAGCGATCTACGCGTTCGCCGCTCGGAACGTCTGGTAAATCTATACAGCATTCTTAACACGAAACCACCCCTCCGAAAGGCCGCTGATCGTCGTGCCCACCGTGTCCACGCTACTCCTCATCAACCTTTTGTGCCTCGCTGCCATAATCGTATTGTATTTACGGGACAAAAACGGGCACAGCAAGGCGATCGTTTCGCTAGCTTGCGTTTCGGCTTTGGCCGCGTTAACGTCATCAGGGATTGTCCTGTTTTCCTAGGGCCTTCGGGATGAATCGAATGCGTGAGAAATCTTTCCTCGGTGCCGCGCTGCTGACAGGGATGCTCATCCTGGCGGCATCGATGCTGCTCGGTGGCGCTCCGTCGAGTGTGTTGTGCACCCTACTGTTGCCGTTGATACCGCTGGGAGCGCTCACGATAGGAGCTCTCGCGCTGGTGTTCGCACGGCACAACAGCGGCGCTGCGGAGCATGGGGTAACCCTCCCCGAGAGCACTCCGCGTGCCATGTCGACAGCGGTCCAGTGTCGTGAGTCGTTGATTCTGCTGCAGCAGGGTTTTACGGAAGAGCCGGGGAAGTTCGAACATCACAGCTGGTCAGGCTGCTGACTCAGCCGGCTCCAGGTGCCGAGTACGTACTCGTCCCTGATGCTGTGACCAGCAGCTGTACACGCTCGCCTTTCACTTCTCTCGGTTCTTGCCAGACCTCGGGCCCGTATCCCGTGGTCCAGCCGCATCACGCTAGGCCACGCGACGCACTCGAATACCTCCTCACGGAGTGACACGCGGTTCGCGGCGGTAAGGCGCCTGTTGCCACGTTCATCGAGGCTGCTCGGCACTCGGTCAATGAAGGATGGGGAAGAACAGTGAAGCCCGGTGACTGCCGGACACAGTCACCGGGCTTCATGATGTTCGAACCGCGAGTTCGGTAACGACCAGGTGCGGCGTAATCGTCGGCCCACAGCTCTGGGTTTCGCGGGAAATCGCCGCCGCCACCGGAGTGGCGGCGAAGCGATGGTTTGCCCCGCGTGCGCGGGGCCTACAAGAAGTCCGAGGCTGGCGCGCTCGCAGAGCGGGGTCTATCCCCGCGTGCGCGGGGCCTACGGGGCCTGCCACCAGGAGGATCCAGAACTGTTCGGTCTATCCCCGCGTGTGCGGGGCCTACACTCACTGCGCTGGGATGTTAGCAGCGCGAGTGCGCGTTGAGAACCACTCGGTGAGGCGGCATCGGCTGATTCGGCGCTCCTTCCTCGTTCGGGGCAAGGCGTAGATTTCCCACGAAATCGCCGCGCCGGGCGGCTCGGACCAACGAAGACACGGCCTCGGTCAACCGTCGTGGACGGTTTCGGCCTCCGACTCGGCGGGGCGCGTTTCGAGCTCCTCGCTCGGCTGCACGGGCTTCCGATCGGACTCGTCGGCCCGTACAGAATCGTCCACTTCGGAGGGACACGGCGGGCTTGTGGGCTGCGACTCCCGGACCCGCATCGGGATGTAGCTGTAGCTGTCCCGATCGAAGTGCATCAGGTGCGTGCCGTGGAAGAAGCGGCACTCGTGCTGCGAGAGGTGCCAACCCACGGCGAGCACGACCGCCTTGGGCGCCATCGCGATCATGACGAGCTCCCGATCATCGGCCTCCGCCTTGATACGCGCCAGGTGATCGGCGATCTCGCTACCCAGGTGCCCCAGCTCATCGGCCGAGTAATCGGGAGGACCACCCGACTCGGGCATTCCACCCCGATAACTGATCAGGTGCAGCTCGTCCACACCGAACCGCCGGAACCCCTCCTTGGAGAAGTGCTTGCTGGCATCCCCGAAAGCCAACCAGACCCCAACCCTGCCCCGATCGTGCGACCGCCCCTCTAGTCGGCTCAACGCCGCACTGGTGCGGCTACGAGGCCGCGCGGTGAGCGCGAACTGCTGCTCCGTGTTGTTCGGCAGCAGTTCGAGCAGCCGCAGGCTCTCGGGGTGCGGCAGGTAGGCACCGACCGTCAGCGCCATAGGCCAGAGCATGTTCGGCGCCACGGTGTAGCCGGTGTCGTCGCGATCGTTGTTGATCGCCTCCTCGATCACCGCGCCGATCTCGTGACACGGTTGCACGACGTCGATCACGCCGTCGCTGGTGCGCTGCTTGAGATCCACCCAGCGAACCACCGAGCGCATCGACATCCGGCTGTTTCGCGCGGCGCGCAGCGAGCGCTCGTGCCAGTTCGGCATCGACTCGTCGAGCAGGTGGACGTAGAACAGCGTGCCCAGCCTCCGGTGCAGCCACGCGCGCCAGGCCAGTCCGGACAGCAGCGCGCACAGCGCCAAGATCCCCACTGCCCAGCGCGTCAGCACGACGTAGCCGTCGCCCGGATCCTTCGGGAACAGGTCCTCCAGCACCAGCGCCAGCGAAGCGGTGATCAGCGAGGCGGCCACCACGACCAGCGCGTTCGCGGTGAAGATCTGGGTCTCACCGCTTCGCAGTGACTGACGACGCCAGAATTTGACCATGAATCCCCCTCACGAACGATGATCGTTC
Source organism: Actinopolyspora sabaoui (assembly GCF_051225635.1). Taxonomy (NCBI): domain Bacteria; kingdom Bacillati; phylum Actinomycetota; class Actinomycetes; order Actinopolysporales; family Actinopolysporaceae; genus Actinopolyspora; species Actinopolyspora sabaoui. The sequence goes on along the minus strand of NZ_JBMIHH010000012.1, from coordinate 70,489 downwards.
GGTAACCTACCGCAGTGATCACCACTGGTGTTCTGCCGAACGCGCATTCGATTCGCACGGCCTAGGAACACGGACTGGTGAATAACGACGGGACCACCGGTAGGTTGTCGACCTGACATGCGAATGGGCGACAACGACGTGGAGGTCGGGACGCAGTGAAGCGGACACCCCCGAGAGGAGTCGCCACCGGGTTCGCGGTGGCGATGTTCCTGTTACTGCTGTTTCTCGATGTCGAGAAATGGATACTGTGGACGATAGGCGTGCTGACCGTGATATTGGTGGCGGCCGAGGTCGCGCGAGAGATGGCGCTGCGAAGTTTCAGAGCCCTGAAGATGGAGGCTTACGTAGCGCCGGACACCCTCGATCGGGCCAAGAACGCCGTGGGCGTGCTCGATGGGCGCGTGGCACACACCGGGAGCGTCTCCGAACTCATGGAAAACGCACTGCGCAGCGAGGTCGAAAGGCTCGAAACCGAGCACAACGACGGGAGCAGGTTCCCGAAGCCGGACGACGGATCCCGCACCGGTTCCAGGACGAAGCAAAGCGGCTGACGGCGTATTCGAGAGCCCGGACCCCGGCTGCGAAGTTCCGGTCCGGGACCGGTGGGCGTAAATTTCCCACGAAATCACCGCGCCAGCGGGGCGGCAAGACCCCGGTGAGTGTCAATTTCCCACGAAATCGCCGCGCCGCGGGGATACAAGGGCGCAGGGACACAGGGGCAGCGGGAGCGGGACGGCGAAGGAAGGGATTCGGGAACAGCGCGGGTCAGCGCTGCGTCGGGTCTCTCGTGGTGATGCGGGTGACGGCCTCGCGGGTGAGGGCGCGGTCGTGGGGTTCGGGGGTCAGGGCGCGGTGCAGGGTCATTCCCTCGATGAGGGCATCGAGCTGGCGAGCCGTGTCCGGGTCGAAGTGCTTCTCCAGGTGGACCCGGCTGCGGCGCATCCACTCCTTGGTCAGTTCCCGGTAGGCGGGCTGTCGGGCGGCCAGGGTGTAGAGCTCCTGGGTGAGCACCAGGTAGCGCTGATCGTCCTCGGACAGCTCGTGGATGAGGTCGGTCACCGCATCCCTGGCCTGCTCCTGGTCACTCGGCGCGGCGAGGTAGCTGTCGAACAGAGCGACGATCCGCTCGGCGAACCGACCGAACGCCTCCCGGAGCAGCTCCTCCAGACCGCCGAAGTGGTAGGTCATCGACCCGAGCGGCACCCCCGCCCGGGTGGCGATCCTGCGGTGGGAGGCGTTGGCGATCCCATCCTCGGCGATCAGGTCGAGGGTGGCATCGATGATGCGCTCGCGGCGCTGCGGGTCGGTGTGTCCGGTAGCCATGACACCGAGCATCCTAGAGGTCGCGGACCTCGCGGGCAGGATTGCCGACGGCGACGACGTCGGCGGGCACGTCCTTGGTCACCACAGCGCCCGCACCGATTACGGAGTTCTCCCCGATGGTGACACCGGGCAGCACGATGCAGCCGCCGCCGAGCCACACGTTGTCGCCGATGGTGATCGGGCTCGCCGCCTCCAGCTTGTCGCGCCGGGGCCGCGGTTCCAGCGGGTGTGTCGGGGTGAGCAGCTGGACTCCCGGCCCGATCTGGCAGTCCGCGCCGATGGTGATCGAGGCGACGTCCAGCGCGGTCAGGTTGTAATTGACGAAGGTGCGCTCCCCGATCGTGATGTTGCTGCCGTAGTCCACATGCAACGGTGGGCGCAGGTGCGCCTCCTCCCCCACCGAGTCGAGCAGTTCGGCGAGGATCGGCCGCGCCGCGTCCGGATCCTCGACGTAGGCGGCCTGATAGCGGGCGGCCAGCCGCACGGCCCGCTGCTGCCTGCGGCCGAACTCCGGATCGTCGACAATGTAGTTGTCACCGGCCGCCATGCGTTCGAGATTCGTGCGCGGATCGCCCGCGAAGTAGTCACTCGACATGCGTACGATCGTACGCTCTGACGCACTCCGGAAAGTCCGAATCGGAGCATTCTCCGATCACAGCTCACTGACATTTCCCTGGCGTGCGTTTTTCTGTCGTCTTGACCGATTGGCGTGGCCTTCGCGGCGCTGGAAACGTCGGAAATCACCTACCAGCCCGACCACCCGCGGGTTCTCCCGCGTCGCTCTCTCGCGAGGAAGGCCCGACGTTGTGTAGTACCTACCCGATGTCGGGCCTCCCGGAGCGAGAGCCAGCGGGAGGTTCCGCCAAGCGAGCGACCCGAGAACCCGGCCGGAAAACTCGAATCAGGCGCGCCGGTTGCTCAGCACCCCGGCGAACAGCAGCACGCTCAACCCGGCCAGCGGCACCACCAGCAGCCCCACCCGGAGACCGGCGCTGTCGGCGACCAGCCCGACCAACGGCGGGGAAAGCAGAAACCCCAGCCGCATGAGCCAGGAGACGACGGTCAGTCCCGACCCCCGCTTGAGCCCGGGCAGCTCGTCGGCCTCGTGCATCGCGGCGGGCACCAGCGTCGCCACTCCGAACCCGGCGGCGGCGAAGCCTAGGATCGTGCCGAGCACGGTCGGCACAGCCAGCGCCAGGCCCATACCGGCGGCGGTGATCAGACCACCGGCGCGAGCCACGGTGCGCTGCCCGAACCGTCCGACGAGCCGATCACCGAGGATGCGGCCGACGAACTGGGCCGCAACCAGCGCCACGTAGCCCTGCGCCGCCAACGTCGCGGGCGCGTGCAGCGATTCGGAGAGGTAGAGCGTGGCCCAGGAGTTGCCCGCGTCCTCGACGAGTGTTCCGGCCATGGCGATGACGACGAGGGCGGCCAGCACGAACGCGATGCGCCGCCCCGGGAGCACGCGCTCCGACCGTCCCGCCTCCCCGAGGTCGGCATCGGTTTCCGGGGTGGATTCGTCGTCGGGGCCGGGCAGGCAGAGCCTCCAGGCGGCGCAGGCCGCGATCGTGAACACCACCGCCGAGATCGTCAGGTGCTGTCCCCGGGAGAGGTCGAGGGCGATCGCGGCGGCGGCCATGGATCCACCGGTCACTGCCCCGATTGACCAGACGGCGTGGAACGAGTTGATGATGGAGCGTCCGTAGCGGCGCTGCACCCGCAATCCGTGGGCGTTCTGCGCGACATCGGTGAACGAGTCCATCGCCCCGGTGAGAAGCAGTGCTCCCGCGAACATCGCGACCGAACCCGCCGTTCCCGCGACCAGGATTCCCACCGCGGTCAGCAGGGTGCTCGCGACCGCCACCCGCGCGGAGCTCAGCCGCCGGACGGCCACCCCCGCGGCCAGACCGGCGACGACGGCTCCCATCGGGAACGCCACGACGGCCATCCCGTAGGCGGCGTTGCCGAGTCCGAGATCGGCCTTGAGCTGCGGAAACCTCGGCAGCAGGTTGGCGAACAACGCTCCGTTGGTGAAGAACAGCACGGCAACGGCCACGCGAGCCCGCCGCTCGACCTGGGTGGGCCGGGATGGTGCGGCAACGGTCATGTTCGGGAGCCTACCGACCAGAGCGGACGATCGTACACTCTTTTTCGGATCTCGGTTCGAGCGGCGTGCCGGCCGCACGTGGGTGTCAATTTCCCGCGAAATCGCCGCGCGGCGGGTTCCGGAAGCACTCAGCCGCCCGAGGTATCCCGTGCCGTTCCGGAGGTCCGCTGCTCGGTTTCAAGGGCCCCCTGCTCGGTTTCGAGGGATTCCTGCTCCGGACCGAGAGTCCTCCGGTCGGTTTCAGCGGACTCCCGGTCGGAAGCACCGAGGTCGGGGGTGGATTCGGTGCCGGTGGCTGGGGTCGTCGGGCCGCTGCCCACATCGGAGGAATCGCTGCCGGGCCCGGAGGAGTCACTGCCGGAATCGACCGGACCACCGGGCATCGGGACTCCCCTGGGCGGCGTGCTGCCGGAGTCGAGCGGACCGACCGCGCCCCGCAACGCCTGGGTCCAGGTCAACCGCCCGAACAAGTAGAAACAGGCCACCCGCTCGTCCGAGAACCGCGCCCAGTCGTAGCGGTTGCCCTGCTCGCGCCAGAACACGTCCCAGACCGGCTGCCCCTCGGAGTCGTCCCGCAGCAGGCACCAGGCGTCGTCGCGCTCGGCAGCGACGGAGACAACCTGCGGCGGCACTCCCATCGCCTCCAGCCATCCCAGCACGGATTCGGAATTCACACGGCCTCCTTGGAGTCCACAGCTGTAGTTGCGTACGTGGTCGGGTAGCCGGCACGTGAGGCGGCGCCTTGCTGCGTTGGGCCGCTCTTGAGTAGCGACCTACGCGGCGAGGCGACCCGGCCTTGCAATGCATCCGCCTCACGCACCGGAGTCCCGGCGCAACGTCGCGGCGATTTCGCGAGAAATTGACGCCGCACGGGCCACACCGCCCCCACCGGCACGACAATTTCGCGAGAAATTGACGCCGTACGGGAGAACCCGCGGCGGTGCCGGTGGCGAGAGTGGCCGGAGCTCGGCCTGCGGGAGTGGTGGGAGTCCCACGCGGGGAGCCACAGCAGAACTGTCCCAGCACCAAGAGGACAAAAAGTCATCAGCGCATCGCTCCGGCGGGATCATCCGCCGAACTCATGTCGTTACTCCGGATACGCACGGTTTGTTCCGCCTCGTGGGGTTCGGCCGGGATTTCCGGGGATGCGGAGTCCTTTTCGGCCGCGATCGCACTTTCCGGTTCGCTGTCCTGCTCGGATTCGACTGCTGGATCTACCAGCAGTCCCAGCGCGAGCAGCTCGGCGAGCGGGTGCGTCGTGCGGTAGCGCAGCCCGGTACCGGGCTGTTCGAACCAGGCGACGGCCCGGGTGAGCCACACCGGCAACGGGTGCACCACGCGATAACGTCGATACGCCCGCTCCCGGAACTCCGGGGGCAGTGAACGATCGGCGAACGCGGTTCCCTCGGGAGCCAGCACGAGCCCCCACTCGTCACCCAGCCGGTCGAGCAGGGTGCCCGGCGGCAACACCTCGGGATCGGGCTCCTCGACACCGTTGTCCGCGAAACCGTGCCGCACCGGCCAGTCGTAGGCGTGCGTGCGGTTCCCACCCGGCCCGGGAAGCAGGTAGCGCCGTTCCCACTCGAACTCGCCGACCTCGGCTTCCGGACCGAGCGGTTCGTAGCCGACCAGCAGCTCCGCCGGGATCGTGCGGCCCGCCTGCCACCCGAACGACGCCGCTCGGCGTGAAGGGGGGTGTGCGAACTCCTCGACGAGGTCCGCACGCGGATGCCGCTGCGGCGGGACAGTGAAGGTGTCCCGTTCGGACGGTTGTCCGGAGGGCGACCACTGCCTGCTCGGTCGGGTCTCGGCCACCGGCATGTGCCCCAGCGGGAACTGGTGCAGCACGAACGCCACAACGGCGGGATCCCGTTGGTTCTCCCGCATCGGACGCCGTCCCTCGGGCTGCGGTGGCTGTGCGGGGTGCTGCGGTGCGGGGTGCTGCGGTGCGGGGTGCTGCGGTGCGGGGTGCTGCGGTGCGGGGTGCTGCGGTGCGGGGTGCGGTGGCGACGGTTGCTGTTGCGACATTCCGCCGCCGGGAGCGAACGGATTACGTCCCACCGGTGGGGCCGCGCCCGGATGGGCCACCCCGGTGGGCTGGTAACCGCCCCGGAGTGGAGGAGCCGGACGCTGGGTCGCCTGTCCGGGATCGGGCTGTCCGACGCCTCTCCCAACGCCGGGCGCCGGCGGCGGTGGGGCCCCCGGTCGCTGCGGCGATCCAGCGGGGCCGGGTTGTCCCGCCATTCCCGGTTGTCCGGTGGGTCCTTGCGAAACGGCACCGGGCTGTGGGGCGGGACCGGCGGGAGGCGGTGGTGCGGCGCCCGGTGGTGCTGGAGGGGGTGCTGCGGCGGGAGAGGCCCAGGCCTGGTGCACGGCCTGCGGCGCGGTGATCGGATCCCGGCCCGCGTCGGTGTGCTCGCCACCAGCACCCGATGCCGGGGACTCGCCGGAAGAGTGCGCGGCGGGATCCACGACGGGTATCGGTCCGGTCCCGGCATCCGGGCCACCCGCCGGTCCGGCGGCACGCCGAACCGTTTCCGGCGAGACTGGTCCGGTCAGTTCCCGCTCGGCAGCCTCTCCGGCCGGATTCGCATGTGGTGGAGCTCCGGCGGGACCGGCTTCCCCGACAGGACCGCGCTCGTCCGAGCCCGGCACGTCGGGCGAGAGGAGTTCCGATATCCGGCTGCGGGGAGTGTTCGGCTCCCCGTGCTGCCCGGTTTCCTGCCCCGGCGCAGCGGGCTCGTCCGCCCGTGCCGGGGGTGAGGCCGGCAGCGATGCCGCGCGGGCCACCGCCTCACCGACGGCACCCTCGGCACCGTCGACACCCGCAGCATCGGCTGTGCCCACGGCTCCGAGAGCGCCCTCCGCCACGGCGCCCGCCGCCGAAACCGCGTCCCCGACCGAACTCACGTCCGGCACCGGGTTCGCGACCGCACCGGCCGGTTCACCGCCGGTATCGCTACCCCCGAGCGATACGGAGCCGGGCGGTGCCGAGCCGGGGGAGGCACTCGAGTCGATGGTGATTCCGCCCGAACCGGCCACCGCACCGACCAGGGCCCGGTTCAGCTCAGCGATGTTGCCAGCCGCTTCACCCACAGCGGACTCGGCCCGCAACACGGCGGAGGGATTTCCCGCGGCGGCTGCTCGCTCGGCCGCGTCGTTCCGCTTGGCCAGCGTGACCAGTTCCCGCACGATGCGCACCTTGGCGGCTCCCACCTGGTCCGCGGCGTGATCCAGCCGATCGGCCGCGGCCGCGCAGTCCCGTGCGCTGCCCGGTAGCCGTCCGGTGTCCGGCTCGACGAACTCCTGCCAATGACCGCTCGCGGCCCGCGCCGTCTCACCCTCGATCGCGGCGAGCGCTCCACCGGCCGAGGCGTCGGAGGCGGCGGCCAACCTGTCCAGTGATTCGGCGGCACGGCGCCAGGCGGCTGCCGCCCGGCGCATGGCGTCCTCATCGGCCTCCGGCCAGTGCGTGCCGGTGCGTTCGGCCACCCCGCGCAGTTCGACGGGAAGTTCGATCCCCAATCCGATCACTCCCGTTCCGGCCCGGCATCGATCCCGGCAAGTCCTTCGGCCGCCGCCTCGTCGGTACGGCGATAGGTGTCGGCCGCCTCCGACAGGTTCGTTCCCATCTCCGCGAGCTCGTCCGGCAACCGTTCGAGCCGACGCAGCGCTCGCTCGGCGCCGGGAAGGTGCAGCTCGGCGAACCTGGCTCCCGCCTCGTCGGCGCCCCAGCACTCGCCGGACGCATCCAGGGCGGTGCGCAGCTCGTCGCGGATCCGCCTGGCGTGCTCCGCGTGCTCGGTGAACTCCCCGGCGTGCTCGGCGAGTTTCCCGAGGTCACTTTGGAAACCTGTCATCACCGGTTCCGTTCCGCCGCCCCGACGTCCCGCAGCCAACTGCGGGGTTCGAGCGACTCCTCCTGCTCTGGCTCCGCTGCCGAAGTCTCCGGCCCATTGTCCGCAACAGCGGCTCCGTTCGGCACCGACACCCCGGTGACGGAGGAGGCGGCGCCGGACGACACTGCGGAGTCGGCACGCAGGGCGGCGGGATCGGATCCGGAGGGGAGCACCGTCGCGAGCACCGCGTCGGTGCGTTCGGCGATCCGCGCGGTGGCGGTCGCGGACAGTCGCACGATCAGCCTGCCGAGTTCGTCCGGGGAGTGCGTGCGGTAGACCTGTTCGGCCAGCCACACTCGCCGCAGCGCTCCCCCGGAGCCCACAGTGACCGAGACTTCCCCGCGGTCGTCACCGACGGTTTCCTCGATCGTGGCGAGTTCGTCGTCCACCTCGGAAAGCCGCTGACTGCTGCGCCGATAGTCGGCGATCATCTCCTCGACCTGCGCCCGATGGTCGGTCAACGCCACTCACCTTCCTCCCACTGCGGTCCACCACCCCCACCGCTGTTGGGACGCGTCGGACGTCGCGCCGGTTCCGTCCGGGCGAGCCCCTCGCGGTGTGGTTCGCCCGAACACGCGCTCACCGGTCTCGCGGGTTGGTCACGCGCAGTCCCTCGGTCACCGCCCGATGGATCACGCGGGCCAGTGGTGCGCCGATCACGGAACGCGGCCCGCCGTAGGGTTCGGGATCACCATCGGGCGGACACAGCAGCACGGTCGCGTCGGTGCAGGTGCCGGTACCGGCCACTCCGGACTCCGACAGGGCCTGCGCCTTCGCCTCGGCCACGGTGGCGACCAGGTTGACCAGCGCGGAGTCGCTCAGCCGCACCGGAAGGAAGCACACCGCGTTGATGGTTCCCGGCGTGTGCTCCCGCACCAGGTGCGAGGTGTCGGCGGCGTCGTGCGCGGCCCAGACGGGATAGCCCACCCCGGTGGTCACGCTCGCCCGCACGCCCGCTTCGGTGGCGGTCACCTCGTGCCGCACGTCCACCGCGGTCAACAGTCCGGTGCCCGGCCCTTGGAGCTGCAGTTCCCCGGCCATCTCGGCGATGTGCGCTGCCGGATCGGGGCGGTCGTATCCACTGGGGACGGTGGCGTTGAGCACCCAGCGGCGGAGTCCGAGACCGCCACCGTACGAGCCGGAGGAAACGGCCAGCCAATCGCCGGAGCACTCCCAGGCCAGCAGCGGTTGTCCCCGCAGGGTGCGCGTGCTCGTGACCGGGAAGCACGCGGTTTCCGAGGTCGTCATCGCGCCAGTGCCTTGACCACCGGCGACGGGCTCGGCTTGCCGAGTCGCTCGGCCATCCAGGTGCTGGTGTCGACGAGCAGCTCCAGGTCGACACCGTGCTCGATGCCCAGCCCCGAGAGCATCCAGACCAGGTCCTCGGTGGCCAGGTTGCCGGTGGCCGAGCCCGCGTAGGGGCAACCTCCCAGCCCGCCCGCCGAGGAGTCGACGGTGCTGATCCCCAGCCGCAACGCGGCGTAGGTGTTGGCCAGTGCCTGCCCGTAGGTGTCGTGGAAGTGCACGGCCAGCCGGTCCGGGCTGATGTCGGCCTCCTGGAAGCCGCGCAGCACGCTCTCGACCTGGCCTGGCGTGGCCACGCCGATGGTGTCGCCGAGCGAGAGCTGGTCGCAGCCCATCCACAGCAGCCGCTTGCCCGCGTCGACCACCTGCTCGACCGGAACGGCACCCTGCCACGGATCGCCGAAGACCATCGAGAGGTAGCCGCGGACCCGCATGCCGGAGGACGCCGCGCCGCGCACGACCGGGCGGAACATCTCGAACTGTTCCTCGAAGCTCCGGTTGAGGTTGCGCTGGGCGAAACTCTCGGTGGCGGAGGCGAAGATCGCGATGTCGGCGACCGCGGCCTCCCTGGCGCGGTCGAGGCCGCGCTGGTTGGGAACCAGCACGGGGTAGCGCACGCCGGGTTTGGGGGAGAGCCCGTTGATGACCTCGCCCGCGTCGGCCAGCTGCGGAACCCAGTCGGGGTGCACGAAGCTCGTGGTCTCGATGACCGGCAGTCCGGCGGCGTTGAGCCGGTTGAGGAACTCGAGCTTGACGGCGGAGGGGATCACCCCGCTCTCGTTCTGCAGCCCGTCACGAGGCCCCACCTCCCAGATGGTCACCCGTTCGGGGAGTTCCGGCGTGTTCGGGGAGCGGGTGGCCTCCGGCAGACCCAGCGCACGTACACCCATCAACAAGTCTCCTTCCACAACTCACGGATCGCACCGCTTCTCGTTGGTCCTAACGGGTGTAGGACGCTACTCGTTACGGAGCAGCGGCGGGAGAGTCCCGGGATCATCGCCCCGGCCGAGGACGGCGGTCCGTCAGCGATCGTCCGGGTACTGATCCTGGGACTCACCCTCGACGGCGCCGTAAAGCAGCGACTGCACCCGGTTCACCTCCGGGATGTCGTCGAACTCCAGAGGTTCGTCCGAAGCGGACTCGACTATCAGCGTTCCGCTGCCGAGCAACCGGTCCAGCACCCCTCGGCGGGACCGGACGCTGTTGATCCGACCGAGCGGGATGTGCACCCCAGAACGAGTGAAGACCCCCTCGCGGATCATCAGCCGGTGGTTGGTGACCACGAAGTGGGTGGTGCGCCAGCGCAGCAGCGGAGTCAGCACCAGCCAGAGCAGCAGCACACCGCCGACGACCCCGCCTCCGGCGAGTATCGGGGTGCGCCAGGCGAGCGACTCGGTGAACAGCACGAGCGCGCCGAAGCCGACCAGCACCACCAGCAGCGCGAATGCCGGCCCCACCAGCAGTTTCCAATGGGGGTGTCGGTGCACCAGCACCTGCTCGCCCTCGCCGAGCTGATCATCGGGATAAGCCACCTGTATTCCCCCTTCGGATCAGCGGCGAGCCACGCTCACCTTACCGGAGTCCCGATGGGTTCCCGCGTCTGTCCGGAAGATTCCGAGCACGCCCCTCGGGGCCGGATCGAGCGGGGGAGCGCGCACGTCGGGAGGGCCGTACCGAAGGTCAACACCGCGCCGGAAATCAACGCTGCGCCGGGCGCAGGTGCACCACGTCACCGGCGGAGACCGGCGTGCGCGTCCCGTCGCGGTCGCGGACCACGAGCCTGCCCTGGGTGTCGACCTCGCGGGCCTCACCTTCGAGCATCCGGCCACCGCCGAGCTCGACACGTACCCAGCGGCCGATCGTGCCGCAGAGCGGCCGGTAGCGTTCCAGCACACCGCCGTCCAAGGCGTCCTCCGAGACCCCCTCGCGCCAGCGCAGCTCGATCGCGGACAGCCGCTCCAACAATCCGGCCAGCAGCTCGGTTCGGTCGACCTTGACTCCCTCGGCCGCGATGGAGGTCGCCGGCAGCCCACCCGCGCTCTCGGGCAGGCTCGCCGCGTCGTGATGCACGTTGACACCGATGCCCAGCACCACCGCCATACCGTCCAGAGTGCTCACCGCCTCGGCCAGGATGCCCGCCGCCTTGCGGTCTCCCCCCAGGAGCAGATCGTTGGGCCACTTCAACTCGGCGGCCAGCCCGGTGGTCTCCCGCACCGTCTCGGCCAGCGCGGTGCCCGCCAGCAGCGGGAGCCAGGCCAAGGCCGTACGCGCCGCCACCACGGGACGCAGCAGCACGCTCACGTGCACCCCGTAGTAACGCGGGGAGACCCAGGAACGCCGCATCCTTCCCTTGCCCGCCTGCTGCTCCTCCGCGATGAGCACGGTGCGGTCGGGGGAACCGGCGTTGGCCGCCGCGACCAGATCGGTGTTGGTCGAACCGGTCACGGTCACCACGTCGAGCGCCCGGTACGGGCCCTCGTCGAGCAGGCGGGCGCGCAGCACCTCGGCATCCAGCGGGGGCGGAGTGGTCATGTGCCCAGGCTATGCCGTGGGTGATGCGTGTGGTTACCGGTCATCCGGTACGGATCCACGCGCGACGGTCATCGCCGGAGCGCGCTACCGCCCCGCCATGTTCCCGTGAACCGCCGCGAGCGGCACGGCGACTCCCCCGCCCTCGGCAGGAGCCCCAGCACACGCCGTCCACCGGAAAGGTGATACTCGTCACCCGAGACCTCTTCGTGGTGGCCGTGCTCGGCTGGCTAGGCTGCCGGGCATGAGCAGTGCGACCGAACCGATTGGTGAGCCGTCTGTCGGTGAGCCGGACATTCACACCACGGCCGGGAAGTTGGCCGATCTGTATCGGCGCAATTACGAGGCGGTACACGCCGGTTCCGAACGTGCGGTGGAGAAACAGCACGCCAAGGGCAAGTACACCGCCCGCGAGCGGATCGACATGCTGCTGGACGAGGGCTCGTTCATCGAGTTGGACGAGCACGCCCGCCACCGCTCGACGAACTTCGGAATGGAGCAGTCCCGGCCGTACGGCGACGGTGTGGTGACCGGTTACGGCACAGTGGACGGCCGTCAGGTGTGCGTGTTCTCGCAGGACTTCACCGTGTTCGGTGGTTCGCTGGGCGAGGTGTTCGGCGAGAAGATCGTCAAGGTGATGGATCTGGCACTCAAGACCGGCTGCCCGTTGATCGGGATCAACGACTCCGGTGGTGCCCGCATCCAGGAGGGCGTGGCCGCGCTGGGGCTCTACGCCGAGATCTTCAAGCGCAACACCCACGCCTCCGGGGTGATCCCGCAGATCTCGCTGATCATGGGGCCGTGCGCTGGTGGTGCGGTGTACTCGCCCGCGATCACCGACTTCACCGTGATGGTCGACCAGACCTCGCACATGTTCATCACCGGCCCCGACGTGATCAAGACCGTCACCGGTGAGGACGTGACCTTCGAGGAGCTCGGCGGGGCGTACTCGCACAACTCGAAGTCGGGCAACGCGCACTACATGGCCTCCGACGAGGACGACGCGATCGCCTACGTGCAGGAGCTGCTGTCCTACATGCCGTCGAACAATCTGGCCGAGCCGCCGGTCTCGGACGCGCCCGCCGAGAGCGGAACGGTCGCCGACAACCTCACCGAGTCCGACCGGGAACTGGACACGCTGGTGCCGGACTCGCCGAACCAGCCCTACGACATCCACGAGGCCATCACCCGGGTACTCGACGACGGCGACTTCTGCGAGGTCTCCGCGCTGTTCGCCCCCAACATGGTGACCGGGTACGGACGCATCGAGGGCCACAGCGTCGGAATCGTCGCCAACCAGCCCACCCAGATGGCGGGGACACTGGACATCGAGGCCAGCGAGAAAGCCGCGCGGTTCGTCCGCACCTGCGACTCGTTCAACATCCCGGTGGTCACCTTCGTCGACGTGCCCGGTTTCCTGCCCGGCACGGACCAGGAGTGGAACGGCATCATCAGGCGCGGCGCGAAACTGCTCTACGCCTACGCCGAGGCAACCGTCCCGCTGGCCACCGTCATCACCCGCAAGGCCTACGGCGGTGCCTACGACGTGATGGGATCCAAGCACCTGGGCGCCGATATCAATCTGGCCTGGCCCACCGCCGAGATCGCGGTGATGGGTGCGCAGGGCGCGACGAACATCCTCTACCGCAGGCAGCTCTCCGAGGCCGCCGAGCGCGGTGACGACGTGGAGGCGGTGCGTGCGCAATTGCAGCAGGAGTACGAGGACACCCTGTGCAACCCGTACGAGGCGGCCGAGCGCGGTTACGTGGACTCGGTGATCCCGCCCTCCCACACCCGGGGCTACCTGGCGCGGTCGCTGCGGATGCTGCGGAACAAGAAGGACTCGCTGCCCGCCAAGAAACACGGCAACATCCCGCTGTGACCGCGGGCCGGTCGTGGTGCTCGCGGCGCGTCGCTCGTGCCGCGAGCACTGTCCACCGCGTGCCGGACGTCGTTATGCTGGCGTCTCCGGCACGCACACCCGCCGATGGAAGGTGCACCTTGAGCGACGAGCCCGTGGCCGAGTCCGGTGAGTCACCCGCTTCCGAGACGGAAGGTGCCCAGCAGCCCGTGCTGCGGGTCGAGCGGGGCAGGCCCGACGACGTGGAGGTGGCCGCGCTGACCGCGGCGCTGGCGGGCATCGCGGCGGCGAGCTCCGGCGGCGGGGCCGAACGGCCCGAACGCATGTCGATGTGGGGCGACCGTGCCGCCGCGCTGCGCTATCCCGGTGGCAGGCGGCCGATGCGGCCCGGCCCGAACGCCTGGCGCGCCTCCGCCCTGCCGATGTGACCCTGCCGCTCGGCGTCAATTTCCCGCGAAATCGCCGGTCCGGTGCGGCTGATCGGATAGTGCGGCGTCAATTTCCCGCGAAATTGTCGCCCCCGAGACCGCCCTCGGGAAGCGCCCATGCTGCTGAGCAACGCATGGAGACACGGAGCCGAACCCCAACCATTCCCGCGGGGTGAACCCCGACCACCCTCGCAGCCCGCACCGCCGCGGGTTCTCCCGTGCGGCTCTCGCGAGGACGCCGGAGACGTTGTGTAGGTCGCTACCCGAGGTCGCCAGACCCGCAGCGAGAGCCGTGCGCGAGGTTCCGCCACGAAACCACCCACGAGAAACGACCCGACGACCTCTCACTAAACCGGAGGGCGGAGCCCGGGGGTGTGCCCGTCTCCCTGGCATTGGGGGCAGGTCCGCCACTCCCCCAGTGTCATCCCGGCGTGGGTCTCCTCGGTGGCCCGGATCATGTAGAGGCGGGGCTCGCTGACCTTCTGGAACCCGCCGCAGTTCGGGCACACCGTGTTCGGTCCGTGCTTGAAGTTCGGTGAGTACTGCTCGTTCATGTCCCGCGCCTCTCGTTCGTGCGCCGCTTCGCTGGGATAACCGGCCGGAACGGTCGCCGGGACGGCCGGATCGGCTCGCTTCCCCAATGCTGCCATCCACGCGCCTCCGAGATGCCGTAGCCGGCTCTCGCCCTTGCTGGACTCGGCGGCGCCGCCGTCAATTTCTCGCGAAATCGCCGGGCCGCCGGGTCAGGGCCCGGAGGCGGTGGCGACGATGACGGTGGCGTCGCTCTCCTCGTGGCGGGCCACCCGGACATCCATCCCGTGCTCGGCACAAATGGCCGCCGAGCGTTCGGCCTGCCGCTCACTGGTCTCCAGCAGCAACCGACCACCCGGTGCCAACCACTCTTGGGCCTCGGCGGCGACCGCGCGATGCACGTCGAGCCCGTCCGCCCCACCGTCCAGCGCCACCGGGGGCTCGTGCTCCCGCGCCTCCAGCGGCATCGACGAGATCTCTCCGGTGGGCACGTAGGGTGCGTTGCCCAGCAGCAGCTCGACCCGACCGCGTAGCTCCCCCGGCAGCGGCTCGTAGAGATCTCCCTGGTGAACCGTGCCGCCGAGATCCGCGAGGTTACGGCGTGCGCAGCGCACACAGTTGGGGTCGATGTCGCAGGCATGCGGTTCGATCCGTTCCACGGCGCCCGCCACGGTCGCGGCGATCGCCGCGGAGCCGCAGCACAGTTCGACCACCACGGCACCGCGACTCGCCAGCGAGATCGCCTGCTCGGCCAAGAACTCGCTGCGCCGTCGGGGGACGAACACGCCGGGTTCCACCACGAATCGGGTGCCGAGGAATTCCGCCCAGCCGAGCACCACCTCCAGTGGCAGCCCCTCGACCCTGCGCCGGGTCATGTCGCTCAGCTCGGCACGCGTCCCGGCGGTCCGGAGCAGCAGCTCGGCCTCGTCCTCGGCGAACACGCAGCCCGCCGCACGCAGTTCGGTGCTGATGTCGGTCAACAGTCGGGAATCGCCCTCGAGGCTCACGAGTCGGATACGTTACCCATCGCCCCGCACCGGCTCGGAATCCAGCTCGTCCGACAACGCTCCCGCACCATCGCGGACCGCCCCGTCGGGCCACCTCCGGTGGGCGCCGAGGTGACCCGACGGGAACGATCACTTCCGCTGGTGCCTCACTCCTCGAGCCAGCCGAAGGTCTTGGTCACGGCTTTTTGCCACTCGCCGTACTGCTGCTCCCGAACCTGCTTGGACATCTTCGGGTCCCATTCCTTGTCCTTGGCCCAGTTCGCTCGGATGTCCTTCTCGCCGGACCAGAATCCGACGGCCAGTCCGGCGGCGTAGGCCGCGCCGAGGGCGGTGGTCTCGTTGACCTTCGGACGGATGACGGGCACGTCGAGGATGTCGGCCTGGAACTGCATCAGCAGTTCGTTGTTGACCATCCCGCCGTCGACCTTGAGCGCCTTGAGCTCCACACCCGAGTCCGCGTTCATCGCCTCGGCGACCTCACGGGTCTGGAAGGCGGTGGCCTCAAGCACCGCGCGCGCGAGGTGGCCGCGGTTGACGAACCTGGTCAGCCCGGCGATCACGCCGCGAGCGTCGGAACGCCAGTGTGGTGCGAACAGCCCGGAGAAAGCGGGTACGAAGTAGGCACCGCCGTTGTCCTCCACCGAGGCCGCGACCTGCTCGATCTCGGGAGCGCTGCCGATCATGCCGAGGTTGTCGCGCATCCACTGCACCAGTGAACCGGTCACGGCGATCGAGCCTTCCAGGCAGTAGACCGTGGGCTGGTCGTCGATCTTGTAGCCGACGGTGGTGACCAGCCCGTTCTCGCTGAGCACAGGCTCGGTGCCGGTGTTGAGCAGCAGGAAGTTACCGGTGCCGTAGGTGTTCTTGGCCTCGCCGGGGGTCAGGCACGCCTGTCCGAACGTGGCCGCCTGCTGGTCACCGAGGATTCCGGCGATCGGCAGCCCGCCGAGTACGCCCCGTTCGCGGAAGTGGCCGTAGATCTCGGAGGAGGAGCGGATCTCCGGGAGCATGGACATGGGGACACCGAACTCCGCGCAGATGTCAGGATCCCAGCTCAGCGTCCGCAGGTCCATAAGCATGGTGCGGGAGGCGTTGGTGGGGTCGGTGATGTGCAGGCCGCCCTCGGTGCCTCCGGTGGAGTTCCACAGCACCCAGGTGTCCATGGTGCCGAACATCAGTTCGCCGCGTTCGGCGCGTTCCCGCGCCCCGTCCACGTTGTCCAGGATCCAGCGGATCTTGGGGCCCGCGAAGTAGGTGGCCAGTGGCAGCCCGGTCCTGGACTGGTACCTGTTCTGGCCGCCCTCGCCACGCGCCAGTTCGTTGACGATGGCGTCGGTGCGGGTGTCCTGCCAGACGATGGCGTTGTAGACGGGTTCGCCGGTGTGGCGGTCCCAGACCACGGTGGTCTCACGCTGGTTGGTGATGCCGACGGCGGCTATCTCGGACAGCACCAGGTCGGCCTTGGCCAGCGCACCGGCACACACCTGCCGCGTGTTGGTCCAGACTTCCATCGGGTCGTGTTCGACCCAGCCCGCCTTGGGCAGGATCTGCTGGTGTTCCACCTGGTCTACGGAGACCACCTGGCCCGCATGGTCGAAGACGATGCAGCGGGTCGAGGTCGTCCCCTGGTCGATGGCTGCGATGTAGGAGGCCATGTCGCTACCTTCCGATCGACGCGTGTGGTTGGTGTTGTGAGGGTGTCGGCTCCGAGAATGCCCGCTTTGGCAGCGATGGGCAGGGCTCGGTCCGGGCGCGAACGGCGTTCGGGCCGACTGTCGGACGGCGGGCCGCGCCCGGCCACTCGGGAAGCGGCCGGTCAGGCCCCGTCCGGCCAGCGCTCAGCCAGGCAGGGCCCACTCACTCAGGGCCCGATCAGTCAGGGCCCGATCAGCCGGTGGGCATGGCGAGCGCGAGTGCTCCCGCGGCGGAACCGCCGATGATCGGGCCGAGGATCGGCACCCAGGAGTAGGCCCAGTCCGCGCCGCCCTTGCCCTTGATCGGCAGCAGGGCGTAGGCGATACGGGGACCGAGGTCACGGGCGGGGTTGATGGCGTATCCGGTCGGCCCGCCGAGCGAGCTGCCGATGCCGATGACGATGAAGGCCACGGCCGCGTAGCCGAGCGCGGCGTTGCCGAACTCCGGAATGCCGTCGGGTCCCGAGCTGGCACCGGGACTGAGCAGGATCCAGAACACCAGCACGAAGGTGCCGATGATCTCGGTGACCAGGTTCCACGGCGCGTTGCGCACCGTGGGGCCGGTCGAGAAGATGCCCAGGGTGTTGGCCGGGTCGTCGTGGTTGTCGAACTGCAGCTTGTAGGCGGCCCAGCAGACCGCTGCTCCCAACGCACCACCGATGAGCTGGGCGGACAGGTAAACCGGTATCAGCGACCAGTCGAGTTGCCCGTTGACCGCCAGCCCGAAGGTCACGGCCGGGTTGATGTGCGCCCCGGCGGGGGCGGCGATGCTCGCACCGGCGAACACGGCGAAGCCCCAACCGAAGTTGACCAGCAACCATCCGCCGCTGTTGCCCAGGGTGTCGCGCAACGTCACGTTGGCGACCACACCGCAGCCGAGCAGGGTCAGCGTGGCCGTTCCCAGCAGTTCGAAGAGGAAGATCGCGCCCGCGCTCATCTCGCGCCTCCCGCCTGCACCTCGATCGGACCGGCCGGCGCGCCACTCGGCAGTGCGCTACTCGGTCGGGAGCGGGTCGAGCGTTCGTGTGTCGTGTACCACCGCATATCGGCTACCACCTCCGGCTGAATCCCGGGTTTCTCGGTATGGAAGATTGGGTCACACTAGACCTGTGAAAAGAAACATTGCAATAACCTCAGCTTGATGTTTTTATCGGTTCAGATGGTTTACTTGTGACGTCCGGGAGCACTCACCGATCGCGCGGTACCCGTCCGGATGAGGGACAGGGATTCCGGCGGCGGTGGAGGATGGCACCTGTCCGTGAAACAGGAGTGGTGCGAGAGGAATGACGATGGCCACGCAGGGCAGGCGACCTTCCGGACGGCAACAGGACCGCAGACGCAAGATCACCGATCTGGTCATGGCCGAGGGAACCCTGCGCATCGACGACCTGATCGGGACGGTGGAAGCCAGCGCGATGACCGTCTACCGGGATCTGGCCGAGCTGGAGTCCCAGGGACTGGTGCACCGCAACCGGGGGTACGTCTCCGCCGCCTCCTCACTGCTGTACGAGGCCGCGTCCGAGTACCGGATGCAGCAGAACGAGGCGGAGAAGACCGAGCTCGCCAAGGCGGCGGTGGAGCTGGTCGAGCCCGGCCAGGCGCTGGTGCTCGACGATTCGACGACCGGGGTATACCTGGCACGGCTGCTGCCGGAACGAGCTCCGCTGACCGTGGTGACCAACCACCGGGGCGTGTTCGACGAACTCGCCGGACAGCAGGGAATCCATCTGATCTGCGTCGGAGGCGACTTTCTGCCCTGGGCGGACGCCTTCGTAGGGGGCATGGCGCTGGATGCGCTCCGCGGTATGCGAGTGGATCTCGCGATCATGTCCGTCTCAGCAGTCACCGACGGTGTCTGTTTTTATCCGCAACAGGAAATGGTGCAGCTCAAAAAGGCCATGCTCGCCTCGGCGAGTCGCCGCGTGCTCTACGTCGACCACACCAAGTTCAACAGGCGCGCACTGCACGCGGTCACACCCGCCGAGCACTTCGACACCGTGATCGTGGATTCGAGAACGCCGGAAGCCGAGGTCGAAGTGCTGCGAGAGCGGGGAGCGACGGTGCGGCGAGCCGGATGATCCCGGCCCGACCTCGACCCCGCCACAGCCAGTCACGCACCACGCGCGGGGCGTGTCGATCCGGCATGATGAGCGCTGTCGGACGTACTGGCGATGAGGCGTTCCGCCCAGGGGCGGTGGGCTGCGAAACGAGCGAGGAGGACGCTGGTGGCCAGCGACAAACCGGAAGTCACCGGGCAGCCACAGGGCAAGCTCGGCCCCGAGGAGCACGAGGAGAACTGGCGGCGCCTCGGCAGCGAGGAGTTCGACGTCGTCGTCATCGGTGGCGGCATCACCGGAGCGGGGGTCGCGCTCGACGCGGCCACCAGGGGTCTGCGGGTGGCGCTGGTGGAAGCCCGCGACCTGGCCGCGGGCACCTCCAGCCGCTCCAGCAAGCTGTTCCACGGTGGGCTGCGCTACCTGGAGCAGCTCGAGTTCTCCCTGGTGCGGGAGGCGCTGCACGAGCGGGAGCTGATGCTCAACCGGCTCGCCCCGCACCTGGTGAAACCCGTCAGCTTCCTCTACCCGCTGACCCACCGGGTGTGGGAACGCCCCTACACGGCCGCCGGGCTGCTGCTCTACGACCGCATGGGCGGCGCACGGTCGGTCCCGGGACAGAAGCACCTGACGCGCGCCGGGGCGCGACGAATGGTGCCCGCCCTCAAGCAGGACGCGATGGTCGGTGGTATCCGCTACTACGACGCGCAGGTCGACGACGCCAGGCACACCATGACCGTGGCGCGCACCGCGGCCCGCTACGGCGCGGTGGTACGCACCTCCACCCAGGTGGTGGAGTTCCTGCACGAGGCGGACCGGATCGCGGGCGCGCGGCTGCGTGACGTCGAGGACGGCAGGGAGACCGAGGTCCGTGCCCAGGCGGTCATCAACGCGACAGGTGTGTGGACCGACGAACTGCAGCGCCTGTCCGGGGGACGTGGGCACTTCCGGGTACGCGCGAGCAAGGGCGTGCACGTGGTGGTCCCGCGCGAGAAGATCGTCTCGGACAGCGGGCTGATCCTGCGGACCGAGAAGTCCGTGCTGTTCGTGATCCCGTGGGGCAACCACTGGATCATCGGCACCACGGACACGGACTGGAACCTGGACCTGGCACACCCCGCCGCCACCAAGCGCGACATCGACTACGTCCTGGAGCACGTCAACAGCGTGCTCGCCACCCCGCTGACGCACGCGGACATCGAGGGTGTCTACGCCGGGCTGCGTCCGCTGCTGGCAGGCGAGAACGACGACACCTCGAAGCTCTCCCGGGAACACGAGGTCTCCCGGGTCGCCCCAGGGTTGGTGGCGATCGCGGGCGGCAAGTACACCACCTACCGGGTGATGGCCAAGGACGCGGTGGACGCGATCGGCAACGACGTCTCCGGCCGCATGGCCTCCTCGATCACCGACAAGGTTCCGCTGCTGGGGGCCGACGGCTACCACGCGCTGGTGAACCAGGCCGACCAGCTCGCGGCGGCCCACGGACTGCACCCTTACCGCGTGCGGCACCTGCTGGACCGCTACGGCTCGGTGATCCACGAGGTGCTCGCGCTCGGCGACAGCGACCCCGAGCTGCTGAAGCCGATCGACGAAGCCCCCAACTACCTGCGGGCCGAGGTCGTCTACTCGGTGCGCTACGAGGGGGCACTGCACCTGGAGGACGTGCTGACCAGGCGGACCCGTATCTCCTTCGAGTACCCGCATCGCGGTGTGGACTGCGCCGAGCAGGTGGGCAGGTTGATCGGCGCCGAGCTCGGCTGGGACGAACAGCGGCTCACCAGGGAGGTCGAACGTTACTCGGCGCGGGTGGCCGCGGAACGCGAGTCGCAGAGCCAGCCGGACGACCAAGCCGCAGACGCCACTCGAGTGGCGGCTCCGGAAGCACGGGAAGGCATCGTGGAACCGGTGGGCTGAAGCACCGGGCAGGCGGTCGCCCGACGGTTCGTGCGCTGAGCGGTTCCGGCGCCCGGACGTTCGGGCCACCGCCGCCGGGGCGAATTCCCTCCGGCCGTCTCCCGTTCGGGATGTGCACGGAAGCGCGGCCCATCGTGCACAGCACCGCTCGGGCGGCAGCACCGCTCGGGCGGCAGCACCGCTCGGGCGGCAGCACCGCTCGGGCGGCAGCACCGCTCGGGCGGCAGCACCGCTCGGGCGACTGGGCTGATCGACCGACTGCTGCTGATCAGCGGAATGGCGCCGATCAGTGGGGCAGCGGCTCAGCCGCGAGCTCCGCGACCCGATTCACCAGACCACGCCGGTCCACGGGCGCGAGGGTACTCCACGGCTCGCCGGACGAGGTGTCGCGCCGCAATTGGACATAACGGCCCGCGCGGGAGTCGAAGAAACCGACCACGTGCTCGGCACGGTGCCGCACCGCGTGCTTCCGCCGGACCGCGGCGCCGAACTGGCCGCTGGCGTGCACCCCGTCCAACATGCCCACCAGCGTTTCGGCCTCCTCGGCCCGCACCCCGCGTGCGCACAGCGCGGCACGCAACGCCGGGAGATCATCGCCGGCTTCGGAAGCCGCCGTTTCCAGATCCGCGCTCGGCAGGCTGACCGAACGTCCACTTCCCGCTTCGACCTCCGGCAGCGCGGACAGCGCCTCACGGGCGAGTCCGGTGGTGGCGGCCGGGCGCAGCCACAGTCGCTGTTCCTCCTTGACCACCAGCACCGCCTCGGCGGCCTCGCCCGCCCCGCGTGCCGCCGCCAGCATTCGGACACTGCGGCCCGACCAACAGCGGCCGTCCACCTCGCGGGTGGGTGCTTCGAGCACCCTCATCATCCGCCGCAGCGAATCGATCGGGGCGTTTCCGGCCCACAACCCGCGTTCGGCCATCGAGCGCCGGGCCGCTTCACACAACTCGCGGCGCCGCTCGTGGGTTCTGCCCGGTGAGGGCACCTTGAGCACCAGCGGCGGCTCGGCGATGCCCAGGTGCTCCAGCAGCACGTCGAACTCCAGGTCCGACAACGAGACCGGCTCGCCGGGATCGCTCGCACCGAGTACTCCGGTCACGAGGGATCACCGCCGATGACCGGACGAGCGGAAACCCGGTGTTCGTCGAACGGTCCGGTTCCCCCTTCGGTCTCGGTGGCCTCGATCGAGAGCTCGCGTTCCTCCTCCCACTCGGCACGGGAGGGGCGCGGTGACGCCGCACCGTGGGTGCCCGAGGGGGATCCGTTGACCGAACCGGAGCGGAGCGAACCGCCCCTGGTGCTTCCGTCCGCGGGACGAGCGGAGCTCGGGGTGGCATTACCACCGCCCGCCCCGCTCCTGCCCGTGCCCGCACCGCTCCCGCCGGTGACCGCGCCCTCCGAGTATGACTTGGCCCAGGAGATCGTGATGTCGCCACGGCCGCCGCCACCGCCGCCCTGGGGGCTCCCGGAGGGAGCGTCGACCACCACCTGTGGCGGTGTCTCGAAGAAGGCCAGCGAGGTGGTGTTGGCCTCGGAAGCGGCCTGGTAGCGGCGCATGACGTCGAACGCGCGCTGCTCGGCGGCGTGCTGCTGCTGTTCACGCAGCTCGTAGTCGGTCTGTCCGCCGAACAGGTGAACCAGGTTCGAGGTGAAGGCGTTCGGTTCCTCGGCCGTCACCCGCACCGGAGGCGGCATCTCGGCCCGCGCCCTGGCGACGAGCTCGGCCTGGTGCTCGGAGCACTGCCGCATCCGCGCCGCGGCCAGCGTGACCTCGTCGGCCCACTCGTGCAGCGGCAGCAATCCACGACGGACACTGTCGGAGGCCTCTCCCTGCCACTCGGCGGCCACTGCCTTCAGCGCGGCGGCCATGCCGTCGTCGATCTCCCGGAAGGCGGTCTCCAACTCGCGCCACCGATGTGCGGAAGACCCCGAAGCCGCGGGGCCGGGTCCCTGGTGCAACAGCTCGAAGAGCTCGGCATGGGTGTACCCCTGCCAACGGTGGTCACTCATCGACGTCCTTCCGAGGGAACTCGACTGCTGCTTTCCTGTCGTGTCGCCGATCGACGTGGGCTTTCCCGCGCTGGAAACATCGGAATCGTTCAGCGAGGCGAGCCCCCCCCGACAACCCCATCGGAAAACCTCGTTCAACCGGTCAGCAGCCCGTCCGCATCCGGGACGTGTTGGCGTCCTCGGTCTCCGTGTAGCGGCGCTCCACCGCGCGCAACGCGTCGGAAGCGGACTGCAACCGGTCGCGGTACCCGTACAGTGCGGTCAACGCGGCCCGATCACCGCCGACCGAGTGCTCGTTGAACTTCGCGGCGGCCCCGGTGCTGACCGGATCCCCTGCCCAGGGATGAATCCGGAGTTCGGTGATGGCGTGCTCGATCTGCACGCCGACGGCGTCCAACGAGGACTGCAACGAGCTGATCAGGTTCGGGATGGCCGACGGCTCGACACGTACGGATCCGGTTCCCACCGCCTCGGTGGCGGAGGGCGAATCGGTCACACCGTCCAGTTCGGAACTATTCGGCACGATCGCCTCCACTCTCGGAAATCCGCCAGCCCACTCTAGTGGCTCGTGCGGGAAATAGGCAGTAGTCCGATAGCGGCAAGATTCAGACACACAACGTTATTCGGAAGCCGTCACCTTGGCCCGCTTGGCGGCACGGGGGTGGGAGTTCGGCTACTCGTCGGCACTGCCTGACCGGCGATTTCGCGGGAAATTGACGCACACGGGGCCGTACCACCGTACTGGGGCGGCGATTTCGCGAGAAATTGACGGGCCGGCGCGGCGGCACGAACTCAGTCACCGGAGACGTGGGACTCGGTGCTTGCCGCGTTCCGCAGCGTTCGCACCGCCGCCGTGGCCACCCGACGCGCTCCCGCGCACAGCTGGTCCAAAGTGGCTGGACGATCGGCACCGTCGTCGCGGTACAGCACGTCCAGATGCTGCCCCTCGGCCACGTCCACGGCCACGTTGCAGGCCAGCCGCAGTCCGGGGGTACGAATCACCAGCGCCGGAAAATCGTCGAGCACCACCGGGGTCGCCCTGACCTGCGCGGTGTCGCTGGTCCAGACATTCATGTCCTCCCCGGTGACCAACGCGAACCGGGCCCCCACCTTGGCCCGGCTGTTGCGGTAGCTGCAGGTGGAAGCGTTGTCGAACCCTTCTTCGACCCCGGGCAAGGGGTCGCGGTCGAAGCCGAGCGCGGTACGCTGCCGCGCCGTCAGCAGACCACAGGGATTCAGTCCCCGCAACGAGATCTCGGTGGGGCGCGGCGGCAACGAACCGCTCTCGCGCTCGGGTAACGGGATCGGCTCGGGCGGGATGGGCGCGCTGTCGACGGCCTCACGGGTCGGCAGCACCGCACATCCACCGAGCAGGAACAGCACACCGCCCAATCCGGCGAGCAAACACCGTGCAGCGGTCATCCGGCTGCGCATGCGGCCAGCGTAACCCACCGGCCACCGGGGGTGTACGCCGCGCACTCCCCCCGCGGATCTCCGCTCGGTGATGGACCCGCTCAGCGATGGGTCCGCTCAGCAAGGGGCCCCGGTCGGCGAACCCCGGCCCGGCCTCGGCCTCGAGAGGACCACCGGATCACTTACGCGCGCCGAACCAGACGAAAACGAAACCGACCATCGGCAGCAGCGCCCAGAACTGTCTGGTGACCACCAACAGACCGAGCAGGGCGACCGCGACGGAGATCCCGAGCAACGCGCCGCGCCGGACGCGCGGCGCGTTCGACGCATCTTCCCGCTCCGGTTCGACCGCGGCACCGGAGGCGCGGGAAACCAACACCTCCGGATGGGGAGCGGGCAGATCGGCGAACAGCACCGCCACGTCGGCTCGGAATCGCGCCCGCGCCGCCCGCGTGCACCGGTCGTCGAACTCATCTATCTCCAGCCTTCCGGCTGAAAAGTGCTCGCCGAGCAGGGCGATCACCCGATCGCGGTCCTGATCACCGATACGAACCCCATCGCCCCGCTCGGCCAACGGTGCTCACCCAGCTTTTCCGTTCGTGTTGTCACCCCGGGGTAGTGGTGTTCCCGCCACGGCAGTGCCAACCCGTGGTCCGCGCGGTCGGCGAAGCCGCGGGGTCTCCCGCCCCGTGCTCTCGCGAGGAAGGACCGAGCCCGCGCGGCTCCCGCACGACGACGGCCCTCCCGGAGGGAGGATAGGCGGAGCGGCCCGCGGACCGCTACCGCTCCCGCCCCGTTCGGAAGACATCGGTCAGTCCTTGATCTCGCAGAGCGTCGTCTCCTGGCTGATGGAGTCACCGGGCTGCGCCTTGAGACCGGTGACCGTTCCGCTCTTGTGCGCGGTGACCGGATTCTCCATCTTCATGGCCTCCAGCACCACCAGCTTATCGCCCGCCTCGACGTGCTGCCCGTCCTCGACGGCGACGGTGACCACCGTGCCCTGCATGGGGGCGGTCACGGCGTCACCCGAAGGGGCGGCTCCCGCGGCGGCGGAACGACGTTTACGGGGTTTGGCGGCCGGCGCGGGCTCGGCACCGCCCACGCTCGCACCCAGACCTGCGGGCAGCGAGACCTCCAACCGCCTGCCACCGACCTCGACGGTGATGCGCTGCCGCTGCTCGCTCTCCCCCGCGTCGGTGCCGCTCGTGTGGGGTTCGATGGTGTTGTCGAACTCCGTCTCGATCCAGCGGGTGTGCACGGTGAACCCGTCGACACCGGTGAAGGCGGGGTCGCGCAGCACCACCCGGTGGAACGGCAGCACCGTTGCGATGCCCCCCACGACCATCTCGTCCAACGCGCGGCGGGAACGCTGCAACGCCTCGGCGCGGTCGGCACCGGTGACGATCACCTTGGCCAGCAGCGAGTCGAACTGGCCACCGATGACGCTGTCGGTCTCCACACCCGCGTCCACGCGAACCCCCGGGCCCGCCGGCGGCACGAACCCGGTGACCGTGCCCGGGGTGGGCAGGAAGTTCCTGCCCGCGTCCTCACCGTTGATGCGGAACTCGATGGAGTGGCCCCGTGCGGGTGGGTCCGCGGTGAACTCCAGCGGCTCGCCCTCGGCGATCCGGAACTGCTGTCGCACCAGGTCGATGCCGGTGGTCTCCTCGGAGACGGGGTGCTCGACCTGCAGCCTGGTATTGACCTCCAGGAACGAGATCGTGCCGTCCTCGCCGACCAGGAACTCCACGGTTCCCGCACCGTGGTAGCCCGCCTCGGAGCAGATCGCCTTGGCGGCGGAGTGGATGCGTTCCCGCTGCTCGTCGGTCAGGAACGGGGCGGGGGCCTCCTCCACCAGCTTCTGGTGCCTGCGCTGCAGCGAGCAGTCCCTCGTGCCCACCACGATCACGTTGCCGTGCTGGTCGGCCACCACCTGCGCCTCCACGTGGCGCGGCCGATCGAGGTAGCGCTCCACGAAGCACTCACCGCGGCCGAAGGCCCCTTCCGCCTCCCGAACCGCCGAGTCGTACAACTCGGGAATCTCCTCGATGGTGCGGGCCACCTTGAGGCCACGACCACCGCCGCCGAACGCGGCCTTGACCGCCACCGGCAGGCCGTTCTCCTTGGCGAACTCGACGACCTCGTCGGAGCCGGAGACCGGGTCCTGCGTTCCCGGCACCAGCGGCGCGCCCGCCTTGGTGGCGATGTGGCGAGCGGTGACCTTGTCCCCCAGGTCCCGGATCGCGCGCGGCGAGGGGCCGATCCAGGTCAGCCCCGCGTCCAGTACCGCCTGCGCGAAATCGGCGTTCTCCGACAGGAAACCGTAGCCGGGATGCACCGCGTCGGCGCCGCCGCGCCGGGCGGCTTCGATGACCTTGGCGATGTCGAGGTAGCTCTCGGCCGCCGTGGTTCCCCCCAGTGCGAACGCCTCGTCCGCGAGCCGGACGAACGGCGCCTCCGAGTCGGGCTCCGCGTAGACCGCCACGCTACCGATGCCCGCATCTGCACACGCCCGCACCACGCGGACCGCGATCTCACCCCGATTCGCGACCAGCACCTTGCGTATCCGATTACGCGTGGTCGAGTCCTGCTCGGGCACCTCGTACCTCCTGTCACGACAGCGTGGACCGCTCAAGAGTCTAAGAGCTCGACACCTCACCTGGGTAGGTGCCCGTCGAAGCACGCCCGGACACCACCGGGCGAGCCGGGCAGGGGGTTCCGCCGCCCGCTCCCACACGGCACGGCGGGAGCGGCTGACCTCGGAAACCGTTCCGAGCCGACCACGGCACCCTTCGACGAGATGTTCCCGGTCAAGCGTGCTCTCGGAGAGTTACGCTACACACTCGGCCGGGGAGCGGGAACACGACGGACACCTCAGGCCCTCGCCGGAACGGGCTCACCCGCACCGGAGCCCCGCGAGTCGGTAGGCTCCGACTCCTCCGGGCCGTTGAGCAGCGGCGGGGCGCTGGGTGCACGCAGCACCTCGTCGTCCAGGAGCCCCTCGGTACGCGCGACCACCGTGGGCACGGTGATCTGACCGGCCACATTGGTCATCGTGCGCATCATGTCCATGATCGGGTCCACCGCGTAGGCAATGGCGATTCCGGTGGCGATCATGGCGGGCGGGAAGTCCAGCGCTCCCACGGTCAGCGTCAGCATGGTGAACCAACCGGTCACCCCGGCGGTCGCGATCGCGCCGAACACCGCGACGGCCACGATGGTCAGGTACTGGACCGGCCCCATCTGGAAACCGAACAGGTTGGCGATGAAGATGGAGCCCACCGCCGGGTACACCGCGGCGCAGCCGTCCATTTTCGTGGTGGTGGCAAGCGGCACCGCGAAACTGGCGTAGGAGCGTTCCACACCGAGGTTGATCGCGGTCTGCCGGCTCAGCGGCAGGCTCGCACCGGAGGAGCGGGAGACGAAGGCGAACTGGAGCACCGTCCACGCCTTGCCGAAGAACTTCGTGGGACTGACCCTGGCCACGAACCACAGCAACAACGGGTAGAGGGCGAACAGCACCAACGCGCAACCCAGGTAGGTGGCTCCCGTTAGCTTGAGCAGCGGAACGAAGAACTCGTTGCCGTAGCTGGCCACCGCGTTGCCGATCAGCCCGAGGGTTCCGAGTGGGGCGAGCCGGATGATCCACCCCAGCACACGCTGGATGATCTCGAACACGGCGCGGTTGAACTCCACGAAGGGACCGGCCTTGTCCCCCAGGCTGTAGGCCGCCGCCCCCACGAGCAGCGAGACGAAAACGACCTGCAGCGTCTCGCCGTTGGCGAAGGCACCGACCAGGTGTTCGGGCACGAGCCCGGTCACGAGATCCAGCCACGAACCGCCGGCCATGTCGTTGACCTCTTCGACACGCTGCTGGTCCGGCGAGATGTCGAGTCCCTGTCCGGGACGCAGCAGATTGGCCACTCCGATGCCGATCAGCACCGCGATCAACGAGGTGGCGGCGAACCACACGGCGGTCTTGCCGCCGAGTCGGGCGGCGGTTCGGCCGCCGCCCACGGAACGAAGACTCGTGATGCCGAGCACGATCGCGGTGAAGATCAGCGGCAACACCGTGAAGGTCAGCAGCTTGGTGAAAGTGGACCCGATGGTGTCCAGCGTCGTGACGAGCCAGTCCGCTCCGGTCGAGTCGGCGACCCAACCGAGCAGGGCTCCGAGTACCAGCGAGGCGAGCACCGCCAGCGCGAACAGCTTGGGATTGAAACGTAACCGGAAACGAGCGGGCCGCGGGGATTCGACGTCGGACACTGTTGTCTCCCGGAGACTCACGGATTCGGCCGCCGGGAACGGGGCGGCCGAGGAACGGGCACGAGAACGGAATCGGCGCGGGAGGAGTCGAACGGGATCGCGCGTTCGGAGGCAGCGATCACCGCCGTCGGCGGGAAAGGACTCCGCCCGGAGGAATCACGGGCGACAAACACAACTGGCCTGCCGTCGCAGATCGACGTGCAGGCGTTTGGTGAGGTACCGCGCATCGCGGCGGACTCGTTGCGGTGTCATGCCGGTAGGGGTGAACGGTCCGGCGATCGTGGTTTGTTCCGCGAAGACCCCGGATGTAGCCGGCGTCACTCCGGAACGGCGGCCCCGTCACGCTCGGCGATCGGCGCGTTCCACAGTGAAACCACACTGACTCCGACCTCGGCCAGCAGCGACCTGGTCAACGAGAGACTGATGCCGAGCACACTGGCGGGGTCACCGTCCACTCCGGTGACGAACCAGCCGCCGAATCCGTCCAGGGTGAAGCCGCCCGCCACCTTCATGGGCTCACCGGTGGCGATGTAGCTGTCCAGTTCGTCCCGGGAGGGCCGACCGAACCGGACAGTGGTGGCGAGGTGATCGCCGTGTTCGGCCACCGTCGTGCCGTCCCGTAGCCGCAGCACCGCGTGGCCGGTCAACAGACTGCCGGTACCCCCGGCCATCCGCTCCCAGCGCTCGGCGGCCAGCTCCGGGGTCTCGGGTTTGCCCACGAGTTCGTCCGCGTGCTCGCCGGGGGTCCACAGCATCGAGTCGCAGCCCACGATCACGGCGTCCGGGAACTCGGCCGCCACCTGATCCACCACGGCCGAAGCCTTCGCGCGGGCGAGGGCGGTGACGACCTCGGCGGGCGAGGGATCGGACAGCGAGGCGGTCACCGCGTGCTCGTCCACCCCGGAGACCCGCACCACCGGCTCCACCCCCGCGGCGCGGAGCACGGACAGGCGGGCGGGCGACGCGGAAGCCAGTACCAAACGCACACCGAGGACTGTAGTCGCAAACCGTCGAGCGGTTCGCCGCGGTGGCCCTGGCGAACCGGTGACCTGCGACCGAGGTGAGCGGCTCGCCGACAGCGGTGACCGAAATTACCCGATTCGGGTGAGGCTGGGACGACTGCTCGGCACGGTTGCATACTGGCGGTGTGCGATTACTCGTCCGGCCTCTCGAGGGTGCTGCGGCAGCCACCGACGTGCTGCGTGCTCTCGAACAGCGTGCCAGTGATCGCGGGCTGCCACCCCCCGCCGCGCTGACGGGCAACTGGTTCGGCGGGAGCACCGTGCTGGCGCCCTCGGTCCGGGTACGTCCGGTCGAGCCGGACACCGCGTTCGACGTGCTCGACCGGCAGCCGGAGGTGACCCGCGAACCCGGGGTCCCGGAGGACGCCGTCGGCGGGGGCTGGATCGGGTATCTGGGATACGAGCTGACCGATCCGTCCGGAGCGCGCTCCGACAGACGACGCCTACCGGTGGCGGCGTGGGGCTGGACGGATGACGTGTTGCGGCGCGACCGGTGGGGGCGTTGGTGGTTCGAGACCATCGCCGAAGGGGAACCGCACGCGCGGGCCGAGGAACTCGCCGCGCTCGTCGCGGAAGCAGCGGTCCGGAAGGCCGGTAACACCGCGGGAGCGGGCACGGTCGTCGTGCCCGATGCCGATCGGCACCGCAAGTCCGTGCGGCGCTGCGTGGAGGAGATCGCGGACGGCGAGATCTTCCAGGCGAACATCTGCAGCCGGTTCGCGGTCCCGTTCACCGGCAGCCCGCTGGAGCTGTTCGCCACCGGCAGCGCACGGTTCGACCCGGCCAGAGCCGCCTACGTGGCCGGGGAGTGGGGCGCGGTGGCCTCGCTGTCGCCGGAACTGTTCCTGGCCCGGCACGACAGGGTGGTGCGCAGCAGCCCGATCAAGGGAACCACGCCGCGACGCGGCCCCGAGGACGATCACAATGCCGATGTGCTGCGCGGTTCGCGCAAGGACATCGCCGAGAACGTGATGATCGTGGACATGTCCCGCAACGATCTGGGGCGGGTCGCCCGGACCGGCACCGTGACAACGCCGAAACTGCTGCGTGTCGAGGCGCACCCCGGGGTGTGGCACCTGGTTTCCGAGGTGCGGGCGGAGTTGCCCCCGGAAATCGGCGACGCCGAGCTGCTGCGGGCCGCCTTTCCGCCCGCCTCGGTCACCGGGGCTCCCAAGGTGCGTGCGCTGGAGATCATCTCCGAGCTGGAGTCCGATCCCCGGGAGGTCTACTGCGGTGCGGTGGGGATGTCCTCCCCCGTGGGCGGCACCGAGCTCAACGTGGCTATCCGGACACTGGAGTACTCGGCCGGTGAGATCGCCTTCGGGGTCGGCGGCGGGATCACCGCCGATTCGGAGGCGGAGGCGGAGTGGCAGGAGTGCCTGACGAAGGCGGCACCGCTGCTCTCGCTGCTGGAACGGCCGGGCGAGTAGGTTTCCCGGCCGGGGTGGTCACTCGGGGACGCGGCCCACCTCGGGTTTCGCCCGCTCCGTGAGCACGTGGCCGACGAACAGGTCGTAGACCACCGCACCGATCACGCCGCCGACGAGTGGTCCCACTATCGGTATCCAGAAGTACCACGAGAACCACTCGTAACTTCCTGGGAAGGCGATCCCGTCCCAGCCCGCGATGAAGGTCCACAGCCGCGGCCCGAAGTCACGCGCCGGGTTGATGGCGTAGCCCGCGCCAGGCCCGAAGGTCAGCCCGATCACGGTGACGACCATCCCGATCAGGAACGGCCCCATGTTGGAGGAGGGCGCCATGTTGCGCGTGTCGATCAACGCGC
The DNA here is from genome assembly GCF_051225635.1 of Actinopolyspora sabaoui. NCBI lineage: Bacteria > Bacillati > Actinomycetota > Actinomycetes > Actinopolysporales > Actinopolysporaceae > Actinopolyspora > Actinopolyspora sabaoui. The sequence goes on along the minus strand of NZ_JBMIHH010000012.1, from coordinate 39,340 downwards.
AGATCAGGCACACCAGAATCCCGGTGCCGACCACTTGGTCCAAAAATGGCCCCCACCAGCTACCGCCGAAGTACTCGGCGGGGAAGGTGGCGAAGATGGCGAAGGTGTCCAGCGACTCGGAGCGAGCCAGCCCCTCTGATGCGTTGAGGGAGTTGATGGCGGGCGCGTAGACCGCGTAGACCAGCGCCGCCGCCAGAAACGCACCCACGACCTGGGCGAACCAGTAGGGCACCACCTTGTACCAGGGAAAGGCCCTGCGTACGGCGAACGCGAGGGTCACGGCGGGATTGATGTGCGCCCCGCTGACTCCACCCGCCGCGTAGACGCCGAAGGCCACGCCGAAGCCCCAGCCCCAGATGATGATCAGCCAGTTGGCCGGGCCGAAGTCGGTCACCTGTCGCCCCGATTCGGGCAACGCTGCCACGGCGACCGCGACGGCGCCACAACCGAGCAGCAACAGGATGAAGGTTCCCAGTACCTCGGCGAGCATCTCGCCCCCGAGTCCTCGGCGGTAACGCCAGTGTTTTCGTGCGTGCGCAGCGTTCTCGGCCATCGATCCTCCTCGCCCGGAGGGCCGTGTGGTGTCTGCCCGGAATCCCCCTGCCCGAGATCCCCCCTGTCCGGATCCCCAGCTCCGTCACTACCGAAGCGGTGCTCACACGCTCCGTGCGAACGGACGGACAAAGCGTAACCGAACTCCGGAACGAACGCCGGACAGCCGAGACCAGCGGGAACGGAGTGGCGGCATCAGCTCACCCGCTCGGCGGAGACGTTCCACGTGTCGCAGGCCGCGGTGGTGCGTTCCCGAAAACCCGTCAGCTTCCAGTCCCGCTGGTGGCCCGGGGAACCGTGGGTGTCGCCGAGCTCGGTGCTTCCCGCTGCCGAGACGAATCGCTCCGCGACGCGGTCCCGCAACGTGCCCCCTTCGGCGGCGGCAGCCATGAACATTCCGGAATAGCAGTCGGCCTGCAGTTCGAGACGGCGCGAGATCCGGAGCCACTCCGGACTTCGTACCTCGACCCCCTCCTGACGAGTGGTGGAAGCGCGCAGCATTCCGGCGCGCTGCTGCACGTGGTGGCCGTACTCGTGCGCCAGCAGTATCAGGTGGGCGGGCTCCCGGGTGCCGATGTCGGAGAGCACCCACTGGCGTGGCATGTGGATGGTGCCGTGGCAGTAGAAGGCGGTGGGGCGGCTCGTGCCCTCGGTCTCGCTGCATTCGCTCGTTCGGGACCCCAGGCTCACCTCGGGTGGTGCCCAGCTCAGGTCCGCCCGGACGACAACGGGACGCCAGAGAGTGTTCAGACAGCGAACGGCGGCCTCGTAGTAGGACCGCATTCGGGTCTCGGACTCGGCGAGTTCCGGCAGGCGACAGTCTGCGGGCTGCAACGAGGCGGTTTCCGAGTTGAGCGGGTTGTGCTCCAACAGGGCTACGGGCTCGAATCCGGGCTGCGGCACGCCGTCGCGCATCTGGGGAACCTCGGTGGCCTCCGAGTCGTCACCACCACCGGCCAGCAGCTTTCCCGGCTCGGCCACCACGGCCAGCAGCACGATCAGGAACACCACACCGAGCACACCGAAGATCGCCAACGGCGAGTTGCCCGTCTGCCGCTCGTCCTCCTCCGGGTCGGGGACCGCGCCGCCATGTCTTCTCCGAAACACCTTCACTCTCTCCTACCCGCCTGCCCGCGGGACACTCGGCAGCGACAATCCCGAATGATTATCCACGAAAGGGTGACAACGGACTGGCGGTTTTCGGCGCGCGCAGCCGGGGAGTTTCGGCACTGCAACCGGTGGTGACCGGGCACGAAATCGTTCAGAACACCGCGACGGGATCAGGAGTGGATGTCGAACCGTTACGCGAAGAAAATCCGCAATCGACCGATTCCGGCGAACAACCGCCTCCGACGAGCGGCGGGCTTCAGCTGCCGGAACTTCGGTCCGGGTTGCCGGGGCGACGCTCGGGCGGCAGCTGACAGGCAGGAGTCTCACCCGGCAACCGGTGCCGGTTGTCCGCCACGAGGCGGTAAACCACATCCGCCACCGAACGGATCACCGGCGCGGCGAGCACGGATCCGGCCAGCCGCCACGGTCCCCGGCAGTGCCGCAGCAGAGCCGCCACCGCGGCGGCCCCGCCCTGGAGTCGGTGGTACTCGTCGACGAACACGACCTCCTGCCGCGCCCGCTGTTCGGGCACCCCCAGCCACTCCAGGTTCGCCTCCTGCCAGGGCACGGAACTAACCCGAACCGGAAGCCGGTCGGCCAGGCGCACGCTGCGGGTGCAGAACCCACAATCACCGTCGTAGATAAGCGCGGGAAGCTCAGTCACGACACCAATGTCCCGCAAGCCGCCGCCATCCCGCACACCGATACCCGGAAGCCTCGCTGATCCCCGGAAGCCGACAGCGGCGCTCCTGGCCCGAACCCGATACCACGACCTCGTTTCGGCGCGCAGCGCCGAACGGCCACCGACGCAGCTCACCCCACCACGAACTTCCCAAGTAGCACGCACCGCCGCGGGTTCTCACGGGTCGTCTCGTGAGGACAGCCTCGACGTTGTGTGTAACTACCCGATGTCGAGGCTCCCGCAGCGAGACGGCCGTGAGGTTCCGCCACGCAACCAGCTACGCAGAGCACGGCACCGACTCTCACTAGTCCAGATCGTCGTGGCGCATGAGCTGTCTCCCCGCCTCGGTCAACGACCCGGAAAGCGCCGGATACACCGAGAAGGTGTTGGCCAGGTCCTCCACGGTGACCTGGTTCTGCACCGACAGCGCCAACGGCAGGATCAGTTCACTGGCGTTGGGGGCCACGACCACACCGCCGACGACCACACCGGTCGCCGGACGGCAGAAGACCTTGAGGAAGCCGCGCCGGACCCCCTCCATCTTGGCGCGGGGATTGCCGGAGAGCGGCAGCACGACGCTCCGGGCGGGAACCTCACCGGACTCGATCGCCTGCTGACTGATTCCGACGGTCGCGATCTCGGGATGGGTGAAGACGTTGGCGGCCACCGTCTTGAGCTTGATCGGGGTGACCCCCTCTCCCAGTGCGTGCCACATCGCGATCCGCCCCTGCATAGCGGCCACCGAGGCCAACAGCAGCACGCCGGTGCAGTCCCCGGCCGCGTAGACACCGGTCGCACTGGTTCGGGACACGCGATCCACCGGGATGTAGCCCGCGCGGTCGGGTTCGATACCGATGCGGTCCAGCCCGATGTCGGCGGTGTTGGGCACCGATCCCACGGTCATCAACGCGTGACTGGCCTCGATCCGACGACCATCGTTGAGGTGGATCAGCACCCCGGACTCGGTGCGGTCGATGCGATCGGCGCGGGCGTGCTTGACCACGCTGGCTCCCCGCTCGGAGAACACCTCCTCCAGCACAGCGGCGGCATCGGCGTCCTCGTGTGGCAGCACCCGGTCGCGGCTGGAGACCAGCGTCACCTTCACGCCCATCTCGGCGTAGGCGGAGGCGAACTCGACGCCGGTGACGCCGGAACCGACCACCGCGAGGTGTTCGGGGAGTTCGGGCAGGTCGTAGAGCTGTCGCCAGGTCAGGATGCGCTCGCCGTCGGGCTGGGCCCCCGGCAGCACGCGCGGTGTCGCGCCGGTGGAGATCAGGACGGAGTCGGCGACGAGTTCCTCCTGCCCGCCGTCGCTGAGGTCGACCCGAATACGGTGCTGTGCCAGTCCCGGTGTCTCGTCGACGAACCGCGCACGGCCTCCCAGAATCCGAACCCCCTCCCGGTGGACCCGGGAGCGGATGTCGGCCGACTGCGCCAGCGCGAGTCCTTTGACCCTGCCGTGCACCACGGCCGTGTCCACGTCCGCGGCACCCTCCTTGACCCTGATGCCGAGTTCCTGCACATCACGAATGGAAGAGCGAGCGCCCCCGGAGGCTATGAAGGTCTTCGACGGCACGCAGTCGTAGAGCACACAGGCGCCGCCCAGCCCCTCGGCCTCGACCAGCGTCACGTCGGCCCCGTTCTGGGCGGCCACGAGGGCGGCCTCGTAACCCGCGGGCCCGCCTCCCATGATTACGATGCGGGACACTTCGCTCTACCTCCTCGTAGGACTCTGTCACCCCGGGTTGGCCGGGGTGCTTGCTTGGCGGAACCTCCCACCGGTTCTCGTTCCGGGAGGATCGACATCGAGTAGGCACGTTCACAGGATCGTGTTCTCGGTTCCGCGCTGCTCGCGCTTCGAACCGTCTTCCGGCACCACGCGACGGCCACGGCACTCGAGTGCGCTCGCGGCCGTGCGAGCGGGAGCCGTACGGGAGGGAACCGCCCTCGCCCGGAATTGGTAGAGATCATTTCGCACCCCTCGCCCCGGGCTCGTAACCGCCGGTCCAACGGTACGCCGCCACCCCGGTCGCGCGGCCCACCGGTACCCGCCGGGAATCGCGTGTCACACGAGCACACGAAGTAGTGAACCGAGTACGTTCAGCAAGAGGGGACAACGGATCGAGGCGTGGTTATCCTGTGAGCCGTGCCGCTATACGCCGCTTACGGATCCAACATGGATCCGACCCAGATGCTGCAACGCGCTCCCCACTCGCCCATGACGGGAACAGGGTGGTTGATGGACTGGCGGCTCACTTTCGGCGGTGAGGATGTGGGGTGGGAAGGGGCACTCGCGACGATCGTCGAGGAATCGGACGCGCAGGTGTTCACCGTGCTCTACGACGTCAGTCCCGAGGACGAGCAGGAACTCGACCGCTGGGAGGGCTCGGACCTGGGGCTGCACAAGAAACTGCGGCTACGGATCCACACCCTGGACGGTCCGACACTCGCCTGGCTGTACGTGCTCGACGCCTACGAGGGCGGCCTGCCCTCCGCGCGTTACCTGGGGCTGATCGCCGAGGCCGCCGAGCGGGCCGGAGCGCCGAACGACTACGTGACCAAACTGCGCACCCTGCCCTGCAGCAACACCGGCCCGGCTCGCTGAGCGCTCCGTCTCCTCGACGGTCTCTTCACCGCGGGCCCGCTCGCTCGCTGTCCGGTCGCCGACGGGGTGACAGGCCGCGAGCAGCGCCAACGCACGACGCGTGCCGCGCCGGTCGTCCCTGGTGGCGATACGCCGCCGCACCAACTCGACGAGCTCGCGAGCCGCGACGGGTGTAACCACCGACAACGTCCGCCGCAGGCATGCAGTGGCAAACGTCTCGTCGCCGGCCGTGCACAGCACCTCGGTCAGCGCGACGTCGAGCACCTGGGTGCGCAGACCGTCCAGCTCCACCACCTCGGACTCGCGAACCCGGCTCTGCCGGACCACGAGCCCGCTTCCCCTCGGCGGCCGTCTGTCGTGGACAACGGTTAGGTGTGTCGCGGCGGGGATGGGGACGGGAGTACAGCCGTGCACCGCGAGCGCGGTCGGCCCCGACAGCACCGCCCCGGGCGCTCCCCACAACAGCGCGGCCAGCGCACGGGTGCGCGGCTGATGCAGCGACTCGGCGGGCACCAGGACTCCCGGCCACTGTGCGGCCACCGCTCCCTGGGCCAACGCGGCGCTCAGCCGCCGCTGCCCGAACCGGGCACGTAGTCGCCCCCGGGGCAACGCCCCGGCAGCCCGCACGGCTCCGAGCAGGTCGGAATCGCATTGCTGTCGCGACAGGATTCGTTCCATTCGTTCGCTCATACCGACAAGAGGAGCGAACGGCGCGCGGTGATACACCCCGAACGAGTGAGACCACGCTTCCTCCCGGCGACAGGCGATAGGACGGGCTCTCGCGCCGGTTACCTCGCGTGCGGCACTTCGGGCACCGGGGAATCCGGCCCGGCCCGCTAACCGGGCCGGGGAGGGCTATTCCCGCAACGCGGTCAACGCGGTGTGGACCATCGTCCTAACCCCCACCAGCAGCGCGCGCTCGTCCAACACGAAATTCGGCTGGTGCAGGTCGTTGGGGCTCATCCCATCGCCTGCCACCCCCAGGCGCGCGAACGATCCGGGCACGTGCTCCAGGTACCACCCGAAGTCCTCGCCGCCGGAGGACTGCGGCGTACCACTCTGCGCCTGCTCCCCGAGCGCCTCACCGATGGCCGATCGCATCAGCCGAGTGCTCCCCGCATCGTTGACCACCGGCGGTACACCGCGACGGTGCTGCAGGTCGTAACCGACCCCGAGCGGCGCCAGCAGCCCTTGGACCAACTCCTGCACCAGCGGCCCGAGCTCGGCCCAGGTGTCACGGTCGGCGGTGCGCAGCGTGCCACGCAGGGTTCCCTCCTGCGGGATCGCGTTGAGGGCCTCGCCGGAACGCACCGCGCCCCAGGCAAGCACGGTCCCGCTGCGCGGATCCACCCTGCGCGAGAGCAACGTCGGCAGCCCGGTTATCAACGTCCCCAGTGCGTGCACCAGGTCGGCGGTCAGATGCGGCCGGGAAGTGTGACCGCCCGGCGAGGTCAGCCGCACCTCCAGCGGATCGCTTGCCGAAGTGAGGGCTCCGATACGAGTTCCGACCGTGCCCGCGGGCAGCCGCGGGTCGCAGTGCAACCCGAAGATCCGGTCCACACCGTCGAGCCCACCAGCGGCGAGCACGTCCAGCGCACCACCGGGCATGACCTCCTCGGCGGGTTGGAAGATCAACCGCACCCGACCGGGCAGCGTGTCAGGGGCCGAGGCCAGTGCCATCGCGGTCCCCAGCAGCACGGCGGTGTGCGCGTCATGGCCGCAGCAGTGCGCCGCGCCCTCCGTGGTGGAGGCGAACGGCAGACCGGTGGATTCGGTGAGCGGTAGCGCGTCGATGTCGGCACGCAGCGCGACCGTGCGGGCGACGTGTGTCTCCTGCCCGATGTCGCAGATCAGTCCCGTCCCGACCGGCAGTCTGCGAGGGCGGAGACCGAGCGCTTCGAGCTGCTCGGCCAGCAACCTCGTGGTGCGGTGCTCGGCGCGCGAGAGCTCGGGGTGGGAGTGCAACTCCCTTCGCCAGGCCACGACGAGATCGGAATTGTCGGCCAACCACTCGTCCAGCCAGGCGGGTCCGCGCCCTTGTCCCGGATCCGCAACCCCGGATCGCACGGGACCGATGGTCCCGCTCGTGGTGACTTCCGGCCCGCTGGACACGACCGCGGGCGTGGAGTCCGACCGGAGGGAGCTGTCCCCGGAGCCACCGGGGGCCCGCGCGGCGTCCTCCTCGGCGAGCGGATCCGCGGGTGGGTGGTCGACCACGGAGTTACCACCGTGGGTGTTGGGACCTAGCGAATTCAACGCGGTCACGTCACGCCTCCCGACGCGAAGAATCGGTTCGACAACCGTCGAAACCCGGAAGCGGTTCGATTACGGACGGCGGCCAGCAAGCGTTCTCGCTGGTCTCCGTCGAGAGCGGCAGCCGCCGCGGTGCGCGCGAGTGCGGCGGCACCGTCGAGGACGGCTCGGTCGGCCGAGGGCGAGGCACACGCCGCCGCGAACTCGGCCTGGTGATTGACCGCATCCCCACACTCCAGCGCGAGCATCGGATGCACGGTCGGCACCCGAAGGCTCACGTTGCCCATGTCGGTACTGCCGATCACGCCGTCGCGTTCCACCGCACGGGCGACCGGATCACGACCGAGCTCGACCACGGCGCGACGGTAAGCCTCGGCGAGCCACTCGTCGGAGCACAGCTGGGTGTAGACGGGCGAGACACGCACCACTTCCGTCGAACAGCCGGTGGCGGTGCCCCCCGCCTCGAAACAGGCACGTATCCGGTCTTCCAGCCGCGCCAACGATTCCGGATCGGGCGCTCGCAGGTTGTACTCGGCCGCGGCCCGTTCGGGCACGATGTTCGGTGCCGCCCCTCCGGAGGTCACTATGCCGTGCACCATCTGACCGGCTTCCATGTGCTGCCGCAGCAGCCCGACGGCCACCTGGGTCACCGTGAGCGCGTCGGCGGCGTTGAGCCCCAGTTCCGGGGCCGCGGCCGCGTGAGCCGCCCGCCCGGTGTAGCTGACCCGCAGATCGGTGATGGCCAGCGAGCGCGGCGCACACACCTCCGCCGGACTGGGGTGGATCATCAGAGCGGCCGCCAGCTGATCGAACAGCCCCGCCTCCAGCATCGTGATCTTGCCCCCACCGAGCTCCTCGGCGGGTGTACCGAGCACGCGCACGGTTATTCCGAGTCGTTCGGCGTGCTCGGCCAGTGTCAACGCGGCACCGACGGCGGCGGCCGCGATGATGTTGTGCCCACAGGCGTGGCCGACCTCGGGCAACGCGTCGTACTCGGCGCAAAGCCCGACGACGAACTCCCCGGAGCCGTAATCGGCGGTGAAAGCGGTGTCGAGCCCGGCCACCGGTCGCTGGACGCGAAAACCGTGTGCGGCGAGTGTCCCGGCGACGGTTTCGGCGGCGCGATACTCGGCGAAACTGACCTCAGGGTCGGCGTGGAGCCCGTGTGACAGGTCCAGCAGCTCGGCTCGGTACTCGTCCACCGCCGCACGCCACACCGAAACGGCGCCCGGGTCACCCGTGGACGGTTCCGGCTCGGCGGAACCCGGGTCCCTCGCCGGACGAACCGTGTCGTGACCACTGTTGTGCGGGGATTCGGTACTCATTTGCGACCCATAGTGCAGGATACGAGCACTCGTGGCCGCCTCGGACGCGCCCCGGATAGCTCACCGGTCACTTCGACGCGCCGAACGGGTGAAGGAGTTCAGTGGGACCGAAGACCGGACGAAACAGTTAGACGGCCCTCGGTGAACGAGCGGCACCACCGGGGATGCGCGCTGTGAGACGGGTGTCGGGTGGATCGGCACCGGTCGGGGGGCTTCCCGGCGCCGACCCACTTCTCCGGGCGAACGCCCGAAGTCGAGAGGCGAATTCCGACAACGTCACAGTGTCGTCGGTTCGCCACGCGATCCGTCGACTGTGAAACTCCCACAGGATTTCGCTCAGGTCTAGTCCAAGTGACGGAAAATTCACGCAAAACAGACCGTGAGTTCCGTTAAGCGGGGGTTCAGCTGCGTTTGCGCCACCGAACCACGAGCGACTGCTTGCCGCGCTTGCGGCGGAGCAGCAACACCCCGACGACGAGAACGACACCGAGCGCACCGATCACGGTTCTGCGATCCTGCCCACCCTCGGAGTTGTCGGAAGGCGAATCCCCCTCGGACTGCGCCCGAATGTGACTGTCCTCACTCGACACGATCTCGACCGGGGAGCGGCTCGGAGTTCCGGACGCGCTGGACTCGACCCCCATCGGAGCGGCCCGGAGTTCGGCAGCCACGGCGACTCCGGAATTCCCCGCCAGGAGGAGCGCAAAACCGAACAACAACGAGAGGAACAGACGCACCGAAGTCGAGCGACGCCGCGTGCCTCGGGCCACACGATCGCCTGCCACCGTGGGTCGCCTTCGGACAGCACACGCAACAGACAACCGAACCTCCAACCGTGGCCACTCGTCAGTGTGACTATTGCACCATACTGGGCACCATGAGTGACTTCTCAGCGAAAAATCACCCAGATCGGAGCAGAGCAACCACTAACAGTCACTCGAACGTGTAAAGCTTCGAACGTGCAGCCGAGGCGGAAGCCGACCGGACGGGAAACCCCCTGTGAACACCGCCACACGGTTCCCCAGCTACATCGCTCGGCTCACCGCACTCCGAGCGCCGTCAATTTCTCGCGAAATCGCCGCGCCACCAGCCCCGACGAATAGCCGCACTCCCACCACTCCCGCAGGGTGAACCCCGACCACCCTCGCGGTCGGCACCGCCGCGGGTTCTCCCGTGCGGCTCTCGCGAGGACGCCGGAGACGTTGTGTAGGCCGCTACCCGATGTCGCCGGCCCCGCAGCGAGAGCCGTGCGAGAGGTTCCGTCGCCCGACTTCGGAGCGACGTCGATTTCCCACGAAATTTTCACCCCGCACCACCCGTCGGGAAGCGACCGTGAGCGAAGCAGCGCAAGGGACCCCGGTGCGTGAGTCGGATGCATTGCGAGGCCGGGCCGCTCGCCGCGTAGGTCGCTACTCAAGAGCCGGCCCAACGCGGCAAGGCGCCGACTCACGTGACGGCTAACCGACCCACCAAAGCAAGCCGTGCCAAACATGAAAAAGGGGCTCCCCGGCTGTGTAGTGCCGGGAAGCCCCGTTGTTTCAGCTAACGAGCTCGACTCAGGAGTCGGAGTCCTTCTTGACGGAGTCGCCCGAGCCGGAACCGCTACCGGTGGTCGCGCCCGCGCGCGTCCTGGCAGCACTGCTCCGGATGCCCTCAATCGGGCTGGGCTCACGCTGCACGGCCAGGTTGGGCCGCTCCTGGCTGAGCGCCTTGGCGATACCCAGGCACATCAGCAGCAGCACGATGCAGAACGGCAGCCCGGTCACGATCGAGGCGGTCTGCAACGCACTCAGGGCGTCGGCGCCGCTGGCCGCCCCGGCGGCGAGCAGCACGCAGGCGATGACACCTTCCGCGATCGCCCAGAACAGTCGCTGCTGCCACTTCGGGTTCGGGTCGCCGCCGTTGGTGAGGATGTCGACCACCAGCGAGCCGGAGTCCGAGGAGGTGGCGAAGAACAGCACGACCACGACCACCGCGAGCACGGAGGCGAGGATCGAGACGATGTCGGCGACCGGAAGCTGGTCCAGCAGCACGAACATCGCCTTGTTGAACCCGGCGTCGACGAGTGCCTGACCGTCCTCGCTACCGGAGAGCACACTGCGCAGACCGGAGTTGCCGAAGATGCTCAGCCACACGAAGGAGGCACCGACCGGGGCGAACATGGCGCCGCCGATGAAGTTGCGGATCGTCCGGCCGTAGGAGATCCGGGCGATGAACATGCCCACGAACGGCGACCAGGCGATCCACCAGCCCCAGTAGAACAGCGTCCAGCCGGCCTGCCATTCCTGGGCGTTGCCGTTGCCGTTGTTCGGGAAGGTCTGGAAGCTCAGCTCCGGCAGGTGCTGGAAGTAGTAGCCGACGTTGCTGGCCAGCATGTTCAGCAGGTCCAGCGTGGGACCGAAGAAGAACACGAACAGCATCAGGATGAACGCCAACCACAGGTTGATCAGCGAGAGGTTCCGGATGCCCTTGTCGATGCCGAACATGACCGAGACCACGGCCACGGCGGTGATCGCCAGGATGACGATGACCTGCAGCATCGTGGTGTTCTCGATGCCGAACACCGCGTTGAGACCGGCACCGACCTGGTTACCGCCAAGCCCCAGTGAGGTGGCCAGCCCGAACAGCGTGCCGAACACCGCGAGCACGTCGACGATGTGGCCCGGCCAGCGGTAGATCCAGTTGCCGATCAGCGGGTAGAAGGCGGCGGCAGGACGCAGCGGCAGGCCCTTGCGGAAGGCGAAGTAGCCCAGCGCGAGGCCGAGTACGATGTAGATCGCCCACGGGTGCAGGCCCCAGTGGAAGAACGTGAAGTTCATCGCACGTTGCGCGGCGGCCTGGGTTCCCGGCTCACCGACCGGCGGGTTCCCGAAGTGCCAGACCGGCTCGGCCACGGCGTAGAAGACCAGGCCGATCCCCATACCGGCGGTGAACAGCATCGCGAACCACGCGAGATTGCTGTACTCGGGCCGAGAATCCGGTGGGCCGATCCGGATCGTGCCGAATCGACTGACCATGATCGCCAACACGAAGACCACGAAGAACGTGGCCGAGAGGATGTAGAGCCACTCGAAGTTGGTGGTGATGAAGCTATTCACATTGCTTGAGACGGTGTTCAGATTCGCCGGTGCGAGCACGCCCCAAAGCACGAAAGCGATCACCAGGATCCCCGAGGTGATGAACACCGGGGGATTGGTGTGTTCTTTCAGATGCTGTTTCATTACTGTACGTCACCTTTCCAGCGCATATCGACACAATTGCCATCTGCGCCGTAAGCAACCAAAGATCGCAACGGACGCGTTCGGCCACTGTGGTGGCTTCCCCAGCGCGGACCGCATATCACAGCGAACCACGGTAAAGACTGTTCCGCCGAATGTGAAACTCCAGCGCCAAACGATATGCAGTTGAAACACGAAAAATGTCGCCGGTCACAAAGTACGACCGCGTTCGTGCTCGATCCGTCGCGCAAGGTGGTCGGTGTCGAGGGTTTCACGGCGAACACTGCCCGCCCGGTAGGCGGCACGGCCGACGAGCTGGGCCAACACCGGCGCGGTGATGGCCTGGAACAACCCGACCAGAATAAGCCCTGAGGCGTATCGCACTTCCAGATGCACCGCACTGCCGAGCAGTATCAACACGAGACCGAGGGTTTGCGGCTTGGTCGCCGCCTGCAGTCGGGCGGCGACATCGGGAAAAGTCAGCAATCCTATCGCACCGAACAGACAGGACACGGCACCGGCTATCAGACATACCGCCGAGAACAGATCCAGCCAGCTCATCGATGTGACTCCTTCTTCTCGACGAGACGCGCGGCACTGACCGAACCGATAAACGCCAGCAGGGCGAATGCCGCCGCCAGCGCGACATTCGATCCGTCCTCGTTCCTACCCATCCCCACACATGTGGCCGCGACGATCAACGTGATGAACACGTCCAATGCCACTATGCGATCCAACGTGCCCCGTCCGAGCAGCAAACGCACCAGAGAAAGCAATCCGGCCAGACACAACAAACCGAATGTGATAGCGAACACCACGCCCATCATCCGACCTCCGACCGATGATTCCGATCCACCATCCGTACCTGCTCGCCGGTTCCCACCGCGTGAACCACCCGGCGTTCCCAGCCGAGTACTTCTCGCCGCACCCGTTCGGTGGCGTGCTCACCGGCACCGAGCGCGTAGACGTAACAGATCCGGTTGGCTCGATCGATCTGCAACACGAAATTGCCGGGGGCGAGCGAGACCGCGTTGGCCACCATCGCCATCAGATGGTCCGAGTCGGTGACCAGCGTCACCGCAACGATCGACGCCCGCACTCGCGGTCCCCGCACGATCGCTTCGAAAGCCACTCGCCCGGTGGAAACCACCAGATCCCACGCCAGTAAGAGCACGAGTTGACCGGCGCGTAGCGGACGCAGCCGAATGTCGGTGGCGATCGGCGGTGCGGGGAAGAACCCGATGACGAACATTCCCACCACGATCCCGAAGAAGACCGTGCCGGGATCGTAGGTGCCCCAGAGCAGCAGCCAGACCAGCACCAGCCAGAGCAGCAGTGGCAACCTTCGGACGGCTCTCCCGATCGGGTGCCGTCTACTGACCACGTGCTCCCCCCTGCTGGTACGCCGGTGGCGGTGGCGGGGTTCGGGATCAGCCACCGGAACCACCTCCCAGTACCGCCGTTCGGTAAGCCTCCCCGGTGATCAGGTCGGTGGCGGCACGTTGGCTGACCTCGGCCAGCGGCCCGGCGAGTGCCGCGACGAGCACTGTGGACAAGACCAGCACCCCGGTGGCCTGCACCATCCCCGGGGAGGTGTCTCCGGTACCGACCACGAGTTCGTCGGTGGGGTCGGGATCGCCCTCCGGCTCGCGCACCTGCCCCCAGAAGGCCCGACTCCACACCCTGGCCACGGCGTAGAGCGTGAGCAGGCTGGTCAGTACCACGACACCGGTGGCCACGTAGCCCCACACGGTGCCGACCCCGATCCCGGACCGCAGCAACGCGAGCTTGGCGACGAAACCGGAGAACGGTGGCACCCCGGCCAGGCTCAACGCGGGCACGGCGAACAGCACGGCCACCAGTGGGGATATCTTGGCCAGGCCACCCATCCTGCTCAGCGCGACCGTTCCGGTGTAGCGGGTTATGAGACCGCTGACCAGGAACAGCGTCGCCTGCACCGTGATGTGGTGCACGATGTAGAGGATCACCCCGGTCAGTCCGGCGATGTCGTAGACGCCGAGTCCGAACAGCATGAACCCGATGTGGCTCACGAGCAGGAACGACAGCATCCGGTTTAGGTCGTTCTGCGCGAGCGCGCCGAGCGCACCGATGATCATCGTCGCCATGGCCAGTGTGAGCATCAGCGGCCAGCTCGGTTCGCGTTCGAAGACCAGGATCTGGGTGCGGATCATGGCGTAGATGCCGACCTTGGTCAGCAACGCGGCGAGGATGGCGGTGATCGGCGCGGGCGCGTTGGGATAGCTGTCCGGCAGCCAGAAGTGCAGCGGAACCATGGCCGACTTGACCCCGAACACGATGACCATCAGCAGTGCGAGTGCGCGCACCGGCGCGGGCGGCAGTTGCCCCATCTGCAGGGCGAGGTCGGCCAGGTTCACCGTGCCGGTGGCGGCGTAGACCAGCCCGATCATGGTCAGGAACAGCACCGAGGAGGACAGGCTGACGATCGTGTAGGTCATCCCCGCCCGCACCCGGCTCGCGGTGGTGCGCCGGTTGATCAGCACGTAGGAGGAGGCGAGCATGATCTCGAACGCCACGAACAGGTTGAACAGGTCACCGGTCAAATAGGCCAGTGAGACTCCCGCGCACAGCACCAGGTAGATGGGGTGGAAGGTGGTGCTGGCGGCTCCGCGCCCGTAGTCGGTGATGCGCTGGCCGATCGAGTACAGCAGCACCGCGAACATCACGACCACGCTGATCAGCAGCAGCAGCGCGGCCAGCCGGTCGGCCACGAGGGCGATCCCCACCGGAGCGGCCCAGCCGCCGAGATGCAACACCAGCGGGCCGTGCACGTCGGCGAAGTACAGCAGTACCGCCGCGTCCACGACGATCACGCCGAGCACCAACAGCCCGAGCAAGCGTTGCACGTCGGCGAACCGTCCGAAAGCCATGGACAGTCCGGCCGCCGCCAGCGGAAGCAACACCGGGACGGCTACCAGTTCGCTCACCGGGTGGCCTCCGAATCCAGTTCCCGCTCGGTCTCCTCGTCCGCTTCGGCCAACTCGGCCTCCAACCTGCGGATCCTGCGGTCCTCCACGTCGTCCTGCACCTCGTCGTGCCCGAGCAACTGCCAGGCGCGGTAGGCGAGGGCGAGCAGGAACGTGGTCAGCGCGAAGGTGATGACGATGGCGGTAAGAGCCATGGCCTGCGGCAGCGGATCGGCCATCCGTTCGATCGGGGCGTCGCCCAGCATCGGGGGGCGTCCGGCCTGACTGCCGCCCGCCAGTTGCAACAGCAGGTTGGCGCCGTGCCCGAGGATCACGATGCCCAGCAGCACACGCATCAGGGAACGCTGCAGCAGCAGGTAGAAGCCGGTGGCGTAGAGCCCGCCGAGCACGATCGCCATCGTGAGGTTCACGGTGTTCATCGCGAGTCACCTCCCGGCTCGGCGATGTCGGCCTCGATTCCGGATCCGAGTGTGCGCAGCAGGTCGAGCACCACTCCGAGGATCAGCAGATAGACGCCGATGTCGAGGAACAGGCTGCTGACCAGCTTGATCTTGCCGAGCAGCGGAACGGCGAAGGTGAAGCTCGCGCTCTCCAGCACCACACCACCGAACAGCACCGGCACCAGACCGGTGATCACGGCGATCGTCAGTCCGATCCCGATCAGCACCGGTGGACGCATGGACACCGTGGAGCTGTCGTCCAGTCGGCCGCCCGCGAGGTAGCGCAGCACGAACGCCTGCCCCGCCACCAGACCGCCGCTGAATCCGCCACCGGAACGGTAGTGCCCGGCGAACAGCAGGTACACCGAGAAGACGATCACTGTCGGGAACACCACGCGCGCGACGAGCTCCAGCAGGATGGTTCGTTCCCGGGGATCCCGGCTGTAACCGGAGAGCAGCCAGCGCTCGGCCGGAGCGTCGGAGTGGAACCAGGCACCCGTGGCCGTTTCCTCCCGCCCGTCGGATGCTCGGGGATCGGTCATGTTCGCCCCTTTCCGCCGCGTTCGCCGGGGGCCCGCCCGGCGGTGGACAGGGATTCCCAGTGGGATCTGGCGTGTTTCCTGCGACGTCCGGACCGGGCACTGAGCACCAAGCTGGCCACTCCGGTGGCTGCGACCGCGAGTACCGACAGTTCGCCCACGGTGTCGAAGGCGCGGAAGTCGATGATGATCGCGTTGACCACATTCGTGGCGGAGGCGCCCTCCTCCGCGTGTTCCAGGTACTCCCTGCTCACCGCCGAGGGTGTGTCGCGCGCCGAGCTGAAGATCAGCGCGGCGAAGCCGACGAACACCCCGCCCGCCAGCGAGATCAGCACCTTCGGCAACCGCACCCGCCGCGAGGACGGCGTCTGGGTGAACCGGGCGGGCAACCGGCGCAGCACCAGCACGAACGCGATCAGCGTCAGCGTCTCCACCAGGAACTGGGTCAGTGCGAGGTCCGGGCCACCGCCGACGATGAACATCCCACCGATGGCGTAGCCGATCACTCCCACTAGCAGCACCGCCGTGATCCGTCGGGTCGCGCGGACCACGCCCGCCGCGGCGATCAGGATGACCAGCGCCAGCGGCAGTTGCAGCACGTTGTCCCACCAGCGCAGTTGTTCGATCGGGGTGGACCTGATCAACAGCACCGAGCCGGGAACGACCAGCACCGTGAGCAGGATGATCCCGAGGTAGGTGGGTAGCGAACCGACCTGCAACCGACCGGTGACCCCGACGGCGAGCCGTTCCAGCGTGCCCATGACGCGTTCGTAGCCGCGCTGGGCGTCGAACGGGCTCGGCAACCGGTCACGCAGCCGGTTCAGCTCGGGGTTGCGAGCGGCCAGCGCCAGGCCACCGAGCAGTGTGACGAGGGAGAACACCAGCGGGAGGTTGAAGCCGTGCCAGAGCCCCAGGTGGTACTCACCGGAGCTGCCCACCGCCCGTTCGGCGTAGGTGGCGGCGAGTTCGTCGGTCAGCGGGTAGCCGACTCCGAGCGCCAGGCACAGCAGCGCGGTGATGGCGGGTGGGAGCAGCATCCCGAGGGGTGTGGGGGGAACCTCGGTGGGCATCGTGCCGCGTTTGGAGGCGAAACCGCCGACCAGCAGCCTGGCGGTGTAGGCAACCGTGAGCACGGAGCCCAGTACGAGCCCGGCCTCGACCACGAGGGCGGGCCCGCCGCCGAGATAGGCCTCGAACGCGGCTTCCTTGGCCACGAAGCCGATCATCGGAGGCACCCCGGCCATGGACATGGCGGCCAGCACCGCCACCGTGGCCAGCCAGGGAAGACGGCGACCGACCCCGGAGAGTTCGCGGATGTCTCTGGTGCCGGTCTGGTGATCGACGATACCGATGACCAGGAACAGCGTGGCCTTGAAGGCGCCGTGGGCCAGCAGCATGCCCGCCAGTGCCAGCTCTCCGGTGTAGCTCCCCGAACCCGCCAGCACCATCAGGAAGCCCAGCTGGCTGACCGTGCCGTAGGCCAGCAGCAGCTTGAGGTCGTACTCCCGTAGCGCACGCCAACCGCCGACGAACATGGTGACCAACCCGAAGACCGCGGTCACCATGGGCAGATAGGACACTTCGGACAATACCGGCGTGAGCCTTCCGACCAGGAAGACTCCCGCTTTGACCATGGAGGCGGCGTGCAGATAGGCGCTGATCGGGGTGGGCGCGACCATCGCGGCGGGCAGCCAGTTGTGGAACGGGACCTGTGCCGACTTGGTGAAGGCCCCCACCAGGATCAGCCCGGTGGCGATGGCGGCCGCTGAGCCGGTGGGTGGTTCGGCCGCCAGTTCCGAGATCCGGTAGGTGCCGCTCGCCTCGCCGAGCACGATGAATCCCAGCAGCATCACCAGACCGCCCAGCGTCGTCACCAGCAGTGCCTGCAGTGATGCCCTGCGGGATTCCCTGCTCACCCCGGACTGGCCGACGAGCAGGAACGAGCAGATCGTGGTCAGTTCCCAGAAGATGTAGAGGGTGAGCAGGTGATCGGCCAGGACCAGTCCGAGCATGGCCCCCGCGAAGGCCAGCAGCAGCGGGGCGGAACGTTTCGCGTCGCCGCTCGGAGTCTCGAAGTACCACCTGGAGTACAGCAGGACGAGCACGCCGATCCCCGACACCAGCAGTGTCATCACCAGCGCCAGGGTGTCCAGCCGGAACACGAACTCCAGCCCCAGCGTTGCCGACCAGGTCACCCGGGCGACGGGCTGGTCACCGGCCAGCACCGCCTCCGACTGCGCCAGCGCCCAGCACAGCGCCGCGGCCGGCGGCAGCGCGGCCACGAGGTAGGCGGCGCGGGCGCGGCGCATCGCGACCGGAGGCAGCAGGAGCGCCACCAGCAGGTGCGAGATCACCAGCGCGAGCACGAATCCCTCCCCTGCCGTGGCGTTTCGGATCTACCGTGGCGTTACGGGCCGTCGGCACCGCGACACGAGCCGTGCACCGGTGCTTCCGCCGCCGCTTGCCGCCGTGGTGGCGGGCCGGTTACGAACCCCGAGCGACACCGCGTCTGTGCTGTCCGGACCAGCCACGATGGCCCGATCACCGTCAAACTTAGCCCACGATCGCCCGAAACACCCGATCGTTCCGGCTCGCGGACCAGGGTGTTTCGCGTCCCACCGGAACGTTTCCGCCGGTTACGGCGACGAACCGGCCGCGCGAGCGGTTTTCGGAAAAGCCGATCACGTGGGAAACTTCACTGTGCGTAACACGCCGGGAACACGGCCAGGGGTATTTCGGCGGCCTTGTACGCTCACTCCCGCGAGTCGTCCGGCACAGCGGCACCGGACCGCTTCACCCGACCACGCCGGTGAACTCGCCCCAACACCGTGTGGAGCGGTTGTGGCGGACTGTTGGACAATCGGGGCGTGCCCAAGGAGGAACCGGAAGAAAGCAGTATCGGTCGACTGATCGCCGACCGGTACCGAATGCGCGCCAGGATCGGCGGCGGCGCGATGGGCTCGGTTTGGTCCGGCATGGACGAACTGCTGCGCAGGCCGGTCGCCATCAAGGCCGTGCGGCTACCACCGGGCATCCCGGAAGCCGAAGCCGCGGAGATCCGCGAACGCACGCTGCGAGAGGCACGCGCCACGGCGGTGGTGGTCCATCCCAACGTGGTCACCCTCTACGACGTCGCCCGCGAGGGCGATGAACCGTTCGTGGTGATGGAGCTGGTGCCCTCGCACAGCCTGGCGAGCATCATCGCCGACCACGGCCCGCTCGACGACAGCCAACTCGCCGTCGTGATCGACTCGGTCGCCTCCGCGTTGGAGACCGCGCACCAGGCCGGTGTGGTGCACCGGGACGTGAAGCCGGGCAACATCCTGCTGGCCGCGGACGGGCGGATCAAACTCAGCGACTTCGGCATCTCCCGCAACGTGGCCGAACCCACGCTCACCCGCACCGGGATCATGCTGGGCACTCCGGCGTTCATCGCTCCGGAGGTGGCGGCCGGTGAGACCGTCACCGCGGCGGCCGACCTCTGGGGGCTGGGGGCGGCCCTGTTCGCGGCCGCGGAGGGCGTGCCGCCGTACGACACCGACGACAATCCGGTCTCCACCATCAACTCGGTGGTCAACGGTCCTGTACCCAGCACCGCCAGACCCGGCCCGATCGGTGAGGTCATCACCGCCCTGCTGGTCAAGGAGCCGCGACGACGCATGTCGCTGCGCGAGGTGCGCGGTCTGGTGCAACCGCTGTTGCCGGACCCCGGAACGGAGCCGTTCGCGGGACTCGTCCCCGAGGAGTCGGCGACGGTGCGGACGCCGCTGCCGGAGAGTTCCGATTCAGGAGGGGGCGGCCAGTCCGAGTCCTCGTGGCCCGCGGAACCGGTATCGGGCTCCGGCTGGGGCACACGGGAAACCTCCGACAGTGCTCCACGGCACGGCAGCGGGCTCTCCGGCGGTCTCGCCTCATCGGACGGCCCACCGAACGAGCCGGGCTCGGCTCCGCTGGCCGCTGATCCGGGACCACTGCCGTTCACCCCCAGCGAGCCGCCACCACAGCGGAGAAGTCGCTCACCACTGGGTGTGTTGCTGTTGACGCTGGCGGCGATACTGCTGTTCGTCCCGGCGGCGGGAGCATCATTCGTGGGAACCCGGATACTCGCGGGGGAACAGGTGATCCCCCACTACGAGGACCCGGGACCCCAGACGCTCCGAGGGAAGGAGCTCGTGGAGCTGGCGGCGAACAGCGGAACGCTCGGACATCCCAACGACGGTGGCGGCGGCTACTACTCCATGCCCGTACCCAGAGGTTGGACCCGCTATCAGGAATACACCAGTGAGACACCAACCCGAAGCCTGACCGCTCGTTTCGTCTCCCCCGGCGGAAAGACGGAGCTGGCGGTGCAGCGGTTCGGGCGCTACTACGAGCGCGGCTACACCACGAAGGGCTACATAACCGCCCTCAAGGAGAGACAGCGCGGCGCGAACAACACCTTCGAGATGCGGTCCAGGAGCTACACCCCGGGCAACTCGTCACCCGGAACGAGAGAGCTGCGGCTACGCTACAACGTGATCATCAACTCGTACCAGGAGAGCTCGGCGGAGCGGGATCCACTGCTGCGGCACGTGGCGGCTCGGGTGATGCGGATCGACGGTGATCTGTGGATCGTGCGAGTGACCACTTCCGAATCGATCCGAGAAGCGGAACAGCTGCTGCAACGAACCGCGAACCGGTTCGAGACCCGGAACTGAACCCTCATCGAACAGCCCGACTCGCAGCACCCGCAACGAAAGTTGATCGCTCGGCCCGCGTGGGCCGAGCACCCCGAGCTACCTCCGGCACGGGCGGGAGACTCGTGACGGGTTCGTTGGTTAGGCTGACCGATTGTGACGTCTTCCACCACATCGGAGTCGCCCGATCCCGCGGCCGTGGCGAGCAACGCGGCGGCCACCCTTGCCGAGCTGACCGGAGTCGCCGGGCACGACCTGGCGGTCGTACTCGGTTCGGGGTGGCAGCCCGCGGCCGAGGAGCTGGGCTCGCCCGACAGCGAACTTGAGATGTCCGAACTCCCCGGTTTCGACGCCCCGGCGGCGGTAGGACACACCGGCAAGGTCCGCTCGGTGCGGATCGGGAACAAACGGGTTCTGGTGCTGCTCGGCAGAACACATCTCTACGAGGGCCGTGGGGTGGAAAAGGTCGTCCACGGGGTGCGGACCGCCGTGGCGGCGGGCTGCCGCACGGTGGTGCTGACCAACGCCGCGGGCGGTCTGCGCGAGGACATGAGCGTGGGACAGCCGGTGCTCATCAGCGACCACCTGAACATGACGGCCCGTTCCCCACTGGTGGGGGCCAGGTTCGTCGACCTCACCGACCTGTACGCGACGCGGCTGCGCGAGATCGCGACCTCGATCGATCCCTCGCTGGCCGAAGGGGTCTACGCGTGCATGCCGGGACCGCACTTCGAGACGCCCGCCGAGATCCGGATGCTGCGCACCCTGGGTGCCGAGCTAGTGGGTATGTCCACAGTGCAGGAAGCGATCGCCGCCCGCGCCGGAGGCGCCGAGGTTTTCGGGCTGTCGCTGGTCACCAACCTCGCGGCGGGCATGACCGGGGAACCGCTGAACCACCAGGAAGTGCTGGAGGCCGGTAGGGCAGCGGCGGGCAGGATGGGCAAGCTGTTGCGCTCGCTGGCCGAGCGCGCTTGAGCGTGCTCTCCGGCTCGATCGGCGCACGTCGCCGGAGGTGATCGTGATGTCCCGGGAACAACGAGATCGGGAAACCGCGCGGGAGTGGCTGGCGGGCGAGGTAGACGAGGCCGATCGGGCGGAGCTGACCGAACTGACGCGGCGCGCGGAGGCCGGGAACGCGGACGCCGCGGCCGAACTGGCGGACCGCGTGGCGGGTCCGCCCACCTTCGGAACGGCCGGAATTCGGGCGCCGCTGCGAGCCGGGCCGAACGGGATGAACCGCGCCGTGGTGATCCGCACGACCGCCGGTCTGGCGGCATGGCTCGCCGAGCGGGAGGTAGGCGGCACCGTGGTCGTCGGCCACGACGCCAGGCACGGTTCCCGACAGTTCGCGGTGGACGCGGCCGACGTGCTGTGCGCGGCGGGTTTCGACGTGCGGGTACTGCCGGAACCGCTACCCACCCCGGTGCTGGCCCGGGCGGCCCGGGCGCTGGAAGCCGTCGCGGGAGTACAGCTGACCGCCTCGCACAACCCGCCCACCGACAACGGCTACAAGGTCTACCTGGCTGGTGGTGAGCCACTGGTCGCACCGCACGACGCCGAGATCGAACAGGCGATATCGGAGGTGGGGGCCGCCGAGACCGTGCCTGGGGAGCGCGGCTGGCATCACTACGAGCGTGCGCTGCCCGAATACCTCGAACGAGTGGCCGAGCTAGCCGGGGAGGACGCCGGGGGACTGCGGGTGGCGGCGACGGCGCTGCACGGTGTGGGGGCCGCACCGCTGGAACGGGCGTTGCGGGATGCCGGTTTCACCGACACGCACTTCGTCGTGGCGCAGCGGGAGCCCGACCCCGACTTCCCGACCGTGGAGTTCCCCAATCCGGAGGAGCCGGGCGCCACCGACGCGGTACTCGAACTGGCCCGTGACATCGAGGCGGACCTCGCCGTGGCGCTGGATCCGGACGCGGACAGGTGCGCACTGGGCGTTCCCACCTCGGAGGGCGGGTGGCGGATGCTGCGGGGCGACGAGACCGGAGTGCTGCTCGGTGACCACATACTGGCCACCATCGACTGGAGAAACCGCCCGGATCCGCTGGTGGCGACCACGATCGTCTCCTCGTCCATGCTGGAGTCGGTGGCACAGGCGCACGGGGCGCGTTACGACGAGACGCTGACCGGCTTCAAGTGGCTGATGCGCGCGGGCGACGGCAGCGGCGGCGGGCTGATATACGCCTACGAGGAAGCGCTCGGGCACTGTGTCGACCCGGATCACGTGCGGGACAAGGACGGCATAGCCACGGCGGTGGTGGCCTGCGATCTCGCGGCCACGCTGGCACGTGCCGGCACGACCCTGCCGGGACGGCTGGCCGAGCTGGAGATCGAACACGGAGTACACGAAACCGGGCAACTGTCGGTGCGGATGACGGAGCCCGCCGCGATCGCGGCGACGATGCGACGGCTGCGGGAACACCCGCCGGGCGAGCTGGCGGGAACAAGGGTGGAGCCACGGGACCTGCTACCCGAATCGGACGTGTTGATCCTGCGGGGCTCGACACGGGACGGTGTCGGCAAGCGGGTGGTGATCCGTCCTTCCGGGACGGAACCCAAGCTCAAGTGCTACCTACAGGTGGTGGCCCCGGTGGTCGGTGCGGACGAGACGGCGGGGCTGACAGCCGCGCGGGAAGGCGCGCGGGAACTGCTGGCCACACTCACCTCGGAAGTCCGTTCGCTGCTCGAACCCTGAGATCCGGGGAAACGCCGTGCGGGGATCGAGGCTCGTCCCCTCGGCAGGAAGAGTCGGCAACTCTCCCGAATCGTGCGCGGGAACCGGGATCGGGTCACCTATGGCGGGGCCGCGCGACCACCAAGCCGTGCGGGGATGTCCGCCGGAAGGCTCACGTACCGGTCAGGACGCACGCGAACGGATGGTTCCGTGCGAATGTCGTGCTCGCCGTGGTTAGCCGCGACCGCCGTGACGGTCCCACGCGACCACCAAGCCGCGTCACGTGACCCCCAAGCCACGCCTTCCGACCGTCCGACCGCGACGGCACCGGGATGCCCGCACGCCACTCGCTCCGGAACGTGTTCCGGGAAACGCACCATCAGTTCGGATCTATCCGGATAGGACATCCTTCTTCACTCCCCTGCCGATCACTCTCTTCGATCCGAGCGGTATCGAACCTATGGCCACGTACCCTGCGGGGCCATCACCGATGGGACGCGGCGGAGAGGTGTTCGGTTCCCCGATCGGACCAATCGAATCGCCGTCACAGGAGTCGCTCAACCTCTTCGTGCCACCAGCTCGGCCCAGCCGGTTCGCTCGGACGAGGGGCGCTCTGCCCAGTCCTCGGGCCATTTGCGCCGTGTGCCGTTGTCGAGCCGGGTCATCGCGCCGGAGAGCACGGCCGTGGTGTGGGTACCGAAATCCACTTCACCCTCGAAGGAGGCACCGCGGAAGGTGACCCCCTCCCCCTCGAATCCGACGCGCCGGAAATCCCCGAGGCCACTGAATCGCACTCCCCGGAAATCGGCGTGCTGCTCGAACAACGTCCCCCGGAACACGGCCGGACCGTGGAAACTGGCATCGGCGAAGGTGGCGGAACGCACGCGGCACCGGGAGAAGGTGAAGGTGTGCAGCACGGCACCGGAGAGGTTCAGCGCGATGTCCGGCCAGAACCGGGAGTCCTCGGTCGGGTCCTCCGCCGGACGCAGATGGGTCACCAGCACCTGCTGGGCGGCCTGCCGAACCTCGAACTCCTGCGGACCGCCGTGATCGGAGTGCTGCTGCCCCTCGGATGTGTCCGGCGGCATACGGAGGTAGGCGCAGATGAGGTCGACGATCGTCTGCCGGTGCGTCGGGTAGGTCTGCCCCAGCCGTTCCAGGGCGAAGATCCCGGCCAGCCGCACGGGTGCTTTGTCGGCGCTGAGTTGCTCGGCGGCTCTGCCATAGAGTTCGGTCACCCGGGTCTCGGTGGCGTCGTGGTCCCGCCGCAGAATGCTGACCTCGGTGCTGCGCTGCCGACGAGCCGCCAGCCAGAGAGCCGCGGCTCCGCCCGTGCCCACCCCGATACTCGCCGAGGTGCGTACGGCTTCCAGGATCACCTTGGGCGGCGCGTTCCGCAACACCACCACCAGCAGGGTCGTCGAGAGCAGCGTGATCCCGACGACCACGACGGCTCCGATCGTGATCGCCCTGTTGCTGAGCACCCGGGGAACTTCCGGGGTTCGCTGGGAACGTGCCACGGTTTCCGATCATGGCAAAGACAGCGGTGCCGTGGTCGCGAAACCGGCGAGCTCCCCGCTCGAAGTCTCCGGTGATGCCTCGCAGTCTCCGAGGATGGGCTGCCACCACGCCGTGCGAACGGACCGGAGGAAAAGCATTCGAGGAGCGGGGCGCTCGGTGAGTACCGGCGTATCCGGTTCAGCGGAACCCCGCCCCAGCCGCCTCGCCCCCGGGTAGACACCGGACTCCTAGACTGACGGCATGGCCCGACTGCTGATCGTGCACCACACTCCTTCACCGGGGATGCAGGCGATGTTCGAGAAGGTCGTCGAGGGGGCGAGCACCGACGAGATCGAAGACGTCGAGGTGGTGCGCAGGGCCGCACTGTCCGCCACGGCCGCCGACGTACTCGCGGCCGACGGGTACCTGCTGGGAACCCCGGCCAACCTCGGCTACATGTCCGGCGCGCTCAAGCACTTCTTCGACCAGATCTACTACCCGTGTCTGGACTCCACCGGCGGCAGGCCGTTCGGGATCTACGTCCACGGCAACGAGGGCACCGAAGGTGCCCTACGAGCCGCTCGTTCGATCACCACCGGCCTGGGATGGCAGCAGGTCGCCGAACCGGTCGACCTGACCGGACAACCCGACTCGACGGGCTTGGACGCGTGCTGGGAACTCGGCGCCACCGTGGCGGCGAACCTGATGGGCTGAGTTACCTTTTCGCCCGTTCCGGAACGGAACGAGCGCCCTGTGGATTTCGCGTGAAATCGACGGCTCAGAACTTCGCGGCTCGCCCCTTCCAGCTGGTCACTCCCCGCGCCACCTCGAGGGCCCCGTGCAGCATGATGCCGCCGAAGACGGCGTTGGTGAACGGCGCGGCCGGTGCCAACCAGGGTCCCGCGTGCATGACCCGCGCGGTACGCGCGTGCGTCGCGCTCTGCGCGGCCCAGCCGAGCGAGCCGAGGGCTATCAACGCCGGATTCCGGGCACGCACCCCCGCCGCGAGGATCCCAGGGGAGGCCAGTGACAGCGAGATCTGACCGAGCCCGATGCCGAGCAGCAGCGGAAGCGAACCGTTGGTGCCCGCCACGAAGCTCTTGCGGAAGGAGTCCCACCCCTGCCGGAAGGGATCCATACCGCTGGTGGTCGCGTACGAGAGCCCCTCGACCACCCTGGTGACCCCGCCGTGATCGCGAACGGTGGTGGCGATGGCGATGTCCTCGTTGCGACGTCCGGACAGTGCGGCCCAGCCGCCGATCTTCTCGTAGTGCGAGCGGCGCAGCAGAATGCAGTGGCCGATGGCGAACGCCTTGCTTCCCTTGCCGACCGGATCGGCGTTCTCGCCGATCATCTGCAGCCCGGCGGGCATGAGTATCGGCCAGCTCGCCGAGTGATTCTCGGGCGGACCACCCGGTGTGGAAACCAGATCGGCGTCCGCGTGTTCCGCGGTCGACAACAGCTTCGCCAGCAGTTCGGGGGCGAGCACGGTGTCGGCGTCGACGAACATCAGCCACTCGCCCGCTTCGGGCTCGCCTGCGGCTTCGACACCGACGTGCATCGCGTGCACCTTGCCGGTCCACCCCGCAGGCGGTCCCTCGCTGCGTACGACCCGCACTCGGGGGTCCTCGGCCGCGTGGCGGGCGGCGATCTCGCTGGTACCGTCGGTGGAGCCGTCGTCGACCACCACAACCCGAAGGGCCGGTGCCTCGTCGTTCTGGCCCCGTGCGGAGCCGTAGGTCTGCTCGCGGATGCCGCGCAGACAGTTGTCCAGCACGTCCTCCTCGTTACGAGCGGGAACCACCACGGTCACGGTTGGCGGCAGGACGGTACTCGCCGGTTGCCGCTCCAACGGGAGAATGGCTCGCGCCTTCCGAAGGGTGCGCAGGCTGCGATACACGGTCCCGCCCACCGTCGCGGCCAGCAGAGCGCCTCGGACAGCGTTATGTCGTGATACCACACGCACAGCTTGCCATGCGTTCCCGGAAAAGACCCCCACCGGCAGTGCGAACCGCACGTCAACAACGTGCGTACGTCGGGTTAGCGATGTTCGGACGGCCTGATCGGCCGGACACGCGCTCACAGCCGGTAGTCAACGCCGCTCGCCGCTCCAGTGCGGCGGTGGCGGCAGTGACGGCGGTGCGGCCCCAAGCCGGCGTCAACTTCCCACGAAATCGCCGCCCCGCTTCGACGCGGGCCGAACTTCCACCGCCCTCGCGGCATGCACCGCCGCGAGTTCTCCCGTGCGGCTCTCGCGAGGACGCCGGAGA
The DNA here is from genome assembly GCF_051225635.1 of Actinopolyspora sabaoui. Classification (NCBI taxonomy): domain Bacteria; kingdom Bacillati; phylum Actinomycetota; class Actinomycetes; order Actinopolysporales; family Actinopolysporaceae; genus Actinopolyspora; species Actinopolyspora sabaoui. Next base: position 12,524 of record NZ_JBMIHH010000012.1, on the reverse strand, counting down.
CGTTGGGTAGTACCTACCCGATGTCGCCGGATCCGCAGCGAGAGCCGTGCGAGAGGTTCCGCCACCCGCACCGCCAGGCGAATCGAGCCAACACATTTTCCGGCAGGAACCCGCGGAAATCCGCCCCGGCGACGGGGATCGCCGGGGCGGACCATGGGCCCGCCACGTGGCCCATGCTTGGGAAGAAATCAGTTCAGGTTCTCGTCGATGGCGGTCATCAGCTCACCGTCGGCGGTGTCGCCGTCCAGCGACCAGATCATGGCGCCGCCCAGGGCGTTGCTGTTGACGTAGTCCATCTTCCTTGCGATCTCCACGGGATCGTCGAAGGTCCAGAACGTGTTGCCGTCGTACAACCAGGCGAAGCCCGCCTGCTCGTCGCGGTGGAGCGTGTACTGGCCGACCTTGTCCTTGAGCACCTTGTAGTCCTCGTAGCCCGCTTCGTAAGTGGCGGGTGCGGGGCCGGTGGAGGTCTGGAACAGGCCGTTGTTCTGATTCGGCACCCCGGTCCATCCTCGGCCGTAGAACGGGACTCCGAGCACCAGCTCGTTCGCCGGAGCCCCTCGGGCCAGGTAGGTGTCGATCGCCTTGTCGACGCTGAACTTCTCGGCCGAGGGGTCACCGGCCGGGCTGTACAGCGCGGACTGGTGGTTGGTGGTCTCTTCATAGGCGCCGTGCAGGTCGTAGCCCTGCACGGTGGCGAAGCTCAGCGAGTCGAAGATCTTGTTCACCTCGAAGCCCGCGTCGATCTTCTCCGGCGAGGCGGGCAGGAACGCGGTCAGATCGTAGCTCTCGCCGGTTTCTGCCTCCAGGCCGTCGAGCTGGCTGCGCCACTCCCGCAGCAGGGCGGTGTAGTTCTGTTTGTCGGCCGGATCCACGACGGTGCCGGGGCCGCCCTCGGAGGCGGGCCACTCCCAGTCGATGTCGACGCCGTCGAAGATGCCCGCGGCGACGCCCTCACCGCCCTGCGGCGAACCACCGAGCTTCGGTAGGTTGCCCCGCAGCCACATGTCGATGCAGGACTTCACGTGCTGCGCGCGGGACTGCTGTGTCGCGGCGGCGGTGTGGAAGTTGTCCGACCACGACCAGCCACCCAGCGAGATGTAGACCTTGAGGTGGGGATACATCTCCTTGAGCTCGGCCAGCTGGTTGAGGTTGCCCGCCAACGGCTGGTCCCAGGTGTCGGCGACGCCGTCGACGGAGTTGGCCGCGGAGAATCGCTTCTGGTAGTCGGCCCACGCGTCGGACTCACCTGCCTGGTTCCCGGTGAAGCACTGCCCGGAGGAGTCCAGGTTTCCGAACGCGTAGTTGATGTGGGTCAGTTTCTCGGCGGTGCCCGAGGTGACCAGATCGTTGATGTAGAACTGTCGGTCGTAGATCGACCACTGTGTGAAGTAGCCGACCTTGCGGGATCCACTTTGGGCGGTCGTCTCGGTGGCCGTGGCCGCGCGATCCGCGCCCTGCTCGGTGGAACCGTCAGCGCTGGTGGCAGTGGCCGGTGCGGCCAGCAGTCCCGTGAACATCGCGGCTCCGGCGGCCAGGGCTGATAATCGCCACGCCGAATGTGAACTCAGAGACATCGATCACTCCCGGTGGGTCGGTACGGGATGACCAACACCGTGTGGTCTAGACCAGGATTGGTCAAGGTATGGACCAATCTTTCACCCGTTCGGCCGCAGGCCCGAATTTGGCCCCGTGAAGCCGCGAATATCCCTCACCAGTGAGAACGATCCTCGATTCCACACTGGACCGATACTTCCACAGCCGGTGGCGGTGGAGCGGTGCCCCTGCTCGGCGTCAATTTCCCAAGAAATTGCCGGGAAGACAGGGCTGTGCGGCACGGGTGGGCGTCAATTTCCCACGAAATCGCCGCGCCACTTCGACACAGGCCGAACCCCACCACCCTCACAAGCCGCACTCCTACCGCTCCCGCGGCCGGCACAGCCGTGCGAGAGGTTTCACCACGGAACCAGCCAAGAAAACCGAGGCAGCGAAGTCCTGCTATCGAGGTCCGTACTCGCGGTCTCCGGCATCTCCCAGGCCGGGGACGATGAACCCGGACTCGTTGAGTCGTTCGTCCACACTCGCCGTGACCACGCGAACCGGAAGCCCCGACTCGGACAACCGATCGATCCCTTCCGGGGCCGCCAGCGTGCAGATCGCGGTGACGTCACTCGCGCCTCGCTGGTGCAGCAGTCCGATCGTGTGGACCATCGACCCGCCGGTGGCAAGCATCGGATCGAGCACGATCACCGGACGCCGCGAGAGATCGTCCGGCAACGACTCCATGTAGGGCGTGGGGCGCAGAGTCTCCTCGTCCCTGGCCAGTCCGACGAATCCCATCTGTGCCTCCGGGATCAGCCGGTGGGCCTGGTCGGCCATACCGAGCCCGGCTCGCAGCACCGGCACCAGCAGCGGCGGGTTCGCCAGTCGGTACCCGGTGGTGCGGGCCACGGGGGTGTGGATGGACTCCTCGGCCACCTCGGCATCCCTGATCGCCTCGTAGAGCAGCATCAGGGTGAGTTCCTGCAGCGCGGCGCGGAAGGCCGCGTTGTCGGTCCGCGCGTCACGCATGGTGGACAGTCGCGCCTGTGTCAGTGGGTGATCGATGACCCGCACATCCATGACCGCCACGGTATCGGCAAGTCCGTCGGAGTTCGCTGCTCGCCCTCGACGGGATAGTGTCAGCCGCGGGCCGCCAGCACCGCGTCGTAGAGGTCCTTCTTGCGCACCCCGCCCATCTCGGCTATCTCGGCGACCGCGTCCTTGAGCCGCATCCCGGTGGCCGCACGCTGCTCGACCTGGGCCACGAGTTCGGCGGGGTCCTCCGGCGCGGCGGTTTCGGCCCCGGCCAGCACCACGGTGATCTCGCCGCGCACGCCGTCCCGTGCCCACTCGGCGAGTTCGCCCAGTCCACCACGACGAACCTGTTCGTAGGTCTTGGTCAGCTCCCGGCACACCGCGGCACGTCGCCGCGAGCCGAGCACGGTCACCGCGTCGTCGAGCGTGTCGGCTATGCGATGCGGCGCCTCGAAGAACACGGCGGTGCGCTGTTCGGCCACCAGTCCGGCCAGCCAGCGTCTGCGCGGCCCGGACTTGCGCGGCGGAAATCCCTCGAAGCAGAACCGATCGCTGGGAAGCCCGGACAGCGCCAAGGCGGTGGTCACCGCGCTGGGGCCGGGCAGACAGGTCACGGGCAGGCCCTCGGAGGCACACGCCGCCACCAGGCGGTAACCGGGGTCGGAGACACTGGGCATCCCCGCGTCCGTGACCAACAACACGGTGGAACCACCGCGCAGCGCCTCCAGCAGCGTGGGCTGCCTGCTCTCCTCCACCGCGTCGTAATAGCTCAGCACCCGCCCGGTGGGAGCCACTCGCAGCGAACCGGCCAGCGCACGGACCCGCCTGGTGTCCTCGGCGGCGACGACGTCGGCCGTGGCCAACGCCTCGGTCAGCCTGGGGGACGCGTCGCGCGCGTCGCCGAGTGGAGTAGCCGCCAGCAACAATGTGCCCGATCCGGATTCGCCAGTCACGAGAACCACCATACGATTTCAGTGTGAACGTCCTCGTGCCGAGCTCCGGTGGCAGCAGCGCCCGTGACGAAGCCGTTCGCGACGGCGAAACACCGCCGGTCCGGTACCCCGGCGAACACGACCGGGCGAAACTGTTGTGGCCGAGGGAACCGACGGATCGCCTGCGCGGATGGATCGTGACCCTGGTGGTCACGCTGTTGGCGGGTGTGATCCGTTTCTGGCGACTGGGGCAGGCGACCGACGAGGGCACCCCCGTCTTCGACGAGAAGCACTACGTTCCGCAGGCGTGGCAGATGCTGCGCAACGGTGGTTTCGAGGACAATCCCGGCTACGAGCTGGTGGCCCATCCGCCGATGGGCAAACACCTGATAGCGGTCGGCGAGTGGCTGTTCGGCTACACCCCGCTGGGCTGGCGGTTCAGCGCCGCGGTCGCGGGCACGTTGATGGTGCTGCTGCTGGTGCGCATCACACGCCGCATGACCCGTTCCACCATGCTGGGCGCGCTGGCGGGAATCCTGCTGATCTGCGACGGGCTCAGCCACGTGCAGGCGCGCGTGGGCATGCTGGACATCTTCCACGCCGTACTGGTGCTCGCCGCGTTCGCCTGTCTGCTGGTGGATCGCGACCGAATGCGCGCCCGCCTGGCCCTGGTCGTCACCGAACAGCGGATCGGGGACTCGGAACTGGGCCCCAGGCTGGGATTCCGCTGGTGGCGGTTCGGCGCGGGCGTGCTGTTGGGGCTGGCGTGCGGTGTGAAGTGGAGCGGCATCTACTTCGTGCTGGCCCTGAGCCTGCTCAGCCTGGTCTGGGACGCGCTGGCCCGGCGGAGTGCGGGGGTGGCCCGCCCCTGGCGCGGCGCGTTGCTGCGGGACGCCCTGCCCGCGTTCGCCTCGCTGTTCGTGCTGCCGTTGGTGGTCTACTTCGCCACCTGGGCCGCCTGGTACGCGAGCGAGACTGCCACCGACCGACACGCGGCGGCCATCGCCGAGGACGTCGGCTTCGGCTTCCTGCCCGACATGGCGCGGTCGCTGCTGTACTACCACTTCAACGTGCTGGAGTTCCACACTCACCTGGTCACCGGCGACGATCCGCACCCGTGGGAGTCGAAGCCGTGGGCCTGGCCGATGGGCATGCGGCCGATGCTCTACTACTACGAGTCCGGGATGCCCGGCTGCGGCCAGGACAACTGCGTGCAGGCCACGATGCTGCTGGGGACCCCGGCGCTGTGGTGGTTGGCGCTGCCGGTCGCCGGTTGGGCGGTGTGGCGTGCCGTCGGGCGGCTGGACTGGCGCTACGCCGCGGTGCTGGTCGGCTACTGCGCCGGTTACCTGCCCTGGTTCGTCAACCTCGACAGGCAGATGTACTACTTCTACGCCACACCGCTGGCACCGTTCCTGGTGTTGGGGATCGTGCTGGTGCTCGGCGAGATCATGGGGCGTTCGAACGCGAGCGCCGAACGCCGCAAGACCGGTTTGCTGGTGATCGCGCTTTACGTCGGGCTGGTGGTGGCCAACTTCGTGTGGCTGTGGCCGATTCTGAACGGTTTCCCGATCACCGAGGCCCGCTGGGCTGCCGAGCTCTGGCTCCCCTCGTGGCGTTGAGCGGCCCGGCCGCGAGTGCGATCAACTACGCGGCTCCCACCGGAAGGTGCGCCGCGCCACCAGCAGGGCCAGCATTGTCCACGCGGCCAGCACCCCCAGATCAGTCAGCGCCGCGATGAACACACCGTCACCCGGGTCCACGGCACACCGCACCAGATCGGTGACGGCCCCGCCGGGGGTGAAGCGCAGCGGCTGCGCGGCCTGGCTCGCCATGGCCGAACCCGCGCCACCACCGAACAACAACAGCAGGAACGGCAGTGTCGTGATCTGGGCGTGTTCGGCGCTCGAGGTGTAACCGGTGGTGGCCACCCCCACGAGGGCGCAGCAGATCGTGCCCGCCAGCACCGCCAACAGCAGGAACAGCACCTCCACCCGCAGCGGGGCGAGCAGTCGCAGTCCGATCGCGAGCACCACCGCGAGCTGCGCCACGGCAAGCAGCGCGGGTACGAGCACCAGCGAGTGGAGCACGGTCGCCGGGGAGGGTGCGGCACAGCAGAGTCGCTTGAGGTAGTGCTCCTGGCGCCTGCTGGTCAGCGTCGTGGTCACGGTCAAATACACGGTGAACCCGAGGATCGTCAGGACCTGCATCGCCAGCGCGGGCACCGCCGTCGAGGGCCCGGAGGTCCTGGTCAGCAGCAGCCCCAGCAGCACGGGCAGCAGCGTGGCCGTCACCACCACCGTGCGGTTGCGCAGCAACAGGTTGAGTTCGGCACGCAGCAGCGCCGGTACGGCGGTACGCGGCGTCCCCGGGGATGTCCGCAGTGGTGTACTCATCGGAACTTCACCTCCTGTTGTGTTCCCCGACCGGGCCGACCGTCGCTCTCGCGGACCGCGTGGAAGACGTCCTCCAGCGAGGCCTGCCTGGCGCGCAGGCCACTCAGGTGGATCCCGTGTTCCCGCGACCAGTCGAGCACCCGGTGCAGGTCGGGCTGCAACGACTCGGTGCGGATGTCCACCCGACCCGTGCCGTCCCGCTCCACCTCGCCGGCCAGTTCCGGAAGCCCGGGAGCTCGTGCGGATACGGAGAACCGGATGCGGGCGCTCTCCGCGGCCAGCACCTCTGACAGCGTTCCGGACAGGGCGATCCCACCGCGGTGCATGATCGCCAGCCGGTGGGCCAGCCGTTCGGCCTCCTCCAGGTAGTGGGTGGTCAGCAGCACGGTGGTTCCCTCGGCCAGCAGCCCTGCGACCAGTTCCCAACTGGCCCGCCGCGACTCCGGATCGAGCCCGGTGGTGGGTTCGTCGAGGAACAGCAGTTCGGGACGGGCCAGTGTGGCCAGCGCCAGATCCAGCCGACGGCGTTCACCACCGGAGAGCAGCTTGACGCGCACTCGCTCGCGGTGCCGCAGCCCGACCGTTTCCAGGGCGGCACTCGGGTCCTTCGCGTTCGGAACCATGGCCCGCCACAGGCGAACCGTCTCCAGCACGGTGAGTTCCCCGGCGAATCCGCTCTGCTGCAGCATGATCCCGGTGCGGGGGCGCACCTCGGACCGTTGCTGCCACGGATCCTTGCCGAACACCCTCACTCGGCCGTCCGTGGCCGGGCGGAGCCCTTCGACGGTTTCCAGCAGTGTGGTCTTGCCCGCACCGTTGGTGCCGAGCAACGCGAACAGCTCACCGGCGCGGATGTCGAACCGCACGCCGCGCACGGCCTCGAAGGAACCGTAGGAGCAGCGCACCCGGTCGACATTGACGACTTCTTCGAACATGTCCACGAGCCTGCTGCCCCGGGTGCGGAAGCGGTAGGAACAGCGATCACCGGTGTTCGTGACCGGGGTCGCCGAGGTGATGACATCCGTCATCGAGGCGAGTGACAACCGCGATGGAATCGCCCCCGCGGTGTGTGTGGCTCGGCCCGGATCGGGGATGCTGCCGGAGTGAACTCCAGTGCTTCCGAGAACAGCGCCGCACGGGTACGCCGGGTGCACCGCTACACCTGGTGGATGGTGATGCCGACCGCCCCGATCTACTGTCTGCTCGCGGTGGTCAATCTGGCGCACGGCCGGGCGGCGGGTCTCTACAACAACGTCGAACTGGCGGTGCTGTTGGCGGTGGTGCTGGTCATCGCGGTGGAGGGAACCCGGGCGTGCGGAATGATCATGCGCGGGATGGGCGCCGGCGTTCCGGAGCCCGTTCGGATCGCCCTGGACTTCACCGCGTCGCTGATCGTGCTGGGCTACGTGACCACGCGGGAGATCCCGGCCTTCCTGGTGTTCGCGCTGCTGCCGGCCCTGTTCGCCGCGGCGATCGTGGCGGGTTCACGGCGTGAACGCCGCTGGTGGATGGGCTGCGGCTGTACGGTGCTGACGGCCGGGGTGGCGAGCGCGAGCGTGGTCGTGACGGGCAACGAGGAGTTCGTCCCGGTCGCGGCCGGTTACGCGACGTTCCTGGTGGCGATGACGGTGTTCATGCTGCTGGTGCAGGGCTGGATCTGGGACGTGGTGTGCGAACTGGACCGGGCTCGGGGTACGGAAGCGGAACTGGCCGTGGCGCGGGAACGGCTCAGGTTCGCCAGCGAACTGCACGACGTTCAGGGGCATCACCTGCAGGTGATCGCACTGAAGGGCGAACTGACCGAGCGCATGATCGACAGCGATGCTACCGCCGCGCGCGATCAGGCGGCCGAGATCGCCGAGACGGCCCGTAGGGCGCTGCGGGAGACCCGCGAGGTGGTGCACGGTTACCGGCGCAGCGACCTGCCCACCGAGCTGAACAACGCGGTGCGGATCCTGCGAGCGGCGAGTATCGAGACGACCGTCGAGGGCAGCAGCGCTTCGGTGCCGCCGCCGCTGCAGCCGCTGTTCGCCGCCATGGTCCGGGAGGGCACCACCAACATCCTCCGGCACAGTGGCGCCCGGCGGTGCGAGTTGCGTATCGACGACACCGACGGCATATCGGTGACACTGTGCAACGATGGGGCCGGGGACGGAACGAACCACGACGCCGGGTCGGGTATCGCCGGACTGCGGGATCGCTTCGATCCGATGCACGGCAGCCTCACGGCCGAACGACGTGGCGAATGGTTCGAACTGGCCGGTCACGCACCGGAGCCCGGGAGGCAATGAGACATGATCGGCGTCGTGCTGGCCGACGACGAGGACCTGATCCGTGGCGCCATGGCGGCACTGCTCGGGCTGGAAAGCGACATCGAGGTCCTCGCGCAGGTCAGCAACGGAACCGAGGCGCTCGAAGCCGTCTCGCGCGAGCGCCCGGACGTGGCCGTGCTGGATCTGGAGATGCCCGAACTGGACGGTGTCGAGGTAACGGCCGAGATCACGCGAGCCACGACGACCCGGGTGGTGCTGGTTACCAGGCACGCCAGGCCAGGGGTGCTCAAGCGCGCACTGAGCGCGGGCGTGCGCGGCTTCGTGCCGAAGACGACACCGGCTACCAAACTCGCCGCCATTCTCCGCGACGTCCACAACGGCGGGCGCTACGTCGACTCCGAGATCGCGGCCAGCGCGCTCACCGAGGGGGACTGCCCACTCGGTGAGCGCGAGATCGAGTTGCTGCGGCACACCCAGCACGGTGCCTCGGTCAACACCATCGCCGAGCGGGTGCACCTGGCCCCTGGAACGGTCCGCAACTACCTGTCGGCCGCGATGAGCAAGCTGGGTGCCGAGACCAGGCACGAAGCGGCTCGCCGGGCGTGGGAGGAGGGTTGGATCTGAGCCTCCGCCACGAACGGGTTCCGCTGTGGACGTTCACTCCGAGGAGAGCTCCCGCAGTGTCGCTCGCAGCGCCGCCACGGCGTCGGTGAGCTCGTCCGGGCGCACCGACAACGCGGGCCGCCAGCGCAACGAACGCGGCCCGGAGGGCAGGAAGACGGTGTGATGACGTTGCCTGGCCAGGGCCGTCGCCCGGTCCCGCACCGTGCCGTCCGGGAAGTCCAGTGCGGCCATCAGACCACGACCTCGGGGAGCGGTGACCAGGTTCGGGTACTCCGCGGCCAGCTCACGCAGCTCGGAGAGCAGCAGCTCTCCCATCCGCGCCGCGTGATCCAGCAGGTTCTCCGACTCGATCACTTCGAGGATCCTGGTGGCGCGCACCATGTCCACCAGGGAACCGCCCCAGGTGGAGCTGATCCTGCTGGGCTCGCGGAAGGCGTGGTCCTCGATGTCGTTCACTCGCCTGCCGCCCATGACGCCGCACACCTGTAGCCGCTTGCCGAAGGCCACCAGATCGGGTTCGAGGCCCAGGGCCTGGTGTGCCCAGGGGTGGCCGGTGATGCCTCCACCGCTCTGCACTTCGTCCGCGACGGTGAGCACGTGGTGCTCCCGGCACAGCCGCTGCATCTCGCGCAGGAAGGCAGGGCGAAGGTGCCGATCGCCGCCCTCCCCCTGGATCGGCTCGTAGACGAAGCAGGCGATCTCGTTGCCGTAGCGGGTCAGCGCGGCCTCCGCCGCGTCCAGTGCCTCCCGTTCGGCGGGTAGTAGTTCGGCCGTGTCCCACCGGGGTCCCGGTTCCACGGCGGGGCTCGGGATCCTGGGCCAGTCGAAGGCGGGGTAGTCGCGTACCTTCCTGGGGTCGGTGTTGGTCAGCGACATCGTGTAACCGGTCCGCCCGTGGAAGGCCCACCGCAGGTGCATCGCGCGACTGCCGCGCATCGGCACGCCGCGCCGTGCGTTGTGCTTGGTCTTCCAGTCGAAGGCGACCTTGAGGGCGTTCTCCACCGCGGGCCCGCCGCCCTCGATGAAGAACAACCACGGCAGCTCGGGATCTCCGAACACACGCCGCAGGGTCTCGACGAACCGGGCCTGCTCCATCGTGGCGAAGTCCGGGTTGGCCGGTTTGACCCTGCCCGCCCGCACCAGGGCCGCCTCGAACTCGGGGGTGCGCAGACCCGGGTGACCGTGGCCGAGCGGCGCGGAGCTGAAGTACATCGTCATGTCGAGATACCGGGTGCCGTCCCGCAGGTCGCTGAGGCGGCATCCCTCGCCGGAGTCGAGATCGACGACCACGTCGAGTAGATCACCGGTCACCCGCGAGCGGAGTTCGTCGACGACGTTCGGAGTAGGCATCTCCGGAGCGGCGTCGTGCTCGACCGGTGCGAGTCGCTGTGCGGTCATGTGCAGCCTCCTGGGGCCGTGACTACCTCACCTTGAGGAATTCATACCTCAAATCGCGAACAATAAGCAATATTTTCCGTCGCAACTCCAAATACAGAGAAAGATTTTCTTAACATCCTCCCTTTGGGGGACATTAAGCGAGAAAGATTCATTTCCTGGTGATCGCCGCGCTAACGTGACGCACGTCATCCCCGGCGCGGAGGTAGGCAATGGAGAGCGGAAACACGCTCGGCAGACGCCCGGTGCTACGGGGCGGCCTGGCCGCGGCGCTGACTGCCGCCGCGGCGGGGCCAGTCGCGGCGGCCACCGAGTCCGAACGGGAGCGTTACCTGCTCGGCCGAGGCATCGGCGACGTGACCGGCCAGCCCGCCGAGAACGGCATGATGGGCTACGCCCGGCTGGAACAACGCACCACCGGAATCCACCAACGGCAACGCGCCCGCGCCTTCGTCGTCGCCGAACGAACCGCGCCCGAACGAAGAGTGGCGGTGGTGACGGTGGACGTGGGGATGATCTTCGGCGCCGTGCGCCGCGCCGTGCTCGAACGCCTGACCCGGGAGTACGGCACGCGCTACGGCGAGCACAACGTGCTGCTGACGGCCACCCACACCCACGCCGGACCGGGCGGCTTCTCCTGCCACGCCCTCTACAACGTCACCACGCTGGGCTTTCAGCCCGGCACCTTCGACGCGCTGGTGGCGGGCATCACCGAATCGATCGAACGCGCCGACGCCGACCTCGCCCCCGGCGAGCTCCACATCGCACGCGGCGAGCTGACCGGCGCCAGCGTGAACCGCTCCCGCGCTGCGTTCGAGCGCAACCCGGCGGCGGACCGGGAGCACTTCCCCGAGGCCACGGACCCGGCCACGGTACTGCTGCGCTTCGAACGCGACGGGCGAGCCGTGGGCGCGATCAACTGGTTCGCCACCCACGCCACCAGCCTCAGCCCGGACAACACGCTCATCAGCGGCGACAACAAGGGATACGCCGCCTACCGGTGGGAACGCGAGGCCGAGGGCGTGGACTACCGCGCGGACGATCCCGGCTTCGTCGCCGCGTTCGCGCAGTCCAACGCCGCCGACATGTCACCGAACCTGGAGCTGCGCCCCGGCACCGGTCCCACGGACGACGAGTTCACCAACACCCGGATCATCGGCGATCGACAGTACGACGCGGCGGCCCGGCTGCTGCGGGAGGCCACCACCGCCGTGGACGGCGGCATCGACCACCGAATGTCCTACGTGGACATGTCGGATACGACGGTCGGGCCGGAGTTCACCGGCGACGGAGAACGGCACCGGACCTGCGCGGCCGCGCTGGGGGCGTCGTTCGCGGCGGGTGCCGAGGACGGGCCGGGACCGTCCTTCTTCGAGGAAGGGGCGGGCAACAACCCGTTCCTGGGAACGATCAGTCGGGCGCTGTACCGGGCATCACCGCGACTGCGAAACCGGCAGGCACCGAAAGAGATCCTGTTGCCGGTGGGCTCGATGGGGTGGGTACCGCGAATACTGCCGATCCAGCTGGTGCGGATCGGAACGCTGTACCTGGTCGGGATTCCGCAGGAGGTCAGCATCGTCGGCGGGCTGCGGCTGCGTCGCACGGTGGCCGCCGAACTCGGTGTGGAGTCGACCGATGTCGTGATCGCGGGCTACGCCAACGACTACGCCGGTTACCTGACCACCCCGGAGGAGTACGACCAGCAGGCGTACGAGGGTGGCCACACCATGTTCGGGAGATGGTCGCTGCCCGCCTACCAGCAGGAGTTCGCCAGGATCGCGGCCGACATGGCGGCCGGTCGGGAGAGCGAACCGGGCCCCTCCCCCGCTGGCAACCCCGAAGGGGGCAGGGTGCGGCTGCAGCCGGGCGTGGTGTTCGACTCCCCGCCCGTGGGCCGGGAGTTCGGCGAGGTGCTGGAGCAACCCGAGGGGCACTACCGGCGCGACGGGACGGCGCGGGTGGTGTTCGTCTCGGCACACCCCAACAACGACCTGCACCGCGACGGCAGCTACCTGCTGGTGCAGCGCCGCTCGGCCGACGGCTGGGTGACCGTGGCCGACGACGGTGACTGGTCGACCCGGTTCCACTGGGCACGTCGCGGGGTGGCGGCCTCCACCGCCACCGTCACCTGGACGATCCCGCCGGAGGCCGTCGCGGGCGAGTACCGCATCGTGCACCACGGCGCCGCCAAGGCCGTGACCGGTGCGATCACGGCCTTCACCGGAACATCGCGGACGTTCCGGGTGGGGTGAGTCCCGGCCGGGTGCGCGGTGGGAGCGGCCCCTGCTCCCGGCCGGGGTGGTGCCGCGCCGGCCCGGAGAAGGGAG
>NZ_JBMIHH010000011.1:0-201175 GCF_051225635.1 Actinopolyspora sabaoui | reverse complement strand
CCCGGCAGCGGCGATTTCGCGGGAAATTGACGGGGTGGGGGTGTCAATTTCCCACGAAATTGACGGTGTGGGTGGCCCCGCACGGCGGTGTGCGGGGCCGAGGCGGGCGCGTGCCGGAGTGTCGGGGTGTCACGGCAAACGCCCGAGTCTGGGGTGGATGGTCAGGCCGCCGTGCGGAGAGCCTGGTGATGAGTCCCCGCTGGCTGCGGGCTAGCGGTGGTTTCCTCGGCAGGTGCTTCGGACTCGTCGGGGTCGGTGGTGGGCCAGTGCTGTTCGGTGTTGCCGTTGGTGATCCACACCGGAGGCAGCTGGGATAGCCGTGGTGGGCGGGGCGGCAGGTAGCCGATGGCGTGCAGCCAGGCGTCGCAGACCGACCGGCCGTCCTCATTGGGCGGGGCGCTGCTGGCCCGAGCGCGGTAAGGGCCGCGTCGGGACAGGTGCCCACACAACGCCCGCACTCCGCTTCCCGCTGGTGTGTTGGCGGGGCAGGCGTGCCAGCGGGACTCGAAGGCACTGGCGAACCACCCGTGGGTGGGTTCGCTCACCGTCTCGGTCCCCAGGCCAGCCGGGCCAACACCAGGATCAACAGCGCCAACAACAGGGCCATTGTTTCCACCTCGGACACGACCCCTCCTATGGACACGGCCTCTCCGGACAACGCGGCTTCTCCCGAGTAGATGGCGCAGCGCCAGCAGCAGAGTCAGCGTCACGAGGACCACCCCTCCCGTTCCCGCAGGGCCGCATCCAGCGCCTCGCGCAGCTGCCGCGCTTCGGCGAGCGTGAACAGCGACACCGCGCCCCGCACCGGCGCCAGCAGCGCGATACCGGAGGCGGTGGGTTTGAGCCGCACCACGGTCTGGCCATAACGCTGCTGATGACAGGGGACGTCGCGCCACCCCGACGGCGGCATCTCGGTGGGGCTGTCGCTGTCGAGATGAGCCAACTCGCACAACCACGGCTCGTAGCTGTTTCGCGGGCTCGGCGGGTGGGACTCGCTGCCGCCGATCACGTACTGGAAACACACCCGGCAGTAGTGATGCCACCCGCCCAGAATCCGCTCCGGCGGGCATGGGGCCAGCTCGATCGCCTGCCCGCAGAAACACGCCACCTTCCCCCGACCCGCCCGGGCGCTGGCCTCACGCTTGTAGCACGCGGTCGCATGAATCGTGCCCGACCCAACACCGGTGACGAACCGAGGCGGTGGCGCGGACGGCTCACCGAGCGCGGGCATGGCGCACCACCCGCCCCCGCAGACCCGAGCCCGACATCGCGAAGCAGCACTGCGAACACAACTCCGGATCGGACTCCGGCTCGCCGAGCGGCGTGATCTCACCCAACCCCAGAGAGACGTGACACAGGCTCAGCACCCACGACGCCGTGTACTCACCCGGATGGCACCCGATCGCATGCAACCGAGGCACCTGGCCACACCGGTGATCGGACTCCGTCGCCGCCAACACCACAAACACCGGGCCACGCGGAAACAACGCCCCCACCTCACACCACCCCCAGCAGGCGATCGAGGTGCGGCGAGCCGAGACGCGTAGCGACGCGCCTCACACAAAGCGATAGCATCAACAACGCTCCACATCAGTAGTGACTGGATGACGGAGCCACCCCCGCGTCCGAGGCCGCCAAGCACGAGACGCGGGAAGGGCTACTCGTCCGGTGGTCACCGCCACCGGACGAGTGGTCAAAACACCGATGACTCAGCCTTCGAATTACCTGGCGCTACGCGAATTCGCTCCAGCAGCACCGACACGCAGCTGAATCGGTCTCTCTGCCGGTCGGACATGTCCAGTGACAGGGCCGTCTCGATGCCCGTACGACTGTCTTCCCCCCTGGTTCACTGCGCACCCCCTCTCGCCTGATCTTTCACGTTCCGTATCTTAGCAATTACCCTCTATCAAGATCTTACGCTATCGCGAAACTTTCGAGTTGACAACACAGTGCATAGCACTGTCGTGTATAGAGTGTGAGCGTTCGATTCGGCGGGCGCTTGCGGTGATGACGTATCGGAGGAGGCGTCTCGTATGGCCACTGAGGATCCACAGGTCGTGCTGATCCAGTTGGGGATTCTGTTGCGACGGCTTCGGGAGGACGCGGACCTGAACGCTTCCGACGCTGCTGGGCACCTGGGCTGCTCCACGGCCAAGATTTCCAAGATGGAGAACGGCAAACAGGCCATCAAGCCCGATGAGGTCAGCGCCCTGCTGGAGCGCTACGGGGCGGACGACTCCCAGACAGCGGAAGCACTGCGCCTGGCGGCAGTACCGAAACCACGTAAGAAAGGCACCTACCGGGACTCCGTTCCCGACTGGTTCCGCCGATTCCTGGTCATGGAGTCCGAAGCCACCGAACTCTCCATCTACGAGAGCGAGATCGTGACCGGCCTTCTACAGACCGAAGACTACGCGCGCGTCCTGCTGCGAGCGGGCTACCCGCTCGCTTCAGCCCAGGAGCTCGAAAAACAGGTCAAGATAAGGACGAACCGGAAAGCGATACTCACCAAGGAAGACGCTCCGAACGTCAGCGTCGTGCTGCAAGAGACAGCACTCCACAGAGTCATCGGAAATGACGCGATCATGCGTGATCAGCTCAATCACTTGAACGAACTCTCCGAGCTGCCGAACGTGAGCCTGCACGTTCTCCCGTTTCGACCCAAGTCAACGCCGAATCACGACGAGGCCTACGTAGCCAAGGCAGCGTTCGTGCTCTTGCGCCTGGATTCAACCGGTGTAATGGCCTACGTCGAAGACGTGGCAGGAGCTACCTACCCTGAAGAGAACTCAGTCATCCAGACGTATGCAACCGCCTACCAACGCCTCCGCAGTGCTGCGCTGCCTGAAGAAGAATCACGCGGTCTCCTCGATAAGGTGAGGCGCGGATACAGCTAACCCACACGAGAGGCCTGAGATGACTACCAGCGCACGGCCCTTCACATGGCACACCTCGAGCTACAGCGGCAACACCGGCAACTGCGTCGAGGTGGGAAACGCCGTAAACGCTGTCGGCGTTCGGGACACCAAGAACCGGGACGGTGGCACCCTGGTGTTCACCGGCGACCAGTGGGAGTCGTTCCTCACCACGGTGAAGCGGAGCCACTGACGAGACCGTACCGGACGCAGCTAGCGCTGGTAACTGCGTCCGGTGGTCAGTCCTGAGCATAGAACACCGCACAGCGAAGCGTCGCTGCGCCACTCGGGACGTTTTGTCCATGTCCGAACTTTCACACGTGATCAGAAACTCCGGGACATCGAGCGCTATACCCTGGTGAGAGAGCAGCTTGCGACGCTGGCTCACAGCGAAGACGACACCCGTGCGCTGCTCGAACAGTTAGTTTCACCCTGACGAACCACATCGGGAAGGAGCCAGGGATGACTCCGGAGGGTCTTGCGGACGCCGTGTGGCGCAAGAGTAGCCGTAGCAGCGGAAACGGTGGAGCCTGCGTTGAGGTCGGCTTCACTCCCGACACGATCGGCGTCCGTGACACCAAGGACCTCGATAGTGGGACTCTCGCGGTGAACAGCACCGCGTGGACCTCGTTCGTCGACGCGATCAAAAGCGACCGCCTCGACGGCTGAACCGCTGCCGTGAGGTCCCGCTCGGTAACGCCGGGCGGGACTGTTCGCGTCACCGGCAACGATGGTTGGTCACGGTTGAGTCCTCACGACCGAGGAGCGACCGCCATCGACCACCCGCAGGGGACCCACCCCACTCACCACTCGGTGAAAGCACCGTCCGAATCACGCCAGACCGGCGAACGCCAACGATGACCGCGTTCGGCGGCCTCGCGCACCTTCGCCTCGTCGATCTCGATGCCCAGCCCGGGTGCCTGCGGTGCAGCGACGTGTCCCTCGTCGAACCGGAACGGGCTGGGATCGACCAGGTAGTCCAGCAGATCGGAGTCCACATTGTAGTGGATTCCCCTGCTCTGCTCCTGGATCAGGAAGTTCGGGGTCGCGAAGGCGACCTGCAGGCTGGCCGCCAGCGCCAGCGGCCCGAGTGGACAGTGCGGCGCCAGCGTCACGTCGTGTGCCTCGGCCATCGCCGCGATTCGGCGCACCTCCGAGATCCCGCCCGCGTGTGAGAGGTCTGGCTGCGCGACAGCGATGCCGGAGGTCAGCACATCGCGGAAGTCCCAGCGGGAGAACAACCGCTCCCCCAGCGCGATGGGAATGGAAGTCGAGGTGACGAGGTCGCGGACCTTGGCGGTGTTCTCCGGTAGCACCGGTTCCTCGACGAACAGCGGGGAGAGCGGCTCCAACCGGGGCAGCACCCGGCGGCTCATCGCGGTGGAGAACCGGCCGTGGAAGTCCACCGCCACGTCACGCTCGTCGCCGAGCACTTCGCGCACCGCTGCGACCCGGCTGACCACAGCGTCGAGTTCGGCGGGCGTGTCGATGTGGCGCAGCCTGCCGCTGCCGTTCATCTTCACGGCGGTGAAACCGGCCTCGACCTGCTCCGCGGCCGCCTCGGCCACGGCCGAGGGCTCGTCACCACCGATCCACTGGTAGACCCGCACCCGCTCGCGCACCGGACCGCCGAGCAACCGGTGGACGGGAACGCCGTAACTCTTGCCCGCGATGTCCCAGAGTGCCTGGTCGATACCGGCCACGGCGCTGGAAAGCACCGGACCACCACGGTAGAAACCGCCCTTGGTCATCACCTGCCAGTGATCCTCGACGGCCAGCGGATCGCGCCCCACCAGCAGCTCGGACAGCTCCTCGACGGCCGCCGCGACGGTGTGGGCACGCCCCTCGACCACCGGTTCGCCCCAGCCGACGATGCCCTCGTCGGTGGAGATCCTGAGAAACAGCCAGCGAGGCGGCACCGGGAAAGTCTCCAGCCCTGTGATTCGCATGTTCACTCCGTATCGCCTGTCGGGCTTCGCCCGTGGGGGTTCGCTCGTGGGGGTCGGTGTTCACGCCTGCCGGGGTGCCGTTCCCGTCCCGGATGAGCGCCGAACCGAACGAGAGATTCTCATCTGACAGGTAACTCCGCGTCAACACCGCGTCCGGAGCAATCACGAGCCGATCATCGGTCCATTCGATTGGTATGAGCTGGTTATTCGCCGACTCATCCGATCCGGATGACACCTGTCGAGATGAAAACGTATCTGATACGTTTTCGAGCTGAGCGCCGGGGATACTCGGCTGATGCCGCGCAACGACCACCCGAGGACACGGATGAGCGAGACCGACGAACCGGAGCGCCCGGGAAATCGGGACGCCGCGACCGAGCTCGAAGAACTGATCTTCGAACGGTTCGGGGTGGGCGAGCTGCTGCCCTCCGAGTCCGAGCTGGCGACCCGGCTGGGTGTCAGCAGGCTGACCGTGCGCGAGGCGATCCGGTCACTGCAGGCACGAGGCCTGGTGGAGATCCGCAAGGGAAGGCGCCCCCGCGTCACCGCACCCAGCGGGGACCAGATCGGGGACTTCTTCAACACCCTGCTGCGCTGGAATCCCGGTTCGGCCTTCGAACTGCTCGAAGTCAGACACGGTCTGGAAGTGCAGACCAGCACGCTCGCCGCGAACAACGCGGGCTCGAGCGACGTCTCCGCGATGGAGCTGGCGATCCGGGCGATGGATCGGGCCGAGGACGCCGCCGAGTACCACGATGCCGACCTGCGGTTCCACGAGCTGCTGGCGCGCGCCTCGGGCAACCGGATGCTGGGGCTGCTCATCGAGGCGATGGCGGGCAGCCTGCGCGACAGCATGATCGCCAGTTATCGGGGCCACCGGAAGCTGGGTGGTTCGCACATCGACGCCGCCGAGCAGCACCGCGAGGTACTCGACCGCGTGCGGCAACGCGATCCCGGTGGGGCGGCCGAGGCGATGCGCAGACATCTGCGAACCACCGAGCGGGACCTGCGAGCGGTTTTCCACACGGCACCGACGGTTGACACCGCGAACGAGCGACGAGATCCGGATTTCTGAACGAAAACAGCGGCAGTCTCCGAACCGGACGACACCGTCCGGCTCGGCGGAACCCGGCAAGAAAGGATTCTTCGGCTTGCACAGCGATTCGAACGTTGCCGTACATCGGGCCGAACAGGCGACCGAGAACCGCGCCGAACACGGCGAGGGGCCGGTCTGGAACGAGGCCACCGGACAGCTGCATTGGGTGGACATGCTCGCCGGGGACCTGCTGAGCATGGTTCCGGGCGGCACCGTCGCTCGCACCAAGGTCGGGACCGTCGCCGCCGTGGCGCGGCCGGTGGCGGGTGGCGGTCTGGTGCTGGCGCTGGAACGGGGATTCGCCCTGCTGCGGCCCGGCAACGAGACACCGGAGTCACTGCCCGAGTTGTGGAGCGATCCGTCGGTGCGCATGAACGACGGCGGTTGCGATGCCCTCGGCCGGTTCTACGCGGGATCGATGGCCTACGACGAATCCCCTGGCCGGGGGGCGTTGTGGCGGTTGCACGGCGACCTGAGTACCGAACGGGTGCTGGACGGGGTGACCATCTCCAACGGTCTGGTGTGGACCCCCGACGGTGGGACCGCGTACTACGTGGACACCCCGACCAGGCGCATCGACCGGTTCGCCGTCGAGGCCGGGACCGGCGAGCTACACGAGAGGCGCCCCGTGGTTCGGATCCCGAACGAGCTCGGCGCCCCGGACGGATTGACGCTGGACAACGCGGGCTGCCTGTGGGTCGCGCTCTGGCAGGGCGGGGCGGTGCACCGCTACAGCCCGGAGGGCGAGCTGCTCACCAGGGTCGAACTGCCCACACCTCAGGTGACCGCCTGCGCGTTCGGCGGGGCCGAGCTGGACACCCTCTACATCACCACCTCCCGGCAGGGCATCGAGAACCGGGAAGACCCCCACGCCGGCGCGCTGTTCCGCTTCGAGCCCGATGTCCGGGGCAACCGCGTGCACCAGTTCCGTATCGAGGAGGACGCTTGAACCCCGAAGTGATCACCTTCGGCGAGACGATGGGGCTGCTGCTGGCGCAGCAGGGACAACCGCTGGAGCACGCGACGGGGTTTCGGCGTTCGATCGCCGGAGCGGAGTCGAACACCGCGGTGGGGCTGGCCCGTCTCGGTCACCGCGTGGGGTGGTTCGGGCGGGTCGGTGACGATCCGTTCGGCCGTTCCGCGCTGCGTACCCTGCGCGGCGAAGGAGTCGACGTCTCCCGGGCGGTGGTGGACGAGTCGCTGCCCACCGGCCTGCTGGTGCGCGACGCGCACGCGCACCGCCCCATCGAGGTCTGCTACTACCGGAGCGGTTCGGCGGGAAGCGCACTGCACGAGGGGGACGTGGACGAGGAGTGGATCGGTGGGGCCGGGCTGCTGCACCTGACCGGCATCACCGCCGCGCTGTCCGAGGACGCGAGAGCGGCCACCGAACGGGCGGTACGAGCGGCGCGAGAGGCCGGGGTGCCGGTGAGTCTGGATCCCAACATCCGACGCAAACTCGCCGGGATCGAGCGGTGGGTCGAGTTGCTGCGTCCACTCGCCGAACACGCCGACCTGGTCCTGACCGGGCTGGACGAGGCCGAGGAAATCAGCGGGTGCAGCGGCGAACGCGCCACCGCCGGTTGGCTGCTCGAACGGGGTGCCCGGCTGGTGGTGCTCAAGCTGGGCTCGCGCGGCGCCTGGGCCACCGACGGTGAGCGGGAGTGGTTCCAGCGGGCGGCTGAGGTTCCCGCGGTTGATCCGGTGGGGGCGGGGGACGCGTTCAACGCGGGGTTCCTGTCCGCACACCTGCGGGGCATCCCGGTGCCCGAGGCGCTGTCCGAGGCGGCCACCGTGGCGGGCAGCGTGGTGCAGATTCCGGGGGACATGGACGGTCTCCCCGACGCACGGTTGCGGGACCTGGCCGTGGGTGACGAGCAGGTGACCGCGCGCTGACCTCGTTCGACCGCGTTTCGGGCTCGGCACGGCGAAGGCGGGCGGCGATTTCCCACGAAATCGCCGGGCCGGCGCGGCGGTACTGCCCAGGCGGCGTCGATTTCTCGCGAAATTCCCGCCCCGCTTCGACACTGGACCCACGCCCAGTTCCGAATCCCAACCACCCGCGATCCCAACCACCGGCCCAAGCCGAACCCCCTTCGCAGCTCGCACCGCCGTGCGAGAGGTTCCGCCACGCAACCACCCTGAGAAACCGAGCTGACGTAATACGAGCGCAGAGGAGCAAAATGTACCGCTGGCAGACAGCAAGCACCATCGCCGAACACGGGGTGGTGGGTATCGTCCGGGCCGCCGACTCGCAATCGGCACGGCAACGCGCCGCGGACTGCCTGAACGCGGGCCTGGAGGTGCTGGAGATCTCGCTTACCACGCCGGGCGCCACGACGGTGCTGCGCGAGCTCCGCGACGAGTACCCGAACGCGCTGTTGGGAGCGGGAACCGTGCTGGACGCCACCTCCGCGCGGCTCGCCGTGGACGCCGGGGCGCGGTTCCTGGTCTCACCGTCGCTGCACGAGGAGGTGATCTCCACCGGCCACCGCTACGGAGCGGCGGTGCTGCCCGGTGTCGACACCCCGAGCGAGCTGGTACGGGCCCTGGAGGCGGGGGCCGACGCGATCAAACTGTTCCCGGCAAGCAGATGGACTCCGGAGAGCATGCGGGACGTGCTGGCGGCGCTGCCGCAGGCCCCGCTGGTTCCCACCGGCGGTGTCTCGGTGGACCGGGCTCCCGACTGGATAGCGAACGGAGCGGTCGCGGTCGGGATGGGTTCGGCGCTGTCCGAAGGCGACCAGGCGGAAGCCACCGAACGTATCTCGGAGCTGCTGCGACGGATTCGAGAGGCCCGCGACTGACCCCGCTCGCACCCGGTACGGCCGGGAGACACGGGCCGGTATCGCGGTGGCTCATCCCGATCGGCTGAGCTCGGGCCCCGCAGCGCCGGAGTCGAGTTCCGACCGACCGGAGTCGGATTCCGAGCGAGCGGAGTCGGATTCCGAGCGAGCGGAGTCGGATTCCGAGCGAGCGGGTCCGGAGTCGGCTGGTTCGAGCCGATCCCGGTGCCCGGGAACCTTGCGTCGGCCGAAACGAGGGGACTCGCGGAACGGCTGGTACGTGGCGGTGTCTCGCCCCTGGAACTCGGTGCGCGCTACCCGCCGGTGACGATCGGACAGCAGCAGCGCGGTCACGACGAGCGGCACGAACGAAGCGGCGAGGGCACCCAGCCAGGACACGGCCGTGGCCATGGAATGCCAACGGGTCAGCATTCCCACCGCGACGGCGGGTAGCCCGGCACCGGCGTAGAAGGCGATGTAGAGCGCGGAGGTGACCGCCGCGCGCTGCCGTTGGGGGGCGACCGCGTCGATGGTGGCACCGGCGCCGCTGTAGGTGAGGCCGTGCCCGACTCCGGTGGCCACCGCCGCGATCGCGGTCACCGACAGCGAACCACCGCCGCTCAGGGCCAGCAGCACAAGCCCGCTCAGCAACGCGCCGTGCCCGAGCAGCTGCGCCAGGCGAGGGCCGAACCGGGTCACCAGCGGTTGGATCAGCACCGAGCAGGTGAGCACAGCGCAGAGCAGCGCGCCCGTGATCGCCGGGTTCTCGATCCCCGCCCGGCGACCGAGCACGACCGGCACGACCGCCAGGAAGAGCCCCGCACCGGTCCAGGCCAGGAAGCCGGACGCGGCGGCCGTGGTGAACGAGGCGCGTATCCCCACCGGAATCCGCGGGCGTGTCGGGCGCCAGCGACTCGCCCGGGACGTGGGGGCGGGCAACGCCGAGACCAGGCACCACCCGACCGCCAGCAGCAGCAGATGCACCAGATAGGGCGAGAGCCGGGGCGCGGGTGCGTACTGGGCCAGCACTCCGGCGACCAGCGGCCCGGCGGCCGTCCCCGCCACGAAACCCATGCTGGCCAATGTGGACGCGCGTAACCTGTGCCTGCTCGCGGCTCGTTCGACGAGCAGCGCGCTGGTTGCCCCGGTCACGGCTCCCAGTGCTGTTCCCTGCGCGGCCCGTCCCACCAATAGCCAGATCGGACCGGAGGCGAGCGCGAAGCAGCACGAACCGAGCGCGGCGGCAAGCACGCCCGCTCGCAACACCGTCCGGGGGCCCAGCGCGTCCGAGGCAGGGCCGAACAGCAGCAGGGCGGGCGCGCTGACGAGCGCGAAGGTGGCGTAGACCGACGTCATCGTGAGATCACCGAATCCGAAGGCCTGCTGGTAGTCGGGGTACAACGGGCTGGGCAGATAGGCCCCCGCGGTGAGCACGACCAGCAGGTAGACCGCGGTACGTACCTCGTGGGCGCGCCCGGTGGCAAGCCTGCCCGTGGTGAGCCGAGGAGCGGAACCATCTTCGTCGAAAAATCTCCGGAGCAGCACGCCACCAGTCTGTGCACGAAAACTGCTGCAGAGAAGCAAACGTTTTCGCATACGACCGTGCAAAATGATTACATGATTGATCCGAAGTTGCGGGTGCTGCAGTTGGTGGCCCACCACGGCACGGTCACCGCCGCCGCTCAGGCGTTGCACTACACGCCCTCGGCCGTGTCCCATCAGTTGCGGCAGCTGGCCGCCGAGCTCGGAGTCGAGCTGATCACCCAGTCGGGACGCGGCATCCGGTTGACCGCCGCCGCCACGACCGTGCTGCGCCACGCCGAGGTGCTCTCGGCGCAGGCCGAGCGCGCCCGGGCGGAGCTGGCCGCCGCCACCGACGAACCCGAGGGCTCGTTCACGGTGTGCGGCTTCTCCACCGCGGCGACTCACCTGCTTCCCCCGGCGGCCGCCGCGCTGCGGGACCACTACCCGCACCTGAGGGTCCGGGTCATCGAGGCCGAACCGGCCCGCTGCTTCGATCTGCTGCTGGCGGGTGATGCCGACCTGGCACTGCTGATCGCCACCGACGACACGCCACCCGCTTCGGACACCCGCTTCGACCAGCATCCGTTGCTCGACGATCCGCTCGACCTGGTCGTCCCCGAGCACCACCACCTGACCGACCGTCGGGCGGTCACGCTCGCCGACGCGGCCGACGAGTCGTGGATACTGGGACGGCCGGGCAGCACCTACCATCACCTGGTGCGCACCGCCTGCATGGCAGCCGGGTTCACCCCGGACATCGCGCACTACGCCGACGAGTGGGAGACCGGCACGGCACTGGTGGCCAACGACTTCGGCATCATCCTCGTTCCCAGGCTCGCCAGGCTGCACCAGGACTGGCCCGTCACCCGCATCCCGCTGCGCGGTGAGCCCGCACCGGCACGCCGCATTCTCGCGACCAACAGGCTCGGCAGCCGGGACCGTCCGGCCATCACCACCGCGCTGGACACGATCACCCGAACCGCCAATACGCTCCTTCCCCCACCTGCCCAGGATTAACGAGAGCGGGGCCTGCCGCGTGGGCGGAGTGCGAGGGAATACGCCGAAAAGTACTGGCGGCCGTAACCGGCCCAGGCGAAGTGGCACCTCGGAGCGGAACGATTCGCCGGGGGCTCGGCAAGTGAGTCGGTGGGTCGCGGCGGATCCTCAGGAGCTTCCGGCGTTCGACAACCTCCTGTTACTCGTGGTAACAGTTACTTCGTCGGTCGGTCGGAAGCGATGACTTCCGGCCCGGTCGACTGCCCGCCCCGAGCGGGTCGACGACTTCGGGAAGCCCGGCGAGGACGTGATCATGACGGCGAGTCCGCGAGTACACACCAGCGACGGCATTCGACTCGCGGTGCGCGAGCACGGCGACCGTGCGCGTCCGTGCATCGTGTGCGTACACGGGTACCCCGACGACCGGCATGTCTGGGACAAAGTGGTCACCCGGCTCGCCGAGCGATATCACGTGGTCACCTACGACGTACGGGGCGCGGGCGAATCCGACAGGCCCCGCCGAAACGACGCCTACGACATCGAGCGGCTCGCCACCGACCTGGAACGAGTAATGGACGCGGTCAGTCCCGAACGACCCGTGCACCTGCTGGCACACGACTGGGGATCGATCCAGGCGTGGCAGGCCGTCACCGACCCGCGGCTACGGGAACGAATCCGATCCTTCACCACGATCTCCGGCCCCTCCCTCGACCACGCGGGTGAGTGGATGCGGAGCAAACTGCGCCGTCCCACCCCACGAGGGCTCCGCGACCTCGTGAGCCAACTCGCGCACTCCGGCTACATCGGTTTCTTCCAGCTGCCCGCGATACCCGAGCTGGCCTGGCGCACCGGCATCATGCGGCGGGTGATACGGCTGCTGGATCCCAGCGCCCGGCACATCACGGCACGAACCGGCGACGGGGTGGCCGGGCTCGCGCTGTACCGCAGGAACAC
Source organism: Actinopolyspora sabaoui (assembly GCF_051225635.1). Taxonomy (NCBI): domain Bacteria; kingdom Bacillati; phylum Actinomycetota; class Actinomycetes; order Actinopolysporales; family Actinopolysporaceae; genus Actinopolyspora; species Actinopolyspora sabaoui. The sequence continues at coordinate 188,955 of NZ_JBMIHH010000011.1, read as the reverse complement.
CCGACGACGGTTCCGCGCACCGAACCCGCGTCCCACCTCGGTACCGGTGCAGGTACTCGCCCCCACGGGTGATTCCTTCGTCGGAACCCCCATGCAGACCGAGATCGACAGCTGGGTCGAGGACCTGCGGGTGCGGCACCCGCGGGGCGGACACTGGCTGCCGCGCAGCGCCCCGGACCGGATCGCCCACGCCACCGAGGAATTCGTCGAGTACCTGGAGGGCGGGGAGCAGTCCCGGGAACTGCGCAGGGCCCGAACCGGTGCTGCTCGGCGGAGTTTCGCGGATCGACTCGTCGTGATCACCGGGGCGGGAAGCGGGATAGGCCGTGCCACCGCTCACGCCTTCGCCACGGCGGGCGCCGAGATCGTGGCGGCCGATGTGGACGAATCAGCGGCGCGGCTGACCGCGGCACGACTGCGCGAGCAGGGTGCCGTGGCCGCGGGCTACGGCGTGGACGTGGCCAGGGGATCCTCGGTGCGGGAACTGGCCGAACTGGTGCGGAAGGAGCACGGCACAGCGGACATAGTGATCAACAACGCCGGAATCGGCATGTCCGGTTCCTTCATGGACACCACGGAGGCCGACTGGCAACGGGTGCTGGACGTGAACCTGTGGGGCGTGATCCACGGTTGCCGGGCGTTCGCCGAACAGCTGATCGAGCGCGGCGAAGGGGGCCGGATCGTCAACGTGGCCTCCGCGGCGGCCTATCTGCCGGTGCCGGGGCTGCCTGCCTATGCGAGCTCCAAGGCCGCCGTACTCGCTCTCTCCGAACGACTGCGGGGCGAGCTGGCCGCGCACGGCATCGGGGTCACCGCGGTGTGCCCTGGCGTGGTCAGCTCGGCGATAACCGACACGACGACCTTCGTGGGCAGCTCACCCGAACAGCAACGGCGCAAGCGGGAACGGGCGGGCCGCCTCTACCGTCGTCGCGCCTTCAGCCCCGAGGCCGCCGCCGCGGAGATCCTGCGGGCGGTACGCCACGACCGAGCCGTCGCACCGATCACGCCGGAGGCGAGGGCGGGACTGCTGCTCTCGCGACTCGCGCCCGGACTGTTGCGAACGGTGACACGTTCCCGTTGAAACGAACGGGAACCGCACGAACAGGCGACCGCCGCGGGCCCCGGCCGTGGAGCGAGGAACGCGCTCGAAGGATCACGGAGCGCGATGCCCCGCTGCCCTGAGCGGAACAACACCCCGAATGACCTCGTAGAATAGCGGATCGAGTACCGGACACGGACGAGGTGAGGATGACGGAGGAACGGGGCGAGCACTTCATCAGGGCGGTAGAGCGGGCGATGTCGGTGCTGCGCGCGTTCACACCGGAACACCCCGAGCTGACACTGACCGAGATCGCCAACTCCGCGGGGCTGGACCGCGCGGGAGCACGACGACTGTTGCTGACTCTCGTCGACCTGGGCTATGTGCGCCACGACGAGCGACACTTCGCCCTGACGTCCCGGGTACTCGAGTTCGGATACGCATACCTGTCGAACCGATCACTGCCTCGCACAGCGGAACCGCATCTGCGGCGGTTGACCGACGAGCTGCAGGAGATGAGTTCCATGGCGCTGCTCGAGGGCCACGAGATCCGCTACATCGCACAGATCGCCAGCCCCAGGTGGCTCTCGGCGGAGATCCCGGTCGGCACGAGATTTCCGGCGCACGCGACCTCGATGGGCAAGGTTCTGCTGGCGGGCCTGCCTCCGGAAGTACTGGAGGCCCGGCTCGGCGGAATGCACCTGAAACCCGTAACGGCCCGAACGGTCACCAAGCGGGAGAACCTACGTACCGAACTGGCCTCGATACGAGGGCAGGGATACGTGATCTGCGACGACGAACTCGAAACCGGACTGCGCGGTGTCGCCGTACCGCTACGCGGGCCGGAAGGGGATGTGCTCGCCGCGGTCAACGTCTCGCTGCACTCCAACAGCTCGTCGGAGGAAGAGGTTCGTAACGGGATCGTGCCACGCCTCCGCACCACTGCCGACCGCATCGAAGCGGACATGCGTTCTCCCACTCGGGCCTGAGGGGCGGGGGTGTCTCCGGAACGACTCGTCATCGCTTCGGAGACGCCCCGGTGCCACGCTCCCGGGGAGAGCCGGATTCGTCGGGCCGAATCCGGTCGCCCGTCAGCCGTCGTTCAGCTCGGCGAACTCCCGGTAGGACTTCTCCGCTACGTGGATGAAGTAGTCGGGCTCGTCGTCGCCGTGGGTCTCCTGGAAATCACCGAAGGTATCGATCCGCTGGAACCCGACATCGCGCATCAGGCCTCGCAGGTAATCCTTCCGGAGCGGATACATGTTGAGGAAGTATTCACTTTCGTCCGGAAAAGTGTACTTGTAGCGGGCCAGCCCCTCGTCGACGTGATCCGGTTTCGCCGAGACCTGCTCACCGCAGTAGTAATAGGTTTTGTTCGAACCGGATCCGTTGTCCAGCACCGCATCGTAGTTTCGCTGATCGATGATCAGCACTCCGTCGTGCTTGAGCATCGCGTAGAACTCGGCGAGGGTCTTGCGCCGATCGTGCTCGTCGAACAGATGGGTGAACGAGTTGCCCAGACAGATGATGGCGTCGAACTCGCCGTGCACGTCGCGATTGAGCCAGCGCCAGTCCGCGTTGACCACCCGGAGCACGTGGCCACCGTAGTCCATGCCGTTCCGAAACGCTTTGGCGAGCATCTGCGGACTGCCGTCCGCGCTGACGGTGTCGAAGCCCTCCTCGAGCAACCGCACCGAGTGGAAGCCGGTACCGGTGGCCGCGTCCAGTACGGTACGTACGCCACGGGATTTGAGCTGGTCGACGAAGAAGTTTCCCTCACTTTCGGAACGCTTCTTCCAGTCGATCAACTCGTCCCATTTCTCGACCATCCCACCGACGTACTCGCGAGTGTAGTGATCAGTGTCGCGAACCTCGGTCGGATTGTCGCCGAAAACCTGGTTCTCCAGCTCGACGGAACTGACGGATTCGTTCCCGCCCTGTCGCTCGGACGTGTCAGCGGTCATCTTGATCTCCTCGGACGTCGGTGCCACCGGAGGGGACGGCACGCCACATTCCCAACCGAACCGGACCACCAAAAAGGGCCATCCGGATCAGCGACACCGCCGTCGCAATTGATTCGCTTTCTCGGTTCGTTTCACCGCGTGCTTCGGGAACCAAGCTAGACGACTCCGCGCCACGGACAACCCGAAGCGATGTGGCCAAAAGCACAGGAAAACTAGAACAAGGATCCCGAATGCGGAGCGGAGGCATTCTCACCAGGTGAATCGGCCTCTCGGTCAGCTCCACCGCCTTGCCGAAAAAATCGTGGCCGGACACCCGAAGGGTTCGCACCGCGAAAGCGGGTTTCACCGTCCGAACTTCACGCGACCCCCTTCCCCCACCCCCGAGAGCCCGGTCCTCGCGAGCGCGACCACGCACACGACGCCGAAACACGCCGAGGACTCGTCGAACCCGAGCACCATCCACTCACCCTGAAACGAGGCCCACTCACCCTGAAGCGAGGCCCACTCACCCTGGAACGAGGCGAGCGGCGCAACCCACCGGCACGCCCCCCTATCGGTCTACCGCAGGCCCGCGGGAGCACTTCTACACCACAAGTCCGAGTACGCATCGTCCGACCGAACAAACATCTTGCTCCATTCGAGTGAATAACCGAGTAATTGATTGTCACTCTCGGATGAAATCCACTACTCTCAATCGCGGATCCGATGGAAAACCGGATCTTTCCGGCGAGAAGAATCTCTTCGTGAACGGATTCGCGAGGAGGCGTTCACAGGCACATCGGGAACGAACGAAGGCCTGTTCCTGGGGGGAGAGAGGCATTCGATCCTTTTGCGATGTTCGCCGCATGAAAATCAGAGCGGGAGTTTGTTCATGACGGTACACGGATCGCGGAACCGGGGGCAGTCGGCCGCACGAACCGGCGCGGTTACCGGCAGATTCGGCAGAATGTTTCCGACGATCGAACCAAGAAGATCCGCCGGGCAGGCACTGGCCGAGGAGTTCGGTCTACCCGGCGGGAAAATGGACTCCGGAACCACGACCGACGAACAACAGAACCCGGCCCTCGACTCGGGGTTCACCTTTCTCGGTCAGTTCATCGACCACAACATCACGTTCGATCCGACCAGCAGCCTGGAACAGCGGATCGATCCCGATGCTCTGCGCAGTTTCCGCTCACCGCGCCTGGACCTGGACCATCTGTACGGGGGCGGTCCGGTCGTGGACGAATTTCTCTACAACGGTGAGTCACAGCAGACCAAGCTCGCGATCGCCGAGGGGGGTCACGATCACGCCCGGACTCCGGAGGGCGTGGCGTTGATCGGCGATCCGCGCAACGACGAGAACCTGATCCTGTCGCAACTGCACCTGGCATTCGCGAAGTTCCACAACCGGATCGTGGACGAACTACGAGCCGGTGAGATCACCGATGTCTTCGGTCAGGTTTTTCCCAACACACCCGAACCGCCGGAGGAAGGCCGGTCGACCGCCGAACTGCTGACGTTGAGCAATTACTACGACGATCTGCTCGCCACCGCGCAACAGCTGGTGCGCTGGCACTTCCAGTGGATCGTGCGCAATCAGTTCCTCCCGCTGGTGGTCGGCGAGGACCTGATGAACGACATAGCCGAGAACGGGCTGCGGTTCTTCGACCCGAGCGGCGACCCGTTCATCCCGGTGGAATTCGCGGTGGCCGGTTTCCGGTTCGGGCACGCCACCATCCGCTCGCACTACCGGGTCAACGACTCCTTCTTCGCACCGATCTTTCCGGAGGATCCGGAGACGTCCAGCGTGCCCAGAACGGATCTGAACGGCGGACCGGTGGCGCCGGAGGACACGGTGGACTGGCGCTACTTCTTCCAGGCGGACGAGGAACTGCGCGCCACACAGGCCAAGCGGTTCGAGGCCGCGATCAACACACGGCTGTTGGACCTGCCCATCCGTGCCGTTCCGGGCGCGGTCGACGGCGCGTTGCCGTCCCAGCTGCGCTCGCTCGTGGTGCGCAACCTGCTGCGCAGCGAGACCCAACAGCTCCCCTCCGGGCAGGATGTCGCCCGCAAGATCGGCGAGATCCCGCTCAGCGACGAGGAACTGGAGAGCGAGGGGCCGATCTACCTCTGGTACTACCTGCTGAAGGAGGCCGAGGTACTGCGCGGGGGAAGGCAGCTCGGGCCTGTCGGCGGTCGCATAGTCGCCGAGACCCTGGTCGGCCTGCTGCAGGCGGATCCGAGCTCGTACCTGTCGGTCTTCCCGCGCTGGGAACCCACGATCGGTGGTGTGGGCAGCGAGTTCGGCATCGTCGACCTGCTGCGCTACGCCGGGGTGCTCTCGGGGGAGTGACGCCCGCCGCGCGAACTCCTCCCCGGTGCGGCAAGCTCTCGTGGTCCACTACACCCGTGATTACACCGTAGAGTCGAACCACCCCGCCGTGCCCGGCGATTTCCCGCGAAATCGCCGGGTACGTACAGCAGCGGGCACGGCCGCGCACCACCCGGGGTGCCCCGACCGGGGCACCCCGGGGACGAGACGCGGCGTGGTATCGAACGGTCAGCCGCTGTGGTTACGGACCGCCCGCTCGATGCGCTTGCCGATGTCCTCGTCGATGTTGCGCCAGTACTCGAAGGCGCGCTGCAGGATCGGCTCGGTGACGCCGTCGAGCAGGTGCCCCGAGACGTTGTTGACCAACCGCTCCCGCGCGGCGTCGTCCATGACCTCGCGCACCAGCGTGCCCGCCTGGCCGAAGTCGTCGTCGTCCCGACGCGGGGTGTAAGGCTCGTGCACCATGTCCCCGCTGGTGTGCCAACCGGAGTACCCGCCGAACCGATCCGTGTCCGCTTCGGGGCCCCCGTAGGAGTTCGGTGCGTACACCGGGTCCGAGATCTTGTTGACCCGCATGCTGCCGTCCTTGCTATAGCTGTGGACGGGCACCTCGGCCGAGTTGACCGGGATCTGCTTGTAGTTGGCTCCCAGCCGCGCCCGGTGGGCGTCGGCGTAGGAGAACAGCCGGGCCAGCAGCATCTTGTCCGGGCTCGGACCGATCCCCGGGACGAGATTGTTCGGCTCGAAGGCGGCCTGCTCGATCTCGGTGTGGTGATCAACCGGATTCCGGGTGAGCGTCATCCGCCCCACCTCGATGAGCGGATAATCACCGTGGGGCCAGACCTTGGTCAGGTCGAACGGATTGAAGCGGTAGGTCTCGGCTTCCGCGAACGGCATGATCTGCATGTACAGCGTCCAGCTGGGATAGTTCCCACTCTCGATCGACTGGAACAGGTCCCGCTGGTGGTAATCGCTGTCCGCGCCTGCCAGGTGATCGGCCTCCTCCTGGGTGAGGAAGTCGATGCCCTGGTCGGTCTTGAAGTGGTACTTGACCCAGAACTTCTCGTCCCGCGCGTTGATCCACATGTAGGTGTGGCTGGAGTAGCCGTTCATGTGTCGCCAGGTCTTCGGGATCCCCCGGTCGCCCATGAGCCAGGTGACCTGGTGCGCCGACTCGGGGGACAGCGTCCAGAAGTCCCACTGCATGTCCTTGTCGCGCGAGTTGGTGTCCGCGCGCCGCTTCTGCGAGCGGATGAAGTGCTGGAACTTCATCGGATCGCGGACGAAGAACACCGGCGTGTTGTTGCCGACCATGTCGTAGTTGCCGTCACTGGTGTAGAACTTCGCGGAGAAACCACGCGGATCACGCCAGGTGTCCGGGCTGCCGCGCTCACCGGCGACCGTGGAGAACCGGATCATCATCTCGGTGCGAGTGCCCGGCTGGAACAGGGAGGCCTTCGTGTAGGCGCTGACGTCGTTGGTGACGACGAACTCGCCGAACGCACCGTTACCCTTGGCGTGCGGCTGGCGTTCCGGGATCCGCTCCCGGTTGAACTGCGCCATCTGCTCGATGAGGTAGTTGTCCTGCAGCAGGATCGGCCCGTTGGGCCCCACCGTCAACGAGTGCTCGTCACTTTCGACCGGGATTCCGGCATCGGTGGTGGTCGGGGGTTTGGGTTTTTCTTGCGTCACTGCTGGTGCCTCCTCGTGGTGGTTTCGAGGTGGCGAATTCCGCATGCTCACCCGGCGAGTCCCGCGACGGCTCCAAAACACGACCCTCGGCCCCGGCGAGCATGTCCACGCCGTCCTCGTGGGGTTTCAGGCAACGACGAAGTACCGGGCACACGTGCGTCCTCGTGCGTCCCGGTCGACGAGACCGCGCTCCGCGCCGGAGCGGCACCGCCCGGGGACTGGACGAGCCACTCTGCCGCGACTCACGAGCCGCGCTCGGCCCGGGCGCGGCAGCCTCGGCGAGCTCGGCTTCGACACCGACCGACCAGCCGGGCACGGCTTCCCGTGTACCGGCATACCGCCGTTCCCCATACACCCAGTGCACTCCTGTATCCGGAACGGAGCAAATCGGGACACGCGGAAGGCCACTGATCGTGTTGCTTCAGGAGGGGAGCCACCCGACGAACCGGGGAGTCGCCCCGTGGTCGCGCACGAACCGGGGTAGAAAGCGCCGGGAGCGAGTATCACTCTGTTCGTGCCGAACCGTGCTCAACCACCCCCGGAGGTGCCGATCTTCATCCGCTACGCAGGCAACACGTTCGGTGATATCGGCGTCGTCCTGGATGAGCGCCTCCCGGTCGACCTCCTCGTCGGCGGGCTCGACCGATCGAACCATCCGGACGGAGCGAAAACCGGCCTTTCGGCACTGTTGCTGGTACTTCCGGACGATGTGATGACACGCGGTGTATTCATAGTGTCGGTGGCATGACGATCTTGCTAGCCGACCCGCGAGTCCGAGCGATCGGTGTGCGCGACAACGGTGAGCCGCTGGTGCCGTTGGACTTCGCGTCGGGAGTCGTGGTGCGATCGGGGCTCGCCAACAGATTGGACGAAGCCAGGGGGGCACTTCCGTCCGGTGTGGACCTACGGGTCCTGGAGGGCCACCGGAGTGTGAGCGATCAGCAGGCCATCATCGACGACTACACCGGCGAGTTACGTGTGCTGCATCCCGACGCCGACGAGGCCGAACTGGACCGGCTGTCCAGCCGGTTCGTGGCCCCCATAGCGGTGGCTCCGCACGTGGCCGGAGCGGCGGTCGATCTGACGCTGGTCGACGACGAGGGCGAGGAACTGTGGATGGGGACAGCGGTCGACGCCACCCCGGAACGCAGCGACGGCGCGTGTTGGTTCGACGCCGAGGTGGACCGAACGGCGCGGCATAACCGGACGATACTGGCCAGCGCACTCGGGAACGCCGGACTGGTCAACTACCCCACCGAGTGGTGGCACTGGTCCTACGGAGATCGGTACTGGGCGTTACTGACCGAAAGCGAACACGCCGTCTACGGGCCGGTCGAAGCGAAGAATCCGGTATGAAAACGCCTACGGCCAGCCCTCGAACATCCCGAAACACCACCGGAGTCCGGGAACCCACCCTGGAGATAGACCTGGCCGCCGTGGCCGCCAACACCAGTCGATTCGTCCGGCGGGTACGCGGCGAAGTGATGGCCGTGGTGAAAGCCGACGGGTTCGGGCACGGGCTGCACGCGGTGGCCCGAACCGCGCTCGCGAGCGGCGCCACGTGGCTCGGCGCCACATCGATCACGGAGGCCCTGGCCGTGCGCGCCACCGGAGTGGACGCACCTGTGCTGAGCTGGCTGAACCCGGTGGACGCCGACGTGACGACCGCTTGCAGGCACCGGATCGACTTGGCCGTGCCCAGCGGAAGACACCTCACGGCCGTGGTCGAGGCCGCCGCCCGGTCCGGATACCGGGCCCGGGTGCACCTCCAGCTCGACACGGGAATGGCCCGCGACGGCGCCGCCCCGGACGAGTGGGCCGAGCTGGTGGTAGCCGCCAGACGAGCCGAGATCGACGGGCACATCACGGTCGTAGGGGTGATGGGCCACCTGGCCCGGGCCGCCGAGCCGGGCCATCCGGCGAACACGACCGGTCTACGGGAGATGCTCCGCGGGGTGGAAACGGCCGGGTGGGCCGGGCTCCGTCCCTCGATGCGCCACCTGGCAGCCACGGCCGCCACGCTGACCGACCCCGACACACACCTGGACCTGGTTCGGATCGGAGCCGGGCTGGTGGGCATCGACCCGTCCGACAGCACACGGCTGCGCTCCGCACTGCGGCTGACCGCCCCCGTCGTCCAGGTGCGACGAGTACCCGCCGAAACCGGGATCGGCTACGGGCACACCCACGTGACCGAGCGTGCGACCAACCTGGCGTTGCTACCGCTCGGCTACGCCGACGGGCTGCGTCGGGACGCATCGGACGGGGCCCGGGTGCTGGTCGCCGGTAGGCGGTGCCCGGTGGCCGGGGTTATCTCGATGGATCAGGTCGTGGTGGATCTGGGGGACGATCCGGTCGAGCCGGGCACCGAGGCGGTGGTGTTCGGGCCGGGTGACGACGGCGAACCGACCGTCGACGACTGGGCGCACTGGGCGGGCACCATCCCGCACGAGATCGTGACCGGTATCGGTCACCGTATTCGGAGGAGCATTCGATGAGCGGACGGTTACGGGTGGCCGTGATCGGCGGTGGACAGAACAGCGAGCACGAGGTCTCCCTGGCCTCCGCGGCCTCGGTACGTGCGGCACTCGACCCCGCCAAGTACGAGGCGGTGGCGTTGACCATCCTCCGCGACGGCAGATGGCTGGGTCCGGACGAGCAGCCGCTCGGCACCTCGACGGCCGACAGCCTCGCCGCCGCGCTCGAGGTACTGGCCAACTGCGACGTGATGTTGCCGCTGCTGCACGGACCACGAGGGGAGGACGGCACCCTCGCCGCCCTGTGCGAACTGGCAGGTCTCCCCTACGTGGGGGCGCCGGTACGCGCCGGTGCGCTCGCGATGGACAAGTGGGCGACGAAGCGGGTGGCCGAGGCTGTCGGCGTGCGGACCGCGCCGGGCGGGCTCGTCACGCGGAACGATCTATCCACAGTAGTCTTCGACCGGCCCGTGGTGGTCAAGCCGCTCGCGGCGGGATCGAGTTTCGGGGTGCGCCTGGTGCGGACCGCGGCGGAACTCGAACCGGCGCTGCGTGCGGCACTGGAACTGGACGAACGGGTGCTCGTGGAGCACGTGGTGACCGGCCGCGAGGTGGATGTCACCGTGATCGACGATCCGGAACACGGGCGTCGGGTCGGACCGCCACTGGAGATCCTGGTCAACGATGGCCTGTTCGACACCACCACCAAGTACGACGGAAGCGCCGCGTTCGAGATCCCGGCCCGACTGACCGGAGCAGAGGTCGAGGAACTGACCGATTCGGCCCTGCGGGTGTACGACGCCCTCGGCTGCCGCGGGCTCGCCCGGGTTGACTTCTTTCTGACCTCCGACGGCTTCGTACTCAACGAGGTGAACACGATGCCCGGCATGACAGCCGAGTCCCAGGTGCCCAAGATGTTCGCCGCCGAGGGACTGACCTACCCGGAGCTGCTGGACCGACTCATCCGATCGGCCCTGGCGAACGGTGAAGTGGCCGCGGAGGCGGTCGGGTGAGCCGGGCAAGGAACGGACAGAGCGCACGGGGCGGACAGATCGTCGGGCTCAACGTACTGCGGGGGCTCGCGGTCCTGCTCGTCATGCTGCGCCACGCTTTCCCCGACATCTTCCCCGGTGCGGGCGTGGTCGGGATCGTGATGTTCTTCACGCTGAGTGGTTACCTGATCACCGGAGTGCTGACCAAGGAGTTGGCCACCGACGGCAGGGTCGACTATCGGCGGTTCTACCTGCGCCGGGCCCGAAGACTGTTGCCCGCGTTGCTCGCGATGGTCGTGGTGTTCGTCGTGGTGACAGCGACCTTCGACCCACTGGGTGACCGCGACAGCCTGCCCCGGACCGTCGCGGTGATGCTGACGTTCACCGGCAATCTGCCGGTCATCCACTTGGGGGGCGCCGCGTTCCACTGTTGGACACTGGCCACCGAGGAGCAGTTCTACCTGGTATGGCCCGCGCTGTTGGCACTGGCCTGGACACGTCGCAGAGTCACGGCCGCGCTCGTGACCACCACGGTGATCGTGCTGGCCGGTTGTGTGGCGACGCTGGTCTGGTTGTGGCCCTACCCCGACAACGCCTACGGGCTGCCCACCTCGTGGTTCGTGTGCTTCGTGATCGGCGCCGCCACTCGACTGCGCGCCGATTCAAGGTGGGTGCCCGGCAAGCTGGTACCACTCGCCCTCGCGGGCCTGGCAGTGCTGTCGGTCCTGCCGCTGCGCGGTCACGCGTTGACCTATCTGCTGGTCGGCCCGACGATCGCCACCCTGACGGCAACGCTCCTGCTGGCCTGGTCGCGTTGGAAGGAGTTGGCCGACCGCGCATTGCTGACCCGAGGGCTCGCGGCACTCGGCCTCGTCTCCTACGGGGCCTACCTGTGGAACTACCCACTGACCCTGTGGCTGCGGCCCGAGCTGGGTGCGGTGGCCGGGCCACTGGCCATGGTGCTGACTATCGTGGCGGCAGCACTGAGCTGGCGATTCATCGAGCAACCCATCATGCGAGGCGGTCGAACACGGCGCGGGCAACCATCCGACGCCATCCCCGATAGGCAACGCGGGTGAGGCCGGCGGAGCACCGTGTCCCGGCGAAGGCCAGATGATCGACAGCTTGGGTTGGAAGTCCACAACTCCTCGGCCATGGCTGAGTGCCGGTCCCTCGAACGGCCGGAAGGCCGAATCCGGTGCCGGAGGCGGGGCGGGTTCAGCATCGAACTCGCCGAGGGATTCGAACTTCCCCGCTCCGTCGACCACAGCTTCGACCGCCTCACCGCCGCGCTCGACAGGTGCTCACCACCTGGTGGCGATGCCGGTGAAGGAGAACCTGCCCCACCAGTGACACCCGAGGAGTGGTATCGGGAGGCAGGCACTGTCCACTACGAAACGTGCTGGTCAGACTTGCGGAGGTCCCCATCCCCGAGGAGGACCAGCCGGCGGGCCGGGCTGAGTCGGCGGTCCCAGGATCTCTCCGGACAAGCCGTGCCTGTGAAGGATCGCGGGAGCCGGCGGCAACAAACGCCGGACAATCAGGTAGTTCATCACCACCAAGAACAGAATGACCACGGGAACCAGCATGGCTATAACGAGCGAGACCGTTGACACGTCGGTCGGCTCGGTCGCGTGAATAACCAACGGTAGGTATGCGATCCCCATGAGCACTGCCGCTATGATCACCAACGCCCACAAGGGACGACGCACTTGAGCCGCGATGGTCAAATTGAGATATCCGGCGGACACGCTTCGACGTCCAGCCGGAAGATAGCTTCCCGCCGCGAGCAGGCACAAAGCGCCGATCCCCAGAAACAGCTTCGCGATCATCAGGTCGCCATCGAGAAACAGCACGACGAAACCCAAGATCACAGCAGCGATGATCGACGGCACACCACCACGCACCAGGTCATTCCTGATCTTTGCTTCAAGTGGGGGTGATATCCATATAAACTGGAGATAGGGAAACGATCCGGGATGCATTAATCAACCTGCCAGTTCGAAGCGTCGCCATCACTCGTGGTCGCGTCCGAGAGATCAGCGTTGGAACGCGTCCACTCGTCGCCAGGATCGTGGATTTTCTGAAGATATTCCGCAGCCCTGGCAAGCATGTATTCGAGCTCCGTCCACACCGGATCGTACGTGGCGCACGACCCTCTCGGTGGCGAATCCCGGATTTCAAGGTACCCGGTCGGTTTCGCGGTCACCGATGACCAGCCAGGCAGGTAGAAACGCGGACCGCTCGGGTTAGGCGGGAGCACGCTGACCGAGAATACCCTCCCAGCTCGCCGGGTGACTCCACGATCAGCGACTCCCGCTCCGGGACTTCCCAGTCGTGCGTCGTGCGTTCCGGGGCCGATCCGGTCAGCGGCGGCACCCCAGCACGGCCTGCGGGACTCGGAGACCCGAGCCCCTCCGCCGGTTATCACCGCACCTGGGTCTCCTGTCCGGCGATGCGGCTGCTCAGCGGCGTTTCGGGGAAACTGCGCAGAGTGCGTTTGAGCTCCGCGAATCCCGGCCACCGGGTGAGCGTTTCGACAGCGTCCCACAACCGCACCGCCTCGGCGTCGTCCGGAGCGCTGTCGATGACCGGACCGAACAGGGCCGGTCCGTCCGGCGGATCGAACGACAGGATCGGCGTTCCCACGCCACCACCGGCGCGCTGCACGGCCTCCTCCGTCTCGCTGCGCAGACCCGCGTCCCACGACGGATCGTGCGCGGCCTCGGCGAGCCCACGCGGCAGCCCCACCTCCTCGAGTACGGCTTCCAGGTCGCGTCCCGAGGCGGTGCTGGCCAGTACCGCCTCGAAGCTCTCCTCCGCTGGTGGCGCGACGTCCCAGACCGCCTCGCCCAGCGCCCGATACAGCTCACCGACCACGTCCACACCGTGCTCGGCACGGGCCGCCGCCACCACGCGCAGCATCTCCAACCCGCGTTGGTGCGCTTCCGGATAGGCCGCGGGTTTCCCCTCGTAGCCGATCGGCTCGTTGAGCATCTTCAACGACAGTGGACGCCAGTTCACCCGCAACAGGCGCTGGGACTCGACGCTGCGCACCCATCGCGCCGTCACCCAGCAAAACGGGCAGACCGGATCGAAGAAGAAATCAATACGTTGCTCGGACACGGTTACACCTCATGTCGTTTCGTCGTTTGGCGGGTCCAGCAGACCGCTGGGTTCGACTCGTTCGGGCCTGCCCGCGACTCAGCACTGCTCGTGTGGCCGGCGTCGGAGGGCGGGGCCGCCCCTCGTCGGCGGGGCGGTTACGGAATGTTGTTCACGCTTGCCAGGCGTGCGTCTGGAACGGTTCGTCGACCCGGGGTTTCGGCGAGGTGGTTGGTCAGCGCCTGGTAGCCCTGGGGACGATTCGGGGGGAAAATGCCGTGCAGGCCCGGGACCTTCCCAAGGTTCCCCCTCATAATGCTTCAGGACGTCAACGATGTCTGCCGGAACGAGGTGCGGGGATGGCCGGGCGCGGCCACCTCGAGTTCGACGCGAAGCCGCGTACCACTTGTCCGGGCAGCAACGCGGCAAGGCGCTCCTCGAAGCATCAGGGCCGGGAAGCATCAGGGCAACCGGGCGATCCCGAGCTCCCGCGGCCCGGCTCCGCGACAAAAAAGAGGCCGCCCCCGCCTTACCGGCGGAGATGACCTCCAAAGACAGCTCACACGAAGGGTGTGCTGTGGAGCTGCGGGGAATCGAACCCCGGACCTTCTCGATGCGAACGAGACGCGCTACCAACTGCGCTACAGCCCCGGCGCTCCCGGCCTTCCGACCGAGTGCGCGACCAGCATAGCAACCGCCTCAGGCGGATGGGCACACCCCCCACCCATCCGCCGTTCGACGTTATTCTCCCACCGCACGGCGGTAAGGCTGCCACAATCGGTCGTCGAGTTCGTCGAACTCGGGATCCTCGTCGTCGATGTCGAGCACCTCGGTGTCCCCGGGGCGAGAGACGTCCGGTCGCACCCCCGAATGCCTCTCCTCCTCCGGAACGGGGTCCTCGGTCACGTGACCGGATTCGGCTACAGCGGGAGCGGAGCCTTCGCGTCCCCTGTCCCGCTCGTCGTCACGCTCGTCCGACTCCCCGGAGAGTCGCGCGAGCCTGCGACTGCGCACCTCCTCCTCGATCCGCACCTGCTTGCGCAGATACCCCAGGTATCCGATCAGTAGCAGATCGGTGAGGCCGTGCACCCACCACAGCGCCGACCAGGACAACCCGGCGAGCACGGCGGTCACCACGGCCACCGCGAGCATGGCGAGCACGATCCGCTGCCTGCGCGCGTACTTGGTACGTGCCGCCAGCGCGGCGGCGTCCGGATCGAAACCACCGCGCCCGGGGCGGTAACGCCGTCCCGGTCCGGTCTCGTCACTGTCCGGACCGCGCCGGTACTCGCTCCCGGTGGCGTCGAACTCGTCGTCGACGTCGGTTCCGTCCGAGTTGTCCCGCGCGGCCGATGAACGGGACTTGCCTGCTGTGCTGTCAGGCATCGTGAGCGCCTCCTTGTTTCCACTGCCGCTCGCTCCACCCGCCCCGGGCCGGGCCTGGCCGCCGCGCCGAACCACCCGCGAGTTCAGCGCGGTATCCGTCGTACGTGGGACTCGCCGGCCGCGGCGGACGAACATGGGCACCAGAACGATGAGCCAAGCCGTTGCCAACCCCACGAAAATCAGTGCGCTGAGCACACCTTGCCACCTCCCCCTGGCAAACGGCGGCACACACCTGCACTGTCCACGTTATCCAGAACCCTCATACCTGTCTTGGAGCCACGCCGAGCGCGGCTCGCTCCAAGCGAGCACGAAAATCCCGCAAACGGGGCAAGATACGACACGCAGTGATCAAATTTTGTTGATGAATTTCACCCGAAAGAACCAGTGAGTCCTAATGAGATCGTGTGATCGTCAATACACAACATCATCAGAGGGCGCGTTCGGCGGAATCATCGACCCCCGCGACGGCCGGAACGCTCGGGAAACTCCGGGAAATCCCGGCAACTGCCCCGGAACGACTTCGTCAGGGGCGCTCGGCACGACCCGCTCGAATCAGCGCGGCCACCGCCCCTTCCGGGACCTCTTCCCTGGTCAACGCGTAGACCCAGTGGTCGCGCCATGCTCCGGCCACATCGAGATAGCGCTCGAACAACCCCTCGCGCCGGAACCCCGACTTCTCCAGGACCCGAACACTGGGGGAGTTCTCCGGACGCACGGTCGCTTCCAGCCGGTGAAGTCCGGCCGGGCCGAAGCAGTGGTCCACGGCCAGCGCCACGGCGGCGGTGGCCACTCCCGATCCCGCACTCTGTCGCGAGACCCAGTAGCCGATCCATCCGGAACGCAACGCGCCCCTGATGATGTTCCCGACGGTGAGCTGCCCCGCCAACGCCCCGTCCAGCGTTATGACGAACGGCAACACGTGACCGCGCCTGGCCATCCTGCGCAACGCGTTCCACTGTCCGAACCAGGCAGTGCTCGTGTTGCGCTGGTTCCAGTCACCACCGGTGGGTTCCCAACGCCGCAGGTAGTCCCTGTCCCGCAGCCGCACCTCGCTCCAAGCGGCGGCGTCGCGCAGCCTGGGCGGGCGCAGGGCCACCCTGCCAGCGGGCACCACCACCGGCCCCACCCTGGCGGGCCAACCGGGATGTCTACCCTCGGCGAGCTCGAATTCGGGGACGGCTCCCGTCATAACGAACACCGGCTCCCATCACTGGAAACGCTGACTCGAAAAGCACCCCGCCGCGCCGAGCGGATGCCGTCAGCACTGTTCTCAGGACCGCTGTGACAGGAAACTCACCCGGAGCCACTCGCCCGCAACGGCCTGAGTGACATCCTCGTCGAGCGTCATCAGGCAATTGGCCTCGGCCAACGAGGCCAGCAGATGCTCCTCGGAACCACCGACCGGCTGCACCAGATAGGAACCTCCCTCGGCGTCGCGCAGCAGTCTGCCCCGCACGAAGCCGCGCCGCCCCTTCGTGGACGAAACCGGCGAGACCAGCTCCGCTGTTATGGAACGGCGGTGCGGATTCGCCTTGCCCAGCGCCGAGCGCAACAACGGCCTTACCAGTACTTCGAAGACGACGAGGGCGCTCACGGGATTGGCGGGGAGCAGGAAAGTGGGCACCCTGTCGGGCCCCAGTCGTCCGAATCCCTGGGTGGAACCGGGGTGCATGGCCACTCTCGTGGTGTCGAGCTCACCGAGTTCCGTCAAACAGGAGCGGATCTCCTCCGCCGCGGAACCGCCCGCACCGCCGGTGATGAGCACGATCTCGGAAAGCAGCAGCCTGCCCTCCACCACCTCACGCAGGCGCCTGGGATCGGACTCGACGATGCCCACCCTGGTCACGTCGGCACCGGCGTCCCTGGCCGCCGCGGCCAACGCGTAGGAGTTCACGTCGTAAACCTGCCCAGCATTGGGATTGCGGTCCACATCGACCAGTTCCGGCCCCCACGAGATGATCGATATCCGCGGTCGGGGATGCACCAGCACCTTGCTCCTGCCCACGGCGGCCAACAGCCCGACCTGGGCGGGACCGATCGCCGCACCCCGCCGCACCGCTGCGTCACCGGAGCGCACATCCTCGCCCTCGCGACGGACGAAGGCCGCCGAGGGCACCGAACGCCAGACAGTGACCTTGGCGGGATGCTGATCCGTCTCCGAGACCGGCACCACCGCGTCGGCCAGCGTCGGCAGCGGGGCACCGGTGGTGACGCGAACCGTCTGCCCCGGCTGCAGTCGGCGGGGCTGTCGTGAACCGGCGGTCACCTCACCCACGACGGGTAGCTCCACCGGTTCACTCCCGGCGTGGCGAACATCGACGCTGCGAACCGCGTAGCCGTCCACGGCGGCCTGGTCGGCACCCGGCAGCGCCCGCTCCGCCACGACTTCCTCGGCACACAACAATCCCTGTGCCTCCGCTATTGCCACCCGAACAGGTGAAGGCCGCACGGCGGCCGCGAGTACCCGTGCCAGCTGTTCATCCACTGATCTCATGGCTCGACCTCTTCGGCGAAGACACTGTTGCCCAGTACGCGCACGGGACAGCGGCGTACGGAGCTCAGCTCCGGTTCAGCCGTTCGCCCAGCCACTCTCGCAGGTCATCCCCGTACTCGGAGTCCCGTAGCGCGAAATCGACCGCGGCTTTCAGGAAACCGCCGGGATTTCCCAGATCGTGCCGCGTCCCGCGATGGACCACGACGTGGACCGGGTGCCCCTCGGCGATCAGCAACGCTACGGCATCGGTCAGTTGCAGTTCACCGCCGGCACCCGGTTCGATGCGCCGCAACGCGTCGAACACCTGGCGGTCGAGCAGATAGCGGCCGGCGGCCGCGAGATTGGATGGGGCATCGGCGGGTTGGGGCTTCTCCACCATGCCGCGGACACGTTTGACGTCGGAGTCCTCGGTGTCGGAAACGTCGAAGACCCCGTAGGAGGAGGTCCGCTCGGGCGGCACGTCGAAGGCACACAACACGCTGCCGCCGTAACGAGCACGCACCTCGGACATCCTGGTCAGCACGCCGCTCTCCTCGGCTGCTGGATAGACCAGATCGTCCGGCAGCAGCACCGCGACAGCCTCCTCGTCGGCGCCGAGGTTCGGCTCGGCACAGGCCACGGCGTGCCCGAGGCCCAATGCCTTGTCCTGAATCGCGGAATCGGCAGTGATGAGCTCCGGGGCCCGGCGCACCTTGCGAAGCAGTTGCTGCTTGCCCCTGGACTCGAGAGTGGATTCCAGCTCCGGCTGAGAACGGAAGTGTTCGACCACCGAACTCTTGTCCGGAGCGGTGACGACGACCATACGGTCGGCACCGGCCTCGGCCGCCTCCTCCGCCACCAGTTCGATTCCCGGTGTGTCGACGACCGGCAGCAATTCCTTGGGCACGGATTTCGTTGCCGGGAGAAAGCGAGTTCCCAGCCCGGCCGCTGGAACGATCGCGGTGCGGAAAGCCGCAGCCGCCTGCGAGCTTGTCAGGCTACTCATGACCGCGAGCCTAGCGATATTGACTACCCTTCGTCGTTGTGACTCTCTCCGCGGATGAACTGAACCGGAAAGAACAATGGCGACGCAGGCTGGGTTCGGAACGTGACGCGCTCACCGAACGAACCCGTGCCGAGGAGAATCAGGCGCTGCGAACGGCGATAATCGAGTGGTTGTCCGAGACGCGGATCACAACCGTCTGCGCCTATGTGCCAGTGGGGTCCGAACCCGGTTCGCCGGAACTGCTCGACAGCCTCGTGGCGCGGGGGCACCGCGTGCTGCTGCCCGTCATGGCTGGCAGAAACCCCTTGGAATGGGCGGCCTACGAGGGAGCGGATTCGCTGCGGCGTGCGACCTACGGACTGCTGGAACCGAGCACGCCCCGCCTGGGGACGAGCGCGATCTCGGAGGCGGGCGCGGCGCTGATTCCCGCCCTGGCCGTGGACCGACGAGGGGTACGCTTGGGCAAGGGTGCCGGTTTCTACGACCGATCGTTGCCGCTGGCCGACGAATCAGCCGAGCTCACGGCAGTGGTTCGGGATTCGGAGTTCGTCGAGGAACTACCCGCCGAGGCACACGACGTGCGTGTCACCGGAGTCATAACCCCCGCTTCCGGCTTCACCCGCCTGCCGGCGTGATTTCGGTTACGGCCGGCTCCCGATACGCCTCGGGGAGCGTGACACTATCGAGGTCGCATTGTGACACAGCCCCGATTGCGTCGATGTCCAGCCGTGCAGCATTATCGTATTGGCACTCGACCTGTTCGAGTGCCAATGTCGTTGTCCGGGGACCGGCACCACGTGTGTCACCGAGCGCGGCGCGCCGATACGTCGCCGTCCGATTCCGGAGGTATGAGACCCGTGCCCACTTACCAGTACGCCTGCACCGCCTGCGGGCACGATTTTGAGACCTTCCAGTCGTTGAGCGAGGACTCGCTCACCGATTGCCCGGAGTGCTCGGGCAGGCTGCGGAAGAAGTTCAACGCGGTGGGCGTCGTCTTCAAGGGCAGCGGGTTCTACCGCAACGACAGCCGCGGCTCGAACTCCTCGAGCGAGTCCGGCACCTCGACGGGCACGAACTCCGGCTCGAGCAGCGGCTCCTCCGACAACTCCGGTTCGGGGAGTTCCGACTCCTCGGGCGGGAGTTCCGGTGGCTCCTCGGAATCGAGCTCCTCCGGAACCCAGACGCAGACTTCCGCGGCCACGAACTGATAGAACCTCTCCCCTCGCGGAGCCCGGGGTCCGCTGTCCGCGCGAGCCGCGGGCGGGCAGCGGGAGACCGCCCCGACGGGCTCGACTCGGCACCTCGGTCGTTCCCCGGCTCGCCCGCCGGGACTCGGCGGCACAGCGACGCGTGAGTTCCCCTGGTTCCACGAGGCACGATGCCGTCCACACCACGCTCGACGCTCCACAGCAGATCCGATCGAGGTTGTTCGGAACCGTCGGAACCGCTCCAAACTCGTGGTGACGCGAATCACCACCGAACCGAGCGGGAGACCGAGTTGCGAGAAAGTGTCGCCGACCGCGGACCACGACGGGGCGTGCGGGAACGGCTGCGCGAGACGATGCGGACGCAGGGCAGACGAATCGTGTTGCTCCGTCGTGCCCTGGCGGCCGTGCTGCTGCTGCTGGCGGGGTGGTACGCACTGCCCGCACACTCCGGAACAGCTTCGAGAACGACGACGGTACTGACCGCCTCCCGCGACCTTGCTCCGGGGAACCGGCTCGCCCCGCGGGACGTCACCGTGGTCCGGATGCCGGAGCGACTGGCGCCCGACCGAGCACTGCGGCGACAGGAACGAGCCACCGGCGAAGTCCTGGCACGCGCGGCACGTCGCGGCGAACCACTGACCGATCTGAGCCTGTTGGACGGGCCGCTCACCAAGCTGACCACGGGCGACGAAACCGAGGCCGCGGTCGCGATCCGAGCCGCCGACGAGGCGATGGCCGAGCTGCTTCGTCCCGGCCTACACGTGGACATAGTCGGCAGCCGGAGCGGAAACACCCGGATACTCGCCGAACGGGCGACCGTCGTGGCGGTTCGTCCCTCCGACAGGGACGCCGAAGGCGACACGGTCGTGCTCGTCGAGCTCGGACACCGCCGGGCCGCCGACGTGGCCGCTGCGGCGCTACGCGAATCGGTCACGATGACCCTCCGCTGAATTCCCCTGCGCTGAATCCTTCTGCACTGAATCCCCTCACCAACCACTGCCGCGCGCACCGGTTGAAGCGAAGCACGGAACAGCCGCGCCGCCGGGTGAGAAACCAGGTGTGCTTGGGGCGGTTCCTCCTCCGGAGGGCGTCAATTTCCCACGAAATCGCCGCGCCACTTCGACGCAGGCCGAACTCCAACCACCCTCGCGGTCGGCGCCGCAGCGGGTTCTCGGGTGCGGCTCTCGCGAGGAAGGCCCGACGTTGTGTAGGTCGCTACCCGATGTCGGGCCTCCCCGCAGCGAGAGCCGTGCCAGAGGTTCCGCCACCCGAGCACCTACGAAAAGCGACCCGCCGAGCTCACCCCGAAAGGTCAGGAGTCGTGGTGGGGCGGCCTGTTCTCGACGTACCAGGAGTTCGAATCCCCGTTTTCGGAACCGTCACGCTCGTCCGTCGTGGTTTCCGGCAGTACATCGCCGAAGATCTCGTCGATCGAACGGGAGCGGCGCCGCGAAGCCGGTCGTCGTTCGGCCGGATATTCCTGCTGGTTCACGACGCCATTGTCCCGCTCGTCATCACCCGCCGCCACGGAGCCGTCCCCGTGCGCACCTCCGGTGTCCCACAGCGGGAAGTCGTGTGGTGGTTTGTTTCGCCGCGCCCTGGTGTCCGCGGCGGGGCACCGTCCTCAGATGCCGTCGATGCCGGAAAGCTGCTCGATCACGTGCGTGACCAGCGGGGTCAGTGTGGCCATACCGTCCCGGATGGCCGCGCGCGAACCGGCCAGGTTGACCACCAGCGTGCTGCCGGACACCCCGACCAGCCCACGAGAAACCCCGGCGTCGACCGCTCCCGCCGCCAGTCCGGAGGCACGCAGTGCCTCGGCGATCCCGGGAACCGGCCGATCCAGCACCCCGGACGTGGCGTCCGGCGTGACGTCGCGCGGCGATACCCCGGTGCCACCGACGGTGATGACCATGTCAACGCCGCCGATCACGGCCGTGTTCAACGCGTTCCTGATTTCCACGGTCTCACCGGCGACGGCGACACTGCCGTCGACGATGAATCCCGCCTCCTCCAACAACTCGGTCACCAACGGACCGATGGTGTCCTCCTGCTCACTCTGCGCGACCCGGTCGTCGACAACGACCACCAGCGCTCGTCCCAACCGCTGCGCGTTGCGTTCCATATCGCTCACCGTAGCGGCTGACGGATCGTCGTCCGGATCCAGTGGATCCGATGTCCTCACCTCGCGGAGCGGGTGATCTACGACACGACCGTATCGATCGTTCATGGCTGCTCCTGATCATCGGGGGTACGGCGTCGCTACTCGGATCCGTCCGGGTGTTCGAAGGCTCCGGGGACTCGAGGGCAGCGCACCCTCGTCGGAGGCCTCACTGCTCCTGGCCGGTCAGTGTCGCTTCGACCGTGTGCTTGTTGCCGCCCTGCTTGTTGGTGATGGTCAGTGTGACGGTATCGCCCGGAGCGTAGGAACGGATGGCCGCGATCAGCTCGTCACCGCTGGTGATCGTGCGATCGTTCACCTTGGTGATGACGTCGCCACTCTTGACACCGGCTTCGGCAGCCGGTCCACCCGAGGGAACCTCCACGACGAGACCGCCATTGACGTTTCCGACGACCCTCACCTGCACACCGAGCGTGGTGCGAGCGGCCGATCCGTCCTCGATGAGCTGCTTGCCGATCCTGCGGGCGTGGTCGATCGGGATCGCGAAACCGAGCCCCACCGATCCTGCCTGTCCGCTGGAGGAACTGGGGCTGTAGATGGCGGAGTTGATGCCGATCACCCGGCCGTTCATGTCGACGAGCGGGCCACCCGAGTTACCGGGGTTGATCGCGGCGTCGGTCTGCAGCGCGTTGAGCACCGTGGCCTGGGTTCCGCTCTGGCCGCCCGCGCGGACCGGACGATCCTTGGCGCTGATGATTCCGCTGGTCACGGTCCCGGAAAGCCCGTACGGAGAGCCGATCGCGACCACTCCCGCACCGACATCCAACTCGCTCGAGTTGCCCAACTTCGCCGGGGTGAGACCGGTGACATCGGCTTTGACCACGGCGAGATCGGACCACGGGGCAGTGCCTACCACGCTGAGCTGACTGACCTGTCCGTCGTTGAAGCGCGCGACCAGACCACCACCTGCTTGGGAGGCGCCCTCCACGACGTGATTGTTCGTGAGGATGTAGCCGTCCTTACTGATGATGATTCCCGAGCCGGAACCCGAAGCACCCCGAGCGGTCTGTACCTGGATCTGCACCACGCTCGGCAGCACCGTATCGGCGACGGATTGCACCGACCCCGAGGGCGCGCTGCTGCTGTTCTCGGAGGAGGGTGCCTGCTGGTCGAGGGAGGTGACTACGCCGCTGCCCCCGGTGATCTGGTGCACGGCGTAGGTGCCCCCTGCGCCTCCCACGAGGCCTGCCACCAGTGCTAACGCGGTCATACCGACCAGCAGGCGTCCACGAGCACCGCCACGCCCGGATCTCGGTCGCTCCTCGACCGGTGGCTGGGGATACTGCTGGGTGGCGTAGGGGTACTGCTGGGCCGCGTAGGGGTACTGCGGATCGGTCTGGGGTGGCGGTTGCTGCGCGCCGTACTGCCCGGGCTGCTGCGCTCCGCCCGCGGCGGCACCGGGCTGGCCCGCGTACTGGCCGGGATACTGCCCCGGCTGCATCGGCTGCCCGGGCTGGGTGGAGTACTGGCCCGGGTACTGCTGTTCCGACTGGCCGGGGTAGGGCTGCCCCGGGTACTGCTGTGGCGGATTGCCCAGCCCGTGGGGCTGCTGGGCCTGCTGCGGCCCCTGCTGTGGGGTGTAAGGCCGCTGGGGTTCCGCGCCGGAGTACTGACTCCACGATTGTTGCTCGGAGGTCCCGGGCGGCCCGGAGGAGGCAGTGGCTTCCGTGCCGGTGGTGGAACCGGTGGAGGTGGGGTGGTCGGTTCCGGACCGCGGGACTCCCGACTGCCACGTGGTCGACTCTTCGGTGTTGTCCGGTACGGAGCCGGAGGCGTCGACTCGTTGGGTCGACTCCGGCGGCGGCTCCTGGGAGCTTTCCCGAGCTTCTCCAGGGTCCGCCGGGTCCGTGGAAGCGGCACCGGCGGTGCCTTGCTCACCGGACTCCGGCCGAGACGAACCGTACTCTGCCGGTGTGTCGGGACGATCCCGACTCTCGTCGGGAGAACCAGGGTGATTTTCGCTCATGTCTCCACTCTGCGCTATCCGGCTGAGAGTCGCCTGAGATCAGGCTTGGAAGCGAACGATGATTCTGTTCAGCCTTCCCGAACCGGGCGGCCGGGCCGATCAGGACACCTCTCGAAGTCGCTCCGCGACCTGCTCCGGGGTCACATCACTGATCCAGACTCCCATCCCGGACTCCGAGCCTGCCAGGTATTTGAGTTTGTCCGGCGAGCGCAGCACCGAGAACAGGTTCAGGTGCAGCCAGGAGAGATCCCTGCCGAACCGAACGGGTGCCTGCTGCCAGGCCGCGATGTAGGGGAACGGCCTGTCGTAGAGGCGGTCCAGCCTGCGCAACGTGTCGAGATAGACCTCGGCGAGATCATCGCGTTCCTCGGCGGTGAGGGCCGCCAGATCGGGAGCCCGCCGGTGCGGGACGACCATGAGCTCCACGGGCCAACGAGCGGCGGGTGGCACGAACACCGTCCAGTGCTCGGATTCACGGATCACACGTTGCCCGGAAGAGCGCTCGGCAGCGAGTACGTCCCCGAGCAGGTGGCTGCCGTGGGTTCGGTGATGTTCCTCGGCGTTTCGCAGCAGCTGGCTGGTCCTGGGGGTGACGAACGGGTACCCGTAGATCTGGCCGTGCGGATGATGCAGCGTCACCCCGATCTCCTCGCCCCGGTTCTCGAAGCAGAACACCTGTTCCACTCCTTCCACCTCGGCGAGTTCGGCCGTGCGGTCGGCCCAGGCGTCCACCACGGTGCGCGCGTGTCGTGGGGTCAGTGCCGCGAACGAGCTGCGGTGCTCGGAGGTGAAGCACACGACCTCACATCTGCCACTGGCCGGAGCCCGTTGAACCAGCGGATCCGTGTCCAGCACTTCGGCGCCGTAACCACCGGGCGGTTCCTCGGGCGCCGCGAACGAGGGGAAGCGGTTCTCGAACACGGCGACCTCGTAGTCGCCCTCCGGGATCTCGCTGGGTTTGCCCGGCTCACTGGGGCACAGCGGGCACAGATCGGCCGGCGGCTTGTAGGTGCGGCTCTGTCGATGTGCTGCCATGGCGATCCACTCGCCGGTCAACGGATCACGCCGCATCTCCGGTGCCGTGGGTGGCCCGTCTAGTTCACGGAGGTCCTCGGCGGTTCGTTCCGGCGCCGTTTCCTCCGAGTCGAAGTAGATGATTTCCCGCCCGTCGGCCAGCTGCCGCGCGGTTCGCCTCACTGCTCACTCTCCGCCCGCATAGTGTCCTCATACGTGAAATCGGCCGGTTCGCCCCGCTCACCGGAGACGGGAGCGATCGACAGCTCCGCGATCCGCTCTCCGAGCACCCGACGCGCTTCCTCCGGCAATCCGTCGTCACTGATCAGCACGTCCGCCTCCTCGAGGCCGACGATGGTGGAGATACCGACCGTGGACCACTTGGCGTGATCCGCTATCACGACCAGCCGGTTGGCCGCCCGCGCGAGCGCGCGGTTGGTCTCGCTCTCGTCGAGGTTGGGTGTGGTGAAACCGGCACGGGTGCTCATCCCGTGCACTCCCAGGAAGACCAGGTCCAGGTGCAGCGAGTGCAGCGCCCGCACGGCCACCGGACCGACGAGCGCGTCGGAGGGGGTACGCACCCCACCGGTCAGGATCACGGTGCGGTCGGCACGCCCGCGCTGCTGGAGCACATCGGCGATGCGCACGGAATTGGTCACCACGGTCAGATCGGCCACGTCGTCGAGGTGACGCGCCAGGGTCCAGGTGGTGGTGCCCGCGGAGAGCCCGATGGCCGATCCCGGGCGGACGAGCCGCGCGGCCCGGTCGGCTATGGCTTCCTTCTCCTCGGGTTGGTACACCGATTTGGCTTCGAAGCCGGGCTCGTCGGTGCTGCGGTCCAGCACGGAGGTGGCGCCGCCGTAGACCTTCTCGACCGCACCTCGTGCCGCCAGGGTGTCGAGGTCCCTGCGAATGGTCATGTCGGACACGCCGAGACGCTGCACGAGGTCACTCACCTGCACAGCGCCGGTTCTACGAACTTCGTCCAGTATCATGTCCTGACGCTGACGTGCCAGCATCACCACTCCAACCCCGCCGTGTTCGCCGCGAATCCGACGCGAGTGCCGCGGTCGAAATCATCACGAAACCACGCGAACTTGACTCGTCAAGTCAACACAAACCAACAATACCCTACACGAAGCAGCACTGAAACCACACAAAGCCAGCACCATCCCACCGGGTGGACCGACATGCCGGAAGCCGTCCGACGAGCAGCACGGGAAACCGGTACAGCGCTGCCACCGGAAGGGTCCGCGGTGTCCCCGCCGTCCGCGAGCCGCGCTGAGCGGCCCGGGCGAACAGCGGGTCCGCCTCAGTTCGAACGCGCGGGCTACTGGGGATCGAGCTACTGGGGATCGAGCTGCTCGGGACCGGTCTGCTCGGGATCGGCGTGGCCGGGCAGATACATCGAGATCATCGCTCCGCCCTCCGGGGCCTCGCCCGCATCCACGCTTCCGCCGTGCCGCTCGGCCACCTGCTTGACGATCGCCAGCCCCAGTCCTGAGCCGCGCAACGGCCTGGCCTCGGTGGAACGGTAGAACCGCTCGAAAACGTGCCTACGGTCCTCCTCCGGGATGCCCGGCCCGCTGTCGGCGACCTCGAAGACCGCGAATCCCGCGTCCAGTTGCCGGGCCTCCACCCGCACGATCCCCCCGGCCGGGCTCCACTTGGCCGCGTTGTCCAGCAGGTTCAGCACCGCACGTTCCAACGCGGTGGCGTCGCCGAGCATCGACCACTGCCCCAGTCGAACGTCGAACTCCACCTCGGAGGCACGGCGCCTTGCCCGGCTCAGGGCTCGCTCCACGACGTCGACGAGTTCGAGCGGCTCGTGCACCGCGTTCGGCGCGTCCTCCCGAGCCAGCTCCACGAGATCTCCCACCAGCGCGGACAGCTCGGTGATCTGTGCCTGCACGTCACCGAGCATCTCGGTACGGTCCTCATCGGAGAGTTGGGGGCTGCCCGGCCGGTCCGAGGCGATGAGCAGTTCGAGATTCGTGCGCAACGAGGTCAGCGGGGTGCGGAGTTCGTGCCCGGCATCGGCGACCAGTCTTCGCTGCTGTTCCTGGGACTCGGCCAGCGCCCCGAGCATCTTGTTGAAGCTGGTGGTCAACCGTGCCAGCTCGTCATCGCCGCTCACCGGAATCGGACGCAGATCGCCCGTCCGAGCGATACGTTCGGTGGCCGCGGTGAGCCGTTGCACCGGCCGCAGCGCCGTGCGAGCCACGGCGGTACCAGCCGCCGCGGCAAGCAGGATGCCCGCACCACCGATCACGACGAGTACCACGCTGAGCTGGGCCAACGTGGCCTTGGTCGGGGCCAGTGACTGCGACATGACCAGGGCACGATCGTTCCCCGCGGGCAGTGCCACCACCCTGCTGTCGGTGGCGTCGTCGGTACGCAGCGAGGAATCCGTGAGCCCCCGCGCCACGGCCAACTCCGCCCGCCCCCACGGCGGGGCGTTGCCGGGTCCGGTCAGCGCCCTGCCATCGGCGGTGACCAGGCAGATTCGCAAGTTGGCCGCCGCGTAGAAGGCGGCGGGAACCGAACGCAGGTTGGGTTCCAGTACCTGCGGGCCGGATACCGCCTGGCTGGCGCGTTCCCGCAGGTTCTGGTCCACCTGTTCGTAGAGACTGTCCCGAACCGTCAGAAACGCGCCGATCGAGACCAGCGCGACGGCCCCCGCCACGCAGACGGCGGCCAGCAGGGTCACCCTGTTGCGCAGCGAAGCCCGCTGCCATCTGCCGGTCTGTCCCCCGGACGTGGGCGACCCGGTCAGTTCGGAAGGTGGAGGGGCCGGTGTGGTCACGGTGGAGTCTCCCGTAGCACGTAGCCGACGCCACGGACGGTGTGAATCAATCTCGATTCACCCGATGCCTCCGTCTTGCGGCGCAGGTACCCGATGTAGACCTCCAGGGCGTTGCCCGTCGTCGGGAAATCGTAGCCCCAGACGTCCTCAAGCAGCCTGCTGCGAGTGAGCACCTGCTTGGGGTGCCCCATGAGCAGTTCGAGCAGCGCGAACTCGGTGCGCGTCAGGCTGATCTCACGGGTCCCCCGCCGCACCTCTCGGGTTCCGGGGTCCAGTTCCAGGTCGGAGAACCGCAGCGACTCCGGGATTCCCTCCTCGGGATCCGGTGGACTCGCCCTGCGCAACAGCGCTCGCAGTCGGGCGAGCAGTTCCTCCAGTGCGAAAGGCTTGGGCAGGTAGTCGTCCGCCCCCGCGTCCAGCCCCGCCACACGATCCGAAACGGCCTCACGCGCGGTGAGTACCAGGATAGGCAGGTCGTCACCGGTCCCCCGCAGTCTGCGCGCGACCTCCAGGCCGTCCACTTTGGGCATCATGACGTCGAGGACCATCGCGTCCGGTCGCGCGGCGGCGAGCGAGTCCAGGGCCTGCTGACCGTCCGAGGCCAGTTCCACCTGGTAACCGTTGAATTCGAGAGATCTTCGCAATGATTCCCGAACGGCACGGTCGTCGTCGACGACGAGTATGCGCATGTCCCCCAGTCTTACCCGAAGCCCTGAGAAGGAACTGAGAAGTGGGGGTCTCATCACCGGCGAGTCGGGGTTTTATGGCGGGCGTCACAACGGAGCACCATCGAGGACGGCCGTGGCACCGCACGCCGGACCGACCCGGCGGGCGGCGATGGTGTGCGGACTCATTCCCGTCGCGGGGCGCTGGGAATCACACCCGCGGGCACGGCAGGATAGCCGGGATGACAACGGCAGACCGATCCGGCCGATCCGAATCCCGACAGCCGGTATCCGACCTCTACGACGTGATCAACCGTCGCCGCGACGTACGCTCCGAGTTCACCGGCGAGACGATCGATTCCGAGGTGCTGTACCGCATACTGGGCGCCGCGCACAGCGCACCGAGCGTGGGACTCTCCCAGCCGTGGGACTTCGTACTAGTACGCGACGAGGCCACGCGGCGCGCCTTCCGCGAGCACGTACTCGCGGAACGAAGCGTGTTCGCGGCCGAGCTCAGCGGGGAACGCGCCCGGACCTTCTCCAAGATCAAGGTCGAGGGCATCGTGGAGTCCTCACTCGGCATAGCGGTCACCTACGACCCGGAACGCGGGTCACCGGACGTGCTCGGCAGACACGCCATCGCCGACGCCGGGCTGTACTCGGTGTGCCTGGCGATCCAGAACCTGTGGCTGGCAGCCACGGCCGAAGGACTCGGTGTGGGGTGGGTAAGCTTTTACCGGGAGGAATTCCTGCGCAGACTGCTGGACATCCCGTCGGGCGTCCGACCTGTCGCGTGGCTGTGCGTCGGGCCGGTTCGCGAGCTCGCCGAAACCCCTGACCTGGAACGGCACGGCTGGCGCAACAGGCTCCGGTTGGAGGATGTTGTACACGACGGGAAGTATCGTCACGATTTCACCCGGTAACCTGTTGCTCGAAGAGCAGGTAGTCGAAGCGGAGGCTCCGGGTGCCCGACCCTCGCGGGTTCGGTGAGAACCCGCAGCGCCGCGATCTGCGAGTGCGAGGACGCCGTGGAACAGGACGATCCGCTGTTGGCGGGCCGGATACCCG
This sequence comes from Actinopolyspora sabaoui, assembly GCF_051225635.1. Lineage (NCBI taxonomy): Bacteria > Bacillati > Actinomycetota > Actinomycetes > Actinopolysporales > Actinopolysporaceae > Actinopolyspora > Actinopolyspora sabaoui. The sequence goes on along the minus strand of NZ_JBMIHH010000011.1, from coordinate 159,595 downwards.
AGCAGGACCGTCAAGTACGGCTGTTGCTCGACTCCGGCCTGATCGAACAGTGCGAGGCGGCCTTCGACGATTCGGTGGCCAGCGCACCGAACCTGGTCGGCAGTGAGTGGAACCGCCCCATCGTGCTCGTGAACCGGGCGATCCTCGCCTGGCGGTTGGGACGGATCTCGCTGGCCCTCGAACTCGCCGCGGACGCCTGGACCGAGCTCGACGCGGAGAAGCACCGCGACGCGGAGACCGCCCACGCACTGAGCATGCTCGGCTACCTGCTCGAAGGGCACAGCGCCCCCGCACTCGAACTGCTCAGCAGGGCGGTGCGGATCGCACGGGAAGTGGGCGAACCGGCCACGCTCGCGCACTGCCTGCTGCGGGAGGGGGGCACACTCGCGGCACGGGTGCTCGTCTCCGGGGTGTCGGTGGAACGCTACCTGTCCGACTCACTGGTTCGGTTCGACGAAGTGTTCCGCCTGGCAACACAGGGGGCGGTACATCGCCGTGCGCTGGCCAGCAGCGGCCGGGTGCTGGTGGCACTGGAGGAGATCGACACCGCGCGGCAACGCGCCACCTCCGCACTGGCGGAAGCCGAGAACGCCGGGGACATGTACGCGCAGTCCCTCGCCAACTGGACGCTCGCCGAGGTGTGCAGGCGGCAGAACCAGCTGGAGCATGCGAGGACGTTGGGCAGTCGTGCGCTACACCAAGCGGAGACGGTCAGGGAAACCATGCTGGTCAACCGCATCTCCACCGACCTCTCCGCGGTGTGTCAACGCCTCGGCGACCACGTGGGCGAGGCCACCGCGCTGCGGCGAGCGGTACGTGCGGCCAACGAAACCATTCATGTGCTGCAGGAGGGTCTGGGTCAGGCACTCGAACAACGCCGCATCGCGGTGCACGCCCAGCGCAAGGCCAACGCGGCCGAGGCCGCGGCGCTGCGTGACCCGCTCACCGGACTGGCCAACAGGTTGGGGCTGGAACGTTACGCACCGACGCTGCTGGAGCGCAGCGCCTCCCATGGCGGCATCCCGTGGCTGCTGTTGCTGGACGTGGACTGGTTCAAGGACGTCAACGACGGTGCGGGGCACTCGATGGGCGACGCCGCGCTGCGGGAGGTGGCTTCGCTGCTGCGGGCCGAATGCCGCGCCGAGGACCTGATCTGCCGTTGGGCGGGTGACGAGTTCGTGGTGGTGCTGGCCGCCTACTCCGGGGACTCACGTACGGCGGGGCCCGCCGTGGCCGAACGCATCCGAGCGGCGGTGGACGGGCACGGCTGGCGACAGGTTCTCGGCGAGGTCGAGCAACCCCCCACCGTGAGCATCGGCGCGGCGGCCGGTCCGGCCAGACTGGAGGAACTGTTCACGGCTGCCGACGTCGCGCTCTACCGCGCCAAGCACGGCGGGCGTAACCGCGTGGAGGTCGACGGCCCGGAGCGCCGCGAGCCCCTGCCCGCCGATTGAGGCGTGATCGGCACACCACCCGCGGCGTGCCGCGCGGCGGTAGGATCGGAGCTCATGGGCGTGACGGACGAGCCGGAACGCTCCGGCGAGAACGGTTCGTGCCGCCTGCCGTCGGATACAATCCGGGCATGGAGCCGGGAGCCGGGAGCCGGGAGCCGGGAGCCGGGAGCCGGGAGCCGGGAGCCGGGAGCCGGGAGCCGGGAGCCGGGAGCCGGGAGCCGTGGGGCACCGTTCCGGTACGGCGCCGGGTGCTGGGGCTCGTACGCAACCTGACCGCGTTGGACCGGCTCGGTGACGTGCTGCCCGTGCTCGCCGACGATTTCCGCGTGGAGACCCGGTTCGCCCGTGCCGAGGGGTCGGCGTTCGACAGCGACCTGTCCGCTCACTTCCGGCGGGCCGGGATGCGCGTGATCCCCTGGCAGCGGGCGAGCGCCGCGGAGTTCGATCTGGCGATCTCCCCCAGCGGCAACGGTGCGCTGCACGAACTCGACATGCCGGTGCTCACGCTCTCGCACGGGGCGGGCCACCACAAGCACCGTCCCGCCGCGAGCGGGTTCACCTCGGAGGTGGCCGGACTCTCTCATGATCAACTGCTGCGGAACGGGGAACCGGTTCCCACCGCCGTCTGCCTGACGCACCAGGACCAGCTCTCCCTGCTCGGCAGTCAAAGCCCGCGGTTGCGGGAGCGGGCAGGCGTGGTCGGGGATCCCTGCTTCGACCGGCTGCGGGCCAGCCTCCCGGCTCGGGAACGTTACCGGGATGCGCTGGGCGTCGGCGACCGTGAACTGGTCGTGCTCGCCTCCACGTGGGGTGAACGAGCGCTGTTCGCCCGCCGCCCCGAGCTGGCCGCAGAACTGGTGGGTGCGCTGCCCGCCGAGACCCACACGATCGCGCTGGTGCTGCACCCGAACGTCTGGGACATGCACGGCCCCTGGCAGATCGAGCAGTGGACCAGGCGGGCCAGGGAAGCCGGGCTGGTGCTGGTACCGCCGGACCGGGGATGGAAGGCCACCCTGGTCGCGGCGGACACGGTGGTGGCCGATCACGGCTCCCTCGGGCTCTACGCGGCGGCCCTGGGAAAACGACTGCTGTTGGGCAGTTTCGGAACTCAGGAGATCGTGGCGAACACCCCGAGGTACCAACTGGGCGAACGTGCCCGCCATCTGACGGGCACGGCGGAACTGAAGGAGCAGATCACGGCGGCGGCACCGGTTCCCGGACACGAGAAACTGGCAGCCGAGACCTTCGCCAACCACGACCGGGCGGCAGGCGAGTTGCGGCGCGTCGTCTACGAACTGCTGGACCTACCCGAGCCCTCGTGGCGGGCCACCGCTCCCCCGGTGGATCCGTTCGTCCCCGAGTGAATCACCGGGGCATGCGGCCCGGGGCATGCGGCCCGGGGCATGCGGGCCGGGGCATGCGGGCCGGGGCATGCGGCGGGGTTCTCCGTTCTCCTCCCGGTCGCCGCCCCGGGAAGCCCGCCAGGGCAAAAGAACGGGGACTCCGATCATTCCGTTCCGGCTCGTAGTCTCTCGGCTTTCGGGCTGCCCGCGCGTTCGTAGATCGCGACGGCCTCCCGCAGGCACTTCTCCGCTCGGTCCCGCTCACCGAGCTCGCGCAGTGAGGGGACCAGACACTCGAACGGCGCGGCCAGTTCGAACAGCATTTTCTCGTCGTCTTCGTCCGAGTGGTGGGAGCTCAGTTCGGCAACGGCTCGTTCCAGCTGCTCGACGGCCTGTCGGTGCAGTCCCATGCGCTGCCGGACGACTCCGGTGGTCAGCTTCACCTTGGCGGAGGTGCGCCGGTCGTGCGGGAAGTCCGCGAGGCGTTCCGCCGCGGTCGCCAGGTACTCCAGGGCTTTCCCCTGCTCGCCGAGTCCACTGTGGGCCTGGGCCAGGAAGTGCTCCACCAGGGCCATGCCCCGAGGTTTTCCCAGTCGCTCGCTGATCTCCCACGCGGAACGGAACAGTTCGACGGCGGGCTCGTAGTGCTCCTGCTCCAGGTAGACCCGCCCGTGGAACTCGTAGGCCGAGGCGAGTACCTGGCGGTGCCCCGTGTTCGCGGCTGTCTCCCGCGCTTCGAGGGCCTGCTCGTGCGCCTCGACGAACCGGTGGGACTCCATGAGCAACCTGGTGCGCAGGATCCGCATCCTCGCCTCCGCCAACGGCTCGTTCTGCCGATCCGCCGCCTCGATGGCCAGCTCGAAGGCTCGCAGTGTCTCCTCGTAGTGCTTGTGATGGTTGTGCAGTGTCCACAGTGCGCCGTCACAGAGCGCGAGTACGCTTTCGTGGTCACCGCATCGGCTCGCGTGGTGGACCAGCGCGACGATGTTGCCGAACTCGGTCTCCAGCCAGCGCAACGCGGTCGGTTTGGTGAAGGGGTTCTCCTCGGAGGTCACCAGGTGCTCGTCACCCGCCACACGCAGCCTGCTCGGCTCCATCACCGCCCGATCCGCGTGGGCGCCCATCCGGCGGTACCGCGTGATCAGGCGGCGGTGTGCCCGCTCGGCGTCCCCGGGGGCGAGCGCTCCGGCGTGTTCGCTCGCGTGGAGCCGCACCAGATCGTGCAGGTGGAAGCGCCCCGGCTCGGACTCGCGCACCAGATTGGCCGCGTGCAGCTCGTAGAGCAGGTCCTCCGCGTCGGCGGGTTCGGCGTCGAGCAGCGCGGCGACCGTGGCGGTGTCGAACGTGCGGCAGGGAATCGCGCCGAGCAGTCGGTAGAGCTCGACCTGCTCGGGCGGAAGATCGGTGACCGCGAGTTCCAGGGTGTCCCGGACCTCGGGGTTGTCGAGCAGAATCTCGCGGCCGTGAGCGGGGTCGGCGAGCCAGTCGGCCGCGCGTCGCGGTGTCCAGTGTTTGAGTCGCCTGATCTTTCTGCCCACGAACTCCAGCGCCAACGGGGTGTGCCCGCAGAGTTCGACGAGCCGTTCGACATCCGGGTCCGTGGCGGCCAGATCCGTGTCGGTGATGCGTGCGAGCAGCTCGATCGCGTGGTCCCGGGAAAGCGGTTCGAGGTCGAGCGAGCTCACACCGTCGGAGGAGAACTCGGCGGCACCGTGTTGACTGGTGAACAGGATCATGCTCTCCGGGGCCGCGAGCCGCAGATCGAGCAGCCAGCGTGGGTGCACCAGTCCGTCGAAGACGAATCCCATGCTGCGACCGCGGGTGCGATCACGCAGCAGCTGCAGCGCGTCCTGATCCGCGGCCGGTAGCTCTCGTTCGGCCGTGCCCAGCTTGCGCAGGCACGAACGCGCCAGCTCGGCGGAACCGGACACCGGATGCCCGTGCCAGTCGGTGTAGCAGAAGCCGTCCTCGAAACGCTCGTGCACCTGCCAGGCGAAACTCCGCGCGAGCGTGCTCTTGCCGATGCCGCTGAGGCCGCACAGCGCGATCAGGACGGCACCGGATCCGGAGTCGGACGAGCGGTTCGCGGCGGAGGAGCGTTCGAGGACGCTGTGCAGCGTGCGGTGCTCGTGCTGTCGGTCGACCAGCAAGGTCGGCTCGGCCGGGATGCTCACCGGGCGCTCGGGCGGGCGGGCGGCGGCTCCGTGGAAGTGCAGGTGCTGCTCGAAACTTTCCACTCGACCGGCCTGCACCACGTGATGGGCCTCGCCGTGGTACTCGTTCGTCATGGTCACCCCAGTGCCATCGTCACGCACACGGTAGCGGCAAGTCGACCATACGCGTACGCCGCTCCGGAAGATCGACAGCGGGTGCCGGAACCGGGGCGCACAGCCGCCGCCGGGGCCGGTGTCGAGGACGTCCACCGGGCCGGTATCCTTTGGTGCGGATCGGCACGTACCGATCCGGCGGACAACCGAACAGGCCCTCGTAGCTCAGGGGATAGAGCACCGCTCTCCTAAAGCGGGTGTCGCAGGTTCGAATCCTGCCGAGGGCGCACAGTTTGACCAGCGAAAACGACTTTTCGAGGTCGAGAGTTCGAAGTTCGTGGGCATGGTTGTGGGCATAAGTTGCCCTAGACTTGATGTCCATGGCGACTCGTAAGCGCCGCTCGCGCGGCAACATCGAGGAACGTGGCGACGGCTTCCGCGTCCGGGTCTACGCCGGTGTCGATCCGCTGACGGGCAAGCAGCACTACCTCAAGGAAACCCACGGCAGCTACCGCGAGGCCGAGAAGGCGCTGACCCGGCTGCAGAACCAGGTCGACGAGAAGCGGCACCCGCGCAGCAACGTCACGGTCTCGCAGGTGCTGGAGCAGTGGCTGGAGGTCGCGCGGCACGAGGACAGCACCCGCGAGCGCTACCAGGACCTGATCCGGCTCTACATCGAACCGACCTTCGGCGCCACGGCCGCGGCGAAAATCGACGCCGAACTGCTGGAGCGCTTCTACGCCCGGCTGCGGGACTGCAAGGACCTGTGCGGCGGTAAACGCGCGAAAGACCACGAGTGCACACCATTGGCCGCGAACACCGTACGCAAGATTCACTTCATCTTCCGCTCCGCCTTCGACCGGGCGGTGCGCTGGCGCTACCTCTCGGTCAACCAGGCCGAAATCGCCCAGCCGCCATCGTTCGAACGCAGCGAACCCGACCCGCCGTCGGCCGCCGAGGCCGCGAGTCTGCTGCGGGAAGCCTCGGAGGATCCACAGTGGTGTCTGCTGCTGTGGCTGACCATGGTCACCGGCTGCCGCCGGGGTGAGTTGTGCGCGCTGCGGTGGGGCGATGTGGACCTCGCGGCAGGGATGCTGTCCATCGAGCGCAGCTACTCGAAGACGCGCGAGCGTGCCCGGGAGAAGAGCACCAAAACGAGGCAGCGTCGCCGCATCGCGCTGGACACGCACACCGTCGAACTGCTGCAGGAGCATCGAGAGCAGGCGCGGTCGAACTGCGCCGCCCTCGGCACGGGTTTCGACGACAACGCGTTCGTCTTCAGCACCGAACCCGACGGGTCCGCTCCGCTGCTGCCCCGCAGCGTCAGCCAGCGCTACCGGCGCCTGGCCCAACGCCTCGAACTGCGCAGCACCCGGTTGCACGCACTACGGCACTACTCCGCCACGGAGTTGCTGGCCAACGGCACCGACCTGCGCACCGTGGCCGGTCGCCTCGGCCACGTCGACGGCGGCGTGACCACGCTGAACACCTACGCCGGCTGGGTCACCGAAGCCGACCGCAAAGCGGCCGACACCATCGCCGACACCGTCCCCAGACCCGAGCCCGCCAGCCGCCGGCCCCGCAGCCCCTACGAACACCTCGCCGCCGAACTCCGCGACGCCATCACCACCGGCACCTACTCCCCCGGCGACGAACTCCCCACCGTCACCGACCTCGCCGCCACCCATGGCCTCTCCACCGGCACCGTGCAGCGAGCGATCACCCTGCTCCGGCAGGAAGGGCTCATCGACGTCGCCCGCGGACGACGCGCGACAGTTGCCGATCAGGGGCCCAGCGTAGCTCGCTAGACACACAAATCCTCGAGCTTTGTTCGAAGTGAAAATATCTAACCCAGTGAGCGTGCGAGGACCTGTTTGAGTGAACTTCCGCCAAGACATATAGGAGACGTAGGAACTCGAGCGAGGCAAGTGAGCACGGTACTCTACGTCACGGGGGCATGTTCGCTACATTATGCACGTTGTGTTATTAATTCAGTATGGAAGAAAGAAGCTGGCTAGCCACACGGCTTGAGGAAACGGCATGCTTCGAAGTGCCGCCGAGTTCTGCGTACATCACAGACCCAAGTAATACCAACCATGACAGCGTAGTAGAAGATGACACGCTGTATGCTGTCCGTGCTGCGACGGAAGGACTTGCGGTGCAAGGGCGCCGCGCAAGTGTGGGTCGTGGCGCTGAAGGATTCGGCGCTGTTGTCGAAGTTGTTGTAACGTTCGGCGGAATCGGCGGCGCATTCATGACAGTCGAATGGGCGATTAACAAGACCTTGGCCGCCTACCGGGCATTGTGGCACCATCTCGGACGCCGCCCAAACGTCAGTCTTGGCGCAGCCCGGTTCTTGGCTGCCGCCGACTTAACTCAGAGGATCAAGCATAGCAACTTCACTCTTGCCAACTCAGGTGAAGTCGACCCTAATGTTCCTGATAGATCATTCACGGGAGATGACACATTTTGGGCAATATTTAGCGACTTTCCTTATGTATATATCTACATCATTAGCTCCTCAGGTCGCGTCCACTATATTGGCTCACATGAAATTCGCGCTGGCGCAGGTAGTCGTCTACGTTTCTTGCCAGCAGCCAATGGACGCAGAGCGCGACTTGAACCCGAGGAAGATAATTAACACTTTCTAATTTATAGCATATAATCTAAATAAAGTGGTTATTCTACACCAATATGCACTCATCTGACCACTGTCGAAATCCAAAACCGAAACAAACGATTTCTTGCCCAATTGCAGCTTGGATTAGATCACATACATAAATCGGACAATTTTCCCCAAATATTCAGGAGCAAATACGTGCTATACGCTGAGGTAAACGGAGCACCAAGCTCACCAACAGCAGGAATAACCTTATTTGCTGACGAAAATCCACCACTTGGATTCAAGCTAGGGCCACCTACCAAACCCATACGTTTCTCTGTTGGTCAACCAGGGCGGCGTTCTTCAGTTTGGCGCGTATGGGCCAATAAAAACAAAAGCGATGTATATATAGCTAGCCGATTCAGCGTTAAACTATTCAAAATTAGTTTACATGAATCAGGAGACTGGCGAATGCAATGGATCGATGACAAGCATAAGGGGGATACAGCATACCTGCCTAACGAGGGAAATTCTCCGCCGGAAGGGAGAGTCATGGCTCGCTGGAGCAAGCCTCCGGAGGAGATATCCGGATGGACTGATGCGCTTTCTATCTGGGTCCCCGGAAAAGACATTACTGAGGTACCAGGTGACCACGAAAAGGGCAGCGAGTCACAGTGGATCAACGAACCAAGCGCAACGGGTGCTATAGAATTTCGGTTTATGTTAGTAACACCGCGAATGGGAAAGTTTAATCTATCACCAGCACTCAAAGATGGCAGCGAGCTGGGTTTTGTTAACGGCTTTCGGCTAGCCAACGGAGAAGTATTGTTAATATTTGCAGCCACCGTAGAACTAGACGAAAAAAGAAGAGAAGATATCGAGAAGCTTCGCTCCTGGATTCACAAAAACCGACCTGACGATTTTGATGTTTCACCAGAGACTGGACCAAGATGCGCCGTTGAAGAGGTAGGTCAAGACGGACGAAGAAGTTTTTGGGATTTGTCTTTGCGTCATGGTTAGCAATCTTTAGAATTTTGCAATAAATGCCGTCTTGTGCAACTTATCGTGATCTCCGGACACCGCCTTCAGCTCGCTCCTGTGTCCGGAGATTCCGCATGCCTTTCCGATTCGTGGTCGGGCGACCTTCCCTGGACGCACAGGCCAAGTAGGCAATCAGCTCCCGCAAGGGCTCCTTTGGATAACAGGAATGAACTCTACACACCTGCCCCGGTGCTCTACAGCGATACGGTCGAGGTATGACGCGTAGCCAGGGCGAGGCAGCCGAGACCGTCGAACCGCTCACCCACGAGACCGCCGCTCAGACTCTGAAGCAGGTGTGCCAGCGCACGGGCTTGGACTCGACCGGAGCAGAGCTGGTCAGGATCGGGGAGAACGCCGTGTTCCGGTTGCGGGAACCGGTGATCGTGCGGATCGCCCGCACCTCGCGATACGCCGACGCGGCCGCCAAGGAGGTGAGGGTGGCGCGGTGGCTCGAATCGGCCGGCTATCCGGCTACGCGTGCTCTCGACGTTGAGCAGCCCATCGTGGTCGACGGTCGTGTGGCGACCGTGTGGGAGTCGGTGTCGGAACACGAGGAGTACGGCGACATCGGCCAGGTCGCCACGCTGATCCGCGACCTGCACAGGCTCGATCCTCCGGAGACGCTGGAACTTCCCGAACTCGACCCGTTCGTTCGCGCCGACACCCGCTTGGCCAAGGTCCGCGGCGTCTCCGACGACGACCTCGCGTTCCTCCACGAAGGACTAGCAGACGCCCGCCGCAAGTGGAACGAACTGGAGTTCGTGCTGCCACGCGGCCCGGTGCACGGCGACGCGAGCATCGGCAACGTCATCCGGGCATCCGACGGCCACGCCGTACTCATCGACCTGGACGGCTTCGCCACCGGCCCTCGCGAATGGGACCTGATCCAAACGGCCATGTACTACGACCGCTTCGGCTGGCACACCCGCGAGGAGTACGAGACCTTCGTCGGCATCTACGGCTACGACCTGCTCGAATGGCCCGGGTACCACGATCTGGCCGCCATCCGGGAAGTGCTCATGACCATCTGGCTGAGCCAGAAAGCCGGCGACGACGCACGCAGCGCCGCCGAGGTCCACAACCGCGTCGACGACATGCGAACCGGAGCTAGCCGCCGGGACTGGGCCCCCTACTGACCCGGCGTCCACAGCGAGGTCTCGGCCGCCTGTTCCTCGAAGTCGCGCACCACCGGACTGCCGCCCAACTTGTCCAACCGCTGCCGGAACTCGGCCACGTAGACCCCGCAGCGCGCCGACTTCAACCGTTCCCCGATGTCGAGCGCCCGCAACGCCACCTCGCACGCCCTCTCGGCCTCGCCCTGGTCGAGGAAGGCATCGGCCAGCACCATCGTCGCGAAGAAGTCGCTGCGCAGGTACTCGCCGTTGGCCTCACCGAGCGACTGCGTGGCGTACGTACTCGCATCCACAGCACGGCCGAGATCGCGGTTGCAGTGCCCGAACTCCGCAGCGAGCTCGGCATCGTCGAAGTAGTCGAGGAAGTCCGGTCCCTCTCCGGGGATTCGGCGCTCGAACTCCGTCACAGCGGCTGACATCGCCGAATCACAGGCCGAAGCATCTCCCAACCGCGCGAACGCTCTCGCCTCCATCATGTGGAAGTGCGCGGTCAACGTCGGCGTGGCGGTGCTGCTCGTTCCCATCCGTGCTGCACGCGCGAGATTGGCGGCTTCCTTGAACCGGCCGAGGAACGTGGCCTGATGGCTCATCGCGTCGAGCACGCTTCCGGCGAGCCACCGGTCCTCGCCTTCCTCAGCCAGCCGTAGCGCCTGGATGAAGTACCGCTGTGCCAAGCCGTGGGCTCCGGCGTCGTAGGACATCCAGGCCGCCAGCAGCGTCGACTCGGCGGCCGCGGAGAAGAGCTCACGGCCACTCTCGGTTGTGTAGCTGCCCTTCAACAGCGAGCTGACATCGTTGCGAAGAAACTCGATCAACGAACGCCGGGCATGACCACCGCCGTACTGGTTGTCCATCCGAGCGAAGAGGTCCGTGGTGCTACGCAGCCGCTCTATGTCGGCGGAGCCGACCTTCGTGGGGCCGGTGGAACTTCCGCGCCACGGGGACCGGTGCCCGACAAGCCAGTTCAGCGAGACCTCGTTCCAGGCGGCCGAGTTCGTCCCGGCGTCGACGATCCCACGGACTTCTTCCAGGTCGAGCTGCCACAACCGTGTGACGGCCTCGATTCCTTCGGAAACCTCTTCCTCGTACCGCAACCCCAGATCAGCGGAGATGGACTCACCACGGCCGAAACCGATCTCCTCGGGCATCACACGTCGACCGAGCCTCGTCGCCAGAGCGGCAGCCACGCAGTCGCGTGTCCGCTGGTCGCGAGGAACTACACCGTCGAGCCACCGCTTCACGTAGGTGTGGTTGTACGAGCGATCGATTCCCCTGCTGTGAGCCTCACGAGTCACCGCCCGTGCGAGGACTTTCCGGCCGATCGAGCCGTCCGGCGCGAGAAAGCCGGCTTCTCGCATCAGTGACGCGAGTCGCTCGTTCGCTGCCATCAGTCACTACTCCCCGGAAGCTCCCGAGTGCACAAGTGTGCCCCCGAGTGTGCCCTGTTGTCCGGTGTCACCAGAAGAGAAACTCAAGACATCGACGTTAGTGAAGCCACTTTGGAGTCCGCTTTGAACTTGACCACGGAACAGCGGCGGGAAATAGCCACGGAGTTGGATCAGCTTCGCAGGGAGCTGGAGGCTCGTACCTCGGAACTACACGACCGATTGACTGCCATCACTCGTTCGGTCGATCCTGATCGACGCTCTGTTCCAAGCGGGACAGCCGTTGGTCGAGTTCCTGAACGGCATCCTGGAGAGCGTCGCGCAGAGTGTCGATCTGCTGTTTGATCTCGGCGTAGTCATCGCTGTCAGCAGGGAATTCGGGTACCCGCTGAACGTAGACCCCCTTGCCTGGCTGTCCAACGACCACTCCCTCGCTGCGGAGCTCGCGAACGGCAGCACGTACGACGGTGATCGAGACCCCGTAGCTCTCCATCAAGCGAGAGGTCGACGGAAGCTCACCACCAACCGGTAGATCGCCCCTGGTGATCTGACCGCGAAGATCGTCGGCGAGCCGCCGATACATCGGGCGTGCTTCGTTCGAGGTCAACTCGGCCTCCGTCCCCGTAAACAGCACCTACCCCCCTAGTTCATCACATCGAGGCGGCGCACCCTCGTTGACAAACAATATGCACCTGGTGCACCTTGTGCATGTGGTTGCTTCACAGGAAGGAGACGCAACACATGAAGCCAACGGTGAACACTCGGACCACCCGTCCGCCGGAACGGCAGTACTACAGCGTTCCGCAGGCGGCCAGGATCTTCGGCATCTCACCGGTATCGCTCTACCGGGCTATCAACGCTGGCGAGTTCCCGGCCGTGCGCATCCGCGCCCGTGTCTTCGTTCCGATGCGTGCCGTCAACGAGATGACCGAGGCAGCGGTGGCGAACCAGTCCGTGATCGACGCCGCCGACTACGTGCCGGAGGCAGCGGCATGATCGCGGCCGGCGCGGAGACGGCGCTGACGTTCGCGGGGACCCTTCCGGCGCTGCTGGTGGCCCACCACGTGGCCGACCACTGGGTGCAGACCTCGCACCAGGCGAGCAGCAAAGGACTTCCGGGCCGGAAAGGGCAGCTGGCCTGCGCGAAACACGTCGCCGGCTACACCGCGGTGACCGCGGGATTCGTCGGCCTGTTGTGGAGTCTGCTCGGGCTCCCGATAACCCCCGCCGGGTTCGCGGTGGGCCAGCTGGTCTCGGCACTCACCCACTACTGGGCCGACCGCCGATGGACGTTGCGGCGACTCGCGGGAGCGGTGGGACAGGGAGGCTTCTACGCGCTCGGCTCCCCGAGGGAGGGCAAGGACGACAACCCGTCGCTGGGAACCGGTGCCTACGTGCTCGACCAGTCCTGGCACTGGCTGTGGTTGTTCGTCGCCGCCCTGCTGACCGCACTCGTGTGAACCCGAGGACCGAATGAGCATCAAGGTCATGACGTGGGTCTGGGACAACTCCCCGACCAAGGGAACGGAGCTGCTGATGTTGCTGGCGATCGCCGACAACGCCGCCGACGACGGCGCGAACGCCTTCCCCTCGATCAGCACGCTCGCCCGCAAGACCCGGTTGGACGAGCGCACGGTGCAACGCATCCTGCGCAAGCTCTCCGACCAGGGGCAGCTGCACATCGACAAGCGCGGCGGAAGGGAGGCCAACCGCTACACCCTCCTGATGGGACAGCAGTCGTCCACACCCCCGGCGAAACGCCACCCCCGGCAGAACGCCACCGGTGGCACCGCTGCCGCCCCAGGGGTGGCGCAGCCACGCCACCCCACCCCCGGCACAGCTGTGCCGCCCGAACCACCCGGAACCGTCCTGGAACCCTCCACCGGCTCGCGCGCGGCTGAATCGGGAAAACAGGAGGAGGCGGAGACCGACATCGACGCCGTGCTCGACGGGCTCGGGGGTTCGTGGCCGCTGACGCCGCGACAGCGCAAGCGGATCGCACCGAAAGTGGTCCAGGCGCTGGCCGCGGGCTGGTCCAGCCAACGGCTCGCGCACTACCTCGGCGCGAACCCGGAAGGAGTGAAGTCACCGGCCGCCGTGCTCACCGCACGTCTCGACGATCTGCCGGAACCCGTCGCGGACACCGCACCACCGCAACGGCCGGAGTGGTGCGGGAGCTGCGACGAGCCCAGCCGGACGGTCGAGCGCTCGGACGGCCGCTGGGCGCGCTGCCCGCACTGCCACCCGAGCAACGCAGATCCCGACTCGGGGCGGCCGAAGCCGCCAAGCACCCACCGCCCCGAGCCGTCCACCCCAACCGATCAGGAAACCGGAAGGAGTGATTCCAGTGTCCCGCACGAGCGCTGAGCTCAACCACCGGGAACGCGCGACGCTGCGCGCGGTCGCCGAGGGCCGGGTCGAGATGAGCCAGGGCCGCGAACCCGACCTGTTCGTGGACGGAGCCTGCTGCTGTGACCAGGTCACGGCTCACCACCTGGCGCACGACGGGCTACTCGAACCGGGCGGTTCCGCGATCGGCGGAGCCCGCGTGCGAGCCGTACTCACCGAGTCCGGGAAACACCTCCTCGGACTCTGACCTCCTCGGAGACGGCCGAAGCCGCCAAGCACCCGCTGTCTCTGAGTTTTTCACCCCAGTTTTCCAGGAAGGAAAGGCTGAACATGGCCGCGAAGTGGATCTGCCCGGAGTGCGAAGAGGAAGCGATCAACACTCCGCCCACCAAAGCGACTCCGCAGCTCACGGCCGAGGGACTTCCGGAGTGGAGTCACCGCGACGGTGAGCCGCTCTGCCCGGTGATGAGTTCCTCGGGCTACGTGCCCGCGAAGCCCATCTCGCAGTAAGCGATTCACGGCCGGGGCGATCGAAGCCGCCAAGCACCCATCGCCCCGGACGGTCCACCTCAACCCAGTTATCGGGAGACAACCGTGCGTTCAACACTTCTCATTCACCCCGACGACCGCTACGACCGCGACCACGCCAGCGACTCCGAATCCCGCTTCGGGGCGTATCTGCGGCGCAACACCGCCGCCTTCCTCGACGGAGAAGAGCCCACCGAGGATCCCGTGGAGTTCGCCGCCTCCGCCTGGCGAATCGCGCGGCCACCGGTGATGACGCCGGGCTACCTCGTCGCGCACGACCAGATCCTCGACTCGGCGCTCCTGCGCGAGGAGGACGGCACGACGGCGATCCGCGTCGACCTCGCCACGAAGCTGCCTTCCGAGATCGTGCGCGGGCTGCGAAACCGCGGGAGCGGTTGGATCAGCGGTCCGACGCAGGTGGCCAACATTCTGCGGCTCGACATCCCCGTGCCCACCGACCGGCTTCCCGAACCGGCCTACTCCCCGCTCGCCGTGCCGGACACCGAGACCGCCAAGGAAGCACTCGAACAGCTCTGCGAACTCGTCAATTCCGCCCTCGGCGGCGCACTCGTCGACCTCGTGCGGACGGAGGCCGCGTGATGCCGAACAACAGGATCACCCACTTCCAGCGCGAACAGCTCGAACGCGCCGCACAGTTCGCCGAGTCCGACGGCTGGGAGCTGCACCTGAAGGTCAGCGACGACGAACGGCGCAACTGCGCCGAGGTCCCGGTGGACGTGTTCTTCCCGAACGCCGACGAGGACAGCGGGGAACGGCTCATCCGGGCCGAGCGCGAACGCATCGCCGAGCAGTGCCGGGGCTGCCCGGTGGCCGACGAGTGCCTGGCGGGCGCGCTGCTGCGAGGCGAGCGCTACGGCGGCTGGGGCGGAGTCGGCCAGCCCGACTTCCAGCGGCTGAGCAGGATCTTCCGGAAGCTGCGGCAGCGGGGCCGCCTCGCCGAGATCGGAGGTAAAGCGGCATGAGCACTCGATTCACGGACCCGCGCGCCGCACGAGCAGCGGCCAGGGGCGAGGCGGAACGCGTGAGGGCCGAGGCCGAGTCGGTGCGTGCCGAGACCCGGCGTGCCGTGGCCGAGGACGCCGCACGGCGGGCCCGCGAGGAGCGGGCCGAGCGGGAACAGCGCAGCCGGCGTCGTGCCGCCGAGCGCAGGCAGCGGCTCGCCTCGGCGGGCGGTTGGATCGGCGCGCACCCGACCGAGCTGCTGATGAGCGTGATCGTGGTGGTTCCCGCGCTGCTGGCCTGGTCGGCGATGGCCGCCTACGGGGTGGACATCTACGGGCCGCTCGGTGGCGTGCTGCCGCTGTTCAGCGAGGGCGCGATGTGGGCGTTCGCGTTCTCGGTGCACCTGGCCCGCCGCCAGGGACGCCCGACGGGGTGGCTGCACACCGGGGTGTGGACGTTCGCCGCGGTCAACGCCGCGCTGAACTTCCTGCACGGCTTCGGTGCCTCCGGCGTGGTGACCGGGCTGGTCATGGCACTGGTCTCGGTCGGCGGCGTGGTCGCGCACCAGCTGATCACCGCCGCTCCGATGCGCACCCGCCGTTCCCGCGCCGAGCGGGAAGCCGCCCGCACGGCCCGGATCTCGCAGCGTCGCAGGGTTCGGATGGAGCGGGACGCCGTCCGCCGGTCGGTCGGCGAGCTCGGTGCGGACGGTTCGATCCGGCTCCGGCACGCCCCCGGCACGGTCACGCTCGGGCGCGGTCCGCTCGGTGCCCGGCGGCTGCGGGACGCGGTGGTTCCCGGCCTGCCGCCGAACGGTTCCCAGCGGTCCGAGGAAACCGATCCGGGCGAGCAGTTGGCAGCCGAGATCGGCCGGTGGCTCTCCGGTGAATCCGCCCCTTCGGAACCGGCGGGAACAGCGAAAACCGACTCGGCGACCTCGACAGCGTCCGATTCGGGAACCACCGACGAACTGTCCGAACTGGTGGCCCGGACCCGGCGGGCGATCGAGGCGGGCGAGCTGAACCCGCGGCCGAGCCGGCGGGCCGTGCAGCGGCACCTCGGTATCCGCGCCACCACGGCGCAGGAGGTGCTGCGCGCACTGCGCGGTCGCGGCGGCGACGGCAGGGCGGAGGTCGCGGCATGACCGAACAGTTCAGCCGGGAACAGATCGAACGGGCGCGGCGGGCGCTGCACACCCGCCGTGGCCCGGCCGGGCGGCCGATAGCCGCGACCGCCTGGCAGTGCGAAGGCCATTGGCAGGCCGACGACCAGATGGACATCTGGCAGTGCGCCGACGAAGTGGAACTCGACGCGATGCGCGCACGCGGTGAGGAGGTGGACGAACATGGCGACGACGAAGCGTGAGCCGAAGCGGGTGCGCTCGATGCGACGCCGCAGCGCACACCACGCGGACCGGGCGCGCAAGGCGAGCACCCCGGTGGAGCGGTTCCGGGCCGCGCAGGACGCGCTGCTCAGCGCCGTCACCCACTCCCGCGCTCCGGCCCGCACGGCGCGCGGGAAGTACGAGGAGATCGCCGAGCACGTGCGGCGGGTGCTCGACCGTGGCGAGCCGAACGCGGCGAGCGCGGCGCTCTACGACAGCAAGCTCAACCAGAGCGGCACCGATTCGGCGCGGTTGGGCAACGCGCTGATGTGCCTGCGGGGTGCGATCTCGCTGCTGCCGGAAACGGAGCGTGACCGGCTGTTCGAGCACTACGCCCGGCACCTGGGCGAGGAGGCCCAGCTGATCGACGCCGAAGGTGGTGACCGCTGATGCCTATCCCGGATCCGTGGGAGAGCCCCGATTCGGCCACCGCGAACCCTTCGGAAGAAGGTCCCAATCGGGGGCGTGAGCGCGAGCCCGAGCGCGATCGCGCACGCGCGCGCGAGGAACCCACCGAACAGGACGCGGAAACCGAGGGCGGCGAGGTGCTGCCGTTCCCGAGCGACCGACAGGGTTCGAACACGACGAGTAGTCGAGTCGAACCGCACTCGGACGGCGGGAGACCCGCACACGTCTCCGTGGTGAAGCTGCGGAAGGCGGCCGCCGCCTGGACCTCGGAGGCCGGCAGCAGCGCCCGTGCGGCCCTGGACGGCTCGGTGTGGCGGGCTCGCCCACCGTCCCTCCGCGACATCCACACCCGCGCGCGACACGCCGAGTGGTCCGGCGACATCCCCGCGCTGCGGGCCGCCGGGCAGTGGTTCGGCTGGGTGTCCCTGGTGATCACCGCCGTGGGATACGCGCTGCTCTGGCTGGCTCGCCGGCCTTCCCGACTCCTGCTTACCACCGCCGTAGCCGTGCTGATCACCGTGCTGGCGGTCTGAACTCCCCGAGGAGGAATCTTGTCCTGGGCGATCATGATCGTGGCCTTCGGACTGGTCGCGATCCTTTGGAAGCGCAAGAAGGCCAACCCCTGGTGGCTGAAGTCCTCGCTGGTCTTCATCGGCGGGTGCTCGCTGGCGGACACCGCGCTCGGCGCGTGGCTGGCCGCCCGCATCAACGAGATCGTCGGCATCGTCCCGGTCAACAGCAGCATCGTCGTGGGAGCGGCGACCCTGCTGCTCATCGTGCTGACCGTCTACGACATCGGCATCGACCGGAAGGCCGACAAGACGGCGCTGATCTGCCTGGTCGTGCTGCCGGTGCTGTTCCTGGCCGGTGTCGGCCCGCTGGCCGAGGCGGGCTCCGGGCTGACCGAAGCGATCTCGCAGGTCGGTGCGAACAGCATCGGCAGGCTGATCGGAGGTCAGTGATGGGGATGCTGCTTCTGGCGATGGTGCTGGCTGCCGCGATCACCCACGCCGCCGAGCAGAGCACCGCCCGCACCAGGGCCCGCTGGGACGAGGCCCGTCGCCGCGCCGAGGAACGCGGAGCGGCCAGGGAACGAGCACGGCAGGAACGCCTCAGGTCGGCCAAGTCCCGGTGGCACGCCGCCGTGTCCACCGGGCCGCGCCACCTGCTGTGGTGGGTCTACGCCGCCGGCTGGGTCACCGCCGGAGCGGTGGCCGCGCTCGGTGCGGGCGCGGTCGGCGTCTACTCCGGAGCCGTCTCCGGTGGCCGCTCGGGATACCAGGTCGGGCTCGAAGCCGGACGCCGGGGCGCCCACTACCGCGAAGCCTGGCAGCAGTGGCGCCGCGAGACACCGCGGCCTCGGGTGGAGCTGGCCAAGTGCCGCAACTGCGGCTACTGGGTCCGCGCCGAACAGCTCGACCAGACCGGCGCCTGCCCCGACTGCACCAGCCCCGCCGAAAGCGGCGCCGCCTGCGGAGCCACCGGGCAGTGCGCGGCTTGCCGCGCCCGCTACCCCTGGACCGAGCTGCGCGTTATCCACACCGGACGTCCCCTGTGCCGCACGTGCTGGCGCACCCCCCACGTGCGCAGCACCGTTCCCCGCCGCTGCGCATGGTGCGCCCGACTGACCGAGCCCTACGAGCTCGACCAGGACGGGTGGTGCCCGGACTGCGCCTGGTGGCACGACTCCGGCGCCTTCGACGACTCGCGCGGCGCAGGCCCCACGCCGGGAACGAGAACTCCGCCACCCGGCAGCTCCCAGTCGTCCGGTGGTTCGCAGCACGCCAACGGCGAGCAGCAACCCGACCGGATCTACGTCGACGCGGAACGCGCCGACAAGCACGAGGAAGAAACCGAGGAACCGAAAGGAATCACCAACACCATGGCCGAACTCATGCCCGCCAACAACACGGTCGCCGCGACCGGCGAGGGCTACAGCGACACCGTCCAATCGCTGCAGTCGCTGGCGAAGCTGCTCACCCTGGCGCACGAGGAGGTGACCAACCTCGGCGACGTGCTCACCGCCAACAGCCTGGACGCCGAGACGCTGAACCAGATCAACGAACTGGCCGACCTGCTCGACACCGCCGCACCGATGGCCGACCGACTGCACAAGCACGTGGAAGGCAGGCACGGCGGGGTGGCGGACGCGATGGCCGCCGCGGGCGGAAGTAGCAACGTCGCCGAGAAGGGCTGGTACGACCAGTACTGAGCTGCCGGGTGCGTGGCCCGCCCCGGCAGCCGCCGGGGCGGGGTGCGGGTCACGACAGCTCATCCCGAGGAGCCCTGATGGACAGAGACATCACCCTGCTCGAACTGGACCACGACGAAATCGCGGTGCAGCAGACCAGCACAGACACGTGGGACATCTACGTCCAACCCGGCCACTACTGGGACACCAAACCCACCGGATTCCTGGACGAACTGCACCGCAACGGCGAGGTCGCCGTGCTGCACCGCGACACCGGATCGGAGTGGAACCATGACTGAAACCGCCGTCGCGAAGGTCGATCACTCCGACGGGGTCTCGAGCTCCCCGGAGGGAACACAGCGGACACAATCGGTCCTACGCGAGATTCGCCGCCTGACGCGCCGTTACCGGATGCAGGCGATACCGTTCGCGGCGATCGGCGCCACTCACGGGATCGGGGCCGTCGCGGCGGCGCTGGAGCCGCCGGAGGCGCTGCTGCCGGTGGCGGCGGGCTGGACCGCCTCGGCCGGGATCTACGGCTACGTGCACCGCGAAGCGTCCCGCTGGGACCGGCTGTACGCCTGCGTCGCGGCGGGAAGCTCCGCCGGTTGGCAGGCGGCCCTCGCGCTTGCCGGTGCGAACGGTGTGACGGCTGGGCTGATGTGGGCGTTCGGCGCGGCCCTGTCGATCCCCTGGTGGGTGCGGCACGCGGAACCCGATCCGGACGTGACCGCCGAACTCGCCGCACCACCGCAGCCCAGGGAAGCGCTGCCGGTGGCGCCCGGCACGGCGGATCGGCGGTTGAAGCTGTGGAACGAGCACATCGCCGCCAACGGCAAACCACTCCCCGGCTCCGCCCTGGACGGGATCACCGGGTTCGCCTACGGCTGGAAGGCCACGGTGACCCTGGCCATCGGGGAGCACTGGCACACCACGCTGCAGGCGCGGAAGTCGATCCTGTCGGTCTACGACCTGCCCGACGGTCGGGTGTTCGTGGAGGCGATGCACGGCGAGTCGGTCCGCAAGTCGCGGCTGACCGTGCTCACCAGCGACCCGCTGCAGCAGAAGAACCACTGGAACGGGCCGGGCCTCGACCCCGAGACCGGGAAGTTCCCGCTGATGATCGCCGCCGACGGCGAGCCGCTGCACTTCAAGTTGTGGAACCCGGGAGCCGGCGCCCTGCACGCGCTCATCTCCGGGGTGACGCGTTCGGGCAAGACCAAGGTGCTGGACGTGGTGCTGACCGAAGCGAGCATGTCGGACCGGGTGTATCCGCTGGTGATCGACGGAGGTGGCGGTGCCTCCCTGCCGCAGTGGCGCGAGCGCGCCAACCTGTTCGCGGGCACACCGGAGCAGGCCCGCGAGGTACTGCGCTACACGCTGCGGCTGATCGAGCGGCGGCGTCCCGTCGTGGAGCGGCAGGGCGGCGGCTCGCTGGAGCCGTCCCCGGAGCTGCCGCTGGTGCCCGTGGTCATCGACGAGGCGCACAAGCTGCTGATGAGCGACGACGAGACCGACAACCGCGACATCGTGCGGATGTGCGAGCAGATCACGCAGGAGGGCGCCAAGTTCGGCGTCTGCCTGATCCTCGCTACCCAGGTGCCCTCGGTGAAGCAGCTGGGCAACTCGACCGCGCTGCGCGACCAGGTCAAGGCGGGAACGATCGTGGGACTGCGGATCACCGAGAAGGGCTCCGGGAACATGATCGACACCGGTGATCCGATGCCGGAGCACCTGAAGGACCTGCCCGCCGAGTTCCCCGACGGCAGTTCGACGCACGGGCTCGGCTACATGATGACCTCGCGCAAGATCCGGGCGCGGGCGCTGCTGCTGGAGAACCCCGCCGAGCAGCCGGTGACGCCGACCAGGCTCGATCCGGATTCGGCGGCCGAGCCGGCACCGGCGCTGAACGCGGCGAAGAAGCCGGCGGAAACCGACCCGCGACGGCGGTCCGGGCCGACGGCCGAGGACATCGACGCGACGGTGCGGGAGGCGATCGAGGCGGGCACCGAGTCAACTGTGGAAGCGCTGATGCGGGACACCGGGCTCGCGATGACCCAGGTACGCGCCGCGTTGAAGCGGATCTGATCAGACCTTGCGGTAGATGTCGTCGATCGTCTTGCGCAGCTTCGCCGCGTCCCTGTCGGCCACCCCGGAACGCCCCTCGGTGACCAGCAGCAGGACGTAGCGCCGGAAGAGCTTGTCGGAGTCCCCGGTGGACTGCGCCAGCCAGCCGCGGAACTCGTGCACGAACAGATCGACCGCCGCGAACTCGCTCGGAGGACCGACCACGTTGCACGCCGCACGCAGCGCGATCAGCCGATCCATCTCCCGGTCGTCCACACCGGGCAGGTTCACCACCGAGTTGTTGTCGAGCTCCATGCGCCCAGCCTAGCCACCACGACCGACGCACCGAGGACTTCCGGCCGAACCACGGCCGGGACGGTCCGAGTCACCACGAAGCCGCCAAGCACCCGGTGACCCGGATTCATCCACCCCACTCGAAAGGAGAACACCGTGCGAATCCGCGACGGTTCGACGAGGAACGGAATGCTCACCGCCCTCGCACTGGGACTGACCGCCACCGGCTGGTGGTGCACCGGCCGCTACGCCTCGCGATTACACCGCGAGCTGCGCACCGACCCGCTGACCGGACTCGGCAACCGACTCGCACTGCGGGAGGCCTTCCAGCGCGACGGCGCGGGCAACGGCCGGTGCGTGGCCGTGCTGCTGCTCGACCTGGACGGTTTCAAGGAGCTCAACGACACCCACGGACACCGCTTCGGCGACCAGGTGCTGCGCGAGGTGGCGCGGCGGATGCGCGAGAGCCGGCGCCCGGGTCGGCTCGCCGTGCGGTTGTCCGGCGACGAGTTCGCCTGCTGGCTCGGCACGCTGCCGGACACGCCGGCGCACTGGCAGCGGGTCGAGGAGCTGCAGCACGCGCTGGCCGAACGGCTCGCCGAACCGATGCTGATCGAGGGAAGCACCGTGCGGGTGAGCGCGAGCATCGGAGCGGCGATCACTGCCGGACCGGCCGACACGCTCGAAGGCGTGCTGGAGCAGGCCGACCGCGCGATGTACCGCGACAAGCGCGGCCGCTCGGACCGCCGCAGGCGGCACCAGGAAGCGCGAGGATGACACGCGGCCGCCCACCGGATCCCGCCAGATCCACCCATCAACAAGGGGCTATCACCCGCAGCTCGCGCCGAGGTGATCCCGCCGAGTGAGCACGGAGCCGCGCCTCCTCAGCGCACACGCGGATTGGGCGAGCATTCGCTCGCTAGGTCGGTGGTCAGGCAAGCGGCGAAGCCGCTTCCGCCACCTACGCGGCCGGAGCCGCCGCGGGTTCTCTCGTGAGGCTCTCGCGAGGACGGTCCCGACGTTGTGTAGGTCGCTACCCGATGTCGGGGCACCCGCAGCGAGAGCCCGCGAGAGGTTCCGCCACCCGCGCCGATTGAGCAAACCAATCCGCCCAACCTTCTGAACGAGGTGCGGCGCCGGGTCCGCTCGGACCAGACCCGACCGGGACGCGTCTGCCTGGCAAGCGTGGCGTCCCGGCCGGGTTCCCACGACCCGAAGGAAGTGGAGACCCCATTGTCTCTGGACAGGAATCTGCCGCTCGTCGACCTCAACCGACCCGGCTCGAACGAGCCGAACCCGACGGAAACCCCGGACGAGCTGTACGGACGACTCAACCGGTTCCTCGCCGAGGGCCTGGACTACATCGCCGGGTTCACCCCGCTCGACGACAGCGATCGGGAGGACCCGGACACCGCGCTCAGCCGTACCCAGCTGCTGTCGCTGCTGATCGGCTTCCTCGGCTGCGACACCACGGAACCGCTGGACAACCGCACCTACACCCTCGTCTACACCGACGGGGAGCAGAACAAGTCGAACTACCAGACGATCTGCGTCCCCGACTACCGCACGGCCTCACCGGTCCTGTTCACCCGCGAGCAGGACAACCGGGCGCGCCTGGTCAACCGCTCCACCGGACGGACCCTTGCCGAGGTGCTGGTGCACGCCAGGATCTTCGCGGCCAGCAACCACTACTACAGCCGCGTCGCGCCGGACTTCACCGAACTGCCCACCGCGGCGATCATCTCGCCGTACTCCACCTGCGCGGGAGGATGCCTGGGCTGCTCGCGCGGCGCGGTCAAGAGCTTCACCCCTCCGCCGAAGGACTACATCGAGCGGCACGTGGCGCAGTTGGCAGCCGACTACGACCGCCGTGGCTGGGACCGCGGTGAACTGGTCAGCGTCAACATCACCACCGGTTGCCAGCCCGACGAGGACCGCGAGCTGGAGATGATGCTGAACCTGATGCGGACCTACCGCCGCTACGGGTTCGGCAACGCCGCCTTCCACGCCTTCACCTACGCCATCGACTCCACCAGGGCGATGGAGCTGCTGCGCGAGCACGGCGCGATCGGGTTCATCGGCACCGTCGAGACCATCAACGACGCCGAGCGGATCCGGCAGTGGGGGCGCAAGAAGGGCTCGATCACCTTCGAGCGGCACCTGGAGAAGTACCGCCGTGCGCGCCGGGTGGGCTTCGACATCGTCGAGACCGACTACGTGCTCGGTGCCGACTCCTACACCGAGATGCTCGACGGCATAGCCGAGCTCGACGAGAACGGCGTCGCCGTGGTGCCCAACATCAAGCGCAACTACACCGTCGAGCAGCTCGACAGCAACCACCGGGACCTGTGGCGCCACGGAATGCGCTACATCGCCGACGGGTTCCGCGCGGCGCTGTCCAGCTACGACAACGGCACGATCAAGCGGCGCGCGGCGCGCTACTCGGTGGACTACCTGCGCCGGTGCGGCCGGGAAGTGGGTCTGCGGGACCTGCCCATCCGCCACACCTGATCCCAACCCGCACGTAGTCCCAACAAGCCCGTAGCCCCAACTCATTCGTAGTCCCAGCCCGGCCGGGGAACGTCTCCCGGCCGGGCTCTTTTCACCGAGGAGTCGTCATGTCCGTCACCGTGAACACCACCGAAGAAGAGCTCCACGGCCCGCACGCACCGATGCCGCCGCAGGACATCGAGGCCGAGCAGTCCGTGCTCGGCGCGATGATGCTCAGCCGCGACGCCATCGCCGACGTGATCGAGGTCGTGCGGGCCGGGGAGTTCTACCGCCCCGATCACGGGGTGATCTTCCGCCACGTCGTGGAGCTGTTCGGCCGAGGCGAGCCAGCCGACGCGGTCACCGTGCGCGACGCGCTGGAGCAGTCCGGCGAACTCACGCAGATCACCCGAAACTCCGACACCGGGACGTACCTGCACACGCTGCTGGAGGCGGTGCCGACCGCGGCGAACGCGACGTTCTACGCCGAGATCGTGGCCGACCGGGCGCAGCGGCGCCGCATCATCGAGGAGGCCAGCGGCATCCTGCAGCAGGGCTACGGCGGGCAGGGCGAGGCCGCCGAGCTGCTCGACCGGGCGCAGGAGCGGTTCTCCTCGATCGGGCGCAGCCGCACCGAGGACATGTACTTCCTGCAGGACCTGGCCGACCCGCTGATGTCCGAGCTGGAACGGATCCAGCGCAACGACGGCCGCTCCGGCATCCCCACCGGGTTCACCGAGCTCGACCGGCTCACCAACGGGCTGCAGCCGGGACAGCTCGCCGTCGTGGCGGCCAGGCCGGGACTGGGCAAGTCCGCGCTGGCGCTGGACATCGCCCGCTCGGCCGCGATCCGGCACCGCCGTGGGACGGCGCTGTTCAGCTTGGAGATGGGGCACGGTGAGCTGATGATGCGGCTGGTCTCGGCTGAGGCGAAGGTGCGGCTGGACCGGATGCGGGGCGGCTACATGTCCGAGGCGGACTGGAGCGCGACCGCGCGGCGCACCGGCGACGTGCAGGACGCGCCGCTGGTGATCTCGGACGCGCCGAACATGACCATGATGGAGATCCGGGCCAGGGCGCGCAGGCTGAAACAGCGCGGGCAGCTGGACCTGGTGATCGTGGACTACCTGCAGCTGATGACCTCGGGCAGGCGGGTCGAGTCCCGCCAGCAGGAGGTCTCCGAGTTCTCGCGGAACCTCAAGCTGCTGGCCAAGGAACTGGAGGTGCCCGTGGTGGCGCTCTCGCAGCTCAACCGAGGGCCGGAACAGCGCCTGGACAAAAAGCCCGAACTCGGGGATCTGCGGGAGAGCGGCTCGATCGAGCAGGACGCCGACCTGGTGGTGTTGCTGCACCGGCCGGACGCCTTCGAGCGCGACACCGCCCGCGTCGGCGAGGCCGACCTGATCCTGGCCAAGCAGCGTTCCGGACCGACCGGGGTGGTCACAGTGGCCCACCAGCTGCACTACAGCCGCTTCGTCGACATGGCCCCGGAGCCCGGCTGAACCGCCTCCGGATGTGCCCGAATGGTGGGTGCGGCAAGTGCCACCAGGGTGCTGGCCAGTGCCCACACCGCCGTGGTGGCCAGCAGCAGGCGGGCGTCGACGTGCTCGGCCAGCGGGCCGGCGGCGGCCAGGCTCAGCGGCACGAGGACCAGGTTGCCGAGCTGGAAGCAGGACGCCACGCGGGCAAGCTGCTGGTCGGGCACGTGCCGCTGCAGCAGCCAGGCTTGGGTGGCCAGGTAGTACGAGCCCTGCAGCCCGAAACCGAGCGCGGCCAGGCTGACCAGCCACAGCGGCGCGGCAGCGGCGAACAGCGCCAGGTACGGCAGCATCAGCAGCGAGGCGGCCACCGCCGCCACGAGCGGGCGTGATGGTCGCAGTCGCAGTGCCAGCGCGCTGCCTGCGATCGAGCCGATCGCCTGGACCGCTCCGATCACCGCCCACGAGGCCGCACCGTGGTAGTGCTGCCGCGCCAACAACGGCCCCAGCAGCATGTGCGGGCCGATCACCAGCGCCTGCAGCAGCGCGGTGTAGCCCAACAGAGTCCGCAGCCACGGCGTGACCGCCACGTGCCGCCAACCGCCCCACATCTCGCCCAGCACGCCCCGGCGCCCCCGCTTCCCGGCGAGCGTAGTCACAGGGCCGATCAGCAGCAGCGAGAGCGCACTGCCGGCGAACGTGGCCGCATCGGCCAGCAACGCCCAGCCCGAGCCGAGCCCGGCCACCAGCAGGCCCGCCACGCTGATCGCGGCCACCTTGTTCACATTGGCCGCCAGCCCCAGCAGCGCGTTGGCCTGCCGCAGCAGGTTCTCCGGCACCAGCGCGGGGAGCAGTCCGGTGGCCGCCGGGGTGAACACCGCGGTGCCCACACCCGCGCAGCCCTGCAGCACGATCAGCGCCCAAAGTGGAAGCTGACCGGCCAACAACAGGGCCCCGCAAACCGCCTGGGAGGCCATGCGCCACACGTCGGCGGCCACCATCACCCACCGCCGGTCGAACACATCCCCCAGCACCCCACCGGCCAGCGTCGCCACCACCACCGGCAACCGGTTCGCCAGCAGCACCCCGCCCAGTCCGACCACCGAACCGGTCAGCTCCAACGCCGCGAACGCCACCGTCAACGGCACCAAGCTATCCCCGAACGACGACAACACCCGCCCCACGAACAACCACCGAAACCCCCGCACACGCAGCGGAGAGACAACACCAGGACAGTCCACACACGACGTTGAAACGGCCATCCGGCCATCACAGCCGGGAAGAGCGACCTACGGAAGAGACCAAGACAGTGATTGATGAACCCCGAAATCATTATTCATTGTCTGTATCTAAATAACCGTAATCAATACTAACCACCCAGAAGCGGACTTTCTATTTCAGCAATAGCTTCACCTGTTCGCGAACACTCATTAGCAAAATCTTCTACATGGTCTTCATTAACAATATGAACTAGGTATCTTTCATAAAGAACTCCTGTGTTTACCTCCACACATGATCGCTTTACTTTTCTCAATTGAAGGTCACCATCGCTACTCAGCGAACAATCGTAAATACTTCCCGAAGTAACGACAACTGGCACATAGAAACTGGCCTTATCTTTAATCCTCCTAGTCTTTTCTTCTGTAGCCATACCAACCGCTGCAGCAAGCGCCTGGCGAGCTGAGTCATAGGACCAATCCTTCGCATTACCAGTACGTAACCCTTGAGTGACAGCATAACCAGCCATTGACGGGCCAGATAAGAGCCTATTCTCTTGATCAAGAACAGCAAGGGAGAGCTCGAAATCTAGATCAGCATCAACAGGGGAAACACCAGGATATCCAGTTATAGTAGCTATTTTTTCGTCATCAGTGAAAAAGTTCTCCTCTGGGGAATCTAGGTCATAGCTTTTAAAGACCACACTAGGGGAAGAATTTGATTTACATTCGAGGACAATATTCAGCGAGACAGGACCGCCCCTCTTCAATCCGCCCCAGCCAGCTACTACATCAGTTTCTCTAAGGAGAGAACTATCCCGATCTCGATAGCGACAAGACTGACCTATAGTATGACTAAGCTGTTCAAATATATAGGCAACCTTCATCTCAAGCGGATAACCTTGCCCTTGGAGCCACTCCCTGATAGATTCCTCTTCGCTCTTCTTATTCAAGATCATCCTCACTAATAAAAACGCGGAATCAAATAAAATAAAAATCCGACATTTAGGGGTTTTACATCAAATCTTAGCATGCTTGTCTTTTTGCTGTAACCTAGACATGCAACCCTAACACCACATAAACCTCTTCGCTAGATTTTTTAAACCACCGCTATCATAGCCTACTGCAAGAATTCATCAGATTATACAAACCTCATAGGGAGACTCGACAGACACGTCAACGAGGCCAAACGAGCGCTGCGCGGACACTGATGGCGTGACCGAAGTACTCGATTCACTACGGGTTTCATTTCTGAAGTTTTCTTACCCACAAGGTAACTGAAGGGGTTAACAACAAGGTCGTGACCTCTCAGCCATCCAGGTGTGATCATGGTCGAGTGAGGATAGTGACCAGGCGAGCTTGGCAGTGGTTGCGGGACTCCACATGGGCGCTGCTGGCTGCGGTGGTGCTGCTGGCTGGCGGGTTGCTGACGTGGTTGCCAATCCCCTGGGCAACCCTGGCAAACCAGCTTGGCCAGAGCCTGGCCGTGTGGGGCGTCTTCCGCGGTCCAGGATTGGCCACCCTGTTCGGGACCGTGCTGCTGGCTATGATCGTGGTAGCCAGGATGCTCACGTGGCGTCGTCAGCGGCGCAGCGCGGAGGAGCGGCGTCCGACGGTGCGACCGCTGCGCTGGTGGTGGGTGGTGCTCATCGCGCTGGCAATCGCGGCCGTGGCCGGTCTGGCGCTGTGGTGGCTGATGGGACTGGCCGAGCAATCTCCACCCAAGGACGAGCCTAAAGCTCGCATCGACGCGGTGCGGACTGCCCTGACGCTGGGTGCCGGGCTGGTCGGGATCGTGGCGCTGGTGTTGACCTCTCGCAAGCAGTGGCTGGCCGAGCACACCCAACGGCACACCGAATCAGACGCTGCCGAACAGCGGGCCACCGAGCTCTACACCGCCGCCGCCGAACAACTGGCCTCCGACAAAGCCCCCGTGCGACTGGCCGGGCTCTACGCCCTGTCCCGACTCGGACAGAACAACCCCACCTACCGGCAGACCATAGTCGATCTGTGGTGCGCCTACTTGCGCATGCCCTACACCCCGCCCGGAGTCGAGTCCCCGGAGGAAAGCAATCCCGATTTGCCCGACCAGGATAAAACAGAGCAGAACAGCAACAACCAGCAGCTGCTGCTCGATCTCGCCCCCACTCTGGCCGAGGCCGCCGGGCTCTCCCTCGACGGGGCTGACAAACACCAACAGGAACGCCAAGTGCGGTTCACCGCCCAACGCCTAATTGCCCACCACCAACGCCCTAACTGGGATGAACACGGCCAACCCATCAACCCCGCCTTCTGGGCCGGTGAACACGGCACAGGCCTGGACCTCAACCTAGCCGGAGCCATCCTCGAACATTGGAAATTCCATCGGTGCTCCGCCCGAACTGCCGACTTCACCGAGAGCCACTTTTACGGCCCCGCTGAGTTCACCAAGACCCACTTCCACGGCTCCGCTGAGTTCGCTGGGTCGCAGTTTCAGGATCGCGCTGGCTTCGGCGGGACGCGGTTTCACGGCATCGCGAAGTTCTTCTGGTCACTGTTCCACGGACCCGCCGACTTCACCGGGTCACTGTTCCACGGACCCGCCGACTTCACCGGGACGCGGTTTCACGGCATCGCGAACTTTTTCCGGTCACTGTTCCACGGACCCGCCGACTTCACCGGGACGCGGTTTCACGGCATCGCGAAGTTCTTCCGGTCACTGTTCCACGGACCCGCCGACTTCGAAAGATCGGGACTCTACGGTCCCGCCGAGTTCACCGAGTCACAGTTCCACAAACGCGCCAACTTTTTCCGGTCGCAGTTCCACGACCTAGCCTACTTCGAGGGAGTGTTGCTATGGCTCGAGCAAGATGCTTTTAGTGAATCGACGTGGCCTGAAGGATGGACGGCGTGTGAGACCGAGTCCTGTGACGGCCACGCGGACCGGTGGGGCAAGCTCGTGCCCGTCGACGACACAGCAATCGACACAACAGAAGGCACCCCCGAACTCAAGTCAGCCGAATCGGAACTCACCAACGAATAATCTGCGAAGCACGTTCCGCTGCCGTTGGTCCAGTTAAGAAGGCCTTCGAGTACTATTCCGACTCCGGCATCAACGCTTGGCCGGCTCTGGGCATGACCGTGGGCATGAAGTAGGTGAATCGGGCGAGACAGTTGGAACGACAGCGACACATGGAACAACCATCGATGCAGGTCAAACGCCTGCATGCGGTGTCGGCAGTCCTCCTAAAGCGGGTGTCGCAGGTTCGAATCCTGCCGAGGGCGCACTCCACCAGCCCTGGAAAAGGCCCCGTGAGCTGCACGGACAGCCCACAGAGCTATTTCACGGTTACCTGGCTGTACCCAACTCAGCCCAGGTCCCCACGACGCTCCACGTACAGAGTGCGTACACGGCTCACGTGCGTTGCCCGCCCAAGGCGGATTCGACCTGAGCTCGGGCGCGAACCTCCTCACCGTCCAGGCAGGCCGCGTACACGTCCAGCAGCACCGCCACGGAGTGTCCGGTCCACCCGGGTCTACGCCGGTGTCGATCCGTCGACCCGCTGACGGCCAAGCAGCACTACCTCAAGGAAACCCACGGCAGCTACCGCGAGGCCGAGAAGGCGCTGACCCGGCTGCACGCGCTGCGGCACTACTCCGCGACCGACTTGCTGGCCAAACGCCGTCTCGGCTGCTGTCCGCGACACGACGGTGACATTTCATGGATGTCATTCGGACACGGATTCGGGAACCTCGACTGTATGAGCAAAGGCACGAAGCTTCTGACCGCGACGTGTGCGCTGTTACTGGCGACTGTCGGTGCATGTTCACAGAGCAACCGAGCCGACACGTCCGCTGCCGACGGGACACCCTCGTCCGGCCAGGCGCCCGAGGTGTTGTGGCTCGGGGACTCGGTGGCAGCGCAACTGGCGAAACCGCTTACCTCCGCCGCTAAGGCCAGTGAACTACCGTTCAAATCCATCGCCGCCGCAGGCGGCGGCAACGTGTCGGGACGCGAGAAACTGACGCAATCAACATTTCAGCGCCTGAACAAGGCGCTGGACTCGTACAGCCCGGACGTGGTCACCTACCAGGTATCCACGTACGACTGGGGAACCGAAAAGGAGCAGCGCGCGGCGTACGAAAAGCTACTGCAGACAGTCGCGGACTCCGGCGCGAAGCTCGCGATCGTGACGATGCCCCCGATCAAACCCGATGACTTCTACAAGGACCACATGGACGAGCTCGATCGCACCACCCGATTGGTCGAGGAGGTTGCCGCGAGCTCGGACGGCAAGGCCGTGGTCTTCGACAGCACTCAGGTGTGGGGTGAAGAGTTCCAGAAGAAGCGCGACGGCGAACTCTACCGCAAATCCGACGGAATCCACACCTGTCCGCAGGGAGCGGCTCAGTTCACCGACTGGATGCTGGAGAAACTCGCCAAACAGTTCGGCGGGTTCACCCCCACGAAACCCGAGTCCTGGGCTGACGCGGGCTGGTCCGGCGATTCCGAGTTCGAAGGTTGCCAAACCAAGGCCTGACCGCCGCGTCTGCTGGATGCCGAGCGCCGCTTTCGTCATGTCGCGCACCGACTTCGGTGCGCGACATGACGAATTCGCGTATCGGCTTCACCATGATTTTATGGCAGGAATCATGCGGAGCCGACGGAAGCGACGGCAGATATTTACCATCGATTATTTACCATCGATATGCGGAGTCGGACCACGACTGGCTGACTCCCCCGCTTAGGCGGGTCGGCTGCCGCATTCAGCGTGTGTCGGCGGGCTTCAATACTTCCTCGCACCACCGGCGGAAGCTCGTGGGTGTGGTGGATTCCGGAGTGCGTGGTTCCGCGTTGTCCAGACCGTCGTTCTTGGCCAGCATCATGTCGACCATGCCCTGAGCCATCGCCTCAGACATGCCGTGCCCGTTGAGGGACTCCCGGAGTGTTTCACCGCTGATCCGTTGGAAGTGGATCGGGCGTCCCAGCACCTCGGACATGATTCGTGCCATGTCATGGAACGAGAGATCCTCCGGCCCGAGAACCGGAACGCTGCCGTTGCCGGTCCATGAGTCGTCGCTCAGCAGCGCGGCGGCTGTCCTGGCGATGTCCCGCGTGGCGCAGACGGGGGCGGGGCGCTCTCCGGACATCGGGGAGGTGAACACACCGCTGTTCAACACGTCGGTCTGATTGAGGATGTTGTCCATGAACGACGGCATGGTCAGTGCGCGGTAGTGCACGCCACTGTTCGCGATCATGTCGTCCATGGCCAGCGACGCGGTGACCAGCCCGGCCTGTTCGGCCTGCGGCGTGCCGCGCCCGAGGGCGGAGATGCCGACTACCCGCTGAACGCCGTGGCGGGTGAACGCCTCGCACGCGGATCGCGTGAAGTCGAGATAGGCCGCCTCGACGCTGTCCGCCAGCGGGTCCGGGGGCGCCAACCAGAACACGGTGTCGGCCCCCGCGAACGCCCGGTCGGTCACCGCAGGATCACCGTGCGAGCCCTGCACGATCTCGACACGGTTCCGTGCGTGGTCCGGTAGTCGTGACAGATCGCGTGCGACCACTCGTAGCTTCTCGTCCACCGCGAGCAGCCTGTCGAGGACCTGGCGGCCGATCTGGCTGGTGGGTGCCGTGATAACGATCAAGAGAATCTCCGGATAGGCGTCGTTGTCGTACATGCGAGATATGCCGACATCGCGGGCTGTCCCGGCAGCGCGTGAGCGGCAGCACCCAGTCAACCCAGCGGGCTCGGCGGCGTGAAGGATCGATCCGGCCGATATTGATACCCTGCCGGTATGAATGAGCCGGATGTGCGCCAGCTGCGGTATTTCGTAGCCGTCGCCGAGGAGCTGCACTTCGGACGTGCCGCCAGCCGACTCGGCATCGCACAACCGCCCCTCTCGCGGGCGATCCGCGAGCTGGAACGCCAACTGGGCGCGCGGCTGCTGGAACGCACCACGCGACAGGTCACGTTGACCCCAGCGGGAGAGGGATTCCTGCGGGATGCACGCAGTGCACTCGACGCGGTCAAGGCGGCTGCTCAGCGAGCGCGGAACGCGGCCAGGGAGACGCCCACGCTGCGGGTCGCGTTCAAGGCAGACTGCGATGCGGGCCTGCTGCCCGGCATCCGCACCACCTATGAGCGGGACGACGCGGCGCTGCCGGTCGAGCCGTTGATGGGCGGGCTGGGGCAGCAGGTACCGGCGCTGCTTGACGGCCGTGCGGACGTCGCGCTGCTGCTGACTCCCTTCGACGACCGGGGACTGGACGCCGAACCGCTGCTGACCGAACCGCGCCTGGTGGCATTACCGGCGGACGACCCGCTGGCCGCCAGGGATTCCCTGCGCCTGGCCGACTTGGCGGGCAGAGCACTGCCCGACGGCGCTCCGGCCGAACAGGGTCCGTCGGCGGGTCCGGGGAACCGGACCCGGACCAACCACCTCGACCTCACCCAGATCTTCAATCTGGTCGAACTGGGCGAGATGGTGCTGTTCTCACCCACCTCGCTGGCACACCGCTACCCACGTACGGGAATCGCCTACCGAACTGTCACGGATCTCGAACCGAGCACCCTGTCCGTTGCGTGGCCAAGCGACTCCCGCTCGCACGCCGTCGCCGCATTCGTCCGTGCCGCCACGACTGTCGCGGCCAGCGCACCGCCGGACGGCGCGGCGCCGGTAGCCGGCCCCGTCAGTCCAGGTTGCTGACGTCGACCATGGGCGGGTCGGGAGCGGGCAGTGTCAGCCACAGCATCGCCATCCCGGCCATGAGCGCGACGAACGCGACCAACCCGTTGCGTCCCCTCGCCCACTCTGCGCGGAACCGGATCGGGTCCTCGATCAGGTACTTCGAGAGTGCGGCCGAGCCGATCGAGACAGCGCACACCACGGCGGTCAGCGCCCACCCGTCGAGCCCGGTCCGTTCCGGAGACAGCAGCACGATGATGGGCCAGTGCCACAGGTACAGGCTGTAGGAGATCAGCCCCAGCCACCGCAGCGGCTGCCAGGCGAGGACCTTGGCGAGCAGCGCGTGCGGTGTCTGCGCACACAGCCCGATCAGCAAGGCAGCGGCCAGGGAGTGCGCGAAGAGTCCGCCGTTGTACAGCCACAGCGACTCCTTACCGGCGGCAAGCGCCCATACGGCGCCGATTCCGACCGCCAGCACCACCAGCGCGGCGCCCGCCCAACGGCCGACCGCGCGGGCCAGCACGGCACGCATCCACGGAGTGGCGACCATGGCGCCGAGCAACAGCGAGAAGGCCCTGGTGTCGGTTCCGGTGTAGACGCGCGTCGGATCCACCGGGCTGACCAGCACAATCATCAACACCAGTGAGACAGCCGAGCACACGGCAGCGACCACGGCGACCCGGCGATCCCCCCGTAGGATTCCCCGAGTGACGAGCAACAGCAGCACCGGCCACACGAGATAGAACTGCTCCTCGACCGCGATGCTCCACAAGTGTTCGAACACCCGCTCCTGCCCGAAGCTGTCCCAGTAGCCGGCGGATTCCGCCAGCAGGTGCCAGTTCATCAGGTTCAGCTGTACCCACGGGGCGTCCGCGAGTGTCGTGCGCACCATGCCGGGTGTTGCCACCAGCCATACCAGCACGGTCACACCGACGAGCACCGTCGCGAGCGCGGGCAGCAGCCTGCGGATCCGCCTGCCCCAGAAGGCGACCAGCGACACCGTTCCCGTCGCCTCTACTTCCCGCAGCAGCAACTCGGTGATGAGGTAACCGGACAACGCGAAGAACAGGTCCACACCGAGGAAACCACCGGGCAGGTGCTCGGTGTGAAACAGCAGCACCCCCAGTATCGCGATGCCGCGCAGCCCGTCCAGCGCGGGTTGATACGCCTTCCCGGTCTTCGGTCGAGCAACCGTATTCGGCTGGGCCTTCGTCATGGCATCCACTGTGCTGTGCCCGTGTCAGGATGCCGTCCGCGTCATGTCGCGGGTTTGTCGCGGCCGGGTGTTCGCGGGGTACTACTGCCCCAGTACCGGGCAGGTGCGCGGTTCGGTTGGCCTGTCCGTGGTGAACGTCAGCACCACCTTGCTGGAGGGGGCACCACCGCGCTGGATGTGTACGGCGAGCACGGTGCATACGATCTGATCGATACCTTTGGCCCCGTAAACTCTCCGGCGCGGTATCGGTAGCCGAACCGTGATCGTGTCGCCCGAAACGGTCACCGGAATGTCCAGCGCAGTAGGCACGGAGCCCAGATACACGCGTGAGTGTAGGGCTCCCGCATCGGGATCCGTTCCGGTGAACAGCAGCCGCAGGGCCTGGCCGATGGTGCCGAGGCTGCTTGTCGGTCGCCGTAGCACCAGGTCCCCTTCGGAGTCCAGCAGGTACACGGGAGTGCCCTTCGCGATGCCCGTCGCCGCATCTCCCTCGTTGAACACCTCGCTCGGCCGCACCGTGCATCCGGTAAGCAGCACAATCAGCAGCACGCACAGCGTCGAAGCCGTTCGTTTCATGTTTCCTCCGACCAGCGCGGCAGTCTGACCGCGAACCGGGCTCCCGCACCGTCGGCATTGCCCGCCTCGATGGTGCCGCCGTGCAGCCACACGTTCTCCGCGGTGATCGCCATCCCGAGACCGCTCCCCGCGGATCGGCCGCGCGAGGAGTCCGCCTTGTAGAAGCGGTCGAACAGCTGCGCCGCGACCCCCTCCGGCAGCCCCGGGCCGTTGTCGATCACCTCGAGGTGCACCTCCTGTTCGTCCGCGCTCAACCGCACCACCACCGGTGGCTCCCCGTGCCGGAATGCATTGCCGACAAGGTTCGCCACGATCACATCCAGTCGGCGCCGATCCAGCACGGCAGCCAGCTCCTCCGGCGAGTCCAGCCGCACCTGTTCGGTCCAGGACCGCGACCGCAGACACTCCCGCACCACACCGGGTATGTCCACCCGTTCCAGATGTGGTTGCGCGGCGCCCGCATCGAACCGGGCGATCTCCATCAGGTCCTCGACGAGCGACGCCAGCCGCCGGGTTTCGGCGATGGCGAGTTCGATGGAGGCCCGTGCGTCGGACGGCATCCGCTCCAGATCCTCTTCCAGCATCTCGGCCACAGAGGTCAGAGTGGTGAGTGGCGTGCGTAGCTCGTGTGACACGTCGGCGACGAACCGGCGGGAGTCGGCTTCCATTCTGGCCAGCTCGCTGATGGAGGACTGCAACGAGGCCGCGGTGTCGTTGAACGTGGTGGCGAGCTCGGCCAACTCGTCGGCGCCGCTGGGCCGTAACCGGGCGTCGAGGTCGCCCCCGGCCAGTTTGCGTGCGGTTCCGCGGAGCTCGCGCACCGGCCGCAGCACGCCACGCGCCGCCAGCAGGGCCAGCAACACGGCTACCGGTAGCGCGAGCGCACTTGTCCATATCGCGTTCCGGGTGAGCGCGTTCACCTGCCGCACCACGTCACCGAGGTCACGCACCAGATACACCTCGATCCCGGACGGCCGCTGCTGCCCGTCCACACCGGTGATCAGCACCGGGACGCCGACGAGCAGCTTCATCCCGGTGGCAGAGTCCACCCGCTGCAGCGCGAGGTGATCTCCGCCATGTACGGCGGTGCGCAGTTGCTCGGTGATCGCCGCTGTCTCGCCGGTGTGTACGCGCAGCGACTCGTACGTCACCACGACAGGCCCGTCGAGGGCATCCCGGATCTTGCGCAGGTCATCGGTGTCCGGCGGGTAGACGAGCGCAGGCGCGGTGTCGGTGATCCGCCGCGCAGCGGTGTCCGCGATCCGCTGTTGGGTCGACCGCAGCAGCGAGTTGCCGGCCGAGGCCGCACTCGCCCAGGACGCCGTCGCGGCTGCGAGTACGGCAACCGCGACGCATGCGGCGATCAGTCTGGCGCGCAGCCCGCGCAGCACCCGCGGCGCCCGCACATCACGCGGCGAACGTCGCCTCATACCGGTCCGAACCGGTAGCCGAACCCGCGCACCGTCTGCACGAACACCGGCCGCGCGGGCTCGTCCTCGATCTTCGCGCGCAATCGCTGCACACAGTTGTCCACCAGGCGGGAGTCGCCGAGGTAGTCGTACTCCCACACCAGTTCGAGCAGCTGCATGCGACTGAGCACCTGACCGGGCGAGCGGGACAGTTCCAGCAGCACGCGCAGCTCGGTCGGAGTCAGCGCGAGCTGCTGATCGCCCTTGGTGACGGTGAGCGCGGCGCGGTCGATGATCAGGTCGCGATAGCGGCCGGACTGTGTCTGCTCGGCGAACGTCCCCCTGCGCAACACCGCACGAATGCGCGCGTCGAGCACCCTCGGCTGTACGGGTT
Source organism: Actinopolyspora sabaoui (assembly GCF_051225635.1). NCBI lineage: Bacteria > Bacillati > Actinomycetota > Actinomycetes > Actinopolysporales > Actinopolysporaceae > Actinopolyspora > Actinopolyspora sabaoui. The sequence goes on along the minus strand of NZ_JBMIHH010000011.1, from coordinate 122,737 downwards.
TGATCACGTAGTCGTCCGCACCGGCCTCGAGGCCGCCGACCACGTCGAAGTCGTCGCCGCGCGCGGTGAGCATGATGACGGGTACTGCGGACTTCGCGCGGATGCGCCGACACACCTCGAAGCCGTCCATTCCGGGCAGCATCAGATCCAGCACCACGACATCCGGTTCCGCCGAGGCCAGCATACCGAGACCGTCCTCTCCGGTGCCCGCTTCGCGTATCCCGTGCCCGTGCCTACCAAGGGCGAGCGCGAGGCTGGTACGGATGGACTGATCGTCCTCGATCAACAAGGTCTGCGCCATTACCGAGATTTTCAGGGAAAACGAACCGTTCTTGCGGGAGCGGGGCCTGTTTACGACACGATCGAGACATAACGACGACCGGATCGCCAAGCTCGTAACGGACCTTCGGTTCCATGACCAAGACCACGTCGTGGCGCCGTGTCGTTACCGGACTGATCCCGCTCCTGTGCGCCATTGTGCTCGCCGGCTGTGCCGTGCCCACCCAAGCAGGCAGCGATACCAAACCGCTGTACCTGACCTTCGATGACGGGCCGTCGAACGCCACCGACGAGATCCTGAGCGTGCTGAACGGCAATGACGTCCGGGCGACGTTCTTCACACTCGGCAAGAACCTGGCCGAAAATCACGAGCTCGCTCAGCGCATGCTGGGCGAGGGCCACGTCGTGGCGATGCACACCTGGAACCACCGAAACCTCACCAAGCTCAGCCCCGCGGAGCTGGACAGCCAGCTAGGGCGCTCCGTGAACGAGGTGCGTGCTGTCGGCTCGGACAGCGACTGCATACGTCCCCCGTACGGCGCCACCAACGATGCCGTCCAGGATGCGATCGCCGAGCACGACCTGCGGTCGGTACTGTGGAACGTCGACCCGAAGGACTGGAAGCGCCCGGATGCCGAGGTGCTCGCCGACCGCTTGGTGGAGGCGGCCTACCCACGCGCCGTGGTGCTACTGCACGACGGCGGAGGCAACCGCGAGAAAACCATCCAGGCACTACGCACCGCCCTGCCCGAGTTGCGCGCCAAGGGCTACGAGTTCCGTCCCGTGCCGGGGTGTTGAGAACTGGCGAACGCCAGCTCCGGCGTCCGTATTCGGTTGCCTCGCAGCTCGCCGACGAGATCCGCGGGTTCGCGCGTTAGCGCGACGACGAGATCCGGGAACTGTGTCCGCAAACCCACGACGCGATCACCGCAGCGCTGAAGACCGAGCCCGGGAAAGTCGAACGCGGGTCGCAGGTCAAAGCTGCGCAACGCAAGTAACACCCGTCGAGAACCACACGACGGGTCGATCATCACGTCTCACAAGGCGCACTGGCACCGGGCCACCCGCACCGGTTCGACTCCGGCGTGGCAGGAACTCGACCACGGCCTGTTCGCTGCCAAGGTTGATCAGCGACAACGCCACCGGCACCGGGGCTTCGCCGTCCGGGATGCGCCCGACCGCCACGACATCCCGCCGCGTGGCTCGACCCAGAGGTCGAGACGTTGTTCACTGGACAGGTTCATCGCGGACTCGATCGCCTGGAGTTCCGGCAGCTCCTGCGCACCGCGGTAGACCTCCCGACCCGCCATGTGGACGTGGCTACGCATGATCCGCCCTCGCGCTGTCCGCCGCCCGCCACTGCTCGCTCCGGGTGTGCTCGGCCATGCGGTCCGCCAGCCCGGCCACGTCGGTGTCGGGCTCGACGGCGTAGCGCAGCCAGGCGAGATTCCCCCCACGACGGGCCTCACCGTGACTGCGCTCCTCCTAGGCGATCCGCGAGGGACGTCGAACGGGCCGAGATCGGCGAGATCCTGGAACGCCTCGCGCGTCAACTCAATGTTGCGTTCGCGCTCGCCACGCTGGCGGGACAGCTCGGCGCTGAACTCGCGGGCTCAGCAGGGAGCCACATCCTCTTTTCACGCTCCACACAGCCATTCCGCAACACGTCGCCGGTCACCTCATGCGCGAAAGCCCCGAGAAGCATCAGCACGAACAGCAACTCCCGGAACGAAAACAAGCGCGATCCGTCACCGGCGAGTGAATCAACTCGCCATTGCGAGCGCATTCCACCGGGCGACCGAAATCCCGATCGGGCGATCGTGCGGCCCGCGAAGGCGCCCACTCAGTCGAGACAGAACTCGTTGCCCTCGAGGTCCTGCATGACGATGCACGACTCGTTCTCTTCATCGGCAGGCAGCAGTCGCACGCGTGTCGCGCCGAGCGCGACCAGTCGTGCGCACTCGGTCTCGAGTGTGGCGAGGCGCTCCTCACCGACCAGCCCGGTGCCGACCCGCACATCAAGATGCACCCGGTTCTTGGCAACCTTGCCTTCGGGAACTCGCTGGAAGAACAGCCGCGGCCCCACACCGGAGGGATCAACGCAGGCGAACGCGGATCCCTGCTGCTCAGGCGGCAGCGAACGGTTGAAATCGTCCCAGGTGCCGAACCCCTCGGGCGGGGGTGGCACAACGTACCCCAACACCTCGCACCAGAAACGAGCGACGCGCTCGGGTTCCGCGCAGTCGAAGGTGACTTGGAACTGCTTGACCGATGTCATCGGTCGAGCATAGTGGAGAGTGCTGATCGCAGCGGCAGCGGAAGAGCGACAGCGGAAGATGCAGTACTTTTCCGCTCCCGCGAGGTCTGAGGTGCTTGGACTCGCGGACCTGCCGGTCGGAGCTCGCCGTGTGGTACGAGTGTCGTTACCGCACGCGAGCTGTCGCGACACTGTCCTCACACTCCCGAACAACCGCGGCACCGAGGCAGGTGTTCACCAGGTGCTTTTCGCACCCGACCCGCCGCGTGAATTCGATCTTGTCGGATTCCTCGGAGTCCAGCGCGCCCACCGGCGACCAACCGAGCCCTGAACAGTCCGGAAAGGACAGTCCGGTATAAGACAACAGCGTGAGATGCTGGACTCATGCCACGCATCGCCACGGCTGAGCGCGTCGAGCGGGAAGCGCTGCTCGAATTCCTCCGCCCACGTCATCGCGGCCTGCTGTCGACCACCCGCTCCGGAGGTCGTCCACAGATGTCCCCGGTCACCTGCGGAGTGGACCCGCATGGCCGGATAGTGGTCTCCACTTACCCGGATCGGGCGAAAGCCAGGAACGCGCGGCGCGATCCGCGAGTGTCGATCTGCGTCCTCTCCGACGACTGGGACGGACCGTACGTGCAGGTCGACGGCCGCGCACAGGTACTGGACATGCCCGATGCGCTGGACGGACTCGTCGACTACTTCCGCTGCGTCTCGGGCGAGCACCCCGACTGGGACGAGTACCGCGAAGCCATGGCCCGGCAGCACAAGTCACTGCTCCGCATCGAGATCGAGGACTGGGGCCCGATCGCCACCGGTGGTTTCCCACCACACCTCGCGGATTCCTGAATATCAGCATTCCTGATTTTGGATGAGCAAGACAGGAGGCGGTCCTCCGAACGAGGCAGGAGCGGATACCCGCACCGGGGTGACAGGATGGCCGCGTGACCGACTATGCCGAGGACGCGGGCGGAGCGGACTCGTCCGACGCCGACGCGCCGCTGACGCTTTACCTGGTCAAGCAGCTGGAGATGGTCGTCCGCGCGCTGATGGACGACGCGTTGCGCCCCCACGGCCTGACCACGCTGCAGTACACCGCGCTGACCGTGTTGGAACGGCGCGGCGAGCTCTCCTCCGCGCAACTGGCACGGCGCTCCTTCGTCACTCCGCAAACCATGCACGAGATGGTGCAGTGGCTGGAGCGGCGTGAACTGGTGCAACGCAGGCGTGACGAGACCAACCGCCGCGCCCTGCTGATCAACCTGACCCCGCGGGGCCGGGAACTGGTGACCACCTGCGCTCCCATGATCGACTCGCTGGAACGGCGGGTGCTCGACTCGATGAATCCCGGGGAGCGCCTGGTTTTCCGGGAGTGCCTGGGCAGAAGCTACTCGGCGCTGACCCCTTTGGTGCGGCACAGGACCGATACCGGACAACCCTCCGGTTCGGACTCCTGATCCCACCGTCCGAGGCCGGTCCACACCCGGATCGACCAAGCGGCTCGATTGGAGTATTGCGACGTCCGCTCTTCTTGTGCATTATCAGGGTACCTGATTAATTTGCTGTTGTTTCGGTAGGGACCGGAGCTCACCACCTGTGAGCGGACCCCGACCGTCACTCGCACGAGGAGCGATCGCTTGTCCACCACGAACGGATCCGCCGCTAACCGGTACGAAACCGTCGGGGTCGAGATCGACGACTCCGGGATCGGCTGGCTCTCATTCGACCGGCCCGAGAAACGCAACGCGATGAACCCGACGCTCAACCGCGAGATGATCCGGGCGTTGGAACAGCTCGAAGCCGACGAGCGGGTACGCGTGGTGGTGCTGACCGGAAACGGTCAGGCCTGGTCGGCCGGCATGGACCTCAAGGAGTACTTCCGGGATGTGGCGGAAGCTCCGCCGCACGTGGAGAACCGGGCCCGCCGCGAGAGCGCCGAATGGCAGTGGCGACGCCTCATCCACTTCGCCAAACCGACCATAGCGATGGTCAACGGGTGGTGCTTCGGTGGCGCGTTCACCCCGCTGGTCTGCTGTGACCTGGCGATCGCATCGGAGGACGCGACGTTCGGCCTTTCCGAGGTCAACTGGGGGATCCCGCCCGGCGGACTGGTCTCCCGCGCACTGGCCGAGACCGTTCCCGCCAGGGACGCGCTGTGGTTCATCATGACCGGCGAAACCTTCGACGGCCGTCGGGCGGAGCGAATGCGCCTGATCAACGAAGCGGTTCCCGCCGAACGGCTGCGGGCCCGCACAGTGGAGGTGGCCGGCAAGCTCGCGGGGATGAACACCCACGTGCTGCGGGCCGCGAAGGTCGGTTTCAAGAAGGTGCAGCAACTCTCGTGGGACCAGGCGGAGGACTACCTCTACGCCAAGCTCGACGCCACGACCGGGCACGACCCCGAGCAGGGCAAGCAGCAGGGGCTCAGGCAGTTCCTGGACGAGAAGACCTACCGGCCGGGCCTCGGTTCCTACGAGCCCGAGGCATGACGAAGAGCCCACCGGAGCTTACCGGAGTTCACCGGTCGGCTCCGGCCGGATCGTGCACTGCCCCAGCTCGGGAGAGGTGAGAACGCATGCGCAATCAGGGGCTGGGCTCCTGGCCGGTCAGACGCGCCCGCAGCACGCCGGACAACGTGGCCACGATCCACCGGGGACGCACCCGCACCTACCGCGAGTTGTGCGCTCGAGTGCAAGCCCTGGCCAACGGGCTGCACGAGCGGGGGCTGGGCAAGGGCGACCGGATCGCCTACCTCGGACCGAACCACCCGGCGTTCCTGGAGACACTGTTCGCCGCGGGGACGCTGGGCGCCGTCTTCGTGCCGCTGAACACCAGGCTGGCCGAAGCCGAACTGGAATTGACCCTGCGGGACTCCGGCACCGAGGTGCTCGTGCACGACCAGCGACACGCCGACACCGCCCACGCGCTGCGGGAGTGCCTGCCCCACCTACGGCTGATCGCCGTGACAGCGGACGAGACGAGCCACGAAGGGTTCGAGGCACTCATCGGAGTCTCACCGGCAGATATCCGCGACGAGTCGGTCGGCTCCGACGAAACGGCACTCGTCCTCTACACCTCCGGCACCACCGGACGCCCCAAAGGTGCTCGGATGAGCCACGGCAACGCCGTCTGGAACGCGCTCAACGTCGTGGTCGACGTCGACCTCACCAGCACCGAGGTCACCCTGCTCAACGCTCCGCTGTTCCACAGCGCGACGCTGGGGATGACCTGTCTGCCCACACTGCTCAAGGGCGGAACGGTCGTGCTGGAGGAGGAGTTCGACGTGGGGACCACCTTCGACCTGATCGAACAGCGGAGGATCACACTGACGTTCGGTGTGCCGACCATGTTCGAAGCGTTGAGCCGCTCCCCACGCTGGCCCGGAGCAGACCTGTCCAGCCTGCGCTTCCTGCTGTGCGGCGGAGCACCCGTCCCGGAGGAGCTCATACGACGTTACGACGAACGGGGACTGAGCCTCATGCAGGGCTACGGCATGACCGAGGCTTCCCCAGGGGTGCTGCTGTTGAGCGCCGCCGACAGCCCGGCCAGGATCGGGTACGCGGGCAAACCGGCGTTCTTCAGCGACGTACGTCTCGAAAGGCCGGACGGAACGGTTCCGGACCCCGGGGAACCCGGGGAGGTTCTCGTGTCGGGCCCCAACGTTGTGGACGGTTACTGGCAACGGCCGGAGGAGACCGGGAACGCCTTCACCGAGGACGGCTGGTTCCGCTCCGGCGACGTGGCCACCGTGGACGAGGACGGTTTTCACCGCATCGTGGACCGGATCAAGGACATGTTCATCTCGGGTGGGGAGAACGTGTATCCCGCCGAGGTTGAGGCCGTGCTGCACGAGCACCCGGCCGTCGCGGAGGCGACGGTGATCGGCGTGCCCGACAACACGTGGGGTGAGGTGGGCAAGGCGGTCGTCGTCGCACGCTCCGAAGGCGAGCTCGACCTCGCCGAACTCGCCGACTTCGTCGGCGAACGCCTCGGCAGGTACAAGGTTCCCAAGAGCATCGACCTCGCGGACGAGCTGCCGCGCGGGGCCACCGGAAAGGTGGACAAGAGCGCGATTCGGCGACAGCACACCTGAGAATCAGCCGGAGCATCCACCGGGAGCGATGCGCGAGCTCGTCGAGCGGAGGGATTACGACGACGAATTCCCGCCGGCAGCGAAGGCGCTCGATGAGAACCTTGTCCGGACGGTCCCCTCCACGGTGAGGCGTCGGCTCGCCGAGGTACTCCGGTAAACCGGTAAGCGCTGATCCGGCAACGGGAGATCCGACCCCAATACTGCGTTACTTTCGGGGAAAGCAGCAGCCGAGAGAGGTCGCTGGCCCGTTCGGGACAGGCCGGTGGCACTTTTCGGCTCTGCCGGACGTGCCATCGAAAGCGCCGAATCGACGTAATGCTGGATCGGTTCCGGGGGCAGCACACTGGTCTGGACCGCATGAGGGCCGTTACCGCGGCCCGACCAAAGGAGGCACCTTGTTCAGCAGGAGAACATTCCTGGGGGGACTTTCCACTGCGGCGCTGGCGACCCCGGTACTGGCCAGCGGCGCCACCGCGGCGGCACGGCCACGAACCACCGCCGCGGCCGTGCCGCTGCCGCTGACGATCGCCAACCACACCGGCAACTTCGCGAACACCTCGATCTCGCTCTACATCGTCGGGGTCGACCACTCGGGCCAGCAGGTTCGGGTCACTCCGGACGGCAGGCGGGTACCGATCTCGTTCTCGGACAACGGTTCGGACGGTTACGCCCACTACGGAATCCCGCTGAACAACAGCGGCGACACACACCTCAGCCTGCCCGCCATGTCGGGACGCATCTACTTCGCCCTGGGCGGCGAGCTCAAATTCAAGGTGGTCGAGAGCGGCACCGGTCAACCGGCACTGCAGTACCCGGCAGGCTGGGTGCCCAGTGACCCCAGCAACACGGTGCTGCACGACGTCTTCGAGTTCACGCTCAACGACACCGGCATGTACTGCAACACCACGATGGTGGACATGTTCAGCGTGCCCTCCTCCATCCGCCTGCTGGGAGCCTCGGACCAGACCACCGGGACGCTCGAAGCGGGTGGCCGCGACCGGATCTTCTCCAGCGTCAGCTCCACCCCCGGTTTCGAGAACCTGCGGCAGGGTGACTACCGGATCGTGGCACCGGGTCACGGACTGGACCTGGGCAACTTCTCCAGCACCTACTTCGACTCCTACATCGATCAGGTGTGGGAGAAGTACCGTTCGAGCACGATGACCGTGGATATCGGCACCGGTGTCTACCGTGGCTCGGTATCCGGTGACCAGTTCGTCTTCGACGGTGGTGTCGGGGCGTTCGACCGGCCCAGCACCCGTGACGTGCTGTTCTGCAACGGTACGCTGTTCGCGGGCTCGGCCCCCAGAGGGCCGGTGGCGGCCATTCTGGCCGCCGGGCTCAACCGGTCCAACCTGCACAGCGTCACCTCGCAGCCCGCCATCAACGCCGAGAGCTTCTACAACCACTCGGTGACGAACCACTACGCCAAGGCGATGCACGCCAACACGGTCGACGGAAAGGCCTACGGCTTCGCGTTCGACGACGTGGCCGGATACGCGTCCTACATCCAGGACACGCAGGCGAGTTCGGCGACGCTGACGCTCACCCCGATGTGAGGCAGCCCTTCCGACAACCGTGAACACGGATCGACCACCCGCTCGGGGCAACCGCTTCCGGGCGGGTGGTCGAGTTCCGGTCTCACTGCTGCCTTCCTGTCGTGTTGTCGACAGGAAAGGGTTTTCTGCTGTTCCGACTAGTCGGAAGCCACCTCACCAACGCGACAACCCGCGGGTTCTCCCGTGCGGCTCTCGCGAGGACGCCGGAGACGTGGCGTAGTACCTACTCGATGTCGCCGGCCCCGCAGCGAGAGCCGTGCGAGAGGTTCCGCCGAGCGAGCGACCCACCAACCCGACCGGAAAACTTCAATCAACCGGAGTCCCGTTCCGCGAGCAGGTCCCGCAACGCGTCGGCTCCGGCCGCGGCGCCCCCGTAACCGCGCACCAGGTCACGCAATTCCCGCACTCCCGCCAACACGCTCTCGTCCCCGGCGACCTCGTCGACCGTTTCGCGGAGCAGCCCGGTCGAGGCGTGCGGATCGAGCCGACGGCCCGCGTCCAGTCGCGTCACGCGGTCGGCGTTGAGTTCCTGCTCCAGCATTCGCGGGACGGTCACCATGGGGACTCCGTAGTACAGCGCCTCCATAGTGGAGTTCATCCCGGCGTGCGTCAGAAACGCGGTGGCCGCACGCAGCACCGCGGGCTGCGGAAACCAGGGCCGCACCTCGAAATTGTCGGGCACTTCTCCCAGTTCGGCCGGATCGACGCGATCGCCGATGGCCATCGCCACCTGCCAGGCACCGTCCCCGAACGCCTCGACGCATCTGCGGTAGAAACCCACGCGCTCGTGGCGGAGGGTCCCCGGCGAGACGAACAGCAGGGGCTTGTCCGGATCGGTGGGCCGCCACCGCTCGCCGGCCGCCCGGGAGCCGATCATGGGGCCGAGGAAGACGAACCGCTCGTCGAAGCCGTCCGCCTCGATCTGGAACTCCTTCGGGAGGAACACGAGGTTCAACGGATCGCCGGCGTCGGACATCATCGAGTGGAAATCGAAGCTCACACCGTAGCGCTCGGCGAACGCCCGCATGCGTTGCCCGAAGTCGCGCAGCACGGGGTTGTTCGGATCGAACGCGCTGGGCAGTTGCTCGGTGAACAGATCGCGCAGCGAGAACCGATCGTTGCTCGCGAAACCGGGCAGCAGGGTGGTGTGGACGATCCGGAGCTTCTCGGCGAGCATACGTCCGATCGAAGTGGCGGCGTCGGAGCACACCACGTCGGGAACGTCCCCGTCGAACCGCTCCAGCATCTCCGGGAAGCTCTGCCGCACGTCGGCGAGGAAGCGCTCCATTCGCGACACCGCCGCCACCGGCGCTGTCGAGGCGTCGGTCGGCGGCGGGTCGGGTATCCGCAGCGAAACGGGGACGGGCTCGGCACCCGCCGCTCGAACGGCGGGTACTGCTTCGGGGCCGGTCACATAGCTGACCCGGTGGCCACGTGCGACCAGCTCCTCCACCAGCGCGAGCGTGGGATTGACGTGCCCGGCCGCGGGGAGCCCGACGAACGCGAAGTGCCTGCTCGCCTCGTCGCGCGTCGTTCGGAGTGTCACAGGGGGCGGCGGAATCCCTTCACCGCGAAGAAGGCACCGACGACCAGCAGCACCGCGCTGGTGCCCACCGCGGAGAACACGCCGGTTCCCACCGGCATGGCCAGCGAGAGGTCCCGGGAGGCGTCGACCGCGTAGGTCAGTGGGTTGATGCGTGCGACGATGCTCAGCCAGTCGGGCAGCGCTTTTAGCGGGACGAACGCACTGGAGGCGAACATCAGCGGGAACATGGCCAGGAAGCCGACGCTCTGCATGACCTCCTCCTTGCGGACCCAGGAGGCGATCGCGAGGAAGACCCAGGTCAACGACCAGCTGACCAGCAGCGCGAGCAGCCACGCGCTGAAGGTGCCGAGGAATCCCCCTTTCGGGGAGAAACCGAACAGTACGGCGGCGGCCCCCAGCAGGATCACCAGCTGCACCGCTGTCCGGAACAGGTCGGCGAGGCTGCGTGCCAGCAGTACCGAGCCCATCCGGATGGGTAGTGAGCGGAATCGGCCGAGCACACCGTTCTTCATGTCGGTGATCAGCCCCACACCGGACTGCAACGAGGCGCCGATACCGGTGGTGACCAGGATGGCGGGCATCAGGTAGTTGATGTAGCTACCGGTTTGGATGCTCGACATCAACGCCTTGCCGAAGACCTGGCTGAACAGGGTCAGCATGATCAGTGGTTGTAGCAGGCTGAAGATGACTATTCGGGGATCTTTCAGCACCGCACGTAAGGATCTGCCGGTCAGAACCACGATCTGGGTCCACACCCCGGCACCGTGCCAGTTGGTGCGGTCCGGCACGGACTGTTGTTCTCCGGTTCGCGGAGCGGTGAGTATAGTGGTCATCTGGACTTCCCGTCGCTCAGGCAGCCGGTTCGGCGGCGTGGTGGGCAAGGGTCAGGTAGACGTCGTCCAGCGTCGGCTCGCCGAGGCCCAGGCCGCTGACCTCGATTCCGGCCTCGTCCAGCGCGCGGACCACGACCGCGAGTTCGTGCGAGGCGTTGACCGGGGTGGTGATGGCGTTGCGCTGTTCGTCGTGCACCGGGCTGAGCCCGGCACGGCCGAGCGCTTCGAGGGCGCGGGCGGCATCGGCGGCGTCGGCGAGCGTGGCGGTGGCGGTCCGCTGCCCCACCTCGGCCTTCAGTTCCTCGGCGGTTCCGGAAGCGACCACCTTGCCGCTGGAGAGCACGGTGATGGAGTCGGCGAGCCGGTCCGCCTCGTCGAGGTACTGCGTGGTCAGCAGCACCGTGGTGCCGTCGTCGACCAGGTTCTCCACGATCCGCCACAGCCCCATCCGGCTGGTCGGGTCCAGCCCGGTGGTCGGCTCGTCGAGGAAGATCACGTCCGGATGACCGACGAGGCCGGCCGCCAAGTCCAGCCTGCGCCGCATACCGCCGGAGTACGTCCGGGCGGGCCGCTTCGCCGCCTCGGTCAGTTCGAACAGGGTCAGCAGCTCTTCCGCCCGCTGTTTGGCAGCACGCTTGGTGGCCCCCAGCAGCCTGGCGATCAGCACCAGATTGTCCAATCCGGACAATTGTTCGTCGACGGCGGCGAACTGGCCGGTCAACCCGATGCGGGCACAGACCTGCCTGCTCTGCCGCACGACGTCGTAACCCGCGACGCGTGCCGTTCCGGCGGTCGGTGGTGACAGTGTGCTGAGGATGTTGACCAGCGTGGTCTTGCCCGCGCCGTTGTGCCCCAGCAGCCCCAAGACGTTGCCCTGGGGGACTCGCAGGCTCACATCGTCGAGAGCCTTGAACTTTCCGAAGTCCTTGGTTACGTTTTCGACCTCGATGGGCGGTCTTGCCATTGTTTCCCTCTCACCGGTTCGGGCCGGTCGATGTCGAGGTGCGAGCACTCGGGGTTGCTAGGCCGCCAGCGCCCCGCGCAGCAGCACATCGATGCGCGGGGCCAGTTTGGCGCGCGCCTGGTCGTCGGAGTTGCCGTCGAACCGGGCGCTCAGCAACAGACCGAGCAACATGGCCGCGACTTCTTCGACGGGGACCCGCAGCCGTTGCTCGTCGGGGGCTATCAGTGCGGCGAACGCATCGGTCAGTTCGAGCACGAAACGTGGCGGCTCGTGCCGCGCGGCCTGTTTCGCGTCGTGGGTCTCACGTTGGTGCAGGTCGTAGTCGGAAGCGGCCAGATTGCGCTTCAGTTCACCCAGTCTGTCGAAGTGGTCGAGCACCAGGGCCGCCCCTTCGACCAGTCTGGCGTCGATGGACTGGGCCGTTGATATCTCCCTTATCCGAGCACACACCTCGTCGGTGCGGAACGCCTCCGCGAGACAGGCACGAAGCAACTCGCCCTTGTCCGTGAAGACCCGGAAAACCGTCCCCTCCGCCACATCCGCCGCTTGGGCGATGGCCCGAGTCGTCACATTCGCGCCCTGCTCTGCGAGTAGGGGCAACGTGGCTCGAACGATTTCGGTTCGCCGCTGTTCCGAACTCATCGCCGGAGCACGGCGGCGGGACTCCGGTGTGCTCACACCCCCACCATACTGAGTGAGTACTCACTCAGCAACCGGTGTGATCGGGTGTCCGCGGCCGAACTCCCCTCGGGAAGGTCAGCGTCCTGGTGATCTCTGGACACCACGTCCATCCGTCACGGTGACACTGGCACCCGACACGGCAGCCCCCGGAACCGTCGGCCACCGGACCGGCGAGGGTGCGGTGGCGTGCGGACTCGGCAGACCCAAGACCGAGGCGACAGTGACACCGCTCTCGCCCTCGTGCCCGTACTCCTCGGCAGAGACTCGCCCACCCACTCGCCGGACTGCTCCCGGATCCGTACGCCAGGTTAACTGTTTAATGCACGGACTGCAAAAATGCATCTACGCATATTGATGGTGATCTACCCCACTCGCCCGGTTTGTCCGAGCACTGGCGACCCCACTACGATGAAACCCCAGCTCAGCAGCGGCGGCATCGCAGCAGCCAGGGAGAGGGCACATGGCCAGGTCAGCGCACACCGCGCCCAGCACAGCTGGAACCGCTCCGGCTTCCGAGTCCGGCGAAGTCGGCTCGGGCGGGCTGCGCGAGCGCAAGAAACGCGCCACCCGGCAGGCCCTGCAGCAGGCGGCGGTCCGACTGTTCCGCGAGCACGGCACCGGTTCGGTCACGGTGGAGGACATCTGCGCCAACGCCGACGTCTCCCCACGAACGTTTTTCAACTACTTCACTTCCAAGGAGGAAGTTCTCGTCCCGTGGGACCGCGACACCATCGACAACACCACGAGACGCGTCCTGGAACGCCCTGCCGAGGAGGAACCGCTCGAAGTGGCTCGAGTGGTGCTCGGCGAGGCCATCGGCACGGCGATGAGCGGCCCCACCTGGCGTGATCAGGCCATCGTGCTCCGTAACCACCCTGAACTGATCGAAAAGATCGTGACCTCGTTCCGCACCTTGGAGGCCTCGCTGGCCGAAGGCTTCGCCGTGCGACTCGGCAGGGCCACCGAGGACGTGTACGTGCGGCTGCTGTCCGCCACGACGATCACCACGCTCCGCGTCTCGGTGCAGAGCTGGCAGGACTCCGAATCCGGCGAGAGCCTGCGGCACTACCTCGACGAGACCTTCGAACTGCTGCGCGCGGGAATGCGGCCGGACGAGCTCGGCTGACGTGGGCCGCGAGCCCTACGAACGCCATGTATCGACCTACACACTCCCGGTAACCACGCCGAGCCCTACCGACCACTGGAAGGCGTTCCGTACCGTTACTGCCTTCGGTAACACACGGCGTTTCCGCACCCCTGTGGTTGCCTGGCGCGAGAAAAGATCGACTTACGATACTCTCCGAAAAACGATCGAGCGTGTTGGAGCGACACGCGCTATGGTGCTTGACACTGGCCGATGACGGTAACGATCCGCGATGCGACACCGAGAACCGCCAACAGAAGTTCGTTCGGAACAAGTGCCTTGGGCAGGCCGGCGCGTGAAGCAGGAAGCGCGAGAAATCGCAGTTCAATCGAGGCGTGGCCACAGTAAGTAGCAGGCAACTCACGGCAGTCGCCGACTCACACGGGCGGCGACCGAGCACCTGAGCAAGTTCTATATTATAAGCCCTGAAACCCGAGACGGAATCAAAAGCGATTACTCACACTGTTCTTGCGGTGAGAGGGGTAACAGTGGCGGTCACCGAAGCGACGCGGGACGAGGAATCTTCTCAGTTATTTTCCAGTGGCGCGATACCGAACCAATCGGGAAAACGGGAAACCGCGTGGGTGGCCGGTGGTGCCGCACTGCTCGCCGGACTCGTGTTCATGCTCGTGCGAGGCGGCCTCACGGACGACGCCTACATCACCCTCGACTTCGCACGTAATGTGGCCTTTCACGGCCACTGGGGGATGATCCAACAGGAATTCTCCAACACCGCCACCTCGCCGCTGAACGTGCTGGCGCTGGCGGCACTGACCTTCCTGTTACGGCAGCCCGTGCTGGCGCTGGGCGTGTTGTTCGTCCTCGCCAATGCCACGCTGGCCGTGGCGCTACACCGCTCCGCACGGCACAGTGGTTTTTCGCACCTGACCGTGATCCTCGGCACACTGCTGGTGCTGACCAACCCGTTCCTGCTCTCATCGGTCGGGTTGGAGATGACCCTGGCCTCCGCACTGCTGGGGTTGTTGCTGCTGGGGGCCACCACTCACAACCGGGTGTTGTTCGGCGTGGCCGCCGGACTGCTCGCGTTGACCAGGCTGGATCTGGGAATCTTCGTCGTGGTGCTGCTGTTGGGCCGCCCCGCGCTGTGGCAGAAATTCTGGCGTTGGTTGGTGCCTGCCTGCCTCGTCTCACTGCCGTGGTTCGCCTTCAGCTGGCTCGCGTTCGGCTCGGCCGTGCCCGACACGCTGGTACTCAAGCAGATGCAAGAAGCATGGGGCAGTTGGAACTTCGGCAACGGCTTGCGGCTGTACTACGAGGTGTATCCCGCCGCGACCATCGCGGCGCTGAGCACGGTGGCACTCGGGCTGCTCGCGCTGCCGGTGTGGCTGGTGACACGATCGCTGCGCAACACCGCGGCGCAGCGGCTGCACCCCTGGGCGCTCATGGGAGTGGGCGGGGTCGCGCACTTCTACGCCTACACCACGCTCGGGGTGCCGCCGTACCACTGGTACTACGTTCCGAGCATGCTCGGGCTCACGGTCTTCCTGGCGGGCGTGATCGGAGCCGTCACGGCGGTGGCCGCCCGAAACCGCCGGCGAATTCCGATGCTGGCAGCCACAATTGCGGTGGCCTTGGGAACCGCGATGTTCGCCAACCAGGCCAGGGTCGCGATGGAAACCGGAATGCCCTGGCAGCGCGCCACGATCACCACCAACTGGGCGACCCCGGCCGACTACGCCAGGATCGGGAATCTGCTGGAGCAGCGGATCGGCGACGCCACGGTACGCAGTCCCGGCGAGATCGGAACCCTCGCCTACTTCTGCGAATGCTCCATAGTGGACGGGCTGTCCGACCGCGGCATCCTGACCCCCGACATCAACAAGCGCATCGCGGACGCCGGACCGGTTACCGGCACCCTGCTCCGTGCGAATTACCGGAACTTCACTCCCGTGGAGCCGCGAGAGGTGGACTACGTCCTGACCAGGGTAATGGGACGCGGACCCGATCCGGCCTGGAACATCGACTCGCCGTGGACCGAGCCCGCGCACCTCGTGCTCGAAAAGGTGGACCGCTGATCGAAGTTTTCCGCTCGGGTTGTCGGGCTGGTGGCGTGGCTTTCGGCGTTCTCGGAACCGAAAAGACCGATCCCGCTCGGCAACACGGCGGGAAAGCATCAGTGAGATCGTCCGCAGGAACGGAGTTTCACTCGGACGGCGGGCCGGACAGTGGGTTGGGCTGCGGCAGGTGAATATCCCCCTCCTCGGGGCGCAGCCGCATCGTGGCCAGCGCCTTCTGCGGCAGCTCCGGTGCGAACAGCGCCGCGAGATCCTCGGAGATCGCGGCGCCACCCCGCTGTCCGACACGTGCGGCCACCGCCGAGACCGCCTCGCGCACGATCCGCCACGCCACCGCTCCCGACAAGGCGCACGAACGCTGGAGCAGCAACACCACCTCGGCCAGGTTCGCCTGCAACGTGGCGTGGCACATCTTGGCGCGCAGCACCGCCGTATCCTCGGTACTCGTGACTCCCGGCCGCGTCGTGGGCACCTCGTATCCCGCCGCACGCAGTCGGCCCGGATGCACCCGCACCCCGGCGAAATCGCGCAGCAGCAACCGGACCGGTCGGTAGGGCCGCACCACGACCAGGGTGTTCTGCAGATGTGCCTCCACGGCGATGCCGTAGCACGACAGCAGCGGCAATGTGGCGGCAAGCAGCGATTCCGCGTACTCCCGCAGGAACCACCGGCTCGCTTCGGCGCGGGTGACGCGGCCGCGCGACGCCATCTTGTCCACCAGCTCCACCAGCAACGGCTCCCCCGAGACCGGGGAGAATGCGAGTAGGGACGCGGCGGTAACGGCCTGTTCACCCTCGTGGAGCGAGTCCGCGGGGTCCTGGCGCAGCAACGCGGACAGGCCACGCCTGCGTCCGGGCGAGGCCGGCTCGCCTTCCGGCTGTTCGAAGGCAACCCCCGCGAGGTCGGGGACGATCCCCGCACCACTCGCCAGCACCCGATCCTCGGCGAACAGTTTCCGCAACAACGTGCCGACCACGGGCCCGTCCCGGGTGCTCTCCGGCGCGATGGTGCGCCTGGCCGAGGTCAACAGCACGTCCAGCGCCGTTTTGACGGTCAGCCGTTGTCCGTGCCTGCCGGGACGATCGGTCACCAGGGTTCGCACCGAGAGGGTGGGTCTGCACGGCAGCCGCGGCTCGTCGAGCAGCAGCAGCGCGCCCGAGGCGAGCTCGGCGGAGTACTCGCGCGGCACGACGTTGCGCGCCTGCCAGGGATGCAGCGGAATCAGCGGGTAATCCGAAGGATCAACACCCCGTTGGAGCAATTCCCGGTGCGTTCCGGCCGCCAACACCGGAAAGTGCTCGGCGAGCAACTCACCGACCGAACGTCCGGATTCATCCCTTGTGGACATCACGAGACCGCGCCACACCGCCGCGAAGCGCAGCTCGACCACCCGCCCGGATTCGGCGGTGTAACGCGTGGAATCGGCGACGGAGAAACCGTCCCGCACCTTGCCGCAGGGATGCGTGTTGTGCCCCTCAACGGTCAGCGCGTCCAGTTCGAGCGTGACCTCGCCCGCCGAGCGCCGGAACGCCAGCGTGGACAGCAGACCGTTGGTGCCGAGACCGGCCGCCCGAAGAGCCACACTCGTCGACCTGCGCCGCACCGTCGCGCGGGACAGCGCCAGATTGCGGGCGGAGTCGGCGAGTTCGTGCCGTAGCCTGCTCCAGCCGTCGGCCTCGGTCCCGGGCCGCAGTACCTCGATCAGCTGTCCCGGCCGTTCCAGTTCGACGACCGCGGCACCGTCGTCGAACAGCACCGGCCCGTGTACCCGAGACAACCCGAACGGTGAACCCGCCGAGCACACCGTGACGAGCGTGCCGCCGTTCAGCCGCACCAGCACCAGCTCGCCCTCGCGGGACCACCAGCGGATTCGCAGCGCCCCGACAGCACCGCCGGACAACCCCAGGCGGTGTGCCATCGACACATTCGAAGCATCGTCGTTTCCGGAAAGCGGCGCTCGGAGAACCTCCCCGGCGCCGGGCAGCAGTCGTTCCCGCAACAGGGCGGCAAGCGCGTGGTGGGCGGTGTCCCGCCGCGCGAGAGGCAGTTCCGCCAACCAGTCCTCGGCCAACTCTGCGTCCTCGGCACGCAGTTCGCGCAGCACCGCTCGCTCCTCGACGTCCAACGAGCCCGGATCCCCCGGGACGGAGGACTCACCGGTGGACGCGACCCCGCTGGTCATGTCGCTGCCAGCGGGTTCGGAGCGGAAACGTAGCGCTGCTCGGTGACCAGCCCGGCCAGGCGCATCCCCAGCATCGTCTTGAGCCGCCACGGCCGGTTCAGCAACGCCTCGGCGTCGGATTCGCAGGCCGCGGCCTCGTCCCCGTCGGCAGCCGTGGTGCGCAACCGGTCGAAAACGCCCGCGGCGCTCTGCCGCACCACTCGCCACAGCGGTTGTTCCGAACAGCCGGTGGCGGCGGCAGCGGCGGCCACGAGCTCGCCGAGCTGATTGCCGAACAGCGGGAAGTACAGCTTGTCGCGCAACGCCGCGGCATCGGTCCCCGTCAGCGCGGAACCCCGGTGCGGATCGAACTCGTGACCATGTCGTCGCAGCCGCTCGGAGAGCACTCGAACCCCGCCGATGTCCCGCACGAAAAGCCGGTGCGGCAGGCCGTCGCGCAGCACCAGCACGGTGTTCTGCGGATGCGGTTCCAGTGCGATGCCGTAACGCACCAGCAGCGCGAGCAACGGGAACATCCCCAGTCCCAGGTGCAGCCGCAGCCAGCGGCGCGCGGTGTCGAGCGCGGACTCCCCTCCGCCAACCCGGCCGTCCCGTAGTCCGGGGTTCAGTTCGGTCAGCACGTCGGCGAGAACGTTGTTGCCGGTCAGCGGGGAACGGGCGAGCAGAGCCGCCACCGGCAGTGCCACCTCACCGGAGGCCATCGACGCACCCGGGTGCTCGCGCAGCACCGCCGCCAGTGAACGGGCACGTGCTCTGTCGCGTTCCATGTCCCCGGTCGAGTCGGTGGGCCGGTGTCCGGCGGCGGCGAGCTCCCGGCAAACCGCGAAACGCGGTCGGCCCTGCTCGTCCACAGGCGACAGCTCGGGGTCTCGCGTCACGATACGGTCGAACAGCGCGGACAGTTCGGGGCCGTTGTGTACCGCCCCGGGGGAGACCCCGCGCACCGCGCCGGTCAGCCGTATCTCGACGGCGGTTTTGACCTGCAACCCCGGCGGGCGGCCCGGTTCCCGCACCTCCAGCGTGCGCAGCGACATCAGCGGGCGTGCCGGGAGGGTGGTGTGGAGCGCCACAGCGGTTCCGGTGGCGAGGGAACTCCCGTGCAGGTGCGGAATCGCGAATCGCAGCTGGTGCGGGTGTACCGGGATCAACGTGTACGACATCGGGGAAAGTCCCCGGCCGAGCAGCTCCGACTCGGCTGCCTCGGTCGCTCGCGGAAAGGCGGTGTGCAGCTCGCGCCACATCGCCCCGGCCCCGTCGAGCTCGCCGGTGTGGTCGGCGCCGGAGACCGCGTGCCGGGCCACGGCCACCAACCGCATGTCGAACCCGCCCCCGAACTCGGGGGCGTACCGGCGCTCGTCGGCCGCACCGAGACCGATCCTGACCTTGGCCACGGGCTGCATTGGGTGCCCGTCGATCACCCACTGCTCGAAGGCGCTCAGCAGTGAATCGTCGGAGCCGTGGCGCGTGCGCAGCGCGTCGACGAGCGCGGTGAACGGTCGAAGTCGGATGTCCACCACGGACGTCGAATCGCGGAGCTCGCGGGCACGCGCCCGTTCGGCACGCAGCGCACGCGCCAGCCCCGCCACGCTCTCCGCCACATCGGAGCGAAGCCGCTGCCACGCGTCCGGATCTCCCGCGAGCAGCTCCAGCCGCAGCAGCGTGTCGAGCAGTTCGGCGGGGTCGTGCACCGTACGTGGCTCGGCGGCGCCCTCCGAGATCGTGATCGGCCCGGTGGGAGCGAGTCTGCCCGTGGCGGTCACCCGGCCCAGTGGGATACGGACGCCGCACCGGGCGGCGCGTTCGGGATCGAGCAGCTCTTCCCGAACGAGCGCCGAGACCAGCCGGGCCAGCACGACCGGTCGGGCGGAAACGACTCCCGGAGCACGATAGTCGGTGGCGGGCAGGGAGATGTCGTTCCGGACCTCGGCGCCGTCCCGAGGCGCCGCATCCGAGGCGGACGTCACCACCTCCGCACGATCTGCGCTCACTCCCTCAGCGTGATCACTCACCGGATCGAGGGCAACATCCCCGCGCGAACTCACCCGCTTTGCGTAGCGGTACGCACCACGAACCCAACGCGGGAGACCGAGCGAGCGGGCGCGGGGCACACCCGAGCGAGCACCGTCGGGCAAGCACCGCTCGATGTCTCACCGCGGCTGCGGCAGAACTCCGGTGCCCAGGGGAGACTTCGGCTCCCGGGACGGGTTCACCGTGCCGGGGACCGTTCCAGTCTGGCCAGGTCGAAATAGCACCACGCCCAGTGCTCGTCCGGTTCCGCCGAAGCCACGATCGGATGCGTGCACGTCTCGGCGTGCGCACTGGCGTGCCGGTGCGGTGAGGAGTCGCAACACCCCACGTTGCCGCAGTGCAGGCACGTCCGCAGGTGCACCCAGTCGCGCTCGCCGAGCCGCAGACATTCGGTACAGCCCGCCGAAGAGGGCAGTACGGGCTCGATCTCGGTTGCGTGCGGACAGGCCGTGGTCGGATCGACCCGGAAATCCACCGGGGTGCTCGGATCCGGGTAACCAGTGGAACCGAGTCGCCCGAGACGCCGCAGCACGGTGTCCGTCAGCGGGCGGGTCACGGCACCGACCGTGTCGACGATCCGGTCCACCCCGGAAGGCACGAGTTCGTCCGCACCGGCACGATCGGTCGGGCGCACCACGATCGGCGTGTCCGGCGCGAACCGCGCGACCACGGCAGCTATACGGGCGGCCTGCTCACCGGAGTTCTCGCAGACTACCACCAACCGTGCCGTCGCCAGCCCGGCCTCGTGCAGCACATTGCCGTGCGTGGAATCGCCCCGCACCACCCGGTCGACGCGCTGTTCGGCGTCAGCGGCCAGCTCGGGGCCGAGCGTGATCACCACCACCGGAATGTCCCGCGCACGCAACTCGGTGGTCAGCGCGGCGGCTATCTCACCCCATCCCGAGACGATCACGTGTCCTCCCGTGGCACGCTCCGGCTCCACCGACACGGGTTCACCGGTGGGACGTCGCCTTCGCAACACCTCGGCGAACCGCTCACCCAAAGCGGCCAGGGCGGGTGTGAGGATCATCAGTGTCACCGTCACGGCAACCAGTACCTGCTCGCCGTCGGCACCCATTCCCAACGGCTCCACCCCGGCCGCACGCCCCGCGCGCTGCAGCACGAACGAGAACTCGCCGACCTGGGCGAGCAGGAAGCCACCCGCCACAGCCGTGGGCAGCCCGACCCGCAGGGCCAACAACGCGACGCCGCCGGTGATCACCTTGAGCAGCACGACTCCGCAGGCCAGCAGCAGGATCAACCACCACATCCGCAGCACGGCGCGCAGATCCACCAGCATCCCGATGGAGACGAAGAACGTGGCGCTGAACAGGATCTGCAGTGGCAGCACCTCGCCGAGCGCGTGTGAACTGTGCTTGGACTCGCTGACCACGAGCCCGGCCAGGAAGGCCCCGAGCGCCACGCTCACCCCGGCCAGCGAGGTCAACCAGGCCGTTCCCAGCCCGATGGCCACCACTGCCAGCAGGAAGACCTCGGGCGAGCAGGTACGTGCCACGCGTTCCAACAGTGGCGGCATCACCTTGCGCGCCACCACCAGCACCACCACCAGCACCGCGAGCGCGGTGCCCAGCGCACGCAGCAGCTCCAGCAACCCGCCACCGGAGTCCCGGCCGAGCAGCGGCACGAGCAGCACCATGACCACCACGGCCAAGTCCTGGAAGATCAGCGTTGCGATCGAGGTTCCCCCCACCGTCGTCGTGGTGCGGCCCGAGGCGGACAGCACCTTGAGCACGATCGCGGTGGAGGACAGCGCCACTAGCAGCCCCGTGAGCAGCGCCGGCCGCCATTCGACGCCGAAGAGCAGCGAAACCGCCGCGGTGAGCCCGACGGTGAGCACGACCTGCAGCCCGCCGCCGAGCAGCACGTAACGCCTTATCGAGGCCATGCGGTCCAACGAGAACTCGATGCCGATGGTGAACAGCAGCAGCATCACACCGATGTCGGCCGCCGCGCGGACCACCTCGGAATCCGAGACCAGCCCGAGTTGATGCGGCCCGATCAACACCCCGGCCAGCAGGAACCCCACGATGGGCACGATCCGCAGCCGGATGCTGAGGTAACCGATCAGCCCCGCGGCGCACAGCAGCGCCACGATCGGCCCCAGATAGCCGGTCGTCTCCCCGGCAGCGAGCACCATTCGCGCCACCTCGATTCTTTCCGGCCGGAAAGCCCTGCATACGCCAGGCACCGGCAACTCGCACGCGGAAAGGGATCCCGCTCGCCCGCTCCCGCCCACCGGGACCGTCGCTGGCCTGCCGTGCCTCCGGCGAGCATCGCCGGCTTCTCGGATGCGTAGTCGGAGCGCCCACGGGGTAACCCTCCACCACGATCCGCAAGGCACCACCGGAAGGAACGGGAATGGCCAACACCGCTCACTTCATCACGGCGACCGAGGACGACAACCCCGTCCTGACGGTGCGCGACGACCGGGGAGCCGAGGTGACCGAGCTGGAACTGCCACCGACGGTCTCGGAACCGACAGAGGCCGACGACGAGCTGCTCGCCGCGGGCTGGTCACGCAGCGCGGACTGGACCACCGCCGACGACGGTTATGTGGCGCCGGTCGTACCCGCCTGAGCACGTACCTCGAGCCGTCCGCACGAACGAGAAGGAGATCCAGTGACGGCACAACTACCGATACCGGACTACGACGAGATGCCGCTCTCGACCCTGGGACATCGCATCCGCTCCCTGAACGAGGACGAGCTGAGCACGCTGCTGGAACACGAGCGGGCACACGCGGCCCGTGTTCCGGTGATCGAACAGCTGACCGGCAGGCTGCACGAGCTACGAGAGGGCGCGGAGCCCACTCCGGGCCCCGAGGAGGAGCCCTCCGACGTGCCGAGCCACAGCCGTTCGGGTTCGGAGGTGACTCCCGAACCGCCCCGCGGCAAGGGGCGACCGACCGCGCACGGCACCCGATCGGCGACCGGTAAGGGCATCGAACACGAGTGAGGGATACGAGCGGCCGTGGTCGGTGATCGCGCAACCGACAACGTGAGGTGGCGCTCGCCCGGGGGCGTGTCAATTTCTCGCGAAATCGACACGCCCTCCACGCAGGGCCGGGCTCCCACCCCCGTGGGCCGAACTCCCCCCGCCCTCGCAGTAGAACCGAGTGCGGGTTCTCCGGTGCGGCTCTCGCCAGGACGGCGCCGACGTCGTGTAGATCGCTGCCCGATGTCGGGGCTCCCACAGCGAGAGCCGTGCCAGAGGTTCCGCCACCCGACCAGCTACGAAAAGCGAGCCGACGAACTCTCATCATCGCCGGGAAGGAATGCGCAGTGGTTTCACTGGGGTTGGTCAGCGATCCGGATTTCCCCAGCTACGTCGCCGACTCGCTGGCCGAGAGCCTGCCGCGACATCTGCAGGAACGGCTGGAGGAGGCCGAATGGTCGATCGAGGTGGTCCGAGATCCGGTCGCGGCGGGCCGCAGCAACGGTAAGGAGATCCTCGACGCGACCGAACGGCAACGGCGGCTGCACGGCTGGGACTACGCGGTCGGAGTGACCGACCTGCCCCTGCGGCGGGAAGCCCGACCGGTGCTTGCCGACATCGGGGAGGAACACGAGCAGGTCGGAGTGATCTCGCTTCCCGCCCTCGGCGGGTTCCAACCGCACCGCAGGGCGAGACAACTGCTGATAAGCGTGCTGGGCGAGCTCACCGGGGCCAGCGGACGGAGGGACAGCGGGCTGTACAGCCAACTGACCGAGTTACTGGCTCCCATCCGACGGGAACGTGCCGACAGCGATTCGATCGCGGTGCGGTACCGCTCGACGAAGCGACGCGGCAGGCTGCGGTTGCTGACCGGGATGGTGCGCAGCAACACGCCGTGGCGGTTGGTGCTGGGCATGTCCGGGGCACTCGCCGCGGCGCTGGCCACTTCCGTGTTCGGGCTGACCTCGAGCACGGTCTGGCAGATCGCGGACATGCTGGGGTTGTGGCGCCGCAGCGTGATCGTGGTGCTGGCGGTGGCGCTGATGACGACGTGGCTGATCCTCACGCACAAGCTCTGGGAGCACCCGCGCTACACCGCCGATCGGGAGCAGCGGATGCTGTACAACTCCTCCACCGTGCTGACGATCGTTGCCGGGGTGGGCTGTCTGTACGTGGTGCTGTTCGCGGCCAACCTGACGGGGAGCCTGTTCCTGATCGACTCCGAACTGCTGAGCAGCAGCGTGGGCGGAAGCGTCGGAGTCGGCAACTACGTGGGGTTGGCATTGGCTGCCACCTCGATGGGGGTTGCGGCGGGCGCGCTCGGCTCGGGGCTGGAGGACGACGCCACGGTGCGCCGTGCCGCTTACGGCTACCGGGAGGCACAGCGCCGGGCGAGCCAACAACAGGCACGAGAGGAGCAGGAGGAGCAGGAAGCACAGAGTACCCAGGAAGCACAGAGTACCCAGGAAGCACAGGCCAGCCAGGAGGAACGGGCGGCTCAGGAGGAACGGCAGGAGCAGGCCGAGTCGGAGGAGTGGTCCGAAGGGGAGTCGGGCACCGAGCGATGAACCGGAGCGGGCTGGGGCGGATCGGAGAGATCGGGAACGGCTACTTGCGGAGTCGGAGGAAGATCCGGACCGTGATCAACCGCGGATGAGGTCCACCTGGATGAGTTCCTCGTCCAGGACGAGACCGTCGATTGCTTTCCAGGCACCGTCGGCGGTGAGCGCCACACGGCCGAAGCGGGCGGCAAGGGCCAGGCAGGAACGATCTCCCAAGCTCAGGCCGGCCGCTCGGGTGTGCGGATACAGCCGCGCGGCCCTGCGCGCGTCGTCGGCGCCGAACGGTTCGATCCGCAGTCCCGTGGCCACGAGCATCTCGCCGATCTGTTCGGCGTTTCCGCTCTGGAACGCGAGCTTTTGCGAGACCTCCGACCAGTTCACCGCCGAGATCACGGCGCCTGCGGCCAACTGTTCCGTCACGTGTTCGTGGCCGTCTTCACGATAGGTCAGCGCCAACAACGCCGACGCGTCGAGGACGACCATCAGTGCTCGCCCTCGATCTCGTGGAACTCGATCGCCGCCTCGGACCGACGGGTGGCGAGCAGATCGTCGACCACTGAGCCCGATTCCGTTCGTGCGCCGAGCGCCATGTCCTGAATGCGTCGCACCATGTCAGCGCGCGGCTCTATGATGACTCTACTTCCTTCGCTGTATTCGACCAGATCAGTTTCCGGCCCCCAGCCGAGTTCGTGCCGCAGCTGGGAGACGATTGACACTCTTCCCTGCGGAGTGAGCTTTACACTCGCACTTGTCATGGTTCCATCTTAATTGTCATGTCAAATAATCACCTGTACCGAGAACGATCATGAGACACCGTGCACGACACGCCTCCGGGCCCACATCGCTTCGACCCCGCTCACGGACGGTGGCTGGCAGGGGCGGCGCGGCGCCACTCGTAGAGCCGCTCGTGGCTGCGGACCAGCCGCAGGAAGGTCGTCAGCCCGATCCCGCCGACAGCGTTACCGAGGACGGTCCAACCGAAGAACGCGATCCAGGAACCGTAGCCGTACCCCGCACCGGCGTGAATGCCGCCGAAGATGAAAAGCGTGTCCAGCACGGAGTGGTACATGCTCAGGCCCGCCACCAGGAACGCCGTGGCCAGCGAGGCCAGCACTCGGGCGACGTCGTCGCCGGTTCCGATGCGCATCCTGGTCAGCAGCGTCATCGTGCTGCCCGCCAGCACGGACAGCAAAAAGGTGCGCAGATCGAAATCGGACTCGGCGAACTTCTTGCCGGTCTCGATCGCCACCGAGCGCAGCCCCGGGAAGGCGACCAGCACCATCCACATGCTCACCCAGCCGCCCAGGAGGTTGCCCACCAGCGTCGCCAGCCAGAACCGGGCCAACCGCCACCAGCCCGCCTCGCGGGCGAGCACCACGGCGATGGGCACCAGAAAACCCTCGGTGAAGAGCTCGCTGTTGCCCAGCAGCAGCACGATGAATCCGACACCGAAGGCGAGCCCGGCCAACAGTTTGCTGCCGGTGGCCTGTTCGACGGAGAGGAAGGCGAGCACTCCGAGCGCGATCTCGATTCCGGCGATGGTGCCGCTCGCCAGCAGCTCGGGCATGGTCCGGAACAGTCTCGGCCTGCCCCGGGCGACCATGGTGTCGAAAGCGCGTTCGACCTCGTCCTCCCGCAGCGGGGCGTGTCGGCCCTTGGTGTCCGTCCGGGGCTGGTCCTCTTCCGGTTCTTGTTCAGTCATGGCTCTCCGAGGAGTTTCGCTGCTGCGTGTCCTCCAAGACCGATACCCGGACAGCTCGTGCGTGTCCTCCAAGACCGATACCCGGACAGCTCGCGGGGAAACCCGAGCAGCTCGCCGAGAATCACGGCGTTCGAACCGATCGCCGCTCTTGACCCTCGTCCGCGGCTGACTCGGACCCTCGACGGGTCACCGCAACAGCTTGGCCAGTTCCGTCCGGGAACGCACTCCGAGCTTGACGAAGACGTTGCGCAGGTGGTGTTCGACGGTGCGGTCGCTGACGTAGAGCAACTCGGCTATCTCCCGGTTCGTCGCCCCCTCCGCCACGAGCCTGGAGATCTCGGTCTGCCGCGCGGTGAGTTCGTTCACCGGCCCCGGTGAACGCGTGGACACCGAGCGTCCGGTGGCGCGCAGTTCGGCACGCACCCGCCGGGACCAGGGCTCGGCACCGTACTCGTCGAAGATGGTGCCCGCCTCGTCGAGCAGTTCGCGGGCGGCGGCGGGTTTGCGCGCACGCCGCAGCCTGCCCGCGTAGAGCAGTTCAGTCCGCGCCAGTTCGAGCGCCCCGCCACTCTCGCGGTGCGCCTCGATGGCGGCGCGGAACCGCTCGTCGGCATCGGCGGCCCGTTCCGCCAGCAGCGCGTGGCAGCGGTGGGAAAGCGCCATCCGCGTGATGCTGCGGGTGGAACCAACCCAGTGGTCGAAGGCACCGAGCAGCCGCACGGCGTCGTCGCGTTCGCCGCAGGAGACGGCTGCCTCCACGAAGTGCGGGGCCGCCAGCACCCGCACCGCCGGGTTGAAACCGCCGATACCGGAGTCCATCAGCCGCAGCCGGTGAACGGCCCGTACCGGACGGCCGTGCGCGAGCTCCGCGCACGCCGCTGCCCAGGAGTAGAAAGCATCCGGTCTGCCCAGTCCCCGGCTGAGCAGCCCGTGTTCGGTGGCCTGTGCGAGTCGGAGCTCCACGGTCTCCGGTTCACCGCGCAGCGCCGCCACCAGCGCCAGCAGCGCGAGGTGGTCGATCATCCGGTTGCGTTGCCCCAGTGCGCGGGAGAGCCTCACTCCCTCCAGCGCGCTGCTCTCCGCCTCGGCGTAGCGCTCCAGCAACAGCGCCGACAGCGAGACGTAGACCGAGGCCCAGGGCAGCTGCACCGTTTCACCCCGTTCCTCGGCGGTGCGCTGCGCACGAGTGGCCAACCGGTAGGAGACGGCGGGGTCCCCCAGGGTGAACGCCGCGTTCCCCGCGAGGACGAGCGGAGCGGGGGCGGTGGCCCGATCGGCCATTCGAATCACCTCCCGCAGGGCGGGGGCGGCGACCTCGTGCCGCCCCCGGAAGGTCGCCGACATCGCGGTGAAGTTGCGCAGTATCAGCGCGGTGTCGTAGGAGTCTTCGGGGCTTCGCAGCCACTCGGCTCGGGAGGCGAGTTCGTAGTACTCGCGGTAGTCGCCCGTGACGCAGCAGGCGTCGCCCGCCAGCATCAACGCGGTGATCGCGAGTTCCCGATCGGTGTCGAGCAACGCGCTTGATGCCTCGGTGAGTTCGCGCACCGCCGTGGCCGGTTTGCCGTCGCACAGTTCGACACCGCCACGCAACAGGTCACGCATTCCGCGCGGCCCGGCGGAGCGCACGAGCGTGTGGGCTCGGCGAGTCATCGCCAGAGCGCGTCGCGGCTCGCCGCCGGTCCAGGCGTCGTGCCCCGCCGCGAGGATCCGGTTCCCCTTCGACTCGTCGTGGTCGCTCAACGCGGCCGCCCGTTCGTACAGCCGCGAGGCCCTGGCGTACTCACCGGCGCTCTCGGCTTCGCGGGCGGTGCGTTCCAGCTCGGTCGCGAGCCGTTCCGGGGAGTCCGCGCTCACCTCGGCGCGGTGGCGGAGTGCGCGGGTGTGACGACCTCGGCCTTCGAGCCCCCGGGCGAGCGACAACCGGGCACGCCGCAGTTCACCGGGACAGGCGTCGGTTTCCAGGCAGCGCCGCCTGAGTTCACCGGCCGGTCGCGGACCGCTTTCCCCCAATTCGACCAGGCCCGAGCATGTGGCGGTCGACCACGCGTCCGGATCCGCCGCGGCGAGCGGTGCGGCGGCGAGTACATCCTCGTGATCCAGCCTCTCATCCACCACGGTTAGCATGACCAGTTCACGCGCGAGATCGGGCAGGCTCCACAGTCGACGTCGTGTCTCGACGCGGAACCCGCCGTCGTGCGGGGGAACCAGCGGCGACGGGGCGAGTCCGAGCGACTGGGGCGCGGTGAGGGCGCGCGCCAACTCCACCAGGGCGAGCGGATTGCCCTCGGAGCCGGCGACGAGCTCCTCGGCCACCTCGGGAGACGGTGGGAACCGGGCGTGCTCGTACAGCAGGCGCATGCCGTCGGAGAAGTCCAGAGGTGCCAGCCGCGAACTGGGTATCCCCTCCAGTGGTTGCCCCTGGAGCTCGTGGCGGGGCTCGGAGGTCAGCACCAGCAGCGCAGGCAGTCGTTCGATCCTGCGTGCCAACAGTGCGAGCACCCGCAGCGAAGGCGGATCGAGCAGGTGGGCATCGTCCACCCGCAACAACAGCGGGCCGTGGTCGAGCAACCGCCCCAGTTCCCGCCACACCCGTTGCCACACCACGGGCTCGGCCTCGTCCACCTGGAACTCGGGAAGTAGTGGAGTGCCGCGGGGCGGGAAGAGCCGGTTCAGCCCGGCGAACGGGATGTCGCGCTCCGAACGGAGACCGACCAGGTCCAAAGTGGGCAGACCCACCTCGACGGACAACTGTTCGAGCAGCACCGATTTGCCGCTGCCGTAAGCGCCTTCGACCACCATCGCGGCACCGCCGCGCCCCTGCCGGTCGGCCGTGCGACGCAGCGCGGCCAGCACTGAGCTACGGCTGTGCAGCCGGAGGGGCGCCCCGGTTCCCGCGATGATCCCGACCGACATGGCCACAGTGTGAACCGCGAGTAACACCACGAAAAGACGCAACAGGACGAAAATCGACCACGCCGGCCGTATTCGACACGAGGGTCCTCGGTCGCGATCGCCCGAACACTGGTGATTTCACCGATGTGTCCGCCCCGCCGTCCGTCACAGACTCGTCGCGTCCTGTCCGAGATCGCAGAGGAGGACTCATGCGCAGGATACTCGGCGTACTGCTGGCGACTGCCGCGATGGCGGCGTTCGGTTCGTTCGGGGTGGCCAACGCGGCGGGCCCGAACCCGGTGGTGTTCGTGCACGGCTACACCGGCAGCGCCTCCAACTGGACCACCGCCCAGGCACAGTTCAGGCTCAGCGGCTACTCCAGCTCCGAGCTGTACGCCTTCGAGTACGACTGGAGCCAGTCGAACAAGCGGAGCGCGGCCGAACTCGCCTCGTACGTGGACAACGTACTCGCCGAGACCGGTGCGAATAAGGTCGACATCGTCAACCACTCGATGGGTGGCCTCGTCACCCGCTGGTACATGAAGGAGCTCGGCGGCCACACCGACGTGGCGAACTGGGCCTCGCTGGCCGGAGCGAACCAGGGCACCACCGCTGCCAGCGCGTGCCTGCAGTACGCCTCCTGCCGGGAGATGACGCCCGGGTCGGATTTCGAGGAGCGGCTCAACTCCGGTGACTGGACTCCCGGCGACTCCGACTACGCCACCTGGTACTCCCCCACCGACGGAGTCATCATCCCCTACACCAACACCAGGGTGTTGGGAGCGGACAACAACCACGTCGTCGGCCAGACCCACATCGGATTCCTGACCGACACCAGCGTGCTCGGCGAGGTCATCGACTTCTTCGAGGAGTGAGGAAACCGGTGGCGGGCCGTCCTCCGGGATTGCCACGCTCCGGCACAACGGAATCCCGCCGTCGCCCGAGGTGCCCACCCCCGCATCGAGGGTGACGACGGGATCCCCGGATCCGCCGAAAGTTCCACTGTGCCGCGCACGGCCCGCGCCGTGCGCGGCACCCTCACGTGTGATCGGGCTCTTCGCGGCTCTCGGACACCCACGGCTGGACACACCACGTGGCAGGACGGGTACTTTCGAATCATGGACGATTCCGGTGTTTGCTGGGCCGACGGCCCGTTGCTCGCCTTCGATCTGGAGACCACGGGCGTCGATACGGACACGGACCGCATCGTGACCGCGACGTTGATCTCGATCGTGCCGGGGCGCGATCCCGTTTCCAGCAACTGGCTCGCGGACCCAGGTGTCGAGATCCCGGAGGAGTCCAGCGAGGTGCACGGCATCACCACCGAGCACGCGCGCACCCACGGCAGGCCCGCGGCAGAGGTGGTGGACGAACTGACGACGACGCTGTCGGAGTCCTGGCGACCGAGCACCCCGTTGATCGCGTTCAACGCGAGCTTCGACCTCTCCGTGCTGCACGCTGAACTGCGCAGGCACCACGGACGTGAACTGCCGATCGCCGGACCGGTTGTCGACCCGTTCTGCATCGACAGGCAGCTCGACCGGTTCCGCAAGGGCAAGCGGACGCTCGGGGCGCTGTGCGAGCACCACGGGGTACGTGCCGACGGGGCGCACACCTCCGACGGGGACGCGCTCGCCGCGGCGAGACTGGCCTGGCGACTGGCCAAGAGTCACCCCGAGCAGGTCGGCGAAATCCCGCTGGATCAATTGCACGACAACCAGGTCGGCTGGTACCGGGCACAAACCAGGAACTTCGCGGATTACCTGGACAAACAGGCGGGTAGGGCCTCGGAACCGGCCGAACAGCAGCGACTGCGGCAGCGGGCCGAGCGGGTGCGCGAGGAAGCGGACTCCTGGCCGGTTCGTGGCCGTACGGAACCGAGCACCGTTTCGGGGGTGTGAACCGTGCCGGAACGCCACTGGCTCGACGTGCCCTACGCGGAGAAGGACGAGGCGAAGGCGCTGGGGGCTCGTTGGGATCCACGTGAGAAACGCTGGTACGCGCCCCGCCGGGGAATGTCGGCGCTGAGCCGTTGGGAGGCACTGCCGGAAGTACCGGAGCTGCTTCCCGGCGAGGACCGGGAGTTCGGCACCGGCCTGTTCGTGGACCTCGTCCCCTCCTCCTGCTGGTTCACCAACGTGCGCTCGTGCGTCGCCGCCGGGGACTGGGAAAGACTGCGGCGGATGATCGTGCGTCGTGCCGGAGCCGAGTGCGAGGTCTGCGGGGCGCGGGAGGATCGTTCGATCCCCCGCAGGCTGGAGGCGCACGAGCGGTGGTCCTACGACGAGACCGAAACGGTGCAGACGCTGCGGCGGTTGATCTGCCTGTGCGACGCCTGCCACACCGCCACGCATTTCGGGCTGGCCCGCGTGCGAGGTCTGGCGGAGACCGCGCTGGAACACCTGTGTGCCGTCAACGGGTGGAGCCGTGACGACGCCGAGGAACACATCGCGGGGATGTTCGAACTTTGGCACCGGCGTTCCACCCGCGAGTGGCGGTTGGATCTGAGCATGCTCACCCACGCGGGGATCACCGTAGTGCCGCCACCGGATGCCGAGCAGCGACCGGAGATCGCCAGGCAGCGGTTGGAGGAATCGGACCGGCCGGGCTGACGGAGAGTTGTGGTTCGGTGCCGCCGACCCTAGACTCGGCGCGATGCCCCAGGTTTCGGAGCTGGTCCGGTACCCGGTCAAGGGATGTGCCGGGAACCCGGTGAGTGACATCGATCTGACCTGGGCCGGACTCCGACACGATCGCCGTTTCATGGTCACCGACGGGAACGGGGTGTTCCGGACGCAGCGCGGGAGTCCGTCGCTGGCGACGGTCCGTCCCGAACTCGACCACGGCGGCGAACGGCTCACGCTTCGAGCCGAGGGATTCGAGCCGCTGCACCTGAACGTGGCCACCGAACCGCCGCGTCGTGACGTGACGCTGCACGGCGTGAACTACCGGGGGATCGACCAGGGGGACGCGGTGGCGGAATGGTTCTCCGAGGTGCTGGGGACGAACTCCCGATTGGTGTGCGTGCCGCCGGAGCACGACCGCATCACCGACGGGCTCACAGCGGGCAGTTCCGCCTATGCCGACAGCTGCCCGCTGCTGCTCCTGTCGGAGTCCACTTTGGAAGAATTGAACACCAGGCTGGCCGCCGGGGGCGAGCCCGGACTGCCGATGGACCGGTTCCGACCGAACATCGTGATCTCCGGTTGGCAGTGCCCCCACACGGAGGACCTGGCACGTCGGGTCACCATCGGCGAGACCGAACTGGGCTACGCGAAACTCGCGAAGCGTTGCGGGGTCACCAGGGTCGACCAGCGAACCGGCGTCAAGGCGGGCCCCGAGCCGATAAGAACACTGGCCGAGTACCGGACCTCGTCCACCCGAACCGGGGTTTTCCTGGGAAGCAAGTTCGCGGTGCTGCGCCCGGGGAAGCTCTCACTGGGTGATGAGGTCGTCGACGACGCGTGGGGCGAGTCGGAGCTGTAGCCGCGCCGACGGCAGGCGGGCCGCCCACTTCGAGCACCCGGGGCCATTACCGAGGACTGACCGGTGGTGCTGACCGAGCCGTGAGTACCGCGCATCACGAATATATGCTGACAGATATTGCCATCTGTCATCGCATGGTTGACAGTGGGAAGTATGAAACGACACGCACTGGGCAACACCGGACCCGAGGTCTCGACGGTCGGCCTCGGCCTGATGGGGATGTCCGACTTCTACGGACCCGCCGACACGCAGGAGAGCCACGCCACCATCGACGCCGCCGTCGAGGCGGGTATCAACCTGCTGGACACCGGCGACTTCTACGGCAGCGGACACAACGAACTGCTGCTGCGCGAGGTGCTACGGCGGCACGACCGCGACTCGCTGGAGATCAGCGTCAAGTTCGGCGCGATGCGCGATCCGGACGGCGGGATCGTCGGGTTCGACGGCAGCCCGGCCGGGGTGAAGAACTCGCTGGCCCAGACCCTGCAACGGCTGGGTACCGACCATGTCGACATCTACCGGCCCGCGAGGCTCGACCCCCGTGTTCCGATCGAGGAAACCATCGGGGCGATCTCGGAGATGGTCGAGGCGGGCTACGTCCGCCACATCGGACTGTCCGAGATGGGCTCCGAGACCATCCGACGGGCCGCCGCGGTGCACCCGATCGTGGACCTGCAGATCGAGTACTCGCTGATCTCGCGGAGTATCGAGCGGTCGATCCTGCCGACCTGCCGGGAACTCGGCATCGGCATCACCGCCTACGGCGTGCTTTCCCGTGGTCTGATCTCCGGCCACTGGAGCAGGGAGCCCCAGCAGGAGGACGCACGCGGCCACTACCCCCGGTTCCAGGGCGAGAATCTGGAGCGCAACCTGGAGCTGGTCGAGCAGCTGCGCTCGATCGCGCGGGAGAAGGGCGTCGAGGTCGCGCAAGTGGCGATCGCCTGGGTACTGGCGCAGGGCTCGGACATCGTGCCGCTGATCGGGGCCCGCCGCCGCGACCGGCTCACCGAGGCGCTGGGCGCCCTGGACTTCGAGCTCTCCAACGACGAACTGGCCTCGATCGAGCGCGCGGTACCGCCGGATGCCGTGGCCGGACAGCGCTACGACGAGGGTGGTATGGCACTGCTCGACAGTGAGCGGGACACCCCGGACGGCTCCTCGTGACCGAAGCACTCACCGCCGGACGGATCCTCGAAGCGGCGGAGGAGACCCTCCGCCGCTTCGGGCCCGGCAAGACGACAGTGGTGGACGTGGCCCGCGCACTCGGGGTCAGTCACGGCAGCGTGTACCGGCACTTCCCCAACAAGGCCGCGCTGCGCGACGCCGTGGCGGAACGCTGGCTGGAGCGGGTCAACACGCCGCTGCGACCGCTGACCACCGCCGAGGGCTCGGCCACCGAACGGCTCCGGAACTGGCTGGAGCTGCTGAGCACGACCAAGCGCCGGATGGCACGGGAGGACCCGGAGCTGTTCGCGACCTACCACGCGTTGGCCACCGAATCGCGGGAAGTGGTCAGGGTGCATCTGGAAACGCTGGCCGGGATGATCGCGCGGATCATCTCGGACGGCGTTTCCCGTGGCGAGTTCGAGGTCGAGGAGCCGCACCGCGCCGCGCGGGCGGTGCTGACGGCCACCGCGCGATTCCACAACCCCGCCCACGCCTCCGAATGGGACGATCCGGAGCTCGACGCGGAGTTCGAGGAGGTATGGGCGTTGCTGCTGCTGGGTTTGGCGAGCGGACGCCGGTAGGACTCGCTCGGCTCTCCGTGCGGGAGTCTCGCTCGAGGATGTCGCTCCGCGGCACCCACTCCGCCGCGGAGCCAAGACGACGCCCCGCGAACGGGGGCACGACGTAACGTCATTTGATTGTGCACAACCGACTGCTATGCTGCGCACGTGTCGGACCGAACGGACGAAGCGCGGGAACCGGGCGGCGAGCCGACGCCGCCCGCGGATTCCGAGCAGCTGCTGCGGCTGGAGCGCCAGCTGTGCTTCGTGCTGCACGCCACCTCGCGTGCGTTCGACACGCTGTACCGGCCGGTGCTGGCGGAACTCGGACTGACCTATCCGCAGTACCTGGTGATGCTGGCCGTGTGGGAGCACGGCGAGCGCAGTGTCAAGGAACTGGGGCACTCGCTACGACTGGACTCCGGCACACTCTCCCCGCTGCTGAAACGGCTGGAGAAGGCGGGGTTCGTACGGCGAGAACGCAGTCCGGCCGACGAGCGCTCGGTAGTGGTGCACCCCACCGAGGAGGGCATCGCGCTGCGCGAGCGGGCCGATGACATCCCGCGGCGGATCCTCAGCGCCACGGGGCTGGACGAACAGCAGCTCAGCGAGCTGCACGGCGCGCTGAACAGCGTCACCTCCGCCCTGGACAAGGCCGCCGAGGAGATCGACCGGCAGGAATGAACGACTCCCACCGGTCCCCGGCTTTCCACCGTTCCCGTTCCGCCTCGGCAGTCGGCGCCGCCGCGAGTTGTTCCGCTCTCGACTTCGGGGCAGCGTCAATTTCTCGCGAAATCGCCACTTCGATGGGGCGGTGCGACCCCGTGAGCGTCGATTTCTCGCGAAATCGCCGCCCCTGCAGGGCTCCCGCCGAACTCCCACCACCTACGCAGTTGGCGCCGCCGCGGGTTCTCTCGGGGTGCTCTCGCGAGGAAGGCCCGACGTTGTGTAGGTCGCTACCCGATGTCGGGCCTCACCGCAGCGAGAGCCCGCGAGAGGTTCCGCCACCCGAGCCGCTACGGCAACCGGGCGGGCCCGTCACGATTTCTCAACGCCTGCGGCGCAACTCCTTGCGCTCCAGGTCCGGCGGGGTCCAGCCGACATCGGCCGGGTTGAGCGTGGTTCCGGGCAGCACGATCTCGTCGATGCGGTCCAGCGTCGCCGCGTCGAGGCGGACGTCCGCCGCACCGAGCTGGGACTCGAGCTGTTCCATGGTGCGCGGACCGATGATCGGCGCGGTCACCGTCGGGTGACTGAGCACGAACGCCAGCGCCAGGTCCACCAGGGTGATCCCGGAGTCGGCGGCCAGTCGCGCCAGCTCCTCGACGGCGTCGAGCTTGCGCACGTTGTCCGGCTTGCTCGGGTCGAACCTGTCGGGCATGAAGTTGGCCCGGTGGGTGTTCGGCGCGTCCTGCCCCCGGCGGTACTTGCCGGAGAGCCAACCCCCGGACAACGGGCTCCACGGGAGCACACCCATGCCGTACTCGCGGGCGACGGGCAGCACGTCGGCCTCGATTCCCCTGGTCAGGATCGAGTAGGGCGGCTGTTCGGTGACGAACCGCTCCCGCATGCGCTGTTCAGCCACCCAGTGCGACTCCACGATCCGGTGGGCCGGGAAGGTGGAGCAGCCCGCGTAGCGGATCTTGCCGTCCCGGATCAGGTCGGTCAGCGCCCCCAGCGTCTCGTCGATGTGTGTGTCCGGGTCGGGCCGGTGGATCTGGTAGAGATCGATATGGTCGGTACCCAGTCTGCGCAGGCTGTCCTCCACCTCGCGGACGATCCAGCGGCGCGAGTTGCCGCGCTGGTTGGGGTCCTCGCCCATGGGCGCGTGCGCCTTGGTGGCCAGCACGACGTTGTCCCTGCGGCCGTCGGCGAGGGCCTTGCCGACGATCTCCTCCGACTCGCCGTGGGAGTACACATCGGCTGTGTCGATGAAGTTGATGCCCGCGTCCAGCGCGCGGTGGATGATTCGGATCGAGTCGTCGTGGTCGGGGTTGCCCCAGGCACCGAAGTTCATGGCCCCCAGGCACAGCGGGCTGACCTTGACTCCGGTCCTACCGAGTGAAACGTGGTCCACGAGTGTGGTCCTCTCCTGTCGTCGCTCGTTCCGTTCGGTTCAGCCGGTGCTCACCAGCGGTTCGTGTACGCCACGGTCGATCGTGCCGCCGCGCGTCGGGCCC
This sequence comes from Actinopolyspora sabaoui, assembly GCF_051225635.1. NCBI lineage: Bacteria > Bacillati > Actinomycetota > Actinomycetes > Actinopolysporales > Actinopolysporaceae > Actinopolyspora > Actinopolyspora sabaoui. The sequence continues at coordinate 86,631 of NZ_JBMIHH010000011.1, read as the reverse complement.
CGCCCGGTGGGAAGCGCCGGGCGGGGCCAAGCCGCTCGGTCCGGGCGAGCCGATCGGACTCCAGCCGATCACGACATCCCTTCCTACGGAAGCCTCGTGCCCCGGGGACAGTTCACGCCGTCCACTACGCCACGACATCAATTGCGCACAATATAAACTAGGCCATTTTAGTTGTGTACAATGAAGTTGGTGTCGCTCGCCGGCCGGAGCGAACGAGATCCCGAAGAACCCCGAACCCGGGAGAACAAGCAGTTGTCACTGCCCGAGACAGCACGAGAGATACGGCTCGCCGAACGACCCAACGGGTGGCCCACCGACAAGACCTTCGAGACCGCCACCGTGCCGGTGGGCGAACCGGCAGCCGGACAACTGCTGGTGCGCAACCTGGTGATGAGCGTCGACCCCGCCATGCGCGGCCAGATGGACGACCGCCCCTCCTACGTGGCCCCTTACCAGCTCGGTGAGCCCCTGACCGGCGCGGCCGTCGGCGAGGTGGTCACCTCCGCTGCCGAGGGATTCCAGCGGGGCGACCTCGTGATGCACGTGCTCGGCTGGCGCGAGTACGCCGTGCTCGACGCCGGAGCCGCGACACGGCTGAACCCGGAACTGGCCGAGCCCAACGCGTTCCTCGGCGTGCTCGGCGCACCCGGTCTGACCGCCTACACGGGACTGTTCGAGATCACCGGACTGCGCGAAACCGACGTCGTGTTCATCTCCGGCGCGGCGGGTGCCGTGGGCTCCATCGCCGGACAGCTCGCCAAGCTGCACGGAGCCCGGAAGGTCATCGGCAGCGCCGGTTCGGACGAGAAGGTCCGTCACCTCACCGAGGATCTCGGATTCGACGCGGCGTTCAACTACAAGCGAGGGTCGGTTCACCAACAGCTGACCGAAGCCGCCCCCGACGGCATCGACGTCTACTTCGACAACGTCGGCGGCGACCACCTGGAAGCCGCGATCCACACCATGAACGACTTCGGCCGCATCGCCATGTGCGGCGCGATCTCGCAGTACAACGAAGTCGACGCCCAGCCGGGTCCACGCGGCATGTTCCAGATGGTCAGCAAACGACTCACCGCGCGTGGCTTCATCGTCATCGACCACTTCGACAAGTACCCGGAGTTCATGACCGAGGTCGGTGGCTGGCTGCGCCAGGGGCGGATCCGCTACGAGGAGACCGTGCTGCACGGGCTGGACAGGGCACCCCAGGCGTTCCTCGGCGTGATGCGCGGCGAGAACACCGGCAAGATGCTGGTCGACCTGCGCTGAGCACACCCGCTCACCGACGAATCGTGAATTCGACAACCCACGTGATTCGGAGTTCGCACACTTGAAGGCAACACTGCTCCACGGCCCGAAGGACATCCGCGTAGGAGAGGTCCCCGACCCCGCGCTGCGGGAGAGCACCGACGCGATCGTGCGGGTGACCCACGCCTGCATCTGCGGCAGCGACCTGTGGCCCTACCGGGGAGTCGGGCTCGGCTCCGCCGACGGAACGGTCGCCGAACCGCAGCGCATCGGCCACGAGTTCCTCGGCGTGGTCGAGGAGACCGGCTCCGAGGTGAACTCGCTGCAACGCGGCGAGGTGGTGGTCTCGCCGTTCACCTTCTCCGACGGCACCTGCGAGTTCTGCGGCGACGGGCTGCACACCTCCTGCGTCAACGGCGGCATGTGGGGCTCCGACGGGGTGGACGGCGGCCAGGGCGAGGCCGTGCGCGTGCCACGGGCGGAAGGAACCCTGGTCCGGCTGCCCGGCGGGGCCGACGAGGCGCTGAGCGCCTCGCTGCTCACCCTCTCCGACGTGTTCAGTACCGGCCACCACGCTGCCGTGTCCGCCTCGGTGAAACAGGGCTCCACCGTGGTGGTGGTCGGTGACGGCGCGGTCGGACTGTCCGGCGTGCTCGCCTCCGCCCGCCTCGGCGCCGACCGGATCGTCATCATGGGCAGGCACACCCCGCGTACCGACCTCGCCAAGCGGTTCGGCGCCACCGACGTGGTGCCGGAACGGGGCGCCGAAGGCATCGAACGGGTTCGCGAGCTCACCGGCGGGCACGGCGCCCCGCACGTGCTGGAGTGCGTCGGCACGGAGGACTCACTGGCCACAGCAGTGGGCGTGGTCCGCGACGGCGGGTCGATCGGCCGGGTCGGCGCGCCGACCTACCCCAACATCCAGCAGGCGGCCGAGACCTTCTTCCGCAACGTCACCATCAGCGGCGGAGTGGCGCCGGCGCGCAACTACATCCCGGAACTGCTGCCGGACGTGCTGGAGGGCAAGGTCCAGCCCGGCCTGGTGTTCGACAAGACGGTCGGGCTCGACGACGTGGCCGACGGCTACCGCGCCATGCACGAGCGCGAGGCGCTCAAGGTGCTGGTGCGGCCGTGACGGCCACCGGGATCAGCGGTCCCGGACTGGAATGACCGGCCCCTCGGCGGGATGACCGGCCCCTCGGCGGAATGAGCGGTCCGCCGGCACAGCACGGTGTTCCGCGAGGAGCGGAGACCGGCCCTCCCGAGCGTTCGGGGCGTTCGGGAGGGCCGCTGGGGTCAGCCGCGCGTGTTGTCCAACAGCGGCGAGACCGCCTCGATCAGCCGTTGGGCCGCCTGCGTGTCGGTCTCACCGGTGGGCTGGATCGTCTCGAACTCGCCGAGTTCCACCCCCACCGTCTCGTGCTCGGCAAGCATCCCGGCCACCGCACGCAACCGTTCGAGCGTGAGCCCGCCCGGCACCCGGTAGTCGGTGGCCAGCACCCCCGGTTCGAGCACGTCGCAGTCCAGGTGGAAGTACACCGGTCTGCCCGCGATCGCGGTGCGGAGCTTGCCCACCATGTCCTCACCCGCGGAGACCGCGCTGATCGTGCCCTCGGAAAGCAGTCGCTGTTCCGGCTCGTCGATGTCGCGCACACCGCCGAGCACGATGTTGCCCGGCGACAGCTCCCCGCCGAGCCCGGAGTCCCACATCCCGCTGGCCCCGGCCAGCACCATGCCACCCAGGTAGCCACTCTCCGAGGTGGCCGGGGTGTGCAGGTCGGGGTGCGCGTCCAGCCAGACCACACAGGCATCCGGACGGTGGCGGGCGACCACCGGCAGCGTCGCCAGTGCGACCGCGCACCGGTTCAACGCGGTGACCGGCCTGGCACCCGCGTCCAGCAGCGTCTCGTAACGGGCCGCGAGCCTGCGCAGCTCCGGCAGCGCGGCGGTGAGTTCGGTCTCCCAACCCGCGTTCAGCGCCGGACGCGACTGGCCGATCCGCGTCAGCCCTGCCCGCATGTAGCGGGCGAGTTCGGTGCCCAGGACCCGCGCCCCGGCCATGGCACGATCGTTGTGGTCCCCCGCGCGTCCGTGGAACGCCGTGAGTGCCGACTGCGACTCCGTGGGTGCCCCGGGAAACTCCGGGAACTCCGAGCCTTCGCCTGCCGACATTCGCCCCCTCCTCGTCTGACGGCCGAGTTACGTCGAACAACAGCATCCTATTGGGGGATTAATCGACGGTGACGAGGAGTTGTCCACGGCCCGGCGAGATCACCGGCCGGGCAGCGCCAGCAACCGGTCCGCGATGGTGACGAGGTCGTCGCCGGTCACGTCGGGCGCGTCGAAGACGTCGCCCGGTTCGCCCTCAAGCCGGGAGCACCAGCCCGAGGTGCAGCCCGCGCGCTTGGCGCCGTGGCAGTCCCAGGCGTGCACCGCGACCAGTGCCATGTCCCGAGGTGCTACTTCCAGCTGATAGGCGGTGGCCCGGTAGACAGTGGGCGAGGGCTTCCAGGTGCCCGCCTGGTCGGCCGTGACCACCCGGTCGACGTACTGCTCCAGGCCGACGTTGGCCAGGAACCTCGCGGTGTTCTCCGGACTGCCGACGGTCAGGCAGCCGACGCGTATGCCGGACTCGGAGAGCTTGCGCAGCGCGGGTTCGGCGTCCGGGTGGGCGGGCAGATTGGCGAAGCCGTCGAGCACGTGGTCGATGTCGGCCTCGCTCGCGGTGTGTTCGCTCTCGGTTCGCAGCGCCTGGCGGGCTACGGCTGGGAACGAGGCGAACTCGCCACTCAACGCCAGCGCCAGCGCGTCGCGCTGGAACCGCAGGAACCAGGGGTGCAACATCTCGGCCGGTTGGCCGATGTCGGTGAAGCGGGTGTGCAGCGCGCGCAGATCCAGCAGGGTCTCCAGCACGTCGAAGGCGACTGCCACGGGCCTGGTGCTCATCGAACTACCTCCGTCTCGGTTACTGCCGGGGGTTACCGGCGCCCGAACTCTACATACCGGTTTGTATAGTTACAACTCATGGTGGAGACGAAGCAGAGTGGGTCGGGGACCAGCGAACCCGGCTCGGCCAGGCAACGCATCCTGGAAACGGCATCGCGGCTGTTCTACGAGTCCGGCATCCGGGCGGTGGGGGTCAACACGCTCGCGGCGCGGGCCGGGGTGACCAAGGTGACGCTGTACGCGCACTTCGGCTCGAAGGACGGGCTGGTGGCCGCGCACCTGGCCGAGCGGGACCGGCGCTGGCGGGAAACCCTGGAACGCGTCTCGGCGGGACGCGAGACGGCCGAACAGCGACTCTCGGCGGTGTTCGACGGTTACGAGGAGTGGACCGTGGCGGACGGGTTCCGGGGGTGCGGATTCGTCAACGCCGGTGTGGAACTTACCGATCCCGAGCACCCCGGTCGCGAGATCATCGAGCGGAACAAGGACGGGATCCGCACCTGGCTGGCCGATATCGCCGAGGACGCGGGGTGCCCCGATCCGTCCGATGTGGCCGAGGAGTGGTTCCTGCTGCTGGAGGGAGCCGTGGTACGCGCGACGCTGCGGCAGGACGCCACCCCGCTGCACCGGGCGCACCGAGCGGCGCTCCGGCTGCTGCGGGAAGAAGCGGACGGCTGAGGCGGTTCCCGCGCCAGGGGCGTGTCAATTTCTCGCGAAATCTACGCGGCACCTGGGCAGGTCAACTTCCCATCCGATCGTAGGCCGAGCGCCGCCCGATCAGCATCACCGCACTGACCACGATCACTGCGCCCCAGGTCAACTGGAACATCGGACCGAACACCCGCGAAACATCGATCACGAGCAGAAACCGGGGTACGAGCACCGCCGCACTCCACGCGGCACCGACGAGCACCGCCGCCAGACGATGCTCGATCCAACTCCCCAGCAGCAGTGTCACCAGTACGAGCGCGAGACAGGGCAGCAGCCAGGCAGCAGCGGCCATGCCCCCGGTGGGAAAGACGAAGCCCATACCCAGCAGGAGCGGGATTGTCACTGCCAACACACTGATCGTGCGAAGCAACAACAGTCGCAGCCCCGAGTACGGAGTGGTCAGCGTGAGTTCGTAGGCAGGGTCCATACCCGGCCCGTAGCTCAACGTTACTCCGGCCAGGGGGAGCAGGGGGGCGTTGAGAAGCAGCACGGCACCCGCTTGTTCCGGGCCGCTACTGAACAGGCTCAACGCGGCCGCACAAGCGACGACGAACACAGCCGCGACCAGCCACGGCAAGCGCAGGACGGGAGCCACGGCGAGCAGTCGCCGGATACGCGGCCGGGAACTCGTGGTTCGAGGTTCCGAAGCTGTTCGAGAAGTCGCTTCACCATTGGTGTGGCTGAGGACTCGCTCGCGCACACTCTCGATCCGCGGTGCCAGTTCGGTGTTCGCCACGGCTTGAGCGACCCGCTCGGCACACATCGCGCACTCGACGAGATGCGCCTCCACGGACCAGGCCTCGGGATCTCCGATCCTCCCGGAGACATACGCGTCCAGCTGCTCTCCGGGCACGTGCCAGTCCATAATCAACCCCTGCCGTAGTTCCTCGCGAACGTCATGCCAGGGCCTCCCGCAGCAGAACTCGGGCACGGCGGGCACGTGTCTTGACGGTCCCCTCCGGAATCCCGAGAGTGGTGGCCGCTTCGGCTGTGCTCATACCGTCGATGATCGTGGCCCGCACCACGGCCCGGAGTTCCGGTGACAAGCTGTGCAGCGCCGCACCCAACTCACCGTGTTCGACACCGCTGAGCGCGTGCTGCTCCGCCGAGGGACTCGTACGGGCGGTGTCGAGCACTTCGCTCGCCTGTTCGGGCCTGGCGCCCCGTGCCCGCTGCGCGTCGATGAGGCGCCGAGCCGCGATGGTCCAGATCCAGCCACCCACGTTTCCTCGCTTGTACCGCTTGGAGTCACGCCACACGCCCAAGAACGTGTCTTGGGCGACTTCCTCGATGACCCCCCGGTCGGAGCAACGACGCTCGAGTCTGAGGAACAGCCACGGCGCGTGCCTGTCGTACAGTTCCGCCAGCGCTTCCGGGTCCCCGTTGGCAACAGCCCGCATCAGCCGCTCGTCGGACGGTCGCCCGCGCCTCATAGCCCGCACACTCCCTGTATCGGACGAAATATCCGTAGCGGTTTTCGCGGGTCGCTCACTGCCTGATCACCGAGGCCGTACCGCGAACGGCGATGAGGGTGGTGCCCAGCACACAGAGTCCGCAGGCGAGCCACCAGGAGGCTTCAGCCGTCGGGGACAGCACCGGCCACAGGAGCACTCTGGTCCAGGGCGCGGTCACCGAGGAGAAAACCCATGTGACGAGGGCATAGGTGAGCGGGGCTGTCCAGGAAACCCACGCTCCGACCAACGCAGCGGTCAACAGAGCCAACCCGCCGAACCCGAGGAAATCGCGCAGCACGACCGCGTCGAACCCCAACGTGCCGTGCCGATGAAAGAACGCCACGCTCGCCAGCGACACACCACTTCCGACTATCCCCACCAGCGCATGCCCGAGGTGCCACCGCCACCACGGCGCACCGGCACCGGCGTCGAGCTCCGGACTCGGAGTGGCGAAACTACCGGCCAACAAAACCGCCGCGAGCACCACCACGAACATCAGGACGACTCTCGGCAGAGTCCATCCCAACCATTGTCCGTGCCAACCGCCGCAGAGGAGTAACAAAGCCATCCCGCGAACCAGCGGGGGAACGTTCCGCGACCGCAGATACAACCACAGGAAACGACCGGACACCATCAGGAAACCCGCAATCCCTCGGCGGCGGAAACATCGCATCGCTCAGCGGCGAGCAGATAGCGGCTCAGCCATGCATGTCGTTCGTCGTCGGGAAACGTGGCCAGATAGTCGGCGATCTTCGACGCTGACTCACCCGTCCGCCCGAGCAGCCAGTCCCGCACTCCGTGTTCCAATCGCGGTACCGGAGAGACGTACAAGGGTGTTCCCGGCGAGAAGGGTGGCGAACACCGCCAACCGGCTGCTCGCTCGGCGAGCTTCTCACCGGCAGTCGAAGGACGCGGCGAAGAGCACTCGATTCGGTCCAAGTAAGCACGACAGTTCTGCGGCCAGACGTACGCACTGGCGGAACCCGAATCGGCTGCTCCGAGCGGGGCCACGGTGGGAAGATCGGCCAGCCGCGTTCGGACCGGTTTCGTCGAGGCAGCCACAGCACTCGGAGCCACACCGATCTCGTTCGGTACGCAAACACGCACGCTGCCGTGGCTGCAGCTCAGCAGCGTGCTCGCGGTGTCGATGCGCCAAACCTGGGCTCGCGCCAACGGGCTCGCGACCAGCACCGCGAGAGCCAGCGGTATCACCGCGAGCAGGCGGCGTCGTGCCGTGGCCACTACCAGCAGTGCGGCGGTCAGCGCCGCGAACCACAGCGCGGCGGCGGGCGCGAACCACCACACCGGTCGATCCCAGAGTCCGACGCTGGATCTATTGCTCGCGATGGTGCCGTAGGTGGGCTGCGGTAGAACGGACAGCAAACCGTGAGGTGCCCACGAGCCGAGAGCGAGCGTGCCTACGAACGCCACGACAGCCGACACCGGAGCGGTGAATCTGCCGGGAAGATACGTGCCCAGGACGAACCCCAGCGCAGCGTAGGCAGCCACTGTGGCGAGAGACGCGGCCAGGATCCCGAACATCGGCGGTCCGGAAACCGCCTCCTTACTGAGCACCCCGAAAGCCACCAGCGCGGGCAAGCAAGAAACGACGGTCCACATCAGCACGGGAACCCAGGCAAGCAACGCACGCTGGAAACGTGCACGCGGAGTGGATCCCAGCAGTTCAGCTACGCCTCTTCGGCGTTCCCTCCCCGCCCGCCACGCCGCGACGGCCAAGGCCAGTGTGCTCGTAAGCACGAACATCGGAGTCATGTTGTAGAAGATCGAAGTGGACCAGTCGAAGCGCTCCCCTGCCACGTTCCGCAGGGTCTGGGCCAAAACCAACCCCGAAACGAGCAGCAGCAATGGAGTGATCCAGATCGGCAGGCCGCTGCGGCGAACCTCGTGCCACAGCACACGCGCGGTCATGCCCCCGTCCTTTCCCGAGAACCGCGCAGCGCCGCGGTGTAACCACGTTCCAGAGTGGTGTCCCCACTCGGGACGTCAGCTGCCCCGGAAGTGGCCAACTCGGCCAGTTCGCTCGGTGTTCCCCGGAAAATCAGCTTTCCACCGTCGAACAGGGTGACCTCGTTACAGGCGACGGCGACGTCTTCGACCAGGTGTGTGCTGACGATGACGGTGCTGGTCGATCCGACGTCCCGCAGCAGTTCGCGGAACTCAACCCGCTGCTCCGGGTCGAGTCCGGCCGTCGGCTCGTCGAGCAACAACAGCTCCGGGTCGTTGACAATCGCCTGCGCGATACCGGTGCGGCGCAACATTCCGCCGGAGAGCTTCTTCAGCTTGGAGCCCGCACGATCGGTCAGACCGACCCGCTCGATCGCACGTTCGACGGCTTCCGGAACACGGTCCTTGGGCATTTCCTTGAGCCAGGCCATGTATTCCACGAACTCCGTCACCGTGAACCCCGGGTAGTAGCCGAACGTTTGGGGCAGGTATCCCAACCGCCGACGCGCTCGTTTACGGCCTTCCTGTTCGGCGGTGTCATGGCCGAGAAGCTCGACGCTGCCCTCAGACGGTCGGACAACCGTCGCCAGCGTGCGCATCAAGGTGGTCTTGCCCGCACCGTTCGGCCCGAGCAAACCGTGGATACCGGTCCCCATACGCAGGTCTATCCCGTTCAGCGCGAGCTTCCTGCCGTATCGCGCCCGCAAGCCCTCCACCCTGACAGTCACCATGTCGAGCCTCCATTCACACCAACGACGAAGTGCGGGTTGTAGCGGGCTCGCGGCCGTGGCGTCTCCACGAGAACCGTCGTCATCCTGCGCACCCACGCCGCCCTGCCATGAGCTCGTCCTTCACATCCCGCGCACTTCCCTATCGGACAGCGGACCCGGCACGGTTTTCCCGAGTTGGCCGCCGCCTCTTCGGAGAATGCGCTTGGGCATGGTCGATGGGGCTGGGTGGGAGGTAAGAGCTCACCTACCAGGCAGGACAAGGCCGAGAGGCCGAGCTGAGAAACGAAGGATCAGAGCCTCACAGGCTCCGAATCGTTGTTCAGCAGGGTTTTACCATGCCGGGGACATAGCGGCAGTGGCGTTGCGGAGGAGTCGAAATGGCCCCGACCGAGGAACTCGACGCGGCACGGGAACGGCTGGGGCAACTCGGCCGTGTTCCGGAGTCGGCTTCGGCGAGCGTGACGGCGCTGCTCGGTTGGATACGAAAGATCGAGATCACCGACGAGACCGAGCAGCAGTGGCGCGATCTCGTCATCTCAGCGGAGAAGCTGGACCCCAGCGATGCGGCGGCGTTCCTGGCGCTCACCCAACAGCTGAAAGAAGCTCCCACCACACCCCCACCGCCCCGCGGCTGGCTGCTGGCCGACTTGGCCGTGCTCGACTGCGCCCGCGCCATCAACGCGGCCTTCCCGGAGGAAACCGCGCAGGAAACCGAGTCCAGCTGAGGGACCGCATCCGGCCTCGCGAGCCCCTTCGCTCTCCGGCACCGCACGGCGATTTCGCGAGAAATCGCCGCCGAACGGGGTTTTCGGAATTCCTACATAAATCCGACGGCCAGCAGCATGAGTTCGGGAACGAGCAGCCCCGCCGCGCCGGCGAAGAGCACCGCTCTGCGCACCGCGATGCGCTCCGGCAGCGAAGCACGCCGGGTCAACCCGCACAGCAGGAACGACAACGGCGCGCCGAGGAGCATGATCGCCCACACGTAGAAACCGAATCCCCCGAGCAGGATCCAGCCCGCTTCGGTGGACTCGTAGTCCCAGTCGGTCGCGACACCAGCCGTGAGATAGAACCCGACCATACTCGTCACCAGCAGGACCGGTGCGGCCACGGCCACAATCGTCCCCGCCGTCTCGGTCGCCAGCCGGAACCGACCGGCTCCGACCGCCCCGCGTCCCCCTACAGCGGTCCTCTCCCGGGACATGCCGCCAGAATCGGACCTCACCCGAACAGTGACATCGGCAGGACTACTCAGATCCCCTCGCGTTCTGACCACTCCGGAGCTCAAGTTCCGCCTCCACCCCCGTGGAGAGTGCTCCGGCGCGGTAACGGCGGCGGTGGAGTTCTGCGGTTCGCCTCCACGCACGTGGAGAACACTCCGCGACCTGCGACGTTACAACCGCAGCCGCACGTTTTCACATCGCCAAAGCAACGAGAAACCTCCACTCACGATCACGAGCCCCCAGTCGGACCGCACCACAGTATCCACGAACCAGCCACAGGAGACCGGGCACACCAGTTTCCGTGATACTTCACCGGAACCGAACCACACCGGATCTCGACGGTTCCCACTGAACATCACGCACAGTTCCACGAACGCCGTGTTGGGATTCCTCGCGAGACCTCAAAGCGCGGTGACGCGCAACACGTCGATCAACAACATCCGCTCACCAACGGTATACATGAGCAAACCACCATCGAAAGCGGCCTTCCATTGGTCACGACCTTTGTCATAGGTTCCCGTATGCGGATTCACGCGCAGTTCGTCCGTACGCTTTCTGATCGCCTTCTGAGTTGGTCGAGGGAGGTCTTCAAACGTCTGAATGGCGTGTTCGCTCCAGCGAATACTGTATTGAGCCATCACTGCAGCGTGAAACTTCCGTCGTCGTTCTGAACATAAAATCCGGTCTCGTCGCCTTCCTCGAACAGGCGGCGCATCATTTCCCTGTCGTGCTCGGTCGGCGGATTGGCCGCACTGGTGGCAGTGGCCCACCACTCGGTGAACTGCTCCTCGGTGAACCCGTACTCCCGCTCCAGATCGAACTTCATGAGCTCATCCGACTCGCCATACAGCCGCAACGCCTCCCGAACATCGTCCAGGTCACGCTCTACCACCAAGGGCCCAGAGTTCATCCGGAACATGGCGCGAAGTATGCCAACACCTCCAGCGGCCCCGCACCCACGACTGACCGGTATCACCCGTCTCGGTCCCCCAGCGACACACATGACCACCCCATCGAGTTGCCGATGGTTCCGTTGGGAAGCTCCCTACCGACAACACGGGTCCACGGCCGGCGCCCGAACCAGCGACGCCGGGCACCGGCCGAGAGCGCACGCGCGGGAGCTCAGGGGCGCTCCTCCAGGGGAGTACCGCCGGTCCCCCGAGCAACGGAACCTCCCGGGGAGCGGGGCGGCCGGTGTTGGCTGGAGGGTGCCGAGGAGTGGTGCGACGTCCGGAACGCGGGCGCGAGGAGAACTCGCCGCTCGCGCGGTCCGGGAGAAATCGCACCCATCGGCTCACGCCGCACAGCCCCGCCGGGGCTCCGGCGACCACAACGCCGGGAAGAGACTCCAGATCAACCGGGAGAAACTTGCGAACCGTCAACGCCTACGCCGCGCCGTCGGCCACCGAGCCACTGGCACCAACCACCGTCGAGCGCAGGGATCTCGGGGCGCGCGACGTGCTGATCGAGATCAAGTACGCGGGGATCTGCCACTCCGACATCCACCACACCCGTAGCCACTGGAAGCAGGAGAACTACCCGCTGGTTCCCGGGCACGAGATCGCCGGGGTGGTGACCGAGGCGGGTTCCGAGGTCACCGAGCACGCGATCGGTGATCGGGTCGGCGTCGGGTGCATGGTCGACTCCTGCCGGGAATGCGACAACTGCCGCGCGGGACAGGAGCAGTACTGCCTGAACGGCAGCACACTCACCTACGCGGGGATCGACGAGGAAGGCAACCCCACGCAGGGCGGGTACTCGACGCACCTCGTCGTGGACCAGGACTTCGTGCTGCGGATCCCGGAGGGCATCGGGCTCGCCGAGGCGGCGCCGCTGTTGTGCGCCGGGATCACCACCTACTCCCCGCTGCGGCAGTGGAACGCGGCAGGCAAGCGGGTCGCGGTCGTCGGTCTGGGCGGCCTGGGGCACATGGCGGTCGGGCTCGCCTACGCGATGGGCGCCGAGGTGACCGTGCTGTCGCAGTCGCTGAAGAAGCGAGACGACGGGCTGCGGTTGGGTGCCGACCACTACTACGCGACCTCCTCGCCCGAGACGTTCACGGAGCTGGCCGGGTCGTTCGACCTGATCGTGAACACGGTGAGCGCGAGCCTCGACTTCAGCGCCTACCTGTCGCTGTTGACGTTGAACGGCACCCTGGTCAACGTCGGCGCTCCACCCGAACCGGTGTCGCTGAACATCTTCGCGTTGCTGGGCAACCGGCGCTCCATGTCGGGCTCGATGATCGGGGGAATCCCCGAGACGCAGGAAATGCTGGACTTCTGCGCCGAGCACGGGCTCGGCGCGGAGATCGAGGTGATCGGCGCGGACCGCATCAACGAGGCCTACGAGCGGGTGCTCGCCTCGGACGTGCGGTACCGGTTCGTCATCGACGTGGCGACGCTGGCATGACCGTCCCAGTGACGTGACGGGCCCAGCGGCACGACCAGCCCGCCCTTCCGCACGGACTCGTGCGGAAGGGCGGGCCAACCACGGGAAGAATTCCCGAAAAATTATCACATACCCACCTGAATCCTAACCCCATCGCATGATTTCCGAGCCACCCCCTACTGCGTCCGACCGGATTCCAATAATCTCTTCGATCGAAAGGCAATACGCACTCACCCGAATGTCGGACACCGCCCCAGGGAGGCACGGAATTGAGTGGCGAACAGCAGCGTTGGATACTGGCTTTCGACGGATCATGTGCGACATGTCAAGAAATTTCCGACACAATAGCGCGAGCGTGTGACGGCAAACTCGAAGTGCTGCCGTTGAACCATCCGCTGGTACAGCACTGGCGGGAGACGAAGTTCGGGGAACAACCCCCGCACGCCCCCACACTGCTGCGGATCGAGCCCACCGAGACGCGAGCCTGGACCGGCCCGGCCATGACGCTGCCGCTGCTGCGCAGGCTGGGCTTTCGCTCCACCACACGGGTGCTGCGCTCGCTCGGTGTGCTGCGCAGGCAGGCGAACGGTCATCCGCTGGAATCCACCGAGTCCAACACCCTGGGCCGGGCGGGTTTCCTGCGCCTCGGCGGCGGCGCGGCGTTGGCTACCGGAATCCTGCTCTTCGGCAGGACCTCCGCGCTGGCCGAACAACGTTGCGCGGCAGCGCAGCGCTGGGCCGAGGCCAACGCGAACAACCTCCCCGCGCGCTACGACGAACTCGTCGGGTATCCGATGGCCTATCGGCGTGCGATCTACGCGAAATCCTCACCAGAACGAAAGGCGCGGTTCTGGAGCGATCACCTCAAGCGCTACCGCACTGAGAATCCCGACCTTTCCCAGGAACAACGACAAGTTCTCGACGAGGCCGAAGCAATCGCCGCCAATCCGGTGAATTTCACCCCGGAAAACGCCCCGACGCGTGCGGCGGAGAATGTCGATCGAAAAATGCGGGAGGCTTTCGGGAAGGAGGAGGCCGGACGTGCGATCGCCACGCTCGGACCGACGGAACGCCGTGCCGCCGAAACCGCACCGCCCGCCTGCGAATGCGCCAACGGGAGCGAGTACTGCCCGGATCGACACTACTGCCAGTACAAGTCCAATGACTGCTCGTTCGTCGACAGGAGCTGCGGCGCGTTCTGGCAGTACGTGTGTAACGGCCTCTGCGAGTACGGCGGCTGAACCACTGGGCCCCACAACTGTTCCGAACCGCTGAACCTCATCGGCAGCAACGAGCACCACCGACCACGGCGCCACCAACGCGCCGTCACCAACCCGTGCCCCGGATCGGCCCGCACCCGGCCGCCGGGGCACGAGCTCGTGCCCGGAGGCACTCGCACCTGCGCACGCGGTCGAGCCCCAGGGCCACTCCCCCTCGGGTGCGCCGCGTCACTCGCCATCCCACTGACAATCGGATACCCCTGGGGGTACATTCGGGAACCGAACGAGGGAGTCGAGAAGCAGGGAATCGCGAGCCGGGAGGTGTTCGACCGTGGAGATGAGACCCGAACGCGTGGGCGACGCTCTCACCCGCCTGCGCCGCGCACAGGGCCAGCTAGCCGGAGTGATCGAGTCGATCGAGGAGGGCGAGGACTGCACCCAGGTGCTGACCCAGCTCGCCGCCGTGTCCCGCGCCCTGGACCGGGCGGGATTCAAGATCGTATCCAGCGGTATGCGCCACTGCCAGGCGGCTCGTGAAGATGGCGAGGAACCGCCCATGACCGAGGAGGAGCTGGAGCGACTGTTCCTCGCGCTGGCCTGAGCGAGCGATGCCGGCCTGGGCAAGAGGCGCAGGCCTGAACCCACGAGCGGCGGCGCGACCGCCGTGATCTCGGAGTGGCGGACCGCGGGCTCCCGCCGCGATCCGCTCCCGGCCCGCATCCCCGCAAGCCCGCATCCTCGGAATACAGCCACCGGGGGACCCGTTTATTCGTTGTATACCCCCCGGGGTATAAGGAGTGGATATGTCGGACGAGCCGATCGAAGTGACCGTCGAGGACCTGGCCACCGCCCGTGACGCGGGTGCGGAAGTCCTCGACGTGCGCTCTCCTGAGGAGTACGCACAGGGACACGTCCCCGGAGCGCGCAACGTCCCGCTGGAACAGCTGCTGCGGACACCCGGTGAGTTCCCGCACGGCGTACAGGTGGTCTGCCAGTCGGGTGGCCGCAGCCTGCGGGCCGCCCACGCCCTGCGTGAAGCGGGGGTCAACGCGGTTTCGGTTTCCGGTGGAACGGCGGCATGGATCGAATCCGGCCGGGACACCGAAGGAGGTGCGGCGCAATGACACGAACCATGACACGGACGCCGGAACAACAACGACTGTCGGAGACACCGCATGTCGAGGTGATCGCCACCTCTTCCCTGGGAGACCGCAGCTATCTGGCGACCGACGGCGAAACGGCGGTGGTGGTGGATCCGCAGCGCGATGTGGATCGGATCCTCGCGCTGGCGGGCCGTCTCGACGTGCGGATCGGGCTCGTACTGGAGACGCACATCCACAACGACTACGTCTCCGGCGGGCTGGAACTGGCCCGGCTCACCGGAGCCGAGTACGGGGTGGCCGCCGCGGACGAGGCGCCGTTCGAGCACCGACCGCTGCGAGACGGCGAGGTGGTGACGGTCTCCGGAAACCTGCGGGTGCGGGCACTGGCCACCCCCGGCCACACCTTCCACCACCTGTCCTACCTGCTGGAGAACGACTCCGGCACCTTCGGCGCCTTCACCGGCGGTTCGCTGCTGTTCGGCACCACCGGCCGCACCGACCTGGTGGGGGAACAGCACAGCGAACAGCTCGCCCGGCACCAGTACGCCTCGGCGCGGAAGCTGGCCGACGTACTGCCTGACGGGGCGCGGATATGGCCCACGCACGGTTTCGGCAGCTTCTGCTCGGCCACCCAGGCGTCGGGCGACTCCAGCACCATCGAACAGGAGCGGGAGTTCAACCCCGCACTGACGCTGTCCGAGGGCGAGTTCGTCGAGACCATCCTCTCCGGGCTGGACACCTACCCCGCCTACTACGCGCACATGGGTGTGCGGAACATCGCCGGTCCCGAACCACTGGACCTGCGCCGTCCCACCGAGGCGAGTCCGGACGAGCTGGCTCGGCGGCTGGAGCACGGCGAATGGGTGGTGGACCTGCGCTCGCGGAAGGCCTACGTCCGTTCGCACCTGGCGGGCACGGTCGGCCTGGGGCTGGACGGGCCGATGGTGACCTGGCTGGGCTGGATGATCGACTGGGGTTCCCCGATCACGCTGCTGGGTGAGTCGCCCGAGCAGGTCGCGGAGGCGCAACGCGAGCTGGCCCGGATCGGCATCGACAAGTTCGCGGCGGCGGCGAGTGGGCAACCCGCCGAGCTGGCCGCCGATCCGGCACAACTGCGCGAGACCACCACGGCGAGTTTCGCCGACCTCGCGGCCACGCGCTCCGGCGAGCACAACGGGATGCCGCCCGCTGACGTGGTGCTGGACGTGCGGACCAACAACGAGTTCCGCGACTCCCACGTAACCGGCGCGGTGCACATTCCGCTGTACGAACTGCCGAAGCGGGTGAGCGAGGTTCCCGACGGCACGGTGTGGGTGCACTGTGGCAGTGGTTATCGCGCCACGGCGGCGGCCTCGCTGCTGGAGTCGGGCGGGCGCACAGCGGTAGTGGTCGACGACAAGTTCGACGAGGCGGGAGCCGCGGGACTCGAACTGACCTCGTCGTGACGAGCTGCGAACCGCCCGCCCCTCTCACCCCGGAAGGGGGCGGACGGCACCGCGCGGGGCCCGGCGCCGGAGCCCCGCCGGAGAACACGAGCAACGGAAGGGAACCAATTGTCCAGCGCCACCCCCGAACTCCTGCACACGGCACAACTGCGGGAGATCCTGCGAACCCATCCCCGGACGAGGCTGATCGACGTTCGCTCCCCCGGCGAATTCGACTCGGTCAACATCCCGGGTTCGCACAACGTTCCGATCGAGCTGTTACGCCAACGGCAAGCCGAACTCGGCAGTGAGCACGACGATCCGGTGGTACTGGTGTGCGCCTCGGGCGCTCGCGCCGAGCAGGCCAGGACGCTGCTGGAAGGAGCGGGAGTGCCCGACACTCGAGTGCTGCGCGGCGGCATCACCGAGTGGCAGCGGGAAGGCGGCGAGGTCAACCGGGGCAAGGGCGTCTGGCCGATGGAGCGGCAGGTACGGCTGGTCGCGGGCTCGCTGGTGCTGAGTGGCGTGTTGGGCAGTCTCGCCTACCGGCCGCTGAAGTGGCTGGCAGGGTTCGTGGGCGCGGGGCTCACGTTCGCCGCGATCAGTGATACCTGCGCGATGGCTCGACTGCTGGGCATGCTGCCGCACAACCGGAGGAGCACGGTGGAGCCGGAGACGGCGCTGTCCGCTGTCACGGCCGCCGAACCGGGCACGCCACATGTGTGAGGCAGGAACCAACCGAGGCCGGTCCTCCCCGGCCCGGTATGACGCCACCACGGAGAGGCGAACGCGCCGGCGCGTATCGCGGCGGGAAGCGAAATGATCGCGGCGCTCGCGTTCGGGGTGGTCATCGGGCTGGCGATGGGACTGCTCGGCGCCGGCGGTTCGATCCTGGCGGTCCCGGCGTTGGTCTACGGCGTCGGCCTACCGCTGCGGATAGCCATACCGGCCTCGCTGTTGATCGTGGCGATCTCGGCGATCGGTGGGCTGTTGCCCCGAGCTCGGCGCGAGAAGGTGCTCTGGCCGGTGGCGCTGGTGTTCGGCGCGGCCGGGGTTCCGGCCGCGTTCGGGGGCGCAGCGCTGGGCAGGTTACTGCCGGACCGCTGGCTGTTGTTGTCGTTCGCGGTGCTCATGGTGGTGGTCGCGGTTCGGATGCTCACGGGTGGAGAAACCGTGAGCGGCTCCTGCCGCACCGACACCGGCGGCGTCGAGTGGCGCAGCTGCCTGCCGAAATCGCTGCTGAGCGGTGCGGGTGTCGGAGCGTTGACCGGGTTGTTCGGGGTGGGCGGCGGTTTCGTGGTGGTCCCCGCCCTGACCCTGTTGCTGGGACTGGCCGCACAGCAGGCCGTCGCCACTTCGCTGCTGGTGGTGCTGATCAACTCGCTGGCCGGGCTGGCAGCGCACTCCGGTGTCATTGACGAGATCGAGTATCCGGTGGTGCTGGCGTTCGCGGTCACCGCGCTGGTGGTCTCGACACTGGCCGCGCGGCTGACCGCGCGGCTGCGGGCGGAGACCATCCGGCACTGGTTCGGCTACGTGGTGCTGGTGATCGCTGTCGGTGTGGGCATCGCGGCATTGGCCGACCCGTCGGCGTTGGGCGGTTGATGCCGGGAGCGGAGCCGGTTAGCACGGGAAGTTTCCCCACCCCGGACCTGGTTACGCCCACTGTGGGCGAACCCACCTCCTTCCGATGCCCGCCGGCGAAACCTCGGTAATACCGGTAACGAAGATCACTCTTAAGGATGTCGTTTTTCATTCTTTAGAGGGATACGCTTCCCGTTACTTCACTTGACCCGGCCCCGACGCCACTCGAACGCGGGAGGGGTTCGCATGTTCGGCAGTACTCCTCCGCCCGAACCGTTCACCGTGACGAACCGAACCCCACCGGTACTGGTGGGCCGTGCGGAAGAACTCGAAACCGTCACGGAGCTGGTGCTGTCCCCACCTGCCGTGCTGCTGCTGGAGGGGGAAGCGGGCGTGGGCAAAACACGCCTGATCCGCGAGTCACTGGAACGCCCCGCGATCGGGCGCACCGTCCTGGACGGGGCCTGCCAGCCACTCCAGGACCCCTTCCCCTACGGGCCGGTGATCGACGCGTTACGCACCCTCGACCCGCTTCCCGCCCCCGAACGCCTCAACCCCGTCACCGGCGCGCTCCGCGGCCTGCTCCCCGAACTGGGCGAGTTCCTGCCACCACCCCCGGAGCCCCTCGGTGACACGGCGGCGGAACGACACCGGTTGTTCCGCGGCATCCACGCGCTGCTCGAGGCGAGCACTCCCGCGGTCCTCGTGATCGAAGACCTGCACTGGGCCGATGAGGGAACGAGGGAACTGCTGCGGTTCCTGATCAGCGATCCGCCCGACGAGCTGACCCTCGTGCTGAGCTACCGCCGTGAGGAACTGGCCGGTGGCGTTCCACTGGGAACGGCCTACCGACATCCACGACGGGCGCGTAGCACGGTGATGACGCTGCGTCCGTTGAACATCGAGCAGGTGGGCACGATGGCCGCGCACCTGCTGGGAACGGAATCCGTCGAAACGGAGTTCGCGCGGGAACTGCACGAACGGACGGCCGGACTTCCGTTCGTCGTGGCCGAGACGCTGCCCACACTGCGCGCGCAGCGCGAGCGAAGATCCTGCTCGGCCGGAGAGTTGAAAACGCTCGAACAATTCGACGTTCCGGTGCTGCTGCGTGACTCGATGGCCGAGCGGTTGGGAGCACTGCCCGAGCCGGTGACGCGCCTGGTGCACGCGGCGGCGGTACTGGGAACTCCGGCCGAGGCCGGGCTGCTGGGACGGATCGCGGGCGTGCCCGACGCGGCGCACCGGATCGTTCGGGCGCTGCGCGCCAACGTGCTGCACGAGGACGAGAACCTGCGTTACGGATTCCGGCACTGCCTGGCACGTCAGGCGGCCCACGACACCCTCACCGGACCGGAACGCCGCGAACTGCACGAACGCGCCCTGCGGCTTTTGTCCGAACAGGAGCGACCACCGCTGATCCGGCTCGCCGAACACAGCAAGGCCTGCGGCAGAGTCGCGGACTGGCTGTACTACGGAACGGCAGCGGCCGACCGTGCGATCGAGACGGGCGACATCGCCACCGCCACGGAACTGCTGTGCTCGCTGCTCGACGAACCTTCACTGGCGACGAGCGACGTCGATCGACTCGCGGTGCGCTTCGGATGGGCCGCGCTCGACGGGCTCGGGCAACCCCCGGTTTCGGCCGCGTTGCGGCGGGTGTTGTCCGACCAGCGGCTCTCCGAAACGGCGCGGGGCGAGGTGCGTCTCAGCCTGGGTCTGCTGTTGCTGCGGCAGAGCGACTGCCCGGGAAGGGCGCGCGGCGAGCTGGAGCTGGCAGCGACGGAACTGCGGGAGCTGCCGGAGCGGGCCGCGGTGGGCATGGCGGCGCTGGCGCAGGCACACGTGGGAACCACGCCGTACGAGCGGTGTGCCGAATGGAGCAGCCGGGTGGAAGCCGCGCTCGACGAAGCCGGGAGCACGGCGGTGCGGTCGGAATTGCTCGCCCACGTGCTTCCCAGCCGGATGTTCGGCGGCGAGTCCACGGCGGCGTGGCGGCACTTCGAACGGCTGCCTCCCCCGAGCGGGGCGGGTCCGGAGCTTCATCACATCGCGCGGCTCCACGGCAACCTCGCCGACGCTTACACGTGGTTGGGTGAGTACTCGGCGGCCCGCGAGCATCTGACCGAGGCACGCGAGCTCGCCCGTGCGGCGGGCGGCAGCCCTTATCTGGACAGCACACTGCGCAGCACCGAGATCCGACTGCGCCGGATGACCGGCGCGTGGGAGGAACTCGTCGAGAACGCGGAACGGCTGCTGCGGGACCACGGACAACTGCGACCGGTGGCGGTGGAGCTCGCACTGGTGCTGGGAATGGACGCCGTCACGCGGGGAGACTGGAAAACCGCCGAGCTGCGCCTCGCCGCCACCGGAGTGGACACTCCGGACGACTCCTTCACTCCGGTGGTGATCGCGGCCGGGGCGAGCCGGGTCCGGATGCGACTGCTGCGCGGGGACTCGGCCGGGGCGGTGAACGCGGCGGATCACGCGGTATGGGTAGTGCGACGCAAGGGAATCTGGATCTGGGCGAACGAGCTGCTGCCCAACGCCGTGGCTGCCTACGACCTACTCGGCAGGGAGGCCGAGGCCGAACAGCTGATCGACGAGTTCGCCGTCGCCACCGCGAAACGTCGGAGTCCGCTGGCCGCTCCGACCACGGCGGCGGCCCGGGCGATCCGCTGCGAGAGTGCGGGGGAATTCTCCGGGGCGGCCGACTGGTGGGAAACGGCCCGGGCGGGCTACGCGGCACTGCCGCAGCCGTACAGCGCTGCCCTCGCCCGGGAACGTCTCGTCGCACACCAGCTCCGTTCCGGGGACGACTCCGCCGTGGCGCGAATGTTCGAAGTGCTCGATGCTTTCGAACGGCTGGGTGCGAGCAGGGACGCCGCACGCTGCAGACAACTGCTGCGCGACCGCGGTGTTTCGCCGCCCTCGTCGCGGCGGGGACGCAAGGGGTACGGTGCCGAGCTCTCGCCTCGGGAGCGCGACGTGGCGAGGCTGGTGGGGCTGGGAAACACGAACCGGGAGATAGCCACGCTGCTTTTCCTGTCACCGCGGACCGTGGAGCAGCACGTGGCGAAGGTGATTCGGAAATTGGGACTCACCTCTCGCACCGAGATCCGGACCTATTGACCGGCAGGGTCTCCGGCTCGGTCGTCGTGGACGATCTCTTGGCGGAACCTCTCGCGGGCTCTCGCCGCGGGTGACCCGACCTCGGATAGTTAGGTGCGGCCCGCATCGAGGCCCGGCGATTTCGCGAGAAATTGACGCCGGGCGCGCCACACCGCCTCACCTCTCCGACAATTTCGCGAGAAATTGACGCCGCCCCTTGCCAGCCGGGCCGAGCCGGAAGCGGGGCCGGAGCTCACGACGAGCCCCTCCGACGCGCGAGGGACCTCCCGCCGGGGCTCGGCGGAAGGTCCCCTTCGGACGTGCCCGACAGGGCCGGTGCTCAGGCGAAGCAGTACACCGTACCGAAGTCGTAGCAGTCGATCCGGTGCGTGGACGAGCCGGTGGCACCCTCGTTGTCGGTTACGGTCAGCGTCGCGGTGAACTGGCCACCGCCGTAGCTGTGGCTGGTGGTGCTGCCGGTGGCGGTGGCACCGTCACCGAACTGCCAGGAGTAGCCCGCCACGGAACCGTCCGAGTCAGTGGAGCCGGTGGCGTCGAAGTCACAGCCCGCGGTGGTGCAGTTGACGGTGAACGAAGCCGTGGGTGCGCTGTTCTCCGGCGGTTGCGGGTCCCCGCCGTCGCTCTCACCCACGTAGAGCAGCTTGTTGGGCGACCCGGCGCCGATGCCGGAGATCTTGCCGGTACTGGCGTTGTTCACCATGCTGTCGCGAACCTGTGCCGGACTCGCGGAAGGAGTTTCGGCCAGCAGCAGCGCGGCGGCACCCACGACGTGCGGGGTTGCCATGGAGGTACCACTGATCGTGTTGGTGTCGGTGTCGCTGCCGATCCAGGCGGAGGTGATGTTGCTGCCGGGAGCGTAGATGTCCAGGCAGTCACCGTAGTTGGAGTAGCTCGCCTCGGCGTCCTGGCTGTTGGTGGCACCGACGGTGATGGCTTCCTCGACCCTGGCGGGCGAGTAGTCGCAGGCGTCGGCGGCGGAATTCCCGGCGGCGATGCCGTAGGTGACCCCGGCGGCGATCGAGCTGCTCACCGCGTCGTCCACCGCGCTGCTGGCGGAACCGCCCAGGCTCATGTTGGCCGCGGCGGGACCGTCGGCGTTCTGGGTGACCCAGTCGATGCCGTCGATGACACCCGCGTAGGAGCCGCTGCCCTGGCAGTCCAGCACGCGCACGCCGACCAGGTCGACGTTCTTGGCGACACCGTACTCGTTACCGCCGACGGTGCCCGCCACGTGCGTGCCGTGCCCGTTGCAGTCGTTGGCCACGGCGTCACCGTCGACGAAGTCGTAACCGCTGGAGGCACGACCGCCGAAGGTCTCGTGGCTGGTCCGGATACCGGTGTCGATCACGTAGGCCGTGACTCCCTCACCCCCGTTGGGGTAGGTGTAGGAGTCGTCCAGCGGGAGATCGCGCTGGTCGATCCGGTCGAGCCCGTACGAGGGCGGGTTGTCCTGGGTACCGAGCGCGTGCACGCGGCGGTTCTGCTCGACGTACTTGACACTGGGATCCGCCGCCAACCGCTCGGCCGCCGCCTCGTCCATCGCCGCGGAGTAGCCGCGCAACGCGGTTTCGTAGGTCCGCTGGACCTCGCCGCCGTAGCGTTGGCTGAGATCGGTGGCGGCCGCGCTCACGCCACCGGGGCCGGTGGCCGCGGCGTCCTCGAAGACGACGATGTACTCGCCTGCCACGGCCGACTCGGCATCGGCGTTCCTGATCTCGCCCGTCGCGGCCTGCGCGGGCAGTGCCGTGGCCAGACCGAAGGATGTCGCCACGGCGGCGCCCAGGCACAGACCCGCCAGCCTGCGCCGTCCCGTTGTCGGGTGCTGCATCGTTCCTCCTGCTGATCGCGCCGCTTTCGAGCGGCGGGAACGGTTTCCGTCCACCGCACACGCCCCGGGGGCTTCGAGACCCGACTCCGGTGAAGTGGCGGTGAACAGTGCCCAGAACGATCGTTCCACGATCGCCGAGGAACAATCCGTGAAACCGTGGGTACGGGTACTTACGGAATGGGGCCCGCCGTTCCCGGAATTCACCGACGGGCGAGCCCCGATGGTGGTAATCAGTTCTCGTGCCCACCGCATTCGCGGCGAAACTCGGCGGACTCCGACGAATCGCGCGGAGATCCTGGCCGAACCGGATCGGAAACACGATTCACTCCGGACACCAGGGACTTTAATACTGTTGTCACAACACGAAACCCTTACTCTCCGGTAGGAACGAATCGATTCACAGCTTCGTCCATTCCGCGGCCCGCGCCACAGAGATTTCGCGGTGCGCACGGAGTTGACAGTTTTCCCAACAGCCAGGAAAACCGGGAAATACGGTATCGGAAAACCGAGGAAAACTCGTAGGGCACGCCCGATACTCACCCGAAGGTGTAAAGCATTCTCCTCCGAAACCCACCCCACCCCTTCCGCACCGGCGATTTCGCGCGAAATTGACGATCCGGGGCGCTCGGCGACCGCTAAGCGAGTTCGCCGTACTCGCCGAACCAGTAGGCCAACCGCCCCCGCCGCCCAACGGCCCGGAGCCTGCGCTCGGTCGCCACACGCTCGGTACTGGTGGTCACGATCAGCAGCTGGTCACCGACCTCGATCCTGCTCTCGGGCTGCGGCACGAACACGGCTCCGCCACGGACCAACAGGGCGATCACGCTCGGCTCGGGCAGCTGCAGTTCCATGACCGTGACATAGTGCAGCCGCGATCCCTCCGGGACGGAAACGGTCAGCAGTTCCGCGTCGAGCACGTCCAGCGGTGCCGACTCGACCCGCACCTCACGGGCGCCCTCCGGGGTTATGATTCCCAGCAGTCGAGCCACCGGACGCAGGCTCGGCCCCTGCACGAGGGTGAAGACAACGACCAGCACGAACACGATGTCGACCAGCCGGTCACTGCCCCGTACCCCAGCGACCACCGGGAAAGTGGCCAACACGATGGGAACGGCTCCGCGCAATCCCGCCCAGGACAGGAAGGCGTGCTCGCGCCAGGGAACCCGGAACGGCAGCAGCGAGCCCGCAACCGCGAGCGGACGCGCCACCAATAGCAGCACGGAGCCGATCACGAGCGCGGACAGTGCCTCGAAGTAGAGCTCGCTGGGATCGACCAGCAGCCCCAACAGCACGAACAGTCCGATCTGGGCCAGCCAGCCGAGCCCCTCGGCGAACGAGCGGGTGGCTGAACGGTGCGGCAGTCCGGCGTTGGCCAACACCACACCCGCCAGGTAGGCCGCGATGAATCCGCTGGCCTGTGCCACGCCCGCGGCGGCGAACGCCAGCGCTCCCAAGCCGAATATGGCCAGCGGATACAACCCCGAGGCGGGCAGCGCTACGCGCGGCAGCGCGACGGCCCCGATACTCCCGAGCAGCAGCCCGAGCAGCGCGCCGACTCCGAGTTGGTAAAGCAATGACCCGGCCACGTGCCACGGATTCAGCACCAGGGGGGTGGAGCTGAGCAGCACGACGAGAATCACCGTGGGCGCGTCGTTGAAACCGGACTCGGCCTCGAGCAGCCCGGCGGCGCGCCTGGGAATGGGCAGTACGCGCAGCACCGAGAAAACCGCCGCCGCGTCGGTGGAGGACACGATCGCGCCGAGCAGCAGTGCCAGCTGCCAATCGAGCCCCAGCAGCAGGTTCGCCGCCAACGCCGTGACCCCCGCGCTGATTCCGACACCGAGGGTGGCCAGCGCACCGGCGGGAGCGAGCACCCTGGAGACATCGGACCACTTGGTGGTCAGCCCGCCCTCTACCAGGATGACGGCCAACGCGGCGGTGCCGAGGTTCTGCGCCAACTGCGGATCGTCGAGTTCGATCCCCAGGCCGTCCTCCCCCAGGAGCATCCCCAGCACCAGGAACAGCAGCAGGCTGGGCAGCCCGATCCGGGCGGCGAACCTGGTGGCGACGATACCGGCCAGCAGGACCAGACCGCCCGCGAAAAGGGCCAGGTAGAGCTCCTGCAGGCTCATCTCGTCCCCGATTCTCGGCCGGATGCCACCCTCGACGGTGGCGAGCCCCGGCACGCGCCTCGTCCCGCAACGGTGGGTCGGCCATCCAGTACACCAAGATCACCGGAAACACGCGGCAGCGACAAGACCGCCGTGGTGTGACGGGAGCTCGTGCCACCGGCACTGCGGCGGGTGGCGCCGCACCCCGATACTACCCAAGAAAGCTACCGTACAGTAACATAACGCGGCATGACAGCCGATTTCGACTGGGTCGCCGACGCGATGAACAAGACCGTGCCCTGGGTTTCCACGGCGGGAATCGAATTCTCCGAACTGGAGCGGCAGCGAGTCGTGTGCTCGCTTCGCGACGTGCCGGAACAGCGCAACCACGTGGGCGGCCCGCATGCGGCCGTGATGTTCGGGCTCGCCGAGACCGCCTCCGGTGCGGTGACGCTGGCCGCTTTTACGCCGCTGCTGGAGCGTGCCACACCGCTCGTCGCCCGCAGCGAGATCGCCTACCGTAAGCTCGCGCTGGGCGACCTGACCGCCGAAGCGGTACTCGGCCGTGAGATCGAGGAGGTGCGCGCCGAACTCGACGGCGGAATCCGCCCCGAGTTTCCGGTGCACTGCACCATCCGGGACGACGAACAGAACACGACCGGTGAGATGACGGTGTACTGGACGCTGCGGCCGAACGACTCCTGAGTCCCAGGTCGCCCCAGCGGCTGTTCGCGACTCGCAGTCCTCGACGGCCGGTCTGTCAGTCCCACTCGCCGGGATCGGCTTCGAGCAGGTCCGCGAGCCGTTCGAGGAACACCCGCTGAGCGGGCAGTATCCGTGACCTCGCCCGCACGAGGTCGAACCAGGCGACGCGGTCGAGCTCCGAGAACTCCCGAAACCGGCCCGAGCCTCTCGGCCATTCCATGGTGAAGGTGCCGGGCACCATCGAACGCGGATCGATCTCGCCCGGCACCGCCCAGACCGTGACGACCTTGCCGTTCGACTGCAGTGCGCTGCCCAGTGACTCGAAACGTCCGTCCGGCGGCTCCATCCCCAGCTCCTCGCGGAATTCCCGCCTGGCTGCCTCCCAGGCCGTCTCCTCGGGGGTGTACTCACCCTTGGGCACCGACCAGGCCCCCTCGTCGCGGTTTCCCCAGAGGGGACCACCCATGTGACCGAGCAGCACCTCGGCACCATTCTCGCCTCTCCGGAAGACCAGTATCCCGGCGCTGGTTCTGCCCACGACGTCAAATTCCCACGAAATCGCCGCGCCGGCGGGGCGGCACGGCGGAGCCGGGCGTCGATTTCTCGCGAAATCGCCGCGCCGCTTCGACGCGGAGCCGAACCCCCGACCAACCTCTCGCGGGTCGCGCTCCCACCACTCCCGCGGGCGGCACTCCAGCCACCCCCGCAGGGCGAACTCCGGCCACCCCCACAGTCGGCGCCGCCGCGGGTCCTCCCGTGCGGCTCTCGCGAGGACGCCGGAGACGTCGTGTGTACCTACCCGATGTCTCCGGACCCGCAGCGAGAGCCGTGCGAGAGGTTCCGCCACCCGCACCGCCTCGCGAACCGAGCCGACATCAGTCGCCCCCAAGGACTCTCGGCGAATTCCCAGTCGTGGCCCCGCCCGCACCCAGCTGGACGGACCAGAGTCGGTAACGGGCCCACGGATGTCCCCGCATCCGTCAGACAGATCCGAGCCGATCTTTCCGTAAGAGGAGCCATGACCGCGAGTCCGACAAGTCCCGAGCGCTGTGGGGCGACGTTCCAATTTCCCTACCAGGAGCCAGTGGCGCCGACCGAACAAGCCTCACCGGGGACCACCTCCCCGAGGCTGGGCCCGAGCACGGTGGACCTCGTCATCCCGGTTTACAACGAGGAACGCGCACTGCGCGGCTGTGTCACGACGTTACACGAACGGTTGCGAAACGACTTCCCGTTTCCCTGGCGCATCACGATCGTGGACAACGCGAGCACCGACAACACCCCCCGAGTGGCCGAACAGCTCTCGGAGGAGATGAAGGGGGTCGACTGCCTGCGGCTCGATCGCAAGGGGCGCGGGCTCGCGCTGCGCACAGCCTGGGGAAACACCGACGCCGACATCGCGGTCTACATGGACGTTGACCTGTCCACCGGGCTGGACGGCCTGCTGCCGCTGGTCGCGCCGCTGGCCAGTGGCCACTCCGACATGGCCATCGGCAGCAGGCTCGCCCCCGCTGCCCGTACCGTCAGGGGACCGCGGCGCGAGTTGATCTCGCGGTGCTACAACAAGCTGATCAGGATCACGCACGGTAGCCGATTCAGCGACGCGCAGTGCGGCTTCAAGGCCGTCCGTACCGCCGCGCTGCGTCCGCTGCTGCATGCCACCAACGACGACGAGTGGTTCTTCGACACCGAACTACTGCTGTTGGCCGAGTACAACGGGCTGCGGATCCACGAGGTCCCGGTCGACTGGGTCGAGGACACCGACAGCAGGGTGAAGGTGTTCAACACCGCGGTGGACGACCTGCGCGGGCTCTGGCGGATCGCCCGCCGCAAGAGCACCGGCGCCGCCCGCGTCGCCGTTTCCTCGCGGGGCCCGGTCACCTCCGAGCACCCCGACGCGGTGCTGGCTCCGAAGTCCAAGCGCTCCCGCCTGTTCGGCCAGGTCGGCTGGTTCGCGCTGATCGGGGTGTTCTCCACCATCGGCCAAGCGGTGCTGTACTGGCTGCTGCGCCAGTGGTGGCCCGCGGTGGCGGCCAACTTCGTCTCGTTGCTGGTGCTGACGATCCTGAACACGGAGGCGAACCGGAGGTTGTCCTTCCGGGACTCCCAGACCGGCGTGGGCCGGGCCCACATCGGCGCGGGCGGGCTGTTCCTGCTCGGCTACCTGGTGACCTCGGCGGCCGTGCTGCTCTACGACTCGGCGGCGGGCAACGCCTCCCCCGCCGCGGAATCAGTGGTGTTGGCATGCGCTTCCGTGCTGGTCACCGCCATTCGCTTCCTGCTGCTGCGGACCACGGTTTTCCGCCGCGACGACTCCAGCTCACCACGGCAGGAAAGTGGTGAGACGAATTGAGTACCGAAACAACGGAGGACGACAACCACATGGGTTCCACGCGGATCTCGGGAACCATCACCGAGGCGGCAGAGAGAGGTGGACCCGAAGTAGGTGAACGCGGAGCAGATGAACAGTGCCCCACCGAGCACCGCGCCGCGAGCGGTTCCCTGTGGCCGAGGATCGCGCTGGGGGCGATCCTGATACTCGCGGCCGGACTGTACGGCTGGGCGATCGGCTCGCTGGGCT
Source organism: Actinopolyspora sabaoui (assembly GCF_051225635.1). NCBI lineage: Bacteria > Bacillati > Actinomycetota > Actinomycetes > Actinopolysporales > Actinopolysporaceae > Actinopolyspora > Actinopolyspora sabaoui. Next base: position 58,283 of record NZ_JBMIHH010000011.1, on the reverse strand, counting down.
GGGGAAACACCTACTACTCGGCCGCGGTGAAGTCGATGGGCGAAAGCTGGGTGAACTTCCTGTTCGGCTCGTTCGACCCGGCGGGAGTCGTCACCGTCGACAAGCCACCGGCCGCACTGTGGCCGCAGGTGATCAGCAGCAAGATCTTCGGCATGCAGGGTTGGGCACTGATCCTGCCGCAGGTGGTCGAGGGCGTGCTCACCGTACTGCTGCTGCACCGCACGGTACGGCGCTGGGCCGGTGAGATCGCGGGGCTGATCGCTGCCCTGGTGCTGACGCTGACCCCCATCACAGTGGCGATCAACCGGGACAACAACCCCGATCCGCTGCTGATGCTGTTCCTGGTGGCGGCCGCCTACGCGCTGACCCGCGCGTTGCATGCCGCTCGGAGCCGGGACGCCACGCTGTGGCTGTGCGGGGCGGCTGCGCTGATCGGCTGTGGCTTCCTCACCAAGATGCTGGCGGCCTGGATGGTCGTGCCCGCTTTCGCCGTGGTCTGGTTGCTCGGCTCCCGGTTCGGCTGGGGGACGAAGCTGGCGCAGCTGGCGGCAGCGGCGGTGTCGCTGCTGGTCTCCTCGCTGTGGTGGGTCGCGATGGTCGGGTTCTGGCCGGGTGATCACCCCTACATCGGTGGAAGTGAGGACGGCTCGGCGTGGAGCCTGGTCATCGGCTACAACGGCCTCGGCCGCATATTCGGCGGCGAGGGGCCCGGCGGTGGCGGACCCGGCGGCCCGGGTGGCGGCGCCACTGGGTCCGGTAACGGTTCCGGCAGTGGCTCGGCGAACGGTTCGAACGGTCTTCCCGGCGGCACGGGTGAGCTTCCCGGTGGAGGCGGCGGCCAGGGCGGTGGCCCCGGTGGCGGTTTCGCGGGAAGCACCGGGCCACTGCGGCTGTTCAACGACCAGCTGGCCGGTCAGATCAGCTGGCTGCTGCCACTTTGCCTGATCGCGCTGCTGTTGGCCGGCACGGTCGGCCTGCTGCGGCGCAGCGGTGATCGGACCGTGGGAGAACCGCCGGCTGCCAGTGGTTGGACCCTCTGGGGGCTGTGGCTGCTGGTCTGTGGAGCGGTCTTCTCGTTCCAGCAGGGCACGATCCATCCTTACTACACGACCCAGCTCGCGCCCGCCGTGGCAGCACTGTGCGGCGGCCTGGTGGTGCTGTTGGTACGCGCCCATCGCGCGGGGTCCCGCTGGATACCCGCCGTCGGCGTACTCGGCGTGGTGGCGACCGTCTGCTGGGCGGCAGTGATCATCCGGCGCACTCCCGACTGGATGGGCTGGCTGGCCTGGGCGGTGCTCGGCGTCGGGGCACTGGCCGTCGTGCTGTTGACCATCGGCTGGAAGTGGTCCCGGCTGTTGCCGCCGGCCGCGGCTTGCTCGATGGTGGCCGTGTTGCTCGCGCCGGGTGCCTGGGCGATCAGCGAGTCGACCGGTGGTTCCTCCGACATGGGCGGTACGAACCCGACGGCGGGACCGTCGAACATCAGCGGATTCGGCGGTGCCACCGCCGGTGGCCGGGGCGGCAACGGTCCGTTCGGGAACGGGAACACGCCTCCCGGCATGTCCGGGCAGGGGAACGGCGCGAACAACGGTCAGTCGGGCAACGGGGCCGGTGGCACCGGCAGTGGGCGGGTTATGCCCGGCCAGCCGGGGAACGGTTCCGACAGCGGGCAATCCGGCAACCAGGGGCAGTCCGGGAATCAGGGCCGGTCCGGTTACAGGTCCGGTGGTTCCGTCGGAGGCGGCAGCCCGATCAGGATCCGGAACGGCTCCTCGCTGAGCGACCGGCAACAGGCGATCCTGGACTACGCGATTCAGCATTCGGGGTCGGCTCGCATCAAGCTGGCGATCAGCGGCGGCTCCATGTCCGCCTCGTCGTTTATCCTGAACAGCGACGCCACGGTCATCGGCATGGGCGGTTTCACCGGCAGTGACAACGCTCCCTCGGTGTCCCAGTTGGCGGAGTGGACCGACAACGGCGAACTACGTTACGTCCTCGGTTCGGACGGCCGGGGCGGTGGCCCCGGTGGCGACGGCTACTCCCAGCAACGGAGCGAGTGGATCGAGCAGAACTGCTCCGAGGTGGACTCCTCCGAATACCTGAGCGACAGTCGGAGCGAGACCGGCAGTCAGAACAGCGACGACGGTGACGCGCCCGGATCCGGTTCGAGCGGATCGAACTCGGGCATGGTTCAGGCGTCGACGCTGTACGAGTGTGAGTGAAGGACCGAGCGGGAAGAACAGCATGGGCGAATCCGACGCGGCCGTTGAACGGCGGATCCTGGTCGTCGAGGACGAATCGAGCATCCGCATCCTGTTGGAGTCGACGTTGCGACTCGCCGGGTACACCGTCGGCGTCGCCGAGAGCGGGCAGCAGGCGCTGGTGGAAGCGCAACGTTTTCGCCCCGACCTGGTGGTGCTCGACGTGATGCTGCCCGACTTGGACGGATTCGCGGTGACCCGCGGGCTGCGGGCGGCCGGGTTGGAGACGCCCGTGCTCTTCCTCACCGCACGTACCGAGGTCGACGACCGCATCGAGGGATTGTCGGCGGGTGGCGACGACTACGTCACCAAACCGTTCAGCCTGGACGAGGTGCTGCTGCGCATCCGGGCGATCCTCCGGCGCACCGGCCACGAGGAGGGCAGCACCAACGCGGCGGACTCCGACACGCTGCGCTACGCGGACCTGGAACTGGACCAGGCGGCGCACGAGGTTCACCGGGCGGGCGAGTACATCCAGCTCTCGCCCACCGAGTTCAACCTGCTGTCGTATCTGATGACGAACGCGACGCGGGTGGTGAGCAAGAGCCAGATCCTCGACCACGTGTGGAACTACGACTTCGCCGGTGACGGCAGGATCGTGGAGACCTACGTGCGGTATCTGCGGCGCAAGATCGACCGGTTCGAGCCGCCACTGATACAAACCGTGCGCGGCGTCGGCTACTGCCTCCGGCTGCCCCGGGAGCACGCCGGGACGGCGACGTCGTGACGGCCGGAGTGACCGTTCCGGGCTGGCTGCGAGCCCGCTCACTGCGGCGCAGGCTGCTGATCGGAGCTACGCTGCTCGCCACGATCGCCGTGCTGGCCTCGCAGGTGATCGGCGTGGTCGTACTGCGCTCGTGGCTGCTGAGCAGGGTGGACGAACAGCTGGAGGAATTCCGCCCGCCTAGGCCGGGGGCGATAGGCGGTCCGGCGGTACCGGGCGAACCCGACGGACAGCGGCGACTGCCCTCCGATTTCCGGGTGTACTTCTACACCCCGAGCGGCGAGTTGCGTAAGTCGCTGGGCAGCGGCCCCGAGAACGGCCCGGACCTGCGGACGGGGCCGGACGGGAGCACCTCCGAGTACCGGGAACCGACCACCGTGCCCGCCAGAGCCGGCGGGGGCAGCTGGCGAGTGCTGCGGCAGGACATCCCCGGGGAGGACTCGGCGGTGGTCGCGCTGCCGCTGGACACGCTGCAGGGGGCCGTGTCGAAACTGCTCTGGTTGAACTCGGCGCTGCTGCTGGCCACCGTGGTGGGGCTGATCGCGGTCGGCCGGTGGGTGGTGCGTCTCGGACTGCTGCCGCTGACCAGGATGGAACGGACGGCGGGCGCGATCGCCGAGGGGAACCTGGATCTGCGCCTGCGCGAGACCGATCCGCACACCGAGATCGGCAGGCTCGGTCGGGTGCTCAACACGATGATCGAACGACTGCGGGCCGCGCTGCGGGAGCGCGAGTCCTCGGAGGCCAGGCTGCGGCGGTTCGTCGCCGACGCGGGTCACGAACTGCGTACCCCGCTCACCTCGATGCGCGGTTTCGCGGAGCTGGTGCTCAAGCACGAGAGCCTGCCCGCCGAGCAGCGGCACGAGGCGCATCGGATGATCGAGCAGAACGCGGAGCGCATGAGTCTGCTGGTGGAGGACCTGCTGCTGCTGGCGAAGCTGGATCAGGAGCCGGTCTACAACCGGGAGGAGGTGGACCTGCTCTCGGTGACCGCCGACGCCATCAGCGGCACCGCGCACCGGGAGTCCTCCTCGCGGGTGGGGCTGGACCCGCTGCGCCCGGACGCCTCGGAACTGGAGTCCGTGTGGGTGGTCGGGGACTCCCACCGGCTGCGTCAGGTCGTGGGCAATCTGGTATCGAACGCGCTGTCGCACACCCCGCCGGACACCGACATCAGGGTGCGCGTGGGTACTGCCCCGGCGAGCCGGGCGGTCGGCGGGTTGAACGGACCGGAGAGATGGGTCTCCGGGTCGGAGCTGGTGGCGGGCACGCCGACCGCGATCGTGGAGGTCACCGATTCGGGGCCGGGCTTGACTCCCGAACAGGCGGGTCAGGTGTTCGACCGGTTCTACCGGGCCGACGCGGCACGCACCCGGGAGCACGGCGGCAGCGGACTGGGGCTGGCGATAGCCGCGGCCATAGCCGGCAACCACGGTGGTCGGATCGAGCTGGACACCCGCCCCGGGGAAGGAGCCACCTTCCGGCTCGTGCTGCCCGAGGCGGGATGAGCCGCTCGTTCCGGTTCCCGGCCTCCCGGCTCGTGGCGGCGGGAATCACGCTCGGTCACGGCCGCCTCGGATCCGTGGCCGAGAGCCCGAACGAGCCGATCGGGATGACCGGCCCGATCGGGGTAACCCACTCAGCCGAGCAGTTGTTCGCGGAGTGTCTTCTTGGAGAACTTGCCGGTGCTGGTCTTGGGCAGCTCGTCGACGAACCACACCTCGTCCGGCAGCCACCACTTCGCCACGCGCTGCCGCAGGTGGTCGAACACCTGCTCCGAGGTGAGCTGCTTCCCCGACTCCGTGACCACGCAGGCCACCGGGCGCTCGGTCCACTTCGGATCCGGCTTGGCGATCACCGCGGCCTCGGCCACGTCCTCGTGGGCCATGATGTGATTCTCCAGCTCGACCGAGGAGATCCACTCGCCGCCGGACTTGACCAGGTCCTTGGTGCGGTCCACGAGCCGAACGAAACCGTGCTCGTCCATCGTCGCCACGTCGCCGGTGCGCAGCCACCCGTCGGAGGTGAACGCGTCTCGCCCCTCGTCGCCGTAGTAGGACGAGGCGATCCAGGGCCCGGCCGCCTGCAGCTCACCGGGCGAGGCACCGTCCCACGGCTGTTCCTGCCCGGTGTCCATGTCCACGATGCGCAGGTCCACCAGCGGCACCGCCTGGCCCTGCGTGGCACGTACCTCGATCAGCTGCTCGGTGTTCAACCCGTCGTGATGGCTGCGGGGACTGGCCACCGAGGCCAGCGGACTGGTCTCGGTCATGCCCCACGCCTGGGTGATCGGGACGCCGATCGCCTCGCGCCATCCCTCCGACAGGGCCGTGGGAATGGCCGAGCCTCCGCCGACGACCACTCGCAGGCTGGACAGGTCGTGCTCACCCAGCAGCGGCAGCATCCCCATCCAAATGGTGGGCACGCCCGCGGTGGTGGTGACGCGGTGCCGCTCCAGCATGCTCACGAGGGCCTCGGGCTTCATAGCCGGCCCGGGGAACACGATCGAGGTACCCGCGAAGATCGCGGCGTAGGGCAGGCCCCATGCGTTGACGTGGAACATCGGCACCACGGGAAGCATGGTGTCCCGCTCGCTGAGGCCCACCGCGTCGACTGTCAGGCTGACCAGGGAGTGCAGCACGGTGGAGCGGTGCGAGTAGACCACGCCCTTGGGCTGCCCGGTGGTTCCGGAGGTGTAGCACATCGCGGCGGCCGCGTTCTCGTCGGCGACCTCGAAACGACCGCGGAACGGCTCGGCGGCGGCGAGCAGCTCTTCGTAGTCCCGGATACGAGGGTCGTCCGGAATCTCGGAGTCGGCACCGTCGTCGAGGACCACGAAGTACCGCACGGTGGCCAGCTGATCGGCCATCGGCCACAGCATCGGAAGCAGCGAACGATCCACGAACACCACGTCGTCGGCGGCGTGCTCGGCGATGTAGGCGACCTGCTCGGCGAACAGCCTGATGTTGAGGGTGTGCAGCACACGGCCGGTGCAGGGCACGCCGAAGTAGAGTTCGAGGTGGCGCTGGGTATTCCAGCCGAACGTGGCCACCCTGGCCCCCTCGGGGACCCCGAGTTGGTCGAGCACGGTGGCCAGCCGTCGGACGCGCGAGGCCCATTCGCCGTAAGTGCTTTCGACCTCACCACGCAGCGTGGTGGTGACGATTCGCTTGTCCTGGAACTGCCGCTCCGCCCGGTGGAAGATGTGCGGGAGGGTCAGCGGACGGTCCTGCATCAGTGCCTGCATATCGGGCTCTTTCGTTCTGGTGGGGGACGAGCGCCCCGGGAGAGCCGGTACGGACCGAGCTCCGGTCGGCGTGACTGGTGACACAGTAGTGTGTATCACCCACTCGGGGGTATTGGCACCAGGTCAGCGCGCGGTGATGTTCGCGGATCGTTGCGTGGAGGGCATCGACCATTGCGCGGCGGGCACGACCGTTGTGCGGCGGTCAGGGATGTCGATTTCTCGCGAAATCGCCGCGCCCAGGGCTCAGAAGTCCTGCTCGGAATCGTTGTCGTGCCGCGACGGGCCGTGCAGTCTGCGCAGGTGCACCCGCCTGCTGAGCCGGATGGCGGGACGGATGGCGAGCTCGATACTGCCGATCAGAAACAGCCAGGTCCCCTCGGTGGTGGTGGCCTCCCAGAAGAAGAGGATGCTGCCCACCATGAACCACAGCGCGATGAGGATGTCGTTGGCGATGCTGATCACTTCGTAGCGCTTGCGGATCAGCAGCTCTTCGTGACCGATCCGCAGTACCAGCGGCGTGGACGAGTAGGGATCGGACTCGTGCATTGGTTCAGCGTCCCATTCGGATGTCGGTTGCGCTCGCACCGGCTCGGAGTCGTCCCGGGCCACCGCCTCCCGTGGCGCGAAAGCGGTGGCCGCACGTCCTCATCGGCCGGTCAGGCCACGCCCTCCGGGCTGGCCCCCTCGATGGAGACCCCCGAGGCGGTGATGCGTTCGATCTCCGCCAGATCGTCGGCGTCGAGCCGCAGCTCCGCGGCGGCGAGGCTCTTCTCGATGTTGCGGGAACTCCGCGCCCCGACGATGGCGACGTGCACCCCTTCCTGCGCGAGCACCCATGCGATCGCGAGCTGGCTGACGTCGGCACCCTTGTCGGCGGCGAACCGCGTGAGCTGGTCGACCACCTCCAGGTTGCGCCGGAACGTCTCCCCCTTGAATGCGGAGGACTGCGAACGCCAGTCGTCGGCATCGAAGGTGGTGTCCTGATTCAGTGCTCCGGTCAGCAGTCCACTCGCCAGTGGGCTGTAGACGAGCACTCCGATGTCGTGCTGCCGCGCGTAGGGCAACGTCTCCCGTTCGATACCACGCCGGAACAGGTGGTAGGGCGGCTGCAGCGTCTCCACGGGTCGGGTGCGGTCGAAGTCGGCCAACTGGGCGGCGTCGTAGTTAGACACACCCACGTGCCGGATCTTGCCCTCGTCGACGAGCTCCTGCAGGGCGGCCGCGGTCTCCTCGGCCGGGGTTTGTTCATCGGGCCAGTGCACCTGGTAAAGATCGATGTGGTCGATGTCGAGCGCACGCAGGCTCTCGGTGACACCCTGACGCAGTGACGCTCGCCGGGCGTCCCTGGGGCGTTCTCCCCCAGGATTGATACCGCCCTTGGTGGCGATGACGAGATTGTCTCGAGCCCGTTCCAATTCGGAGCGCAGCGCTCGACCCAGAACCTCTTCGGATTTGCCGAAGCCGTATGCCTGGGCGGTGTCGAAGAAATTGACCCCGAGTTCTCGTGCGTGCCGAATGGCCGCGATGGCCTGTTCCTCGTCGAACGAACCCCATTCGCCACCCAATTGCCAGGTGCCGAAGGCGATTCGCGATACTGCCATACCCGTCTTGCCCAATACGGTCTGCTGCATACTTCCATGAGATCGAAAACCACGGAAACACGCCACCCAGGCCGTGGCACAGCTCGGCGACCGGCCCGTGCGGACCGGCGACGAAACCGAAAAACCACACTTCCGGGGTGAATCCGACCGATTCGCTGGCGAGTGCGCACACCGGTTGAGCATGTTGATCACAGGTGTCCCGCTCGGGACCAAATCTCTTCCCCGCAACGGAACGAAAGGTGATGCCGCATGCTCACTCGCCACGACGACACGTACCCGCACAACGGATTCTCGCGCGGCGGTCGCCGAGTTCCGGCCGCTCCGCGAGCCCGCGGGGTGCTGTTCTCGCTACTGGCGGCTCTGCTGTTGGGTAGCTCGGTTCAACCACTCGCGGCGGGCGCGGTGCCCGAGACCGACCGGCCCTGCGACGTCGGAGTGTTCTGCGCCTGGTCGGAAACCGACTACGCGGGCAACGAGCACTCCTTCGACCTGCGCAGCACGAACATGGAGGAATGTGTGCGGCTGCACGGCAACATCGAGGCACGTTCCTTCGCCAATCGAATGGACAGACCTGTCACGGTTTACCAGGACGCGCGATGCGCCACCAGTGCGGACTTCAGCACCTATCCCGGCGGCAGTTTCGTGCCTCGCGCTCCCTACGTGGTGCGGGCGATCAAGGTCTGGACGCACTGACTGATGTTTTCCTGTCGTGTTGTCGACAGGGGCGGGTCATTTTCGGTTCCGACACGTCGAAAGCCACGTCACCAACGCGACCACCCGACCGGAAAACTCCAATGAGCGAGTTCGTCCGGCCAGGGCTGGACGGACGGCGTGCCCGAATCAGCCGGTACGGTCCTCCAGCCGGGAAATCAGTTCGGACAGTCGCCGGGCGGAGGCCTCCCAGGTGAATCCGGCCGCGTGCGCACGCGCCGCCGCGACCACGGAACCGCGTGGTTCGACGTTCTCGGTGCGACGCACCGCCGTGGCGAATTCCGCGGGCGAGTCGGGGGCGAAAAACCACGCGTTACCACCACTGACCTCGCGGAAGATGGGAATGTCGCTGCACACTACCGGGGTTTCGGCGTTCATCGCCTCGATGACCGGCAGTCCGAATCCCTCGTCCCGCGAGGCGGTGACCAACGCGGCGGCACGGCGCAACAGCAGTCGGTACGCGGTCTCCTCGATGCCGTCGTGGAAAACCACCTCGGCATTCGAGGGGACGAGCCGGCGCAGCTCGCGTTCCCGCTCGGGTGGTATCCGACTGAGCAGGTGAAGTCGATAACCGGGCAAGCGGGCCATTCCCGCGAGGAGGGTCTCCACGTTCTTGTAGGGCATGAACGAGCCCATGTAGAGCAGTTCCCGGCGGGGGTCGCCCACGACCGGCTCGGGCCTGTCCGACGCGGCTCCCTCGAAATCCGCGGTGAACGGCTCGGTGGCTCCGGTCGCCGTGTCCGGACGCTCGAGCGGTACGGGTGCGTTCCCCGGCGCATTGGGCACCACCGTCACCGACCGAGCGGTCAGGCGGTGTCGGGCGATCAACCGCTTGGTCGTCTCACTGACGGTGACCACCGCGTCGGCCCGATTCAACAGCAGCCGCTGCGGCCACCACGCGTGGTGGAACAGCCACCACACCCACCGGACCGCCCAGGGCAGGAAACCGGGCGGGCGGGGATCGCGGTAGTAGATCAGGTCGTGCAGTGTGAGCACGAGAACGTAGCGGCGCCGGAATCCACCGATCACCTGGAGCGGGCTGAACACCACTTCGGCCTCCAGCTGCCGCAGGGTGCGTGAGACCAGGAGTTCTCGGGGCGAGAACGGGCTGTTGATCAGCCGGTAGGGCACGCCCTCCGGGAGCAGCCGCAGCTGGCGCCTGTCGTGAATCAGCATGGTAACCGGGCGGAGGCGATGCAGCGCTTCGATGATCCCGGCCCCGTAACGGCTGATGCCGTCCGGGAAGTCGGTTCGTGTCCAGCGGGCGTCGACGAACACCCGCTTCGGCGCGGCGTCGGCCTCCCCGTCGGTGGGGTACTCGGCCGCGGGATCCGGGGGCGGGGTCATAGGGCGTCGAGGAAGCGTCGGATCGAACGGGCCGCGTGCCGGGGAGCTTCGTAGTGCACCAGATGCCCCACCTCCTCGATGACCTCCAGCCCGGCGTCCACGAGCGAGTCACGCATCCGTCGCTGCCCGGCGAGCGGTGCTATCTCGTCGGTCTCTCCCGCTATCAGCAAGGTGGGGCCGGCCAGTTCGGCGGCGTGGTCCGCCACGGTGTGGGAGACCGAGGAACGATACGTCTCGGCGAGCAGCGCGGGGCTGTGGAACCGGCTGAAATGCCGCAGGTGGCTGTCGTGCACGAAGCGCCGCACCCTCGGATCCCGGCTGCGCAGCATCGCGTGACTCGCCCCCAGCACGATCCATCTGTTCGAGAGCAGTGCTCTGCCCAACCGCGCGGGCAACAGCTCGCCGGCTCGGTAGTAGAGCGAGGTCAACCGGGCGAGCAGCGCCGCGGGACCGTGCGAAACGGGGGTGGATATGGGATTGACCAGCACCAGCCCGCGCACCAGCTCCGGTGATCCCGCCGCCACGGCGGCGGCCACCACCGACCCGAAGGAGTGCCCGAGCAGATCGACCCGTTCCCCGCCGTGATCGAGTTGTCGCAGCAACTCGACCACGGCTCGGGCGTATCCGGCGGCGTCGTGCCGTCGCGTCCTCATCGGTCCCGACTCACCGAAGCCCGGCAGGTCGGGGATGAGGAGTTCCCGCTCCGGAAGTGCCGCCGCCAACGGTTCCAGCCCGTGATGGGTGCCGCGCAAACCGTGCAGCAGCAGCAGAGGAGGACGCGGGCGCTCCGGCCACCCGCCGAACGGATCACCGACCTCGGAAATCCCGTTCTCCTGGGGTTCGGACGCGCTCGGGACGTATCGCCAGTAGTGCAGCGTGCTGCCGCAGACGTCCAGCCGCTCGCGGCTTCTGCGGCCGTGCGGGGAGCTGGCCAGGAGCTGTTCGTGATCGGCTGCTGACATCGGCGGCTCGGAGTCCCTTCGGGTGGTCCCTCGTGGCTCGGGCGGGCCGCCCGGGCGCACCGCTCACCTTTCGCGGTGACGGCGCCCGTAGCGGACCGCTCGACAGTGGAGTGGCTGCTCAGCCGGCCAGCTCGGCGTGGAGTTCGGCGGGGTCGTCGGTGTGCACCGGGTCGATCAGGTGGTGGTAGACCGACTCGAATCTGGCGAGCACGGCTTCGATGTCGTGGGCCTCGGCGATGATGTGCTGGCTGAACGCCCCCATACTGTCGATGGTGGTGCGCTCGGTGACGACCTCGTCGATGGCCTTCGCCAGGGCGTGCACGTCGCGCGGCGGGTAGAGCCAGCCGTTGCGCCCGGGCCGCACCAGGTGCGGCAGTGCCATCGCGTTCGCCAGCACCACGGCGGTTCGGGCGGACATCGCCTCCATCGTCGCCAGGCTCTGCAGTTCGGCGATGCTGGGCATGCAGAACACGTCGGCGCGCGCGTAGGCGGCGAGTAGCTCCTCCTCGTCGACCAACCCGGCGAAGCACACCCGGTCGGCGATGCCGAGCTCCGCCGCCAGCTGTTCGAGCGACTCACGCCTGCTGCCGTCACCGATGATCTCCAAGCGGGTGAGGGCGTCGGTGTGCAGCAGGGACATGGCCCGCAGCAGATCGTCGACGTGTTTCTCCTCGTCGAGCCTGCCGACGAACAGCACGGTGCGCACCGCCGGGTCGGGATGCTGTTCCCGGTACTCGGCCGCGGCACTGCGATAGCGGTCGATGTCGATGCCACACGAGATCGGTAGCGCCCGCTTGGCGAAGCCGTGCTCCCGCAACAGCCGTACCGCGCGAGGGGTCGGTGCTGTCACGGTGGCCGCCTTGCTGTAGTGCCTGACCAGGTTGCGCCACAGCACGGCGGCGGCCGTGGACTGCAGGAAGCGGGGTATCGGCAGATAACCGAAGATGTTCTCCGGCATGAAGTGGTTGGTCGCCACCAGTGGGATCCGCATGCGGCGGGCGACGTTGATCAGGCCACGGCCGATGAAGAAGTGCGACTGGACGTGCACCACGTCCGGTCGGATCTCGTGCAGTAGGCGTTTGGCCTCGGCGGAGGCCCGCCAGGGCGGACAGACCCGGGTCGTCGGGTGTGCCGGCGTGCCGTAGGAACCGACCCGGTGGACGGTGACGCCGTCCTCGGCCGCGGTGTACGAACGACGGTCCGGGGCGTGGCAGATCACGTGGACCTCGTGGCCACGTGCGGCCAGTCCCGTGGCCAGGCGGTGGGCGAAACTGGCGGCACCGTTGACATCGGGCGGATACATGACTGCTCCGAGCACGATCCGCAGCGGCCGCCCACTGGGTTGCGAAGTCACTGCTACTCCCGTTACGAACTATCGACCGAGGTTACCCGTCGGTCACTGCCGTCGGGGGCCACGGTATGTGCGCCGCTGCCGCGGTTGTCCGGGTGGTAGCGCGCCAACGCGAAGACACCGGCGCAGGCCACGGCGGCGCACACCCCCTCGGCAACGGCGGTCCAGGGGCCGACGGCGTCGGCCTCCCCCAACAAACCGATTCCCAGTCCGACCGCGACCAGCGGATCTATCACCGTGAGACAGGCGACAACCAGGTCCGGCGGACCACTGGCGTAGGCGTGCTGCAACAGCCACCCACCTATCAGCACCGAGACCCCCATGCCGAGCAGCAACCACAACTCGATCTCGGCGAGCTGCCCCGAGGTGACCTGTTGGGAAACCGCCCGCAGCAGTAGCGAGACCAGGCCGTAGGCGACGGCGCAGCCGGACGCGTAGGCGATGCAACGCATCGATCCGCTGGTCAACAGCCCGATCAGGCCGATCGTGAGCACGGCCACTGTCACCAGTTCGATCGCCGTCCCCGCTGCCTGGGGGCTCACGGATGTGGGGGTGGCGCTGCGTACCGCGAGGAAGACGAACGCGGACACGCCGGCTGTTATGGCCAGCGCGGCGAGCATCGAGGAGCGCGGCAGCCTGCCCGGACCGAGCCCCGAGTCGCGGGATTTCAGCAGCACGGTCAGCGGCAGCGCCAGCACCCCGAGCGGCTGCACCACGGTCAGCGGCGCCAACCCCAGTGAGAGGGCGTGCAGCACCGTTCCGCCGCCCAGACAGATCAGTCCCAACAGCCAACGGCTGTTGCCCACCAGTCGCAGCTGACTGCGAACCCCCAGTTTGCGATCGGAGATCGTGGCATGTACCGCACCGTGTTGCAGATGGGCACCGAAAGCGTTGCCGAGAGCCGCCACCGCCGCTAGTAACACCGCGATCATGGTCATCTCGGATCACGTCCGCTCATGAGACCGCCGTCCATCGCACCAATGTCGCAGTCTCGTTTCGAGTGCCCGGAATCGTTTCGGGTAACGGATGTGCCTCGAACCTGCCATGTGGCTCCTCCGGAACTGTATCGAGACCAATCTCGCCCACCGGGGCCTCACCGGCATCGGGGTTCACCCCTGACTCTCCCGCATGTGCCCCCGACACGGTCGGGCGGATACCACCACCGCCCCGTGCGCTCCCCGCCACGGGGAACAGCACACCGTCCGGCGCGAACGCATCACCGCGGGGCCGACCGCGGCGCGACTCGGACATCCCCCGCGCACGACTGTAGAACACGTCAGGAGGACAGCCGGGCCACTCCGGTGCATCGGTGGTACTCGCCTCCGCGAACCGGCTCGGACCGCACACCAGCACCTCGACGGCCGGAACGTGAGCGTTCCAGCCCCTCGGCGAGATCGACTTTTGCCGTTGCGCGGTGAGTGACCCCACACGAACGGGGAACCAGGGGATACTCGGTGCTGTCACCCGACGACGAGCCGTGAGGTGTGTCGGGACGGAACTCCCACCCGCCACGAGGAACCAGAAAGGGTTTCGTAGCAGGTCACGCAAAGCGGAAATACAGCATGATCTCGCCCAATCCGGGAATACGGAAGCAACCCCGCCGCGACCGACACGTCTTATGGGACAACAAGAACCGAGCAACGACGATCCCACCGCGACTTGGTGGGAACGGGAGGTGACCTTAATGGTCCCGCACCGATCGGACAAACTCGGTACTCGCGTGCTGGCCGTATCGACCACTCTTCTCGCGGGCGCGCTGCTCGGGGGATGCGGACAGCAACCGGCGAGTACGAACGGAGCGGCGGACTCGGCGGGCAACGCACTGGAGCAGCAGTCGAGATCGGATACCACGAGACCGACGAACGAGGCGACGGGTTCCGGGGGCGAGAGCTCGGGGAACTCGGCGGCTCCGGCGGATCACCGGAAAGTGGGAACGTCGACCCATACGGGAACGGGAAGCGAGAACGCGGATACAGCGCGAGCCGAGGACACGACCACGAAACGGAGTTCCGGGGTCTCGCGCTGCCACACTTCGATGATGGCGGCCTCGTTGGAGGGCGGTCATCCGGGAGCGGGGCAGCGTTACGCGGAGCTGACGCTGCGCAACACCACCGGAAGGACCTGCGTCGTCTACGGCTATCCCGGCCTGGAGTTCACCGGCTCCAACGGTACGGCGCTGTCCACCGACGTGGAGTGGGCGGCGGATCCGGGACCGTCGAACGTGCGGCTCGCACCCGGCGAGACCACCTCGACGACGCTGCACTGGGGAGTCGTTTCCACCGGCAGCGGCTCCGGTGGCGAGGATTGCGAACCACTGCCCTCGGCGCTGCGGGTGACACCTCCCGACGAGACCGAGATGTTCCACCTGCGGTGGGACTACGGCCGCGTCTGCGGTAACGGGCACGTCAGCGCCACGGCGTTTCACTGAGTGGAGTTGGTGACGGCCGAAACGTGTGCTGGGGTTGATCGCATGATCGAGTCGAAGCGGTGGACACTTTCGGGCAACGAGAGCCGGTTGGCCGTGTACAGCTGGGTGGGCAACAAACCGGGTTGGATAGCGCTGTTCTCGCACGCCTATGCCGAGCACGCCGGACGTTACCGACGGCTGGCCGAGAAGTTGGCCGCTTCGCGGGCCGTGGTGTGTGCCGCCGACATGGCCGGACACGGCGAGTCGGAGGGCGAGGCCGGAGTGGTGGAGGACGTCGAACGCCTCGTGGCCGATCTGGAGACGCTCCGGCTCCGGGCGACCGAGTGGTACCCGGGGCTGCCCGTGGTGTCCATCGGGCACGGGCTCGGGGGCACGGTGGCGGTGCGGCACGCCCAGTCGTACCAGCAGCACTTGGTGGCGCTGGTGCTGTCGGCCCCGATCCTGGGCACCTACAACGCGCTGGACCTGCTGGCGGACGAGCACATCCCACGCACCCCGATCGATCCGGCGAGCCTGTCGCGGGATCCGGAGGTCGGCCGGGAGTACCTCGCGGACCCGCTGGTCTATCACGGCCCGTTTCCGCGGCACACGTTGACAGCCGTGGCGAAGATTTTGCGCACGATTCAAAGCGGCCCCGGCCTGGCCGTGCCCACGCTGTGGCTGCACGGTGAGGAGGACGAGCTGGTCCCGGAGGCCGACAGCCGGGAGGGCATGGCACAGTTGCGCGGCCCGGAGTTCCACGAACACGGTTACGCGGGTGCCCGGCACGATCTGTTCCACGAGACCAACACCGAGGAGGTACTACACGATGTAGTGACCTTCATCGGAAGAGAGCTAAATACCTGATTCCACCGCACGGGTGGATCTTCTGCCGAATAGTCACTCGAAAGCGTGAAGGGCAACCTCGAACGGGTTGCGGGTGGGGCCCGGACCAGGCAGCGTGAGTTTTCGGAGCGCATCGCCGCTTTCGAACCACGACTCGGTACCCGACCGCACGATCGAGGCGGAGTCAATGAACGACGTGCCAGCCGCGCAGGATCTGATCGGAAACGAAGTCTACGACCGGGACGGATCGCGTATCGGACGTGTCGGCAACATCTACGTGGACGACGCGACGCACCGGCCGGAATGGATCACGGTGCGTTCCGGGCCGCTGGGAGTACGGGAAAGCTTCGTACCGCTCGGCGACGCCGCCGCCGAGCAGGGTTCGCTCCACGTCGAGGCCTCCCGGGAACAGGTACGTACGGCTCCACGCGTGGAGGCGGAGCACGGCCACCTGTCGGACGAGGACGGCAGACGGCTTCGCGAGCACTACGAACTCACCGGTGCGACCGTTCCGGAACCGCGTGGTTCCTCGGCGCACGACACGGCCACGCTGACACCGGAGCAACGCGAGTCCCACTCCGGCCCCCGCGCTGTACCCGCCGAGGCGATGACCACCTCGGACTTCGGCAGGCACCACCGTCCGGACTCGGAACCGCGACCGGGACATCTGATTCCCCGCCCCGAGGACGGAACGGGTGGCAAACACCGCAAGGCGGACTGAACCGGTTCTTCCGGCCGGTTCGCCGGTGCGAGCTCAACGTATCGGACGATCGACAGCACGGCGGTGGTAAGCGGGACAATGTCGGGCGTGACCACTTATGAGCCCGGCATGGAACTGCTGATCACCGTGGTGGTGGCCGCCGAGGACGAGACGACGGCTCGTGATGCCTGCGCCGGTGTGGTCGAGCTCCTCGACGGACACGTAGTCCGAACGACCGACTGCTCCGATGAGGAGCCGGGCTGCCGTTCGGTGACGATCAGCCGGAAAACAGCCGACCCGAGTACGGGTAACCCAGCGGCTACCCTGGCACGGGCGGTGCGGAACACGCTGCGCACACTCGGCAGTGGATTCACCGGCAGTCGGGTCTCCTGCGAGCCCCCGAGCGCGTGGACGGTCGTGGACGCCCCGGAGCTGGTCGGTGAACTGGTACCCGGGGGTGAACGCGTGCTGCTGGAGGCCTGGCGGATCGATTCAACTGGCCCGAACCCCGGCACCGGCGCACCGGACACCGCCGACCGGTCCCTGCACCAGGGCAATCGACGCGCCGGGTGAGCCCGAACATCGGACCGGCACGACCGCCGAACCGGTACACCGGGAATCGCGAGCGACTTCGCTCGCCCGGCTCGCGCGGACACGCCCGGTGCCCACCTGAGGACGGCCGGGTGCGCACGGAGCGCTAACTTGGTGATCGACATCGGTGTCCGGTCGGGACGACCGAACGGTCGGCAAGAGGTATCCGACAACGACCATCCCGGAGGGGGCTCGAAACAGATGGCAGGTGTGGAAGAGGTTCGCGCGGGGATCGCACTCGCCAACCAGAAGGCCTCGGAAAGCGTGGCCGCGTTACAACAGGCCACCCTCTCGCTGGAGGAGGCACAACAGGCGCTGGCAACGGCGACGCAGGGCAGCGGGCAGGAGGAGATCCAGCACGCCTACGGCATGCTGGCGGAGGCGGCACAGAGCCTCAACGGCATCCAGGGCACCATCAACGCCAGCATCACCTCGGCCGAGAACTACGCGGGACGGCTCTAAGACCGTGTCGGCACTCGAAGAGCTCCAGCAGGCACTGCGGACGGTGTCGGATCATCTCGAACAGGCCCAGCGGCAACTGGTGACCTCGCGTACCGCGCTGCACCAGGCGGAATCGGCGCTGCGATGGTTGGATCCGGACAACCCGGAAACCGTGGTGCCGCAGGGAATGCACCGCGCCGACGATCAGATCGAACGCACCCTGTCCACGGTGGAGCAGGTTGACGAAACCGTTCGTCGGTTCGTCACCGGCTTGTAGCGCACCTCGTGCCGTGGCGTGTCCGCGTGTGTCGAACGACGGTCGCGGACTCGCCGGGTTCGGGAGTCCGGCACCGCTCCTCACACTGAGCGAGCGTTCCGAGTGAACGATAACGCGTGACTCCCCCGTAGCGGGTGTAACCCGACATACCTAAGAGGAACGGATCACACTGCCGAACGAACAGTGTGATCGGTGGTACTTTGCTTACGGTCAGTGATGCGAGTACCGAGGTGGAGTGTGCGTAAACGCAACGAACGGCGCAACGCCATTCGGGCAGCCTTCGATCGACTGAGCGCCACCGCCGCCACGGCTCGCGGAGCGGCTGCCAACGAACTCACGCGTGTCAGGGCGGAAAGCGCGAAACGGGAACACGCACTGCGCATCGCGCGGCACGGGGTTTCGGCCGCCGCACGCGATCCGGGGGAGCTGGAGGGCTCGGAACAGCCCGAGTTCCGCCGGGCGCTGGAGGAAGCGGTCGAGGAACGCACCGAGGTGTTCTCCGAGTGGACCGCGCGTGGCCCGGCACAGCTCGGCGAGCTGGTCGCGGAGGCCGCTCCCGGCACCGCCTCGGCACCGTGGCGGGAATGGCTCGGCAGCCTCGGCACGGCGGATGCCCGGATTCCCGCCCCCACGCTGTGGCGCTTCGGCACCGCCCATTCACCGGACGCCCCGGAAGCAGCCGAGTTCCCGGCCGCCGTGCCGCTGCTCGACGAGTCGCACCTGCGGATCACCTGCCGCTCCGGAACGCTGGAAAGCGCCACGAGGGACACCGCGGAATCCCTGGTGCAGAATCTGCTGCTGCGCATGCTGTCCTACTACGAGCCCGGCCTGGTCCGGGTGCACGTCTGGGACACCGCACGGCTGACGGGCACGCTGCCCGGGCTGTTCCCGCTGACCCGCTCCGGACTGCTCACCGCGCACGATCCGACCAGACTGGACGACCTGCTGGAGGAACTGGCCGAGCAGATCCGCCGGATCCACACCACGGCGCTGCTCGGCGGTCACACCTCGCTGAAATCGCTGGCCGCCGAGACGGGCCATCGCGGTGAGCCCTGGCGGGTGGCGGTGCTCTTCGGGGACGGCGAACCACTCAAGGAGGAGCAGCAACAGCAGCTGCAACGCGTGGCGCGCAACGGGCTCGCCTGCGGGATTCAGCTGATCGTGGTGGATCTGCCGATGACGGTCAACAACGCGCTGGAATCGGTGACGCTGCTCGCCCCGGATCTGGCGCGCAGCAGCATGACCGGGCCGCACCTGGCGATCCGCCCGGACGAGGTACCGCCCCGGGAGCGGGTGAGCAGGGCCTGTTCCGCGATCTCGGAGACGTTCCAGTCCAGACGCGCCCGGGTGCGTACCTTCGATGATCTGCTCCCCGAACAACTGTGGACGCAGGACTCCACGACCGGCCTGTCGGCTCCGGTGGGGTTCTTCGAGGGTGAACCGGTGCGGATCTCACTGGGTGACACCAGCCCGCACACGCTGATCGGTGGGCCGAGCGGTTCGGGGAAGACGAACTTCCTGTACGGCATGCTCGGCAGTCTGGCCGCGCGGTACAGCCCGGACGAGCTGGAGATGTACCTGCTCGACTTCAAGGAAGGCGTGTCGTTCGCGCAGTTCACGCCCGGAAATCGGGATCCGAGTTGGCTGCCGCACGCACGGCTGGTCGGGGTCAACGTCAACACCGACCGCGAGTTCGGCCTGGCGCTGCTGCGTTTCCTCGCCACGGAGATGCGCAGGCGGGCCGACGCCGCCAAGGAGCATGAGGTCACCAAACTGGAGGAACTGCGGCAGCGGGATCCGAAGGGAAGATGGCCACGCATAGTGGCGGTGATCGACGAGTTCCAGTACCTGTTCGCCGAACGCGACGCGGTGTCCAGCCAGGCCGCCACGCTGTTGGAGGACGTCGCGCGCCGTGGGCGCTCCCAGGGAATTCACCTGGTGCTGGCCAGTCAGGACGTTTCCGGGATCGAGGCGTTCTGGGGAAAACCCGCCATTTTCGAGCAGTTCATCCTCCGGGTGGCGCTGCCGAAGGCGCGCCGGGTGCTGGTGGACAACAACACCACCGCACTGGAGCTGCCCCGCTGGCACGCGGTGATCAACCACGAGTCCGGCGTGAAGCACGGCAACGAGGTCGTTCGCGTGCCGGACGCGACCGCTTCGGAAACGTTCGACTCGCTGCAACTGCGACTCTGGGAACGGCACCTCTGGGAGACCGGGAGGCGAAACGCCCTCCCACCCCGGCTGTTCGACGGTTCGCACCTGCCCGGCCTGATCGGCACGTCGGACTACGAGGAGCTGCGGCCGGTGGCGACACGCCGCCCGAGGATGCTGCTGGGGCAGGTGATCGACGTGCGTGGCACGGCCGCGGCGTTGTCGTTCGAACGCTCCCCGGGAAAGAACCTGGCCGTACTGGGTTCGGCCCAGGGGGACGCGACAGCGGTGCTGGGGACGAGCGCGCTGTCCCTCGGGCGGCAGTTCTCCCCGGGAAAGGCGGAGTTCACGATCGCGACGCTGACCGAGGACACGTCCGAGGACGCCTGGGCCGTCGCGAGCACCCTGCGGGAAGCCGGGCACACGGTCACTTTCATCGGTCCCAGCGAGCTCGGTGAGACGCTGCGTGGACTGTCCGAACTGGTCGACGAACGCAGCGGGTCCGGTGGGGCGAGTTCGGAGACCGTGCCGCACTACCTGCTCTGCTACGCGGTGGACGCCGCCCAGTCGATGCTGGAGCGCAAGGACCCGGAGAGCAGGGTCAGTGGGCTGGACCAGCTACGCAAGACGCTCAAGCAGGGCCCGGAGTGCGGGGTGCACACCATCGGCTGGTGGCGCAGCGCCCAACGGCTGCGCAACACGCTGGGCATGGGGCCCACCGACGACGTGGGGGCCTGGGTGGCGTTCGACGTGCAGGGACAGGAGCTCGCGCCGTTGGCGGCCGGGCAGCTGATCACGTGGTCACCCCGGGTGCACCGCGGCCTTTTCTTCGACCGGTCGGTGCATTCGCATCCCGAGGTGATCCTGCCGTTCGACCTCTCCGGAGCGGTGGAGGGAGCCGTCGGGGAGCCGGAGGAGATCACGGCGGAGCCGAACAACCTTCCCAGGCCCCGGGGACCGGAATCGGTTTCGTCCAACATCTTCGGAGAAGAGGCGACCGATGACTGAGGCAGCAGGCGATTCCGGGGCTTTCGACGCTCGGCACGGAACGGACACCGAGCGCTACAAGGAGATCGTCGCCCTGGCCACCGACGCGGTGGAGCGGCTGCACGAGCTCGAACGTGATCGTGTCGAACGGTTGGAGCGGGAACTGGCCGGTGAGCGCGACCTCGTCGAGCAGGCCGAGCAGCAGCAGGAGGAGGTCGAGGAAGGGGTTCGGCTGCGGTGGAACGCCGCCATGGAGGCGCTCTGGGAGGAACGCTGGCTGCGGGTGACGCAGCTGCCCGCGCCGGACACCACGGCCGAACCCGCCGGTGCCGAGGACGCGATCAGGTCCGTGCAGCGGGCATACCTGGACCTCTACGAGGAGCTGGAGCAGGGGCGCTGGTCCGCGCCGAACTGGATCCCCACCGGCTGGATCAGTCGCCGGGAGCGGTAGGGCCCGAGCCGTTTTTCGGGGAGCGGGCGGCACACGTCGCGCTCCCCTGCCTCGCCCGGTTGGCGCGTGTGACTTCTGTTCAGGTGCACTCCGCTGCTGCCAGGGTGATCGCGTCGCGGTCGAACCACACCAGTCGCGAGCGGATGCGGGTACCGAAACGGAAGTTGGGCAACGCCGCTTCCGGACTTCGCAGGCTCATCCGCATGTTTCCTTCGACCGTCACTATCTCGGCTCTTCCCTCGAAGGCCATTCCCCAAGCTGCCACTCGCCCGTCGACCCGCTCGCCGTATTCCTGGACGATCGCGAACACGTGCGGAGCGTGATCCGCGACGATGCCTCGCAGTAGCTCGTCGAATCGTGGCTCGTCACAGAGCGGCGGCACCCCCGACGGGTCGGGAACCAGCGAGTCCAGCCAGTCGGCCTGCTCCTGCCGCTGCGACCTCCCGTCCGCTGTGGCCCGCTGCTGCGCCTGGTTCCGTGATTCGTTCGCTTCGGTTGAGCGGTGGTTCATGATCCGACCTTTCGGTATCGCGCTTCGGGACTGACGGAGTTCTGACCGCCGATCAGGCGCACTCGCATCATCGGAGTCAGCTGACTGGGCAACTTCGATTGGATGCGGTTCGTGATCTAGCGTTCACCCTCAGGCGCTGTATCCATGTCGAAAATAATGCCGTGCATTATGCTCAGCATGAAATGCATCAGATGGGTGAAAGTACGAACTGGTCACCGACCCCGAAAGGAGCCAACGTGCGGCCAACGGTTCGCAGTCGCCGACTCGGCAGCCGACTGAAGAGCTACCGGACCTCGAACGGCCTGTCGGGTACCGAGTTGGCTGATCGCGTCGGTATCCACCAGGCCACGTGGTCGAAGATCGAGGCGGGCAAGGCGAAACTGTCGCCACCCGTGCTCGCCGCGACCGCCGAGGCATTGCACATCCCCGAAGAGTTCGTGGCCCAGTTGGACACACTTCGCAGAAAAGCCGAAGAACCAGGCTGGTGGCAGGACTACGGAGACATTCTCTCCGAAGCCGTACAACTACTCATCGAACTGGAAGCCGACGCATCCTGGATAAGGACCTACGAAGGCGACCTCGTGCCGGGTCTGCTGCAGACCCGCGAATATGCCGAACGAGTGATCACAGCGGTGTCGCCACACATCCGGGTAGCCGACATCGATCGTTACCTGGAGCTAAGGATGCGACGCCAACAACGTCTTTCCGATGGGGTGCGTCTTACGGCTGTCGTCGGGGAAGCCGCGATTCGCCAACGTATCGGCGGCCGAGCAGTCATGCGGGAGCAGCTCCGCCACCTCGAAAAAATGGTCGAAACCCACGATGTCACCATCCAGATCGTTCCATTCACCGCAGACGCACACGCTGCCCTCGGCGAATCGTTCGCGATCATTCAGTGGCCCGAGGAGACCACTCCCGAGGCCGTTTATGCTGATGGCGTGACTTCCTGGACCGTACACGAACGCGACGGCGTGATACGTAGCTATGTCCACGCCCTGTCCTCGGTGCAGAGTCAGGCTCTTTCACCTCGCGAATCACTGGATCTCGTCCACAGCGTATTCGAGGAGCTGTCTTGAACAATGCCCCACGGACCGGCTTACCGAGTCGGCAATGGCGAAAAAGCAGCTACAGCACCGGAACCGGCAACTGCGTGGAAACCGCGTCCTCGCCCGAGGGCTTCCGGCTGGTACGAGACACCAAGGACAGGGAGCGTGGCCCACTCGCGCTGGATACCGGAAGCTGGCGGGCTTTCATCGACACCGTGAGAACCGGGCGCTTGGACCGCTGATCCCGAGCGGAGACCACTATCTCCGCTGATGACGCCTCGAGTAGCCGGTCACCGATAACTTACGTTGCACAGGGGCACACCTTCATCCCCGATGAGACTCATCGCAGGATCGTTGGCGGTTACCACGGCTGGGCTCATCGATCCCGAGGACGCGATCAGGTCCGTGCAGCGGGCATACCTGGACCTCTACGAGGAGCTGGAGCAGGGGCGCTGGTCCGCGCCGAACTGGATCCCCACCGGTTGGATCAGTCGCAGGGAGCGCGAGGACTGATCCACCTCGCGAATCCGGGAACGCGCTCGCGTTCCCGGGGCCACGGCTCCTCTTCCGGAGGCGGTCTCGCCGCACGGCCGACCGCGGATACCGCCTCCGAACCCACAGCTGCCGAGTACGCGATCGGATCGGTAACGACTTTTCCGGGAGGCCGCCGTGTCGGATGCCCCAAAACACTCCGTCAGCGTGGCCGGCGTTGTGATCGACGACAACGAACGGGTCCTGTTGATTCAACGTCGCGACAATGGTCAATGGGAAGCCCCGGGCGGCGTGTTGGAACTCGACGAAACCTTCGAGGACGGAGTGAGACGAGAGATCCTCGAAGAAACCGGCGTGTCGGTCGCGGTCGAACGCCTCAGCGGAACCTACAAGAATCTGTCCCGCGGAATCATCGCTCTCGTATTCCGTTGCCGCCCACTGTCGGGAAAACCACGCGCCACCGAGGAGAGCGCCGATGCCGGGTGGTTCGAACTCTCCGAGGCCTTGGGACGGATGAACGAGGTTTACGCGGTACGCGTCTCGGACGCCTTCGCCACGAACCCCGCGGTTCGCAGCCACGACGGCGTAACCGTGACCCGCTCGTTGATGACCTGACCGACTCGGCACGGAGTCGATCTTCGGGTTTCACCACGTGCCGAGCCGGACCACCACCTCGGCCACCCCGCACCCGACCGACCGGTCGGTACTATCGGGTCGCGCCCGCTTGCCACATGGCGCCACTTCGGCAACGCGGGTAAAATTACGGTACTAGACAGTTCCGCATATGGAGGCTCTCGTGACTGACTCATCCGTCCCCACCACGGGCGTGGAGATCCGGCTGGCGTCCCGCCCGCAGGGGTGGCCCACCCACGACAACTTCGAGGTCGCGGAAGCGCCCGTCCCCCAGCCGGAGTCGGGACAGCTTCTGGTGCGCAACAAGGTGATGAGCGTCGACCCCTACATGCGGGGCCGAATGAGCGCGGCCAAGTCCTACGTGGCCCCCTTCGAGGTCGGCGAGCCGCTGGACGGCGCCGCCGTGGGCGAGGTCGTCGCCAGTTCCTCGGAGAAGTTCGAGGTCGGCCAGCTCGTGCTGCACGCCCTCGGCTGGCGGGAGTACGCCCTGGTGAACGAGTCGCAGGCGACCGCGGTCTCCGACGAGGCCCCGCCGAACGCCTACCTCGGCGTGCTCGGCATGCCCGGCATGACCGCCTACGTCGGTCTGATGGACAAGGCCGAGTTCCACGAGGGCGACACCGTGTTCGTCTCCGGCGCGGCGGGTGCCGTGGGCTCGCTGGTGGGCCAGCTCGCGAAGCTGGGCGGCGCCAAGCGCGTGATCGGCAGCGCCGGTTCGGCCGAGAAGGTCCGCCACCTCACCGAGAACCTGGGCTTCGACGCGGCGTTCAACTACAAGGACGGGCCGGTGGCCGAGCAACTGCGCCAGGCCGCTCCCGACGGAATCGACGTCTACTTCGACAACGTGGGCGGCGACCACCTGGAGGCCGCCATCGGCGCGATGAACGACTTCGGCCGGATCGCGGCCTGCGGCGCGATCTCGCAGTACAACGCCACCGAGGCGCAACCCGGCCCGCGCAACATGTTCCAGTTCGTGACCAAACGGCTGAGCATGCGTGGCTTCATCGTCAACGACAACGGTCACCGCAAGCGGGAGTTCTTCGAGCACGTGGCCCCGCTCGTCCGCGACGGCAAGCTGCACTACGACGAGACCACGGTGGACGGGCTGCGCAACGCCCCCGAGGCTTTCCTCGGGGTGCTTCGCGGGGACAACACCGGAAAGATGATCGTCAACATCTGATCGAATTCCGGTCGGGTCGCCGGGACGCTCGCTCGGCGGGACCTTTCGCCCGCTCTCACTCGGGGCCGGACCGGTGGAACGGAACTGACGGGATCATGACCGACTCACCGACCAACACTCCCCCGCGCGCCACCTCGTTGCACGCGGCCAGACGCGACGCGGAGCTCGCGGAGCTGGCCGCGGGGGTACGTCCGGACGTGTTGGTGGTGGGCGGCGGGGTCACCGGTACCGCCGCCGCCCTCGACGCGGCTCGCCGAGGACTGTCGGTCGCGCTGGTCGAGGCCGAGGACCTGGCGAACCACTGTCCCCGGTGGTCCGACATCCTGCCGGGCGGTCGTCCCCACGACGGCCGCCCGGTGGAACTCGCCCGGGCGCGCCGTGACGCCGTGGAGCGCGAGGTGCTGCTGCGCACCACGGCGCCACACCTGGTGCGCACGTTACCCCTGCTCGTACCGCTGGACAGCGGAGCTCCGCCCGGCACCGAACTGAGGCTGCGGACCCGATCGAACAGTGCGAACGCCATGCGAATGGCGGCGGGGACCCCGGCGATGGCACTTCCCGCGCCGCGCCGGATACCGGCCCCCGAAGCACGGGCCCTGATCCCCGGGCTGGCCGTGCCGGGGCTGCGGGGCGGCCTGTTGAGTTTCGAGGCTCAGCTGCCGGACGAGGCGAGGCTGGTGGTGGCACTGGCGCGCACCGCAGCCGGACTCGGCGCACGCGTACTCACCAGGGTCCGCGCGACCCGACTGCACCGCGACGGGGCGGAGGTGCTGGACCGGCTGGGGGATTCCACGATCCGACTGAAGGCCCGCGCGGTGATCGACGCGACCGGCCCGCGCTCGACCGAACCGGCCGACCACCCACCACTGAGCATCTTTCGCACGCCCGGGATCGTGCTCGATGCCGCGACCGTGGGCCTCACCGCGACCGGACTGACCGCACCGACGGCCGATGACTCCGGGGAAACCGTGCGGTGCGTCCCACAACCGGGGGGCCGACTGCTGGTCACGGCGGGCAGCGCCGAACTCGACGGCACTTCCCCGGAGCTACCGGAGCCGAGTGACTCCGAGACGAGCGGGCTGCTCACGGCAGCGGCCGGGCTGCTCGGCCCGGCGGCGCGTGCGGCGCATCCGCTGGACAGCCAGGTGGTATCGCACGCCGTTCCCCGCCGAACCGGCGACCGAACGGGCGCCACGCGAGGGTCGCGGTCGGACTCCCGCAGGCGGGAGCACCACGTACACACCTCACCCGAGGGAGTCGTCAGCGTGCTGCGGGGTGATCTCGCACCGTACCGCACCGCCGCTGTCGAAGCCGTGGACAGGGCGGTACGGGACTGCGGGCTGCGTGCCGGGAGCAGTCGCACGGGGACGACACCACTGGTGGGGGCCACGAAGCGGGGCAAACTCGCCGAACTGGATGTGGCGCAGCGACTGATCGCCCGCTACGGCATCGAGGCGGAACGCGTGTCGGCGATGACCGAGCTCGACCCGGCGTTGGGAGAACCGGTCGTCCCCGAGCTCCCGACCAGCGCCGCCGAGGTGGTCTGGGCGGTGCGGCACGAGGGCGCGATGAACGCCGAGGACGTGCTCGACCGCAGAATGCCGCCCGGCCTGACTCCCGAGGTCCGCGGCAGGGCGCTGCCCCGGGTGACCGACCTGGTGACCCGGGCACTGCGCGGGGTCTACCACTGAGCGCACCCGCCGCCCGGCCCGACGATTTCGCGGGAAATTGACGGAGACCGGGGCGGTGCACCTCACCCGCGCGGCGATTTCGCGAGAAATTGACGCCGAGGTGCACTGGACGGCCTCACGAAACATCGTTCGAAGGAGTAAGCCAGCTCGCGAGGCCTGTATCGCCGGGGTCGCTGTTGGCATCCTCGTAGCAGGAGGAAACTCCCGTGAGCCTTGGACCCCGCCTGCGCGCGGGCTCTTCGTGCGTCCGGAGCGTTTTCGAACCCCGGACTCCCACACGCGTCGTGGAGCCATCCCCTCGCTTCACCGGGCCGGACTTCTCCGGCCGGTAACGCAGCGACGCGAAATCACCCAACCACCGCGCTTCCACCGATAGAGTGACAATCCGAATCGAACTCGCGTGTGGTGCTCAGCCACGTTCGGACGACACCGGGCGGGCATCCCGGCACGACACGCGTGACTGACGGCGGAACACCGTCGTCGACGACAACCGAAGGAGAATTCCGTGCCCGAAGGCGCGCTGGAGATCGACCGGATCTCCAAACGCTACGGGGACGTCGTGGCGCTCGACGAAATGTCACTCACCGTGCGGAGCGGGGAGATGCTGGGGTTCGTCGGCAGCAACGGCGCCGGGAAAACCACCACGATGCGGATCGCCCTGGGCGTGCTCGCGGCGGACTCGGGGCAGGTGCGCTACGACGACGCGCCCGTCGACCGGACGACGCGCAGCAGGATCGGCTACATGCCGGAGGAACGCGGTCTCTACCCGAAGATGAAGGTGCTGGAACAGCTGCGGTATCTGGGCGAGCTGCACGGCATGGAACGAGCGGAGGCCAACCGCGCCGCGAACTGGTGGACCGAGCGGCTGGAGCTGTCCGAACGCCGCGATGACCAGCTGCAGAAACTCAGTCTGGGGAACCAGCAGCGGGTGCAGCTGGCTGCCGCGCTGATACACGACCCGGCCGTCCTGATCCTCGACGAACCCTTCTCCGGCCTGGACCCCGTGGCTGTCGAGGTGATGAGCACCGTGCTGCGTGAGATGCGCGACCGCGGTGTGCCGGTGGTGTTCTCCAGTCACCAGCTCGAACTGGTGCAACGACTGTGCGACCGGGTGGGCATCGTGCGCCGTGGCCGAATGATCGCCGACGGCACCGTCGAGGAACTACGGTCCAACGGTCCCGTGCGGTTGAACGTGCACGCGCCGGAAGCACCAGCCGACTGGGCCGAAGACCTGCCCGGCGTGAAGCTCGAGAGCCAGCAGAACGGACACACCACCCTGCGGCTCGACGACACGGTCGACGACCAACAGGTGCTGCGTGCCGCGCTGGAAACCGGCCCGGTGCACGAGTTCAGCAGAACCCGCCCCAGCCTGACCGAACTGTTCCGCGACGCCGTAACCGAGGAGCCCGACGAGTGAAACGGACACTGCACACCGTATGGCTGGTCGCCCGACGCGAACTGCTTACCAGAGTGCGCACTCGGGCGTTCGTACTCGGAACGCTGTTCATGGCGCTACTGGTGCTGGCGTTCCCGGTGGTGATGTTCTTCGCGGGCGCTTCGAACGCACCCGAGGACGACCTGAACGCCTCGGACAGCACGACTCGACTGGGGATCACACCGTCCGCCAACGGCCTCGCCGAACCACTGGAACGAAAGGCGGGAGTGGAGCGACCCGCCATCAGCATCCGGAAGGTGGCCGACCCCGAGACGGGCAAGAAGCTGGTGCACGAGGGCGAACTCGACGGCGTGGTGGCTGGAACCCCCACCGCGCCGAAGCTGTTCGTCGAACGGCACGTCTTTCCGCACCTGGAAAGAGCACTCACCACGATCACCTACAACAACCAGCTCGACGCCGAGATGTCGGAGGCGGGCCTGGATCCCGAGGCGGTGCGCGACCGGGCCGGTCGGGGCGAAGTGGCGATCGTGTCGATGGGGGAATCGCAGGAGGCGGCGGACGGACCGATGGCCGGGCTCTCCGACGGGGAGAAGGCACAGCGACTGATCATCGCGATGATCTCCACCTTCCTGCTGTACATGTTCCTGATCATGACCGGGCAGATGATCGCGCAGGGAGTCGTGGAGGAGAAGTCCAGCAGGGTCGTGGAGGTGCTGCTGTCCACCATCCGCAGCACCGAGCTGATGGGCGGAAAGATCGTCGGGATCGGGCTCACCGGGTTGATCCAGTTCGCGGTGATCGGGGTGCTCGGATTCGCCGCGGCCACCGCCACAGCCGTGCTGACCCTGCCCGCGTTCACCGTGGTGGGGCTACTCGGCTGGGCGGTGCTGTGGTTCCTGCTCGGTTTCACGCTCTACGCGACGATGCTCGCGGCGGCCTCCTCGCTGGTCTCACGCCAGGAGGATCTGCAGAGCGTGATAACCCCGGTGATCATGCTGCTGATCGTGCCGTTCTTCGTCGGGGTGTCGGTACTGCCGACCAACCCCGACGGCACCACCGGGACGGTGCTGTCGATGATCCCGGGCTTCTCGCCGATGCTGATGCCAATGCGGCTCGCGCTCGGCGGGATACCGCTGTGGCAGGGGGCGTTGTCGGTGGTGCTCTCACTGGCGGCGACCGCGGCCGTGCTGTGGCTGGGTGGCCGGATCTACTCGAACGCGGTGCTGCGCACCGGAGCCAGGGTTCGACTCAAGGAGGCGCTGCGGGCTTCCTGACGAGCTCCTGAGGGCTTGTTCACGGCCACGAACGAGCGAACGGGCCGCTCGACCATCCGAGCGGCCCGTTTCGTGGTGCACCGGAGCGCAACAGGATTCCGAGAAGGATTCAGCGCTCGTTCATCGGCACGTAGGCACGCTGCGCCTGGCCGGTGTAGACCTGACGCGGCCTGCTGATCTTGCGGGCGGGGTCGTCCAGCATCTCGCGCCAGTGGGCGATCCAGCCCGGCAGCCGCCCGAGGGCGAACAGCACGGTGAAGAACTTGGTGGGAAAGCCCATGGCCTTGTAGATCAAGCCGGTGTAGAAGTCCACGTTCGGGTAGAGGTTGCGTTCGATGAAGTAGTCGTCGGAGAGCGCACGCTCCTCCAGCTTGAGCGCGATGTCCAACAGCGGGTCGTTGGAGCCGAGCTTTTCCAGTACCTCGTCCGCGGTCTTCTTGATGATCCGGGCACGCGGATCGTAGTTCTTGTAGACGCGGTGCCCGAAGCCCATGAGCTTGACGCCGGGCTCCTTGTTCTTTACCCGGGACACGAAGGAGTCGACGTCTCCACCGTCGGCCCGGATGCCCTCCAGCATGTCCAGCACCGCGCTGTTCGCGCCGCCGTGCAGCGGTCCGAACAGAGCGTTGATACCGGCCGAGATGCTGGCGAACAGATTCGCCTCGGAGGAACCGACCATCCGAACGGTCGAGGTGGAGCAGTTCTGCTCGTGATCCGCGTGCAGGATGAACAGCAGGTCCAGCGCACGGGCCATGGTCGGATCGACCTCGTACGGTTCCGCGGGGAAGCCGAACGTCATCCGCAGGAAGTTCTCCACCAGCCCGAGCGAGTTGTCGGGATAGAGGAACGGCTGACCGGCGGACTTCTTGTACGCGTAGGCCGCGATCGTCGGCAGCTTGGCGAGCAACCGGTGGGTGGACAGCTCGACCTGCTGCCGGTCGAATGGATTCAGGCTGTCCTGGTAGAAGGTGGACAGCGCCGAGACCGCCGAGGACAGCACCGGCATCGGGTGCGCGTCCCTGGGGAAACCGTCGAAGAACTTGCGCAGGTCCTCGTGCAGCAGCGTGTGCCTGCGAACCCGGTCGGCGAAGTCCTCGTACTGCTCCGCGGTGGGCAGCTCGCCGTAGATCAGCAGATAGCTGACCTCGACGAAGTTCGACTTGTCCGCGAGCTCCTCGATGGGATATCCCCGGTAGCGCAGAATCCCGGCATCGCCGTCGATGTAGGTGATGTCGGATTCACAGGCCGCGGTGTTGACGAAGCCCGGGTCGAGCGTCACCAAACCGGTTTTGGCCATCAACTTGTCCAAATTGACACCGGGCGCGCCTTCGGTGGGAGCGGTCACGCCCATTTCGTGCTCGCCGGCGTCGTAGCGCAGCGCGACGGTGCGTTTGGCGGTCGCGTCGTCGGGCATTCTCCGAACCTCTCGCGCTCAGTCTGGGGGGTACTGCCGCCGACCAGCGGTACGTCCGACACCCGAAGCGCCGGGGTCACCCGTTCCCGATCGAGCGCACACGCCGGCCGGGATCACTCCGAACCGCCGCAGCACCACCCCGTTGGGGTCCTGTCAGTAGTCACGCTAGACCGCGAAAGGCCTCTCACGCAGCAACGGTGTCTGCTGAAACGGGAAGGTGGGACCACGATCACACTCGTTGTTCATCCCACCGAAGCGCCCACGTCACACCGCGAGTTGTCGGCGTCACAGCCACCGGTTCTCGAGGAGAAGCAGGTGGGGGAGACCGAGGCCGCGGCGGAGGGGCCCGGAAACGCGCGCCAGGAGCTCGGCCGTGGCTCGACAAGCGAACCCTTGAAAAGTGACCGACATCACTTGCCGATCTCGGGACTCCGGGACTCACTCGAACGAGCGAACGGACACTCTTTCGAATTAGCCGACCGCTTCTGCGCACCACAGCAAGGACGCGGAACCAGCAGGCAACACCACCCCGAGGGAACCACCTGTGAAAACAGCTCGCGAGCCGTCACAGTAGCAACACGAAGTGTGATCAACACCGGAACTCACGCTGCGAATAATTTTCACGAAAGTGTTTCATGACTACCCGGTGTGCTGGGCAAGCACGAAGAGTATTGATCACTTTGCACTTCCGTGTGACAGACAAACCCCGGAAACGCCACTAATTTCTTCATCGCGGCCGCAACATGAAAAACAATCGCCAAATTGAGCAAAGGAAAGCAACGTGGTCATTATCCAGTCGCTGATCGACCTCCTCGTGAACATCGACGTGCTCTGAAACGAGGATTCCCGTAGACGATCGGCACACCAGAAGTGGCTGTGCTGGTTCCACAGGTGAGGGAGGGGTGCCCCGGCTCCCAAGGGGCGCCCCTCCTTTCACGTCTGGGTGGACGAAACTTTCCGGTCCGTTTTCGAGATGGTTGCGTGGCGGAACCTCTCGC
Source organism: Actinopolyspora sabaoui (assembly GCF_051225635.1). Taxonomy (NCBI): domain Bacteria; kingdom Bacillati; phylum Actinomycetota; class Actinomycetes; order Actinopolysporales; family Actinopolysporaceae; genus Actinopolyspora; species Actinopolyspora sabaoui. The sequence goes on along the minus strand of NZ_JBMIHH010000011.1, from coordinate 26,593 downwards.
ACGGCTCTCGCTCCGGTAGGCCCGTCAATTTCCCGCGAAATCGCCGCGCCGCACGTGGGACCGAGGGTCAGAGATCGGAGGCGTAGGGCGGTTCGGCCCCCTGCCGGGAGACGGTGACCCCCGCCGCCGCTGCCGCGAAGGACAACGCGGCACGCCAGTCCTGCTCGGAAAGACCGCGCACCGTCTCGGCCGACAACGCGCCCGCACGCCGCAACCAGTGCAGCAGGGCGGCCTGAATCGTGTCTCCTGCCCCGATCGTGTCCACCACCGACGTCTCGGCGGCGGCCACTTCGACGAGCCCGCCGTCCGCGGTCAACACCGCGATTCCGTCAGCGCCTCTGGTCAGCACCACCGCTGCCGGACCACGACCGAGCCACTCCCGTAACACCTCGAACAGCCCGGGCGATTCGGCCGCCGAGTCCGACCCGGTCAGCCATGCGGCGTCCTCGACCGAGAGTTTCAACAGGTCCACCGAGGGCAGCCAGCTCAAAAAGCGTCGCCGGTAGGCATCCGGGTCCTCGATCAGGTCCGCCCGGATGTTCGGGTCGAGCGCTATGAACCGTCCCCGTTCGGATTCCCGGAACAGCACCCGCTCGTGCACCGAGGCTCCCGGTTCCAGAACCATCGCCAGCGTCCCGAAGGAGAGAGCCTCCACTTCCGAGGGCAGCTCCCCGGGATCCGCGACGAGCGGCGCGGCGGTGCCCTCGGTGTGGAAGCCGTACCGAGCGGAGCCCCGTTCGTCCAACTCCACCACGGCGAGCGTGGTCGGCTCCGTTCCCACCTGCACCTCGGTGGTGTCGGCACCGGCTTCGTGCAGTCGTTTCAGCAGTTCGGTACCGAATTGGTCACGGGAGAGCCGGGTGAACATCCCCACCGGAGTCGCCAGCCTGCCCAACGCGATGGCGACGTTGTAGGGACCACCGCCGAGTCGGGGATGCAACGGTGCGAGCTCGCCCCGGCGTGCCTCACCGGGAACCAGATCGACCAGGGCCTCACCGCAGATCAGGATCAACTTTCCTCCGTACCGTGTTCTTCCGTGCTCCGCACCGGATCGGTCTCCGAGGCGGACAGTCCTCCCACCAGGAAATCCGAGAGCGCGTCGAAAGCGGCCGCGTCGGAAAGCCCCGTCCGCTCGGATATCTCACCGCGTTGGATGGCCGAGAGGGTGAGTCCGACCATCTCGGCCACCAGTGCGGAGTCGACCTCACGGAACACGCCCGTCCGCACCCCTTCGTGCACGTCCTGCCGGATCCGGTCGGCGGCCGCCCTCGCGTTGGACTCGTAGCTGGCTCGGGTCGCCGGATTGCTCGCCATGTCCGCGATGAATCGTCTGCTCGCGGGGGCCAGCTCGGCCGCTGCCGCCTTGAGGTACGTGCGCATCCGGGAACGCGGATCGGTGCACTCGGCGACTCGTAGCTCGATGTTGGCGGTGGCTCGTTTGAAGAAGTGGCCCACCACGCGCACGGCGAGCTGTTCCTTGCTGTGCGCCAGCGTGTAGAGGGTGGACTTGGAGCAGTGCATGCGCCCGGCCAGCTCGTCCAACGTGAAGTGCGCGAAGCCCTCGGCCAGGAACAGCTCGCACAGCCGGTCCAGCAGTTCCGCCCGACGGGCCCGCACAGCCGGGGTTCGGGCGGTGTCACGCGGCTCGTGAGCGGCTTCCGCCGGACGGGAATGAGTCATCGTTCGAGGCTGCCACAGGCGGGGGTATGAACCGTCCCTCGGGACGGCAACAGGTCGAAACCGGTTTCGCCGAGTACTCGCCAGCAGTACTATACGCCATCAACAGTACTCTATTCAGTCCTTGAGTACTCCACAGAGTACTACAAGGTGTGAAACCGGGGGCTTCGATGCCAGTCGAACGAATTCTCGCCACCACCGAGGCAATCGACCTGCTCAACCTCACGAGGGACCTGGCCCGGAACGAACTGGCGCCGGAGGCGGCGCGCGCGGAGGAGAACGGGACCTTCCCCCGCGAGAAGTTCGAACTGCTCGGCGAAACCGGGCTGCTGAGCCTGCCGTACCCCGAGGAGTACGGCGGGGCGAATCAGCCCTACGAGACCTATCTCCAGGTACTGGAGGAAATCAGCAGTGCCTGGATGACCGTGGGAGTCGGGCTGTCGGTGCACACCATGTCCTGCTATCCGCTGGTCGAGTTCGGCACGGACGAGCAACGCGAGCGCTGGCTCGGCGAGATGCTCGGCGGTCATACCCTGGGCGCCTACGCGTTGTCCGAACCGCAGGCCGGTTCGGACGCGGCCGCGCTGCGAACCCGCGCGGAACGGGACGGATCCGAGTACACGATCAACGGCACCAAGTGCTGGATCACCCACGGCGGGGTCGCCGACTTCTACACCCTGCTGACCAGAACCTCCGACACGGAGATCAGCTGCCTGCTGGTCGACGGGAACACCCCGGGGCTCACCGCCGGGAAACCGGAGCACAAGATGGGGCTGACCGGATCGCCCACCACGGAACTCGTCCTCGACGACGCCCGGGTGGCGGAGCAGCGGCTCGTGGGGGGTGAGGGAAACGGACTGCGCATCGCGCTGCGCGCGCTCGATTCCGGAAGGCTGGGAATCGCCGCCTGCGCCGTGGGACTGGCACAGGCGGCGCTCGACCTGGCGGTGGACTACGCGCGGCAGCGCACCCAGTTCGGCCGGTCGATCATCAGCTTCCAAGGGATCGAGTTCATGATCGCCGACATGGAAGCCGCCGTGCAGTCGGCGCGGGCGACCTACCTGGACGCGGCACGGCGCCGCGATGCGGGTCGGTCCTTCGGCAGGCAGGCCTCGGTGGCCAAGCTGATCGCGACGGACGCCGCCATGAAGGTCACCACCGACGCCGTGCAGGTGTTGGGAGGCGCCGGCTACACCAGTGACTTCCCCGCGGAACGCTACATGCGCGAAGCCAAGGTGCTACAGATCTTCGAGGGAACCAACCAGATCCAGCGGATGGTGATCGGACGCGAACTGGCGAAGGCATGAACCAACGCCCCGGCCCGGGCCGACCACAGCACCCGCCGGGCGACTCGGATCTCCCTCCGGAGATGCACCGGAAGTACTCTTACGCGCACACCCGAGCAGTGACCGGTGCTTCCGGCGGAGCACCGGAACACCTCAGCCGAGTGGACGGAGTCCCCAACGCGCCGACCAGGTCTGCCCCTGTTCCAGCACGATCAGGTCGGTCCCGGAGTTCAACGCGTCGGGCGGGCAGGTCATCGGCTCGATCGCGAGCGCCTTGCCACGCTCCGGAAAATCGGCCGCCGTGTAGACCTGTACCCAGGCGAAAACCGGATCGGCCCACAGCTGAACACCGTGACCGGCGGAATCGGTCAACGAGTGCCGCACCAGCCCCACCGGGTCGTCCGGCAGCGGGGCGGCCCCACCGAAAGCGGTGTCCAACCAAACCCCGGCGAGCTTCCTGCCGGTACGAAGATCCTGTTCCTCACCCTCCAGCCTGCGGGGCGGCCGGTCGGGCAACATCCGCTCGGGATCGACAGGCAGCACGCTGGAAGCGGACAACCGCAGGGTGCAGTCGTCGGTGGCCGCGTTGCCCGCACGCGGGTAGGGATGCACCCCGAGCCCGAACGGAACGGGCCGCGAGCCGAGGTTCTCCACGGTGTGCTGCACCGTCAGCCCGTGGTCGTCGACGGAGTACTCCACCGCCGTCAGCAGCGGAACCGGCCAGCCGGGCTGCACCGGGATCATCGCGTGCAGCACCACGGCGGCGGAGGTGTGCTCCCCCACCGTCCAGGGGGTGTGCCGCAGCAGGCCGTGGATGGCGTTGTGCCGATCCGGCTCGGTCAGGGCGAGCTGCTGCGTCTCGCCCTCCAGATTCCAGCGGCCGTCGGCGATGCGATTCGGCCACGGCGCCAGGACCGCTCCGGCGGCCGCGGGCGGTAGTCGGTCGGCCTCGTAGGTCTCGCTGTAGGGAACCCCGTCGACCTCGAAAGTACGCAGCGCGGCACCCACTTCGGTGATTACCGCCCGCACGCCACCGTGAACGATCTCGAACTGGTGACCTGTAGCCGGGATGTGTTCGTTCACACGACCACTGTATGTCTTAGCCGATTAGTCCCGTTAACCGTGCTGTCACCTTGATCAACCGCCTCTCGCGCCCGGATCCTCCGGCGACGTGCGGGTACTGCCCGAGAAGAACATCCGGAACGGGAGCAGGCGGAGGATCCGCCCACCCGAGCATCCTGCCAGGGGAGAACCGGGAGCACAGCCGTCAGGGCGCGAGCCGCCGCACCTTCCAGGAGTCGTCCTCGCGGACGAACCGCAGCCGATCGTGCAACCTGTCCGGCTGGCCCTGCCAGAACTCCACGTACTCCGGCCGGATGCGCCAGCCGCCCCAGTGCGGCGGAACCGGAACCCGCTCGGAATCGGCGAACCGACGTTCGATACCGGTCAGTTTGGATTCCAGCGCGGCACGGCCGGAGACCACACAGGACTGCGGCGAGGCCCACGCGCCGAGCTGCGAACCACGGGGCCGGTGGACCCAGTAGTCGGTGGTCTCCTCCTGCTTGACCTTCTCGACCGTCCCGCGCACGTTCACCTGTCGCTGCAGCGACAACCAGGGGAAGGTAGCCGCGGCCACCCGGGTGGCACCGAGATCGTGGCTCTTGGCCGAGGTGTAGTTGGTGAAGAACACCAGGCCACGTTCGTCGATTCCCTTGCACAGCACCGTACGCGAAGAAGGCATCCCCGAGGCGTCCGCCGTGGCCAGCACCATCGCGTTCGGTTCCGCCAGTTCCGCCTGCACCGCTTCGTCGAACCACTGTCGAAGCTGCTCGTGCCAGGTGGTGGCAAGCGACGACTCCTGAAGCGGCTCGGCATCGTAGGACACGCGCATCCCGGACAACGTGGCCTTTGCCTGCGACATCCATTCCTCCTGACTAGACCGACGTCTCAAGCGACGCCACCGCTGGGTCAAATGTGCTCGCACTGAACTGCAATGGTGCGCGATACCTCGAACGCCCGCGCGCCAGGCGAAGCGACTCCCCGAACGACGGTAAACGGAAAACGAACCCGGACCGAACCGCTGTTCGATCCCGATCGATCCCGTAATCGATTCAGCACGCTGCCGCCGTTCGGGAACGATTTCGAAACTCCCTCGAAGGCGAACCCCGACCCGCGTGTGGTGTGATCTTTTTCATTACTCCGCGTTTACGGGGCGCGACGATTGCCTTCCCCTACCGAGTGGGTGCACTGTTACCGCTACGACAACGGCCGCGTTCCGCGACCGTGTGCCACACCACCCCGCCACGTCCCCACCGCGGCCCGCACGGGTCGACGGCACAACCGGCGACGAAGGAGACGAGGCGACGATGCCGAATCCAGAGAACAACGAAACCACGCAACCCGCTGTCAGCCCAGGCCTCGAGGGCGTGGTGGCGTTCGAGACCGAGATCGCCGAACCGGACCGTGACGGTGGTGCGCTGCGCTACCGCGGAGTGGACATCGAGGAGCTGACGGGACGGGTCTCGTTCGGCGACGTATGGGCGCTGCTGGTCGACGGCCGCTTCGGCAACGGCCTCGGCGCGGCGAGCGACGACCGGCTTCCGGTGCGCAACGGCGACGTACGTGTCGACATGCAGTCGGCACTGGCGATGGTCGCACCGGCCAACGGGTTCGCCCCGCTGCTGGACGTGACCGAGGAGCAGGCACGTGACCAGCTGGCGTTGGCCTCGGAGCTGGCGCTGTCCTACGCGGCCCAGTCGGCCCGGGGTGAGGAACTCCCCACGGTGCCGCGTTCCGAACTCGACGGGTGCACCACGGTCGCCGAACGATTCCTGACCTGCTGGCGCGGCGAGCCAGACCCGGCGCACGTGAAGGCGCTGGACGCCTACTGGGTCTCCGCCGCCGAACACGGCCTCAACGCCTCGACCTTCACCGCGCGAGTCATCGCCTCCACCGGCGCCGACGCCGCCGCGAGCCTCTCCGGAGCCGTGGGTGCCATGTCCGGGCCACTGCACGGGGGTGCCCCCGCGCGGGTACTGCCGATGATCGAGGAGGTCGAACAGCGCGGCGACGCCCGGGCGGTGGTCGAATCGATCCTGGATCGCGGTGACCGCCTCATGGGCTTCGGGCACCGGGTCTACCGCGCGGAAGACCCGCGCGCGAGGGTGCTGCGCGAAACCTGCAAACAACTTGGTTCACCCCGGTTCGAGGTGGCCGCGGAACTGGAGCAGGCGGCGCTGTCGGTGCTGGCCGAGCGGCGCCCCGATCGGCAGATCGCCACCAACGTGGAGTTCTGGGCCGCGGTGATCCTGGACTTCGCACGGGTTCCGACGCCGATGATGCCCGCGATGTTCACCTGCGCGCGGCTGGCGGGCTGGTCCGCCCACATCCTGGAGCAGAAGCGCACCGGCCGACTGGTACGCCCCTCCGCCCGCTACGTCGGACCGGGCGCGCGTGAGCCGCGCGAGGTACAAGGGTGGGACACGGTTTCCCCTCTCGCCTCCGTTTGAGAACTTTTGTCGGCTCGGGCTGTGTAGCTCTGCTGTGGCGGAACCTCGCGCCGATGCGAGCTGCGAGAACGGTCGGGGTTCACCCTGCGTGAGTGGTGGGAGTTCGGCATCCCACCGAGGGTGCCCGAGAGCTCGACGCCGCCACAGACGACGGCACGCTGACCATGTTGAACGATCAGCGGCTCGGCGGCGCGATCATGTGGTTCTTCGGCGAGGCACTCCGGGCCGGCCCGGCAGGACGAGCAACGGAACGGTCGACAGTAATGACCTCGGCGACTCGCGTTCGCTCAACCCGGCTCCGGGAAACCTCCCACGCCGCGCTCACGACGAGCGGCGGGGACATCGAGCGGGGACCGTGACCGGGCCGTCGGCCCACCTCCGCGACGCCCTATGCTGCCCAGCGGAAACAGCATCGGACCGCCGAAACCGGCACCGTTCGCGATTCGCAGCCCACCGCCCCGATCACGAGGTCAGTTCATGTCAGGTTCCGCACCGAGCAGCCGTAGGGAAGGCGAGGAAGCCGCACCGAGTGCTCCCGGGTTGATTCGCTGGGGACTGCTGGGCACGGGAACCACCGTGGCACTCACGGTCGTGCTGGTGCTCGCGGCGGGCAGCGGCGTCTACGCGGTACTCGGCTACCCCGATCCGGGGGCGTTGACCAAACTGGGTGTCAACCTGCTGCGACTTGTCTTCGACCTCGCCGGGGCGGTCTGTTTGGGCGGGCTGGTCTTCGCCGCGTTCTTCACCGTCCCGCAACGCGGCGGGATGATCTCTCCGGACGGCTACGCGGCGCTGCGAAGCGCGGGCACAGCCGCGTGGTTCTGGGGCGGTGCCGGGTTGCTGCTCACGGTGTTCGACGCGGCCGACTCGGCGGGGCAGTCGGTCACCGACAGTCTGACGCCCGGCGCGTTGCTGGGACTGTTGGACGCGCTGGACGTTCCGAAGGCGTGGCTGCTCTCCGCGCTGCTCGCGCTGGTACTGGCCCTCGCGTGCCGTTCGACACTGCGGTGGCGCACCACGCTCGGGCTGACCGTGCTGGCGGGATTGACGCTGCTGCCTCCGGTACTGGTGGGGCACTCCGCCTCCAACGGTGGGCACGACTTCGCCTCCGACAGCATGGCCTTCCACGTTGTGGCGGCCGCGCTGTGGCTGGGAGTGCTGTTCGCCGTGCTCACCCACGCCCGCAGATGGGGGGCGAACCCGGAAACCGTGGCGCGCCGCTACCGGAAGCTCGCCGCGACGTGCTGGGGTGTGCTGGCGGTTTCCGGAGTCATCGGCTCGCTGATACTGGTACCGGCCCGGATGTGGCTGAGCACCCAGTACGGGGCACTGGTGCTGGGCAAGATCGGACTTCTGCTGCTGGTGGGGCTGGTTTCGGTGCCGCTGCGACGCAGGATCACCCGGTCCGCGCGGGATCGCCACCGGGGGATGCTGCGCCTGGCGGGTGCCGAAGTGGCGCTGCTGCTGGCCACGGTGGGCATCTCGATGGGAATGGCCCACGTGCCGCCACCCAACCTGCTCGACCGGAACGCCACCGCCATGGACCTGCTGATCGGGTACGACCTTCCGGAGTTTCCGAGCTTCTTGCGGCTGGTCACCCATTGGCGGTTCGACCTGCTGCTGGGCACGGCCGCCGTGGTGCTGGCGATGAGCTATCTGGCGGGGGTACGCAGGCTGCGTAACCACGGGCAACACTGGCCGGTGGGACGCACGGTGAGCTGGTTGGCGGGCTGCCTGGCGCTGCTGGTGGCCAGCTCCTCCGGGGTGGGGAGCTACGCACCCGCCACTTTCGGGGTGCACATGACCGCCCATCTGCTGCTGAACATGCTGGGCCCCGCCCTGCTCGTGCTGGGGACGCCGGTGAACCTGTGCCTGCGGGCACTACCGCGTGCGCGTCGTGGTGAACCGTACGGCCCTAGGGAATGGCTGCTGGGGATCGTGGACTCGCCTGTCTCGAGGTGGTTGAGTCATCCGGTGCTGGCCTCGCTGCTGCTGGTGGGCTCGCTCTACGCGCTGTACCCGACCGGCCTGTTCCAACTGATCATGCAGGAGCACTGGGCTCACACGATCATGAACGTCTACTTCCTGGGCAGCGGATACCTGTGGTTCTGGGCGGTCCTCGGCCTCGACCGCACCCCCCGACGGGTGCCGCAGCTGGCGCGACTGGGCGTGACGCTGGGCATGATGCCCGCCCTGGCCTTCTTCGGTGTGCTGGTGCTGAGCATGTCCGAGCCGATCGCGGGCAACTACTACAGCACGCTGGACCTGCCGTGGTCGGTGGATCCGATGACCGCTCAGCAGGCGGGGGCGCTGATCGGCTGGCTCGGCGGTGAGATTCCGCTGTTGCTGGTACTGGTCGTGCTGCTCCGACAGTGGCAGCGCGAGGAGGGCGACGATGACGATGCCGACTACCGGGGCATGCTCGCACGGCTGGAGTCCACCAGAACCTGAACGAGTCCGACAGGACCCCGGTGAATCCGACAGGACCCTGGTGAATCCGACAGGACCCTTGTGAACCTGCCGCCCCTGACGAACCACCCGGGCGTGCCTCGGTGGCGGCCCTCGCGATCGATCGGCTGTGACCGGACTCTCGCCTCAGCTCGACGGTTCCATGCACTGCGACCCGCACGGCCGCGGCCCAACAGCGGTCCTGTGGGCGTCGATTTCGCGGGAAATTGACACCCACGAGCAGCGGTTTTGCCCCGGCTCCGTCAATTTCCCACGAAATCGCCGGGCGGTGGGACGGCACGGGGCCGCACTCCGGCCACGCCCCCGGGCCGAACCACCACCCTCGCGGTCGGCGCCGCCGCGGGTTCTCCGGTGCGGCTCTCGCCAGGAAGGCCCGACGTTGTGTAGATCGCTACCCGATTGTCGGGCCTCCCCGCGGCGCGAGCCGTGCCGGAGGTTCCGCTGCGCAACCAGCTACGCAACGGCAGCGGGCAAACCTACTCCTCCGATAGGGCGGCGGCCGGTTGGGCCTTGGCGGCCCTGCGTGCGGGCAGGACCGAGGCCAGCACACCGGCGGGTATCGCGCAGCCGATCACCAACAGCAGCCGCGCCCAGGGCACGGCGAACGCGACCGGCAGCCCCATGTTCTCGAACATCGCAGCCACCCCGCCGAAGGCGAACAGCACGCCTACCAGTGCTCCCAGCACGGTACCGACGACGGCCAGCAGCACCGCCTCCAGTGCGAGGGTTCCTCGCAGTTGACCACGGGTCAGTCCCAGTGCGCGCAGCAGTGCGGACTCCCTGCCGCGTTCCAGCACCGACAGTCCGAGCGTGTTGGCGATACCGACCACCGCGATGATGACCGCGACCGCCAGCAGACCGGTGACGATCAGCAACAGCGTGTCGAGCACCTGGGTGTACTGTGCACGCATCTGCACCGCTCCCCCGACATCTATGGGCGTCGAGGCGCTCTCTTCGGTCAACGAGTCCAGCTCGGCGGTGTAGCCCGGCGTGTAGGTGTCGGAGGTGGCACGGGCCCAGATCTCGGTGGTGTTGGTCTCGGCCCCCGTGGCTGCCAGGTCGGAGCGGGTCAGCAGGAATCCGGACCGGACCAGCTTGGTGGTCTCCAATCGGAAAGTGGCGGAACCGTCCCCGATGGGCAGCTCGACACGCTCCCCTTCCGACCAACCCCAGGAATCGAGGACGTTGTCGGACACCAGCGCGGTTCCCTGCCGGAGTTCCTCCGCACCATGCCGGGAGACCTCGGCGAGCTTCGCGGGGTCGATCCCCAGCGCCCGGAAGGTCGCGGGAGGAATGTCCTCGCGGGATGCTCCCTCGGGCATGCTCGACTCCGGCCGCTCCATCTCGAAAGTGGTACCGGACAGGGCTGCGGTGGCAGCCGTGCCGTCCAGGGATTCGAGGCGCTGCCCCACCCCTTCGGGAAACGGTTGGCCCCGCTCCTCGGCGGCGATCTTCACGTCCACCGGGTAACGCTGGTCGATCTGCTCGTTGGCGCCGTGCCGCGCACTGGCGGTGCCGGTGAGCAACAGCACGATCAGCCCGACGCCGATCATCAGCGCGGTGCTGGTGGAGGAGGCCCGGTAGGGGTTGCGAACGGCGTTGCCGCTGGCGAGCGTGCCCGTGGGGCCGAGCGAACGCATCAGGTAGCCGAGCGCCCTGGCGACCGCGGGAATGAGCGTGGGGGTGAACAGCAGGATTCCCACCACGGCCAGGAGTCCACCGGGAACCGCCATGGTCATCGACCCGAGCAGGGCACCACCAAGCAGGAATCCGGCACCTGCCACGGTGAACACCACTGCGGAGACCAAACGTGCCCGACCGATCCGACGGGAGGCCTGCTCGTCGGGGACGGGACGCAGCGCGGCGAGCGGTGCGACCCGCATCGCGCGTGCGGCGGGCGCCAGCGAGGCCAGGAAGGTCACCAGCAGGCCGGCCGCCACGGGCGCGGTCAGCGCCAGCGGGGTGATACCGAGCGAGCCGAAGTCGACCGGGGAATCGGTCAGCCCCAGCGGCCAGCTCACCGTGGCCGAGACCAGCACGCCGAACACCGTGCCGATCACCGAGGTGATCAGTCCCACCAGCAGCGCTTCGAACAGCGCGGATCGCCGGATCTGCCCCCGGGTGGCACCGACGCAGCGCAACAGTGCGTACTGCCTGCTTCGCTGCGCGTGCAGCACCGAGAAGGTGTTGACGATGACGAATCCGGCCACGAACAGCGCGATCGCGCCGAACGGCAGCAGTACCGCGTTCAGCGCGGCGGCCACGCTCCCGCTGAACAGCTTCACCGCGTGCTCGGCCTGCTGCTGTCCGGTTCGGACCTCGACGTACCGGCCGGTCTCGAGCTCGCCGCGCAGCCGGTCGAGCACGGCCGAGGTGTCGGCACCGTCGGCCAACAGCAGGTCGATCGCGCGGTAATCGGTTGCCCCGAGTTGGTTCAGCAGTCCCTGGGGAGCGAAGACCGTGACGCGACTGCCACTCGTGAGCACGTTGCTCCCGATGTCGACCAGCCCCGAGACGGTGACCTCGCGCTTCGGCGGTGACTTCTCGCTCTCCCCCTCACTGGGCGAGATGTACTGCGGCTGCTGGAGGGTGACGGTGTCTCCAGGGGAGAGATTCGCCGAGTCGGCGGCGCGCTTGCTGAGCACCACCTCGCCCGCTGAGTCCGCATAGCTACCCTCGGCGAGTTCGTACCAGCGCAGGGACTTCTGTTCGGGAAGCCTGCTCACCTCGACCGAGTACCGTTCCCCCTTCCAGGAGGCGTTCGCGTAGCTCTCGTTTCTGGGGACGGCCGCGGCGACGCCCTCGGTCTCGCGGATCTTTCGCAGGCGTTGCTGTCTCTTGTCGTTCTCCTCTCCGGCGACGCGCCTCGCGGTGTTGTCCGTGACGACGACGTCGGCGGCCAGGTTTGGGGCCGCCACCATGTGCCGTACCGAGGACTGCATGGTGCCGGTGAACACCAGGGTCGCGGCGACGAATCCGACGCCCAGCACGATGGCGAGTCCGGCCGCCGTGAGCCGTCCGATGTTGTGTCGTAGTTGCAGCAGGGTGTTGCGCAGCACTGGTTCTCACCCACCCAACCGGCGCAGCGAGTCGAGCACCGCTTCCTGCGTGGGCTCCTCGATCCGGCCCGCGATGTTGCCGTCGGCCAGCAGCACCACGCTGTCCGCGTGGGACGCGGCCACCGGGTCGTGGGTGACCATCACCACGGTCTGGCCGAACTGGCGTACCGAGCCGCGCAGGAACTCCAGCAGGTTGGTGCCGGACTTCGAATCCAGCGCACCGGTGGGCTCGTCGGCGAAGACGACCTCGGGGCGTGTTACCAGTGCGCGGGCCACCGCGACCCGCTGCTGCTGCCCGCCGGAGAGTTCGCTGGGCCGGTGGCGCAACCGCTGGTCGATGCCCAACGCCTCGGTGAGGTTGTTCAGCCACTGCCGGTCGGGTTTGCGGCCGGACAGCTCCAACGGGAGCAGGATGTTCTGCTCCGCCGTCAGGGTGGGGAGCAGGTTGAACGACTGGAACAGGAAGCCGATCCTGTCGCGCCGGGTGAGGGTGAGCTGCTTGTCCGAGAGGCCGGTCAGGTCGGTGTCCCCCAGCATCACCCGACCCGAGGTGGGAGCGTCCAACCCGGCCAGGCAGTGCATCAGGGTGGACTTGCCGGAACCGGAGGGCCCCATGATCGCGCTGAACCGTCCGTTCGCGAAGCCGATGTCCACGTTGTCCAGCGCGCGGACTCCGGCCTCACCGCTGCCGTAGACCTTGACCAGTGCCGATCCGCTGGTGGCGGGAGCGGGCTCCGAGTCGGCGAGTTGGCCGGCGAAGCCGTGCTGTCCGTTGACTCCGCCCTCTTCCGAAGGGGCGGCCGCGGGTTGCTGCGACCCGTTCGGGAAACTCACGTGATTCCCCCATCGTGGTAACTGGATTGCGAAACTGACTCTAACGTAACGCTCCGAACACGGAGTGCCACTCGTAACGTTCGGAAAACGCGCGAGGGAACGGCCCGGTTGTCGAGCTCTACGACCACCTCGGGCGAGCGACAGCACCGAGAGCGCACGGCGAGGCACTCGGCGAATTCGCCCGAGACGCGTTCCCAGGGCCGCTCCGCGGGCCTCGGCGACTCTCCGATGTGCACTGTCCCCAGTAAACCGATCGAACTCGCGAACCGCTTCCGGGAAAGCCCCCAGACACCCCGGAATCTCCCCGGAGGAAGCCCCGAGGCGACCCCACCGGGACGGTCTTCACCGAAGTTCTCCGGTCAGGTTGTCGGACCGCTCGCTCGGCGGAACCTCCCGCCTGCTCTCGCTCCGGAGGCCCGACATCGGGTGGCGACGGTCAAGCGGGAGAGAACCTGCGCAACCGCAGACTGTTGGAGACGACGAACGCCGAGGACAGCGCCATGGCCGCGCCCGCGATCAGCGGATTGAGCAGCCCGCACACGGCGAGCGGCACGGCGGCCAGGTTGTAGCCGAACGCCCAAACCAGATTGCCCCGGATGGTGCCGAGCGTCCGTCTGGCGAGTTTCACCGAGTCCGGCACCGCCGTCAATTCCTCGCGCACCAGGATGAGATCGGCCGCCGAGATGGCCACATCGGTTCCCGCCCCCACCGCGAGCCCCAGTTCCGCCGTGGCCAGTGCGGGCGCGTCGTTGACCCCGTCGCCGACCATCGCCACCCGGCGCCCTTCGGTGCGCAGTCCTTCGATCGCCTCCACCTTCTGGTCCGGTAGCACATCGGCCACGACCTCGCCGATTCCCACCTCCTCGGCCACGGAACGAGCCGTGGCCTCGTTGTCACCGGTCAACAGCACCGTCCGCATCCCGAGCCGCCGCAGCTCGGCCACGGCTGCCGGGGCGGAGGGCTTGACCGTGTCGGCGAGCCCGAGCACCGCCACCACGACCCCGTCCAGCGCGACGAGGACGGTCGTTCTCCCCTGACGCTGCCATTCCGCGTGGCGTTGCCGCACATCCTCCGGAACGGTGATCCCGTTGTCGGTGAACAGCTTCGCCCTGCCCGCTGACACGTGGTGCCCGTCCACTTCGCCGTGCGCGCCCAGTCCGGGGTCGTTGCCGAACCCGTCGACAGCGGGCAGTTCCACGCCCTCCCCGAGCTCGGCGCGCGCGGCGGAGGTGATCGCGGCGGCGACCGCGTGTTCGGAGGCGTGCTCCAGCCCGCCCACCAGTCGAAGTACCTCGTACCGCCTCACACCGGCGACGCAGTACACCTCGCCGAGGGTCATGCTGCCGGTGGTGACCGTGCCGGTCTTGTCGAACACCACCGTGTCGACCGTCCTGGTGGATTCCAGGGCCTGATACCCCTTGAGGAAGATGCCGAGCTGCGCGCCACGGCCGGAAGCGGCCATCAGGGCGGTCGGCGTGGCCAGTCCCAGCGCGCACGGACACGCGATGACCAGCACCGAGAGGGCGGCCGTGAAGGAACGTTCGGCCGAGCCGCCGAGCAGCAGCCAGCCCAGCAACGTCAGCACGGCCAGCCCGAGCACGGCGGGCACGAAGTAGGCCGAGATCCGGTCCGCCAACCGCTGGACGGCGGCCTTGCCGCTCTGCGCCTGTTCGACCAGCCGCATCATCCCCGCCAGCTGGGTATCCCGGCCGACCCTGGTGGCCTCGGTGAGCAACCAGCCGGTGGTGACCGTGGTTCCTCCGGTGACCTCGTCGCCCTCGACGACCTCGGTGGGCACCGACTCCCCGGTCATCGAGCTGCGGTCCACGGCGGCGCCGCCCCGCACCACGCGCCCGTCGGTGGCGATGGTTCCGCCGGGACGGGTGACGAACCGGTCCCCCACTCGCAGTCGTTCGACCGGCGCTTCCCGTTGCGTGCCGTCCTCGTCCTGTACCAGGGCGGTCTTGGCGCCGAGCCGTGCGAGGGCACGCAACGCACCGCCCGCTCTGCGCTGCGCCTTGGCCTCGAAGTAGCGGCCGGCCAGCACGAAGGTGGTCACGCCTGCCGCCACTTCCAGATAAGCGGCACCGTCGGTGTGGAGCAGCAACCAGAGCTCGGAGGCGTCGGTGGGGGCTCCGCTCGGCGCGAACATGGCGTAGAGCGACCACACACTCGCCGCGGTGATCCCGATGGAGACCAGCGTGTCCATCGAGGAGGCACCGTGCCGGGCGTTGCGCAGCGCCGCGCGGTGGAACGGCCAGGCTGCCCAGCCGGCCACGGGAAGCGCGAGCACGATGATCAGCCACTGCCACCCGGGAAAGCGAGCCTCGGGCAGCACCGTGAACAGGATCGCCAGGTCGGCCAACGG
This sequence comes from Actinopolyspora sabaoui, assembly GCF_051225635.1. Taxonomy (NCBI): domain Bacteria; kingdom Bacillati; phylum Actinomycetota; class Actinomycetes; order Actinopolysporales; family Actinopolysporaceae; genus Actinopolyspora; species Actinopolyspora sabaoui. Next base: position 11,391 of record NZ_JBMIHH010000011.1, on the reverse strand, counting down.
CACGAACAGTACGACCGAGACGACGAGCCTGCGCCACAGCTCGCGCAGCCGGTCACGGGAATCGTCCGGGCTCTCCTCGGCGGGGCGCAGCACCTCGGCCTCGTAGCCCGCCTTGGTCACCGTCTCGGTCAGCAGCTCGTCGGCGGCACCCGCCGGGGCGGTGACGCTGGCACGGGCGGCGGCGTAGTTGACGCTGGCTTGCACCCCGTCGAGTTTGTTGAGCTTGCGCTCCACCCTGTTGGCGCACGCCGCACAGGTCATACCGCTGACGGCCAGCTCGACACTGCGTTGTTGTTCGGCGGAGCTGCGTCGCTGTTCGGCGGACTCGGTCGAGGTGTCCGCGGACGTCGTCATCCGACCACCTTTCGTGCGGTTCACCGCGACGGGCGAAACTTCCTCCAGCTTGAACCATGCCGTCCGTCACGTCTCATGCGCTCTCCCGCTGAGCCACGGGTGGCGGGGTCGACTCGCCCGTCCCCTCGCCGAGCGCGCTCGTGGCAATGTCCTCCGCCACCTCGCGTTCGACACCCTCGCCGGGAGCCCGACTCCTGGTCGCGGGCACCCCGTCCGAGCCGTGCAGCAGCGCCAGCACCGCCACCAGTACCAGCCCGAGCAGCACCGGCAGGTGTGAAATCACCCGTTCGGGGCCGACTCGGCCGGCGACCAGGTCCACCAGGCACATCGCTGCGAGCACCCCGGTGAAGCTCGCCAGCACCGGCAGATGGGCGGCCGCGTGCCTGGCACGCAGCGCCACCCAGGCCAACGCGACCGCTACCGCCGCGTTCCAGGCACCGGTCTCGTGATCGAGGTGCGGCATGGTCGACCGGGCGGTCTCGGCCCCCACTCGGATTCCCACTCCGGTGAGCTGCAACAGGGCCACCCCCAACTGCACCACCGCCACCAGCGCCAGCAACCAGCGTAGTGCGGTTCGTGGTCGCCTACCCGCCTCGCCGCGCAACCGGTCCAACAATCGGGGCCGCAGGGCGGGCAGCACGGCTCCGGTGACGTCGGGACCGGGCTCGGCGGGCATGATCCGCACCGCCCGGTGCAGCTCGTCGAAACCCGCTCGTCGTCGTTCACACGCGGCACAGCCGGCCAAGTGCTGCCGCACCAGTCGGCGCTGCTCCTCGGTGGCCGCCCCGTCGAGCTCGGCGGAGAGGATCTCGACACTCGTCACGCAATCCACACCGTGCTGGTCGTCGGTGACCTCCCGATGGTTCCCGGCTCCCGTGCGGGAGATCGGCGGGACACGCGTATCGTGCTTTCACGGCAACGACGGTTCACGCCCGACGAGTCGGCATCGCCGCGGCTTACGTGGTCGAGTGAGCCGGACAACCGTGGCAGCGGGCCCGAGCCCGAAGATCATTGGATATTGGGCGTGGACGACCAGGAACTCACACGCTGCGCACTGGCGGCGAAGCAGGGGGACACCGAAGCCGCGACCAAGTTCGTACACGGCACGCAGCGTCAGGTCTGGCAGTTGCTGCGGCATCTGGCGGACGCGCACGTCGCCGAGGATCTCACCCAGGAGTGCTACCTGCGCGCCTTCCGCTCGCTGTCCACCTACCGCGGGGGCTCCTCGGCACGGACCTGGCTGCTGTCGATAGCTCGCAGGGTCGCCGCCGACCACATCAGGCACCGCGACCGCCGCCCCCGCTCGGCCGACATCGCCGACTGGCAGCTCGCGGCGGAACGGGCCCAGCCGCGAACCCTCTCGATACCGGAGGGATACGCGCTGCGCAGCGCGCTGGAGAGTCTCGACGAACGGCGCAGGGAAGCCTTCGTGCTGACCCAGCTGGTCGGGCTCAGCTACGAGGAGACCGCCGAAGTGGCGGGCTGCCGCACCGGCACCGTCCGTTCCAGGGTGGCCCGGGCCCGCGCCGATCTGATCGACCGACTCCAAGATTATGATACGGATCACAGCGCGAACTCCGGGAGTTCGTAGCGCTTTTCCGGTTTTGCCCGGGGTCGCGGTCGGCCGGGGGCGGCCGTACCGAGCGGCTTCGCTCGGGTGACACCGGGCTCGTCGCGGTAGCCAAGGGGGCGACAGAAGCAGTAAGTTGCCCGCGGCTGGTTCACACCGGCGGCACGGTGGCGCGATCCGTCCGACCGCGCCGGCGGTGTGTGCCCAGCCGTGCTTGAGCCGGCAACGGCGCCGGTCATCTGGCCAACTTCGTGCATGTTCGCAAGCGGCCCACGAACGGGCCGAAACCAACACAACAAGGACCGGAGGCGCCGGCATGACGCAGGCCGAAACCAACATCGACCCGACGACGCTGCGGTTGCCCGCTGAGCTAGTCCCGTCCGACGGACGGTTCGGGTGCGGACCGTCGAAGGTCAGGCCGGAGCAGTTGACGCGGCTCGCGAACGAGGGTGCCGAGGTGATGGGCACCTCGCACCGGCAGAAGCCGGTGAAGTCGCTCGTCGGACGCGTGCGGGAAGGTCTCCGCCAGCTCTTCTCGCTTCCGGAGGGCTACGAGGTGGTCCTCGGTGTCGGTGGCACCACCGCCTTCTGGGACGCCGCCACCCTGGGGCTCGTACGGCAGCGTGCGCTGCACCTGACCTACGGCGAGTTCTCCGAGAAGTTCGCGAAGGCGACCAAGTCAGCCCCGTTCCTGGACGATTCGATCGTCGTCAAGGCCGAGCCGGGCGACGCTCCCGAGCCGGTGTCCGACCCCACGGCCGATTTGATCGCCTGGGCGCACAACGAGACCTCCACCGGCGTGATGCTGCCCCCGACTCGCCCCGCCGGGTCCGAGAACTCGCTGATCGCGGTGGATGCCACCTCCGGCGCGGGCGGGCTGCCGTTCAACCCCGCCGACGTCGACGTCTACTACTTCGCACCGCAGAAGTGCTTCGCCTCGGACGGCGGCCTGTGGATCGCGGCGATGAGCCCGGCCGCGCTGGAGCGCGTCGGCGAGATCGGTGGCTCGGACCGCTGGATTCCGGAGTTCCTGTCGCTGACCACCGCGCTGGACAACTCGCGCAAGGACCAGACCTACAACACCCCCGCCGTCGCCACACTGTTCCTGCTGGCCGACCAGATCGACTGGATGCTCGAGCAGGGCGGGCTGGACTGGTGCGTGCGGCGCACCGGGGAGTCCTCGCGCCGGGTGTGCTCGTGGGCCGAGTCCTCGGATTTCGCCTCCCCCTTCGTCGCCGACCCGGCCAAGCGCTCCCAGGTGGTAAACACGATCGACTTCGCCGACTCGATCGACGCGGACGCCGTGGCCAAGGCGCTGCGCGCGAACGGCATCGTCGACACCGAGCCCTATCGCAAGCTCGGCCGTAACCAGCTGCGCATCGGCACCTTCCCCGCCGTCGAGCCGGACGACGTCACCAAGCTGACGCAGGCGATCGACTGGATCGTGGGCAAACTCGGCTGATTCGACCCGGCTACCGGGGTGGGCGGTGCGCCGCTCACCCCGGCCCCGACTCCGGCCCAGACTCCGCCGCGGTGATGGCGACTCCGGCGAGGTGACGGCATCGCCGTCCGTCCCGATGCGCCGCGACGATGCCGAGGATTCACCGGCATGCTCCCCGACCTGTTTCCGAGCGGTACACCCGAGCCCGCGGCGACGGAACACCCGCCGCGACGCGCCCGGGTAACCGAGAACACACGATTATTCGGGGAATCAGGGTATTTCCACGGATGCGGCGGGGTACGCCCGTTCGACAGAATCATCGTTACGACACTCGGCGCGTCCGTCCCACGGAGACCCCCCGTCGGGTTATCGTTATAGCTTGGTGATCTAAAATCAGCGGGAGGCGCGGGGAGGCACTTATGCGAGCGCTGCGAGTGGTCGGGCTCGAAGAGGACGGTGAGACCGTCGTGTGTGAGGATCCCGACAACGGCGAACGCTTCGCGGTGCCTGCCGACGAGCGACTCCGCGCCGCGGCCCGGGGTGACCTCACCCGTCTCGGGCAGGTACAGATCGAGCTGGAAGCCCAGATGCGGCCGCGCGAGATCCAGACGCGGGTTCGTGCGGGTGCTTCCGTCGAGGAAGTCGCCGCCGAGGCCGGGATTCCGCAGCAACGCGTGGAGCGCTACGCCTACCCGGTTTTACTGGAACGGGCCCAGGTCGCCGAGAAGGCCCAGCAGGCGCATCCGGTCCGCGAGGACGGACCGGATGTACAGACACTCGGCGAGATCATCTCGCAGACCTTCGGTATGCGGGGCCAGGACTACGGGGAGACCAGCTGGGACGCCTGGCGCGGCGAGGACGGCAAGTGGGTGGTGACGCTGCACTGGCAGGCCGGTCGTACCGAGAACACCGCGCACTGGACGTTCCACCCCGGCGCACAGGGGGGCACGATCGCCGCGCTGGACGAGGACGCGCTCGATCTGCTCGATCCCGCCCCGAACCGCCCACTGCGCACGGTACGTCCGGTCACCGAACTCGCCAGGGAAGCACTCGAGCTGGACAGCTCCGATTCGGAAGAGGAGGAGAATCACTCCGACGCCCGGGAGCCCAGCACTCCGCTGCTGGGAGAAGCGCCCGAGCAGAACAACCTCGATCTCTCCGAGAGCGCCGCCGGAACCTCCCACATCCCCGCCATGACGGCAGGGACGCTACTCGGCTCGACCTCGCAGTCGAACGAGGCCGAGTTCGGAAACGCGATCCAGGGTTCCGAGCCCGAACAGTCCCCGGCGGGACCGGACAGCGGGGCCGAACACGCCACGGCCGCGGACCGGGAGGACGGCGAGGACGACGCGGACACCAGGGAAGGACGCAAGAATCACCCGATCGTCCCCTCCTGGGAGGACGTGCTGCTCGGCGTGCGGTCGAACCGATGACCGAAGGCGAGACCGCGACCGGCGGACGCCATGCGGCGAGCCCGGCGCGGTTGACCGGTTGGTCGCGGGCGGACGAGCACGGTTTCGAGGTCGCCGGTCTCAGTGGCGGGAGGAGTCCTGTTCCGGGCTCTGCTGCTCGTCACCGGAGTTCTCACTTCTCGATTCGAGGTGTCGTTGCCAGATGCGGTCCCGCACTCCCGGCAACGATCTGCCGATGAACCTGTTGCGAGGGCGACCAACACCGGAGAAAACCCCGTCTCCTGTGGACTTTCCGCCACCGGTGTCCGGCGAGAGCGCCCTCGCCACGAACCCCGCCGCGATGGAGACCGCGCCGATCGTTCCCGCTATCCATGCGACGTAGTCCATCGCCAGCAGCAATGCCCCGGCGAACAGGGCTACGAGGATCGACAAAAGGCCGACCAGGAACAACACACGCGCGGACGGTGACATGCCCTCGATTGTGCCCAACGGGGCAACGCGGAACCATGCTGACCGGGTCGAACATTCGTTCCTCCGGATGGTGTAGGGCGCGGAGGGAGGGAGGCCCGGCTCACCCCAGCAGACTCAGCGGCAGGATCACCCAGGACGCGGCGACACCGAGCACCACTCCGAAAGCCACCCAGCGCCAGGTGGGTACGGCGCGTCCGAGCCAGACCGAGGGGGCGAATCCGCCCGCCACGGCGAGATTGACCACCACTCCGAGCAGCGGGTTCACATCGGCCAGCCCCAGCGAAACCACCACCAACACCAGGGCGATCAGCACCGCGAGGAGGACACTGACCGCCACGCCGGTGGGCCGGGCAGTGCGATCGAGTGCTTCGCTCCGCGGGTCGGACCCCGCGACAAGCCGCTGCCCACCGGGTTCGGGTACCGTGCTCGGCTCACCGGTCAGCGGATCGAGGTGACGAACGGCACGGCCGCACTCCGCCGCCGTGCGGCCTGCGAGCAGCCGGCCGCGACGTGCCGCTGCCCGCAACGCCCGCTCGTCGCGGGGGTCCCCGCGGCCGATTCGTTCCACGACCTCGGCCCACTCGTACAGCGCCGCACAGAGCGTGGGGGAAAGTCCGAGATGCTCCGGCTTCAGGCCGAGCAGCCCGTCCCCCTCGACGAACAGGGGTCGCCCTCGGGCGACCCGGAGTTCCACGGTTTCCCCGACCATCGCGACGTCCCCCTACCGAGTTTTTCCACCGGGACGACCTTCTCCGGCACGCCGGAATCGAAGATCACTCCCGCGATCGGCACAGCCGCGGCATCTCCCGAACGTGCTCCCGCGAGGGAGCACCGAGCTGATTCGACCGCTTGCTCGACTCCCCGGTCCCGCCTCTCCGGTCGCGCGAACGAGGTCCCACGAAAAGTTCGCCACACGAGCCCCGGGCGGGGGCCGCGGCACCTCACGAGTCGGAGCGCATCGCGTGGAACACGATCGCGGCCGAGGCCGCGACGTTCAGCGAATCCACCTCGCGGGACATCGGGATACCCACGGTGAGATCGGACGACCGCAGTGCCTCCTCGCTCAGCCCGGGGCCTTCCGAGCCCATCAGTACGGCCACCTTGCCTTCGGAGAGGCCCGCTCGTCCCACCGGAACGGCATCGGGGCGGGGAGCCAGCGCGGCCACCCGGAAACCGTTGGCACCGAGGCGCTCCAGGTCACCGGGCCAGTCCGTGAGCCTGGCGAACGGGACACGCAGTACGTGCCCCATCGAGACCCGGACGCTGCGGCGATAGAGCGGATCGGAACAGCCACGTCCCAGCAGCACCCCGTCGAGGCCGAGCCCGGCGGCGTTGCGGAACATGGCTCCGAGGTTCTCGTGGTCGACGACTCCCTCGAGCACCGCCAGCTTGCTGGAGCGGCGCATCAGCTCGGCCGGATCGGGTTCGGGAGCGCGGTCCGCCACCGCGAGCACTCCCCGGTTGAGGTGAAAGCCCACGATCCTGGCCAGCATGTCCGGCTCGACGATGTAGGCGGGGACGTCGAGCTCACGCAGCAGCGGTTCGAGGGTGTTTATCCGTTTGCGTTCCCCGAGCAGCCCCCGGATGGGGTAGGGCGAGGCGAGCAGCCGCTCCACCACCAGCCTGCCCTCGCCGATCACCAGTCCACGCCCCCCGGGGCGATCGGGACGGCGATCGGCGGTAGTCAGATCGCGGAAGTCGTCGACCGCGGGGTCCTCCGCATCGGTTACTTCGATCAGCCTGGCCACACTTCGTATCCTCGCATCAGGGGATACCGCCTTCGACGAGGACCGTGTTCGTGGCCGGTGTGTTCGTGACCGGTGGCGGCCGCCTGGCCCCGATGGGAACGAGATTCGTGACCGGAGTCACTTAGCCATGCGAACGAGGTGGGCATAACCAGCCGACTTCACGCGTTCGTGGTTGAGAGGTGTGAGTTCCCGATCACGGAAGGCCGGCTCATGGGTGACCCGCGACCGAGTGACGCTCCACCGAGCGACACCAGGCAGGAGAGCAACCACCGCGACGGGGAAACACACCACACCGACACGGCGAGCGGGGCCGACAACTCCCGATTGCGCCGCAAGGCACGGTTCGCTCTCATCCTCGGGGGACTGACCGCGTTCGGCCCGTTGACCATCGACATGTACGTACCCGCCCTGCCGGAGCTGACCAGGGAACTGGGGGCCACCTCGGCGCAGGGACAACTCACGCTGACCGCCGTGCTGCTCGGACTGGCTTTCGGGCAACTGGTCGCGGGAACGGTCAGCGACTCGGTCGGGAGGCGCAAGCCGCTGCTGGTCGGGCTGGGCGTGTACTTCGCCACCTCCGTGCTGTGCGCGCTCTCCGGAGACGTGTACGCGCTGACCGCGTTACGGTTCCTGCAGGGATTCGGTGCGGCCGCGGGAATGGTCATCGCCCGCGCCTCGGTACGCGACCTCTACTCCGGAGTGGAGGCCTCCCGGTTCTTCTCGTCGCTGATGCTGGTCACCGGCCTGGCCCCCATTCTGGCGCCGGTCCTCGGCGGGCAGGTGCTCAACTTCACCAACTGGCGCGGGGTCTTCGTGGTGCTGGCGTCCTTCTCGGTGGTGCTGTTCCTGGTGACGGCACTGGCGCTCCCGGAGACCAAGCCGAGGCGATGGCGTCTGCCGCTGCGGCCCGGTTCCACCGCGCGCACCTTCAGCGAACTGCTGAGCAGCCCATCGTTCCTGGGTAACGCGCTGGCGGCGGGACTGGCCATGGCCGCGATGTTCGCCTACATCAGCGGTTCCTCGTACGTGCTGCAGGACATCTACGGACTCTCTCCGCAGGAGTACAGTCTCGCGTTCGGCAGCAACGCCCTGGGGCTGGTCGCGGGCGGTCAGATCAACGCACGACTCGTGGGCAGAATCGCGACCGAGTCCCAGTTGCTGCTCTGCGCGCTGAGCGCGGCAGCGGTGGCCGGGTTGCTGCTGGTGGTCACCGTGCTGGTGGGGCTGCCGCTCCCGTTCCTGCTCGTCGCGTTGTTCGTGATGATCTCCAGCCTCGGCTTCGTGATGCCCAACACGACGATGCTCGTGCTCGCCGAACGCCAGGAGGTTTCCGGAAGCGCCTCGGCACTGCTCGGGGTCCTGCAGTTCGTGGTGGGGGCGCTGGCTGCCCCGCTGGTGGGGCTCGGCGGAGTCGGTTCGGCGCTGCCCATGGCGCTGGTGATGTTCGGCGTGGTGCTCGCCTCGCTGACGGTCCACCTGACCCTGGGCAGACGGAGCACGGGTTCAGCCGCACCCGCCGCGGGTTGACCCGCCGCAGCACTGGTCGGCCGGAGGGCTGGTCGTTCGAAGGGCAGCGCTCCGCCCCGCTGGGCACTCGCGCTGAACCTCCGGCATCACTGAACACACAGTGTTTCCATCCCTCTCCCTCGTTCGTCAGATCGTGCCACCATTTTGGCCGCTGGCATGGCCGGTCACCGGTGTGCCACTGTGAAATCCGGCGCTGACCAGCACGGAAGCTGCCGATGTGCACACCGTTGGATCGGGGTGACGCGGCATGGGAAGACAGAACGTAATCAGTCGGGCGTTCAGGCCGGGCGATCGGCAGCGATACCGGGACAAGATGCAGCGCGGTCTGGACGCGCTGGCCCGGATGCTGGCTGAGGGCAACTTCTCCTTCCCCCATCAACAGATGGGTCTGGAGATGGAACTGAGCCTGGTGGACGAGGGCATGAATCCCTCGATGTCCAACGCCGAGGTACTGGAGAAGATCGACGATCCCTCGTACACGACCGAACTGGGGCAACACAACCTGGAACTCAACGTCCGCCCGCGAGCGCTGGCCGGCCAGGGAGCCCTCGAACTGGAGGACGAGCTGCGCTCTTCGCTGTTGAACGCCGACAGCAAGGCACAGGACATCGGGGCCAAACTCGTCATGATCGGAACACTGCCGACGCTGCGGAGCTCCCACTTCGATCCGCGTTGGCTGTCGCATCCCGCGCGCTACAGCCTGCTCAACCAGCAGATCTGCGCCGCACGCGGCGAGGAGATACTGCTGCACATGTCGGGCACCCCGCTCGGCGATCAGGACCAGGAGCGGTTGCGCTCCCACGCGGAGTCGATCCTGCCCTCCTCAGCCTGCACTTCGGCACAACTGCACCTGCAGGTCGCCCCGGAGGACTTCGCGGCGCACTGGAACGCGGCGCAGGGCCTGGCCGGAGTGCAGGTGGCGGTCGGGGCGAACTCACCGTTCCTGCTGGGCAAGGCACTCTGGCAGGAGACCCGCGTCCCGCTGTTCCAACAGGCCACCGACAGCAGACCCGAGGAGCTGAAGAACCAGGGGGTACGGCCCCGCGTGTGGTTCGGGGACCGCTGGATCACCTCCATCTTCGACCTGTTCGAGGAGAACGTGCGTTACTTCCCCTCGCTGATGCCGGAGCCGGAGGAAGAGGACCCGGTGGCCGCGTTGAACTCCGGACGAGCCCCGACGCTTTCGGAACTGCGGCTGCACAACGGCACGATCTGGCGCTGGAACCGCCCGGTGTACGACCTGGTGGACGGGGTTCCGCACCTGCGGGTGGAGAACCGGGTGCTGCCCGCGGGGCCGACGGTGGTCGACATGCTGGCCAACGCCGCGTTCTTCTACGGCGCCCAGCGTGCGCTAGCCGAACAGGACAGGCCGCTGTGGACACAGATGTCGTTCGCCGCGGCGGAGGAGAACTTCTACAGCGGGGCCCGGCACGGGATGAACGCCCGCCTGTACTGGCCCGGCATGGGGTGGGTCCCCGCCGACGAGTTGGTGCTGCGCAAACTACTTCCGATGGCCCACGAGGGCCTGGAGGCGTGCGGGGTCTCGGCAGCGGCCAGGCAACGCCATCTCGGCGTGTTGGAACAGCGCTGCAAGGCCCGGCAGACCGGCGCCGACTGGCAACGCGAGACGGTGCTGCGGCTGCAGCGCAGCCGTGATCGACAACCCGCGCTGGTGGAGATGCTGCGCCGCTACATCGAACTGGGTGACAGCGGCGAGCCCGCACACACCTGGCCGGTGGAATGAGTTCACGCCGGTGGGACCCGGTGGCAGCCCGGCCCCACCGGGGTTCGTTTCGTACGGCCACCCGAGCCGATCGCGTCGAAACTGTTGCTAGTAGTTTGCAACTGCGACAGACTTGCTACCGAAACCCCATTGCGAAAGGGAGACGGTCAATGGCGCAGTACGTGCTGCCCGAGTTGGACTACGACTACTCGGCGCTCGAACCCGCGATCGCCGGTGAGATCAACGAGTTGCACCACGGCAAACATCACGCGGCTTACGTCAAGGGAGCCAACGACACGATCGAGAAGATCGCCGAGGCACGCGAGAAGGGGGACTTCTCGTCGATCGTCGGGTTGGAGACCACGCTGGCGTTCAACCTCGCGGGTCACTCGCTGCACCTCGTGTGGTGGAAGATCCTGAGTCCGGACGGCGGCGACAAGCCGACCGGTGAGCTCGCGGCGGCCATCGACCAGGACTTCGGTTCCTTCGACAACTTCCGGGCCCAGATGGAGGCCGTCTCAACCACGATCCAGGGCAACGGGTGGGGCGTGCTCGCATGGGACCCGGTCGGACAGCGGCTGATCACGCAACAGCTGCGCGATCACCACTCCAACCTGTCGATCGCCACCACCCCGTTGCTGGTGTTCGACATCTGGGAACACGCCTACTACCTACAGTACAAGAACGTCAAGGCCGACTACGTCAAGCAGCTCTGGAACGTGGTCAACTGGGACGAGGTCTCGCGGCGGTTCGCCGACGCGCGGGCCGGCTACAACGGGCTGCGGCTGCCGCAGTCCTGAACCCGGCACGCCCCGACCGGTCCCGGATGAGACGGGCACTCGGACGAGACGGGCACTCGAAGGACTCGTGGACCGGAGCGCGAGTCCCGCGAATCTCCGGCAGTGAATGCTCCGACAAGCCGAACTGCCGGTACTCGGGTTTCCCTCCCACGGGAGGGAAACCCGAGTTTTTCTCTAATTGGGTGTGGGACGCTCTGCTGGGGTGGCTCCGCCACGAGGGTGGTCGGAGTTCGGCCCGCGGAAGTGGCGGGAGTGCGGCTATTCCTCGGTGCTGGTGGCCCGGCGATTTCGTGGGAAATTGACGCCCACGAGCAGCGGTTTGGCTCCAGCTCCGTCAATTTCCCG
>NZ_JBMIHH010000010.1:0-230710 GCF_051225635.1 Actinopolyspora sabaoui | reverse complement strand
GTACCGCACGGTTGGATTGATGTCTGCACATGAGTTGCACTGATCATGGGAAAGGGTTTCCCGAAAGTGCCGGGGGATCGACCCGTTCAGGGGAGTCCATGCTCAAGCAGGAGCGAGCGGGGCGACAAACCATTCCATGGTCGGGACGGCGGGATTCGAACCCACGACCCCCTGACCCCCAGTCAGGTGCGCTACCAAGCTGCGCCACGTCCCGCTCTTCTGTTGAACTGTGATCAGCTTACACCACCTTCCACGGACCGGAGCACGGGGGTGGCGGTCACGTTCACCCGCCGGTGGCGAGCGATTCGCGCCAAGGGGACTATCGTCGAGGCGATGGGCAAGCACCGTCCCAATCCCCTGCAATGGGTCTGGTACACGTTCGGTGGCAAGCTGCCCGCTCACCTGGCCGAATGGGTACTGCACGACGTGACCTGCCGTACCTGGGTGCTTCGCCATCTCTTCCGCGCCCTGACGCAGCTCGCCCCGTTCTGCGTGGTGGTGCTGTTGTTGCCGGGCCCGCTCTACATCCGGTGGTCCTCGGTGGCACTGGGGCTGCTGGTGGGATTGTTCTACTCGGTCAGCGCCATGGGCGAGAGCTGTGAACACCGCGTGATCAAACACGGCTATCCCCCGGGGATCGGGCGGGAGACCCGCGCGATGTACCGCGAGATCCGCAGGGCCACCCGGGAGGAGGCGCGCAGGCGTAGACCACCCGAATGAGCCCATCAGAACGAGCCCACCCGGACGAACACAGCCGAATGAGCCGCTTCCCGAGTTCGGGTCGTTCGCGCGCTTCGGTATTGCCCCGACCCCGGTTCGCCCATAGGTTCGAGACCACGCTGGCCCGAAAGACGGTCCGGTGGCACAACGGCGGGGCTGACAGGAGTGACGATGAGCGTCGAAGCGGGCTTCGAACAGGGCGGAGAGCACGCACGTTTGGCGCGGCGGCGTGCCGCGGTGATGCCGTCCTGGCTGTCGACCATGTACTCCGAGCCGATCGACATCGAGAGCGGCTCCGGCAGACACGTGTGGGACGGCGAGGGGAACCGCTACCTCGACTTCTTCGGCGGCATTCTCACGACCATGACCGGTCACGCCGTGCCCGAGGTGACCAAGGCTGTGGCCGAGCAGGCGGGCAGGATCCTGCACTCCTCGACGCTGTACCTGAACCGACCGATGGTGGACCTGGCGGAACGGATCGCCGAGTTGTCGGGCCTGGACGACCCCAGGGTCTTCTTCACCACCAGTGGCACCGAGGCCAATGACACCGCCCTGCTGCTGGCCACCGGTTACCGGGCCTCCAACCAGATCCTGGCGCTGCGCAACAGCTACCACGGTCGTTCGTTCGCCTCGCTGGCCGTGACCGGCAACCGGAGCTGGTCGCCGAGCAGCCTCTCACCGGTGCAGACCAGCTATGTCCACGGCACCCGCAGGCGCGGCACCATGCTGGAGGGGTTGACCGACGCGGAGTTCACCGAGGCCTGCGTGCGCGACCTGGAGGACACCCTCGATCAGCTGCACGGCAACGTGGCGTGCCTGATCGCCGAACCGATCCAGGGCGTCGGCGGGTTCGCCGCGCCCCCGGACGGCCTGTTCGCGCGGTTCAGGGAAGTGCTGGACCGGCACGGCATCCTGTGGATCAGCGACGAGGTGCAGACCGGCTGGGGACGTACCGGCGAGCACTTCTGGGGTTGGCAGGCGCACGCCGACAACGGCGCGCCGGACGTGGTCACCTTCGCCAAGGGCATCGGCAACGGTCTTCCGATAGCCGGGGTGGTAGCCAGGGGAGATGTCATGGACAGCGTCGCCGCGAACTCGATCTCCACCTTCGGCGGCAGCCCGCTGACGGCCGCCGGTGCGCTGGCCAACCTCGACTACCACCAGCGCCACGACCTGCGGGAGAACGCGCGTCGGGTCGGTGCGGTGCTGCGCGAGGAACTCCGGCCCGCCGAGTCCCTGCGCTCGGTCGCCGAGATCCGCGGCAAGGGGCTGATGCTCGGTGTCGAGCTGGTGCGAGCGGACGGAAACCCCGCCCCCGAGGTGGCCGCCGCCGTCACCGAGCGGGCGCGGGAGCGCGGAGTGCTGATCGGTAAAGGGGGCCTGGAGGGAAACGTACTGCGTATCGCCCCGCCGCTGAGCGTTACCGAGGAAGAGGCGACCGAAGGGGCACGGGCGCTGATCGAGGCGTTGCGCGCCGCGGCATCCGTGGTGTGACGTCCGAACGGACGTCGTCGCGGCCACGGCCGCGGCCTCGCTTTGCCGGGCGCTAGGCTGGTGGCCAGTAGGGCGGGTTCGCTCGGCGGAGCCGTCCCGAACCCCGTGACGCCCGGAATCAGAGCCCGTGCCGGGTTTCCGGTCGAAATATCGCCACGATCGGTGATCCCGGCGTGGACAGGACCGAACGAGAAGGCCATTCGTTGACACGATCCCAGCAGACCGGATCCGGTGACCTCGCCGGACCGGCAGCCCACAGCAGTTCGTTGCTGTCCGAGTACCGCACTTTCGTGAACCGGGCGGTCCGCGAACCCTCGACCGTCGGTGCCGTTCTGCCCAGCTCTCCCGTGCTGGCCAGGGAGATGGCAGTCGTCGTGCCGAGCGTCGAGCAGCCGGTCGTCGTCGAGCTGGGGCCCGGAACCGGCGCGCTCAGCGGTGCCATCGCCGAGCGCGTCCCGGAAGGTGGACGCCACGTCGCCGTCGAGGTCGACCCAGGAATGTGCGAGCACCTGCGCACCGCGGCGCCTTGGCTGGAAGTCGTGCAGGGGGACGCGATGCGACTGGGCGAGTTGCTCGCCGAGAACGGGATCGAGTCGGCGGACGCCGTCGTCAGCGGGCTGCCCTGGTCGCTGTTCGCCGCCGAATCGCAGCGCCGGATCCTGCGCGAGATCGGTTCCGTACTCGCACCCGGCGGCGGATTCACCACCATCGCCTATGCGCACGCGTTGGGGATGTCGGGTGCCCGGCGATTCCGTGATCGGCTGGGCGCGGCATTCGACGAGGTGATTACCTCGCGTACCGTCTGGCGCAACGTGCCGCCCGCGCGCGTCTACGTCTGCCGCAGGCCCGTGGCGCGTCGCTGAGCTTCCGGGCACAGCCGAACTTTTGGTCGGCAGGGTGAAGCGCACTCACATCTTCCGGATGCGTGGCCACAGCTCGGACCAGCTCAGCTGGGGCTCGGTGTAGAGGGTGACGGCGACGCCACGCGCGATGTTGACCACGTTGTGCTCGGTGCGCACGGTGTCCAGCTGCCGCCGCTCGCCGAAGTGGGGAGCCAGCGGGTGCTCGCTGCCGACGTAGAGCATCGCGCGTGCCGAGTCGGGCGGGGCCCCGAAGAACCAGTACCCCCGGTGCGGGCTGTAGACCCGCGGTATCCCGAGTTCCCGCCCGTGCACGTCAAGTGCCGCCGCCAGCGGGTAGTTCGCCGCGACCACCACGGTGTCCTCGCGCAGTTCCGCGGGCAGCTCGCGGTAGGCCCTCGCGGTGGTTCGTGCCAGGGCTCGCCATCCCGTCTCGTACATTCTGCTGTAGCTGGGCAGCTCGGGGTGGGCGGCCAACAGCGGCAAGGGATAGATCGGCAGCAGCGCGATCGGCAGCAACGCCGACAGCGGGTAGACCACCCACGGGACCAAACGGGCCCTGTTGCGCCCGCGTAGTTCGCGGCGGCGTCGCAGCCCCACCGCACCCGCGGCGAACAGCAGCCCGAACGTTCCCGCCGGATAGTTCGGTCTGCCACTGGCCGCGAGGAAGAACAGCACCAGGCCCAGTACCGTCCAGCCCAGGAACCGGTACTCGGCGAGTTCGGGAGCTCGCAGCAGTTGCCACAACCCGTAGCAGCCCAGCACGGCGCCCACCGCGACCCCGGAGTAGAGCAGCGCGTTCGGTACGAACAGCAGGCGCCGTGTCTCACCAGCCACCACCGCCCCCATCTCCAGGGCGGGCCAGCCGTTCCGGTGCTGCCACCACAGGGTCGGCAGGGAGGTGACCAGCACGACTCCGGCGCCGAGCCACAATGGGGGACGGCGCAGCATCCGGCGCGGCCCGACGGCGAGAACCGCCAGTAACACCGCCACGCACAACAGGAGCACCTGGAACTTGGTCTGCACCCCCACGACCACGAGCGCCGACGTGCCCCACAGCAGTCTGTCCCTGCGTAACCCGGCTCGGTGCCACCTGCTCCAGCGGATCAGCGACCACAGGATCAGACCCCACTCCAGTGGTGCCAGCGTGGCCGCCGCCAGCCAGTGACCGCTGAGCAGCAGCCACGGCGAGATCGCGTAGGCAGCGGCCGCCAGGGTCTGCGCCCGGTGATCCCCGCCGAGGTCCCGGGCGATCAGGGCGGTGAGCACGATTCCGCCCGCGGTCACCAGGGCTGGGACGAGCCGAAGCACGAGCAGTGAGTCCGGAGCCAGTGCGTCGGCCCACCGCGCCAACAACGGGACCAGCGGTTGCTGGTCCATATAGCCCCAGTCCGGGTAGTACTTGCCCGCGGCCAGGAAGTACAGCTCGTCCGAGAGATAGCCGTAGCGAGGGCTGAGCAGCAGCAACAGAGCGCTGATGGCTCCCGCGAGCAGCAGTACCGGTACGCGGGCGAACGAGGTGCCCTTCAACGCCCCACACTTGCTCGGGTTGCGTTGCTCGGACGTGGACAGGGACACGGACACCGAAACTCCTCCAAGCGAACTCGACCACGATCAGCTTAGAGCCAGCTTCGGCCGGGTGAGACCACGTGCCCGAGGCCGATCGGCCCGTGGGTGGAGAAGACCGGACCGCGAGCGGGGGAGTCCTCGTCGGCCGGGGCCTCCGCCGCACTGTTTCCCGGCGAACTCGCGCGTGCGCCCGGATAATGTCGCCGATGACCGGTGGGAATCGGAAGAGCGGCAGGGAGCGCGGTTCCGGGCGCAGGGCGGAGTTGTTGACCATGGCGGCCCGGATGTTCGCGACTCGCGGGATCGCGGCCACCACTATGCGTGAGATCGCCGACGAGGCGGGAATCCTGTCCGGCAGTCTCTACCACCACTTCGACTCGAAGGAGGCGATGGTCGACGAGATCCTGCGGGAGTACCTGAACGCGCAGCTGGAGCGGTTCCGGCGGGTGGTCGATGCCGGTCACGACCCGCACACCACGGTGGGCGAGCTGATTCACGAGGCGTTCGCGGCGTTGCATCGCCATCGGTGGGCGATGGCCGTCCTGCACAACGAGGCCGGGTACCTCGCGGGGTTCGACAGGTTCGGCTACATCGACACCGCGAACCGCGACTTCGAGCGCCTCTGGGTACGTGTGCTGCGGCAGGGTCAGCGGACGGGGGTGTTTCGCGCCGAGCTCAGTCCCCGGCTGGCGCACCGGTTCATCCGGGATTCCGTCTCCGCCGCAGTGCGCTGGTACAACCCCAGTGGCCGCATGAGTGTCCAGGGGATAGCGGAACAGTACACTCGTATTTTCCGCGACGGCATGGTGGTTTCCGAGCGGGGCTGAACCGCGGGAACCGGACGCGGGGGCGCCATACTTCACGACCCGTGCCGAACGAGGACACCTCGGCTTACCCGTCCCGGAGTGGGTGGGCCGAGCGTCGTGGGGTGTAGCTGTCACCTGGTGGCTGCGGAAGAGTTCGCCGTTCGATATGGTGGAAATCACATTTTCCTTTTCGCTCGAACGGTGGGAAATCGTACTGCCGATCAGATGTCTCGTGGAATGGGCCTCCGCCGTTTCGAATGCACGGACAGGAACGGGTTCTCGCGCCCAGGTCCCGCAGCCGTTCACGTTTGGACTCGAAACGCACGACCGGCACCGTGCCGAGTCGGTCGTGCCTGCCCCGCCTCGCTCGGCCGTCGCTGGGTGGGGGGTCTCCGCCTCCCCGTACCGGTCGCGGCGGTTTTCACTCTGGGGCGAGGTATTCGAGACGGTCGCGGTGGTTTTCGTTTCCGTGCTCGCTCGCGGTTCCTCCTCGCTTCGCGAGGAATGGAGTTTCCCGGAAAACGGAATGCGACGACTGCCGTGTTCGTTGTGCCACGAGTATGCTGCGTACGAGTTGCGGCTTGATCGCCGGACGCGGCTCACGGTACGAACAGCGGCGGTGGACGAGTCGCCCATTCCGCGATGGGGACTTCCTCGCACGGTGAAAGGGAACTGGTCAAGTGGTGGCGACGAACGGGCAACAACCCGCTGAGCGGATGGGACCCGGGGCTGACGAGCAGCAGCCGGACACGCAGCGCAAGGTGAACCGT
The DNA here is from genome assembly GCF_051225635.1 of Actinopolyspora sabaoui. Taxonomy (NCBI): domain Bacteria; kingdom Bacillati; phylum Actinomycetota; class Actinomycetes; order Actinopolysporales; family Actinopolysporaceae; genus Actinopolyspora; species Actinopolyspora sabaoui. Next base: position 224,491 of record NZ_JBMIHH010000010.1, on the reverse strand, counting down.
GTCGTGATCCGGTTTGCGGGGGATTCCGGTGACGGTATGCAGTTGACCGGTGACCGTTTCACCTCGGAGGCCGCTGCGTTCGGTAACGATCTGGCCACCCTGCCGAACTACCCGGCCGAGATCCGGGCACCGGCGGGGACGTTGCCGGGGGTGTCGAGCTTTCAGTTGCACTTCGCAGATTACGACATTCTCACGCCGGGGGATCGGCCGGACGTGCTGGTGGCGATGAACCCGGCCGCGCTCAAGGCCAACCTCGGCGATCTTCCACACGGCGCGACCGTGGTGGTCAACACCGATGAGTTCACCAAGCGGAATCTGAAGAAGGTGGGCTACGAGCGGTCTCCGCTGGAGTCGGGTGAGTTGGACCGGTTCACGCTGCATCGGGTGGCGATGAGCGAGCTGACCAAGGGTGCGGTGGCCGAGACGGGGTTGACCCGCAAGGAGGCGGAGCGCTGCAAGAACATGTTCGCGCTCGGGCTGTTGTCGTGGATGTATCACCGTCCCACCGACAACACCGAGCGGTTTCTGCGTGAGAAGTTTTCCGGTAAGCCGCAGGTGGCCGAGGCGAATGTGCTGGCGTTCCGTGCCGGGTGGAACTACGGGGAGACCACCGAGTCGTTCGCGGTGAGCTACGAGGTCGAGCCGGCCAGTCTGCCCGAGGGCACCTATCGGCAGGTCACCGGCAATCTCGCGCTGTCCTACGGTCTGGTGGCGGCCGGGCAGCGCAGCGAGCTGCCGGTGTTTCTGGGCAGCTATCCGATCACGCCGGCCTCGGACGTGCTGCACGAGATGGCCAAGCACAAGAATTTCGGTGTGACGACGTTTCAGGCCGAGGACGAGATCGCGGGTGTGGGGGCCGCGCTGGGAGCCGCCTTCGGTGGTTCGCTCGGTGTGACGACCACCTCAGGGCCGGGGCTGGCGCTGAAGTCGGAGACGATCGGACTGGCGGTGGCCCTGGAGTTGCCGATGCTGATCTGCGATATCCAGCGTGGCGGCCCCTCGACCGGGCTGCCCACCAAGACCGAGCAGGCCGATCTGCTGCAGGCACTGTACGGCCGCAACGGCGAGTCTCCGGTGCCGGTGTTGGCACCGCGGTCACCGGCCGACTGCTTCGACATCGCCCTGGATGCGGCACGGATCGCGTTGACCTACCGCACGCCGGTGCTGCTGCTGTCGGACGGAGCCACGGCCAACGGCTCCGAACCCTGGATGATCCCCGACGTGGCGGACCTTCCCGACCTGCGGGTCGACTTCGCGACCGAGACCAACGCCACCGACGGCTCCGAGGAGTTCTGGCCGTATCTGCGTGACCCGCAGACCCTCGCCCGGCAGTGGGCGATTCCCGGCACGGCCGGTCTGGAGCACCGCGTCGGCGGGCTGGAGAAGCTGGACGGCAAGGGCAGCATCTCCTACGACCCGGACAATCACGACGCGATGGTGCGGCTGCGGCAACGCCGGGTCGACGGCATCGAGGTCGACGATGTCGAGGTGGATGATCCCGACGGGCAGGCGCCGGTGTTGGTGCTGGGGTGGGGCTCGTCCTACGGGCCGATCGGCGCGGCCTGCCGCCGGTTGCGGGCGCGCGGCATGTCGATCGCGCAGACACATCTGCGTCATCTCAACCCCATGCCGGGCAACCTCGGCGAGGTGCTGCGGCGCTACGAGCGTGTGGTGGTGCCGGAGATGAACATGGGGCAGTTGGCGATGTTGCTGCGATCGCGGTACCTGGTGGATGTTCAGTCCTACACCAAGGTGGCGGGCTTGCCGTTCCAGGCCGAGGAGTTGGAAACCATGCTGGTCGATGTGGTTGGAGGAGTCGAGCTGTGACGACGAATCTGGGACTGCCCACGATGGGCGGGCTAGACGGGGTGCCGGCCACCGACGAGGAGTACTCGGCCAAGGACTTCACCAGCGATCAGGAGGTGCGCTGGTGTCCCGGCTGTGGTGACTACGCGGTGCTGGCGGCGGTGCGTGGCTTTTTGCCCGAGCTGGGCATCAAGCGGGAGAACACCGTGTTCGTGTCCGGTATCGGCTGCTCCGCCCGTTTTCCGTACTACATGAACACCTACGGGATGCACTCGATCCACGGCCGGGCACCGACGATCGCCACCGGACTGGCCACCACCCGCCCTGACCTGTCGGTGTGGGTGGTCACCGGCGACGGCGACGGCCTGTCCATCGGTGGTAACCACCTGATCCACGCGCTGCGGCGCAACGTCAACATCACCGTGTTGTTGTTCAACAACCGCATCTACGGGTTGACCAAGGGGCAGTACTCACCCACCTCGGATCAGGGCATGGTCACCAAATCCACCCCGGCTGGTTCGGTGGACACCCCGTTCAACCCGGTCTCGCTCGCCCTGGGCGCCGAGGCGAGTTTCGTGGCCCGCACCCTGGACTCCGACCGCGCTCACTTGACCGAGACACTGCGGGCCGCCGCGGCCCACCGTGGTTCGTCGCTGGTGGAGATCTACCAGAACTGCCCCATCTTCAACGACGGCGCGTTCGAGGTGCTCAAGGATTCCGACGAAAAACAGCGCAGGCTGATCCAGTTGCGGCACGGTGAGCCCGTCACCTTCGGCCCCGAGACCGAACGCTGCGGAGTGGTCCGCGACGAGCGGGGCGAGCTGGCAGTGGCCAAACTCGACGAGACCGACGAGCGCGACCTCATCATCCACGACGCCCACCGCGCCGACACCGGGCACGCCTTCGCCCTGTCACGGCTGGGCGGGCAAGACCTCGACCCCACCGTCACCGGTATCTTCCGCGACGTCGACCGCCCCACGTACGACGACCAAGCCAGACAGCAGCTCGACGACGCGGCCCAACAACGTCCCGCCGACCTGCAGCAGCTACTCACCGGCCGCGACACCTGGACAATCTGAGGTAGACACGATACCCGCCTTGACGGATCCGTCGGGGCGGGTCGCCGATTACCGTCGAGTCCGCACGAGTGCCCGTCGCGGAGGAGGACGATGATCGGCTCGGAAACGGCAGGCACTGTTCAGCGGCTGTCGAGCGGCGTGCCGCCGGTGCTGATGTATCACTCCGTGGCGGAGTACACCACTGACCCCTATCGGGTGACAGTTCGCCCTGAGAGATTCCTCCGGCAACTGCGTTGGCTCCGCCTGCGTGGCTGGACCGGGGTAGGAGTGGGGCAGCTGCTCCGTGCGCACCGGCAGGGACGCGCGCGTGGGCTCATCGGGCTCACCTTCGACGACGGCTACGCGGACTTCGACACCACCGTGCTGGGCGCACTGCGTGAACACGGTTTCACCGCGACCGTGTTCGTGCTGGCACGACGGATCGACGGGCACAACGCGTGGGACGGTGACGGTCCACGCAAGTCCCTGATGAGTGCCGAGCAGATCCACCGTGCCGCCGAACTGGGGATGGAGATCGGCTCCCACGGGCTGCTGCACCGCCCGTTGTCCACCCTCCCCCGCGCCGAGATGGCCGAGGAGGTTCACCGCAGCCGTTCTGAACTCACAGAGTTACTGTGTCAGCCGATCGAGGGTTTCTGCTATCCCTACGGCGATCTCGATCGGAACACGATACGCGAGGTTCACGAGGCCGGTTATTCCTACGCCTGTGCCGTTCGGCCGGGTTCGCTCGCCTGCGGATTCGCCATACCGCGAATTCACGTCGGTGACCGTGACAACGGGCTGCGACTCGAAGCAAAGCAGTGGCGCGCCCGGCTACGCCCGAGCCGCTGACGGTGCGCCCGGTGCGGCCTCCGGGCGAGTGGTGGAGGAGTTCCCTCCTGTCGGGTGGGTAGACGCTTTTCCCCACTGCGGAGGAGGACCCCACGGGGCCGCCGATGGCATGGTCGAACGGCATCGGCAGTGATACCGCACCGTCGATCCTGGGGAGGAATCGTGGGGGAACTTCCGCTCTCGCTGGCGGTCAACGGCCGGGAATACGAATTCAACGATCGGCTGGTGACCCATTCGCCGCTCGGGGACGGCGAAGACGGTCCCGCCGCTTCCGCCCCCGCCAGAGTGGCGGTGGTGGGATTGGGGTACGTCGGTCTGCCGACCGTTGTGGAGTTCCACTCCAAACGGATCGAGGTGATCGGAGTGGACACGAGCAGCGAGCGGCTGCGCACCATCCTGGACGGCGACGTGGAGTTGGCCGAATCCGATCGGGAAGAGCTGCGGCACGCGCTCGGCACGGGAGGAATCCGACTCACCTCCGACAGCGGAACCATCGCCGAAGCGGAGGCGATAGTCATATGCGTTCCCACGCCGGTGCGTGAGGACGGAACTCCCGAACTGGCCGCGCTGCGGGCCGCCTGTACCGAAGTGGCCTCGCAGGCCCGGCCGGGCCAAACCCTGATCCTGACCTCGACGACTTATGTGGGCACCACGCGGGAGCTGCTGGTCGAGCCCCTGCGGCGACGTGAACTGGTCCCGGGGCGGGACGTCTACGTGGCATTCAGCGCCGAACGGATCGATCCGGGAAATCCGGACCACCGGCAGCAGGACACGCCGCGTGTCGTGGGCGGGGTCACCAAGGGCTGTTCGGCGCGCGCGGCGGACGTGATCAACCAGGTAACCGACTCGGTGTTCCTGGTCAGTTCTCCGGAAGCCGCCGAACTGACCAAGTTGTACGAGAACATATTCCGCGCGGTCACACTCGCGTTGGCCAACGAGTTCGCCGAGGTGTGCCGGAACCTCGAACTGGATCCCATCGAGGTCACCCTGGCGGCGGGGACCAAGCCCTACGGGTTCCTGGGTGGCTTCCCCGGCCCCGGTGTGGGAGGTCACTGCATTCCCTGCGATCCCTACTACCTGCTGTGGCAACTACGCTCGCAGGGAGTGTCCGCTCCGTTGCTGGAGCAGGTGATGCGTGTGATCCGGGACCGGCCGCAACAAGTGGTGGCGCGGGTCGCCGAACTGCTCGAGGAGGCGGGGCTCACGCCGGACGGGGCGCGCGTTCTGCTGGTCGGGGTCAGCTACAAGGCCGGCGTTGCCGATCTGCGGGAGTCACCCGCACTGTCCATTCTGTCCGGGCTCGCGGAGCTGGGGGCCGAGATCGGATACTACGATCCGTTGGTTCCGCGAGTCCGGCTCTCCGAAAGCACCGAGCTGGCCAGCGAGCTCAGCCCCGCCGAGGGGCCGTGGGATCTCGTGCTGGTGCACACGCCCCATCCGGAGTTCGACTACCGCTGGGTCGGTCACTTCCCACTGGTGCTCGATGCCACCTATCGGTTCGACCACGCGCCGCATCGCAGGCTCGTGTGAGGAGGTGTGCCGTGCCCGGTTCACGAAACACACCGTCGCCCGCCGCAGGGGCCTTCGACACCGCCACACCCGTGGTGGTACTCAAACTGGACGACAATCCGCTGCACCACGGCGGTCTGGGGGTAATCCGTGGTCTGGGCAGGCTGGGGGTGCCGGTTTACGGGGTCTGCGAGGACCCGTTGGTGCCCACCGCCCACTCCCGTTACCTGCACGGCCAGTGGCAATGGCGTGCCGGGGAGGGCACCGAGCTCGACGTCGTGGACGGGCTGGCACGGATCGTCGAACGGCTCGGAGGACCGACGGTGGTGTTGCCGACCGACGACGCGGGGGCCATCCTGTTGGCCGAACACGCGGCCGGACTGCACCCGTGGTTGTTGTTCCCCCGCCCTCCCACCGACCTGCCGCGAAAACTGGCGGGCAAGGACTCGCTGTACCGGCTCTGCCGGGAACACGGAGTTCCCGCCCCCAGAACCGAGACGGTCACCACCTGGCCGAGAGCCCGCGCCTTCGCGGCCTCGGTCGGTTATCCACTGGTCGCGAAGCTGGCCAGCCCCTGGCGCCGCGCCGGCCACCGCGTTCCCAGCACAAGCGTGGTGCGCACCCCGAATCAGCTCGCGGAGCTGCATCGCGCAGCGGGCCAGCCGATCGTGTTGCAGGAGTTCCTTCCCCACGCGATGACGCCGGGACGGGGCCAGGACTGGTTCCTCCACGGTTATCTTGGTGACGATCCGGCACAGAGCCCGGTGTGTACCGGGGTCAAGGAACGCTCCTACCCGGCCGCGGCGGGACTGACCAGCTTCGGTCGCTGGGTGGCCAACCACGAGCTGGGAAAACAAGCCGTCGAACTGCTGTGCCGTACCGGTTTCCGGGGCCTCGTGGACATGGACTGGCGTTGGGACCCCAGGGACGGCCACTACAAACTGCTCGACTGCAACCCCAGGTTGGGCGCCCAGTTCCGACTTTTCAGCGATCGGGCAGGGTTGGATCTGGCGGTGACGGCCTACCTGGACCTGACCGGACAGCGTGTCCCGCACATAGCGCACGGTCCCGAGCGTCGCTTCGTGGTGGAGAACTACGACCCACTGGCGGCGTTCGGGGGATGGCGCGGCGGGCGCCTCGGTCTCCGAGAGTGGATCACCTCGCTACGCGGCACCGAGGAAACCGCCTGGTTCGCACGGGACGACCTCGCTCCGTTCGGGCTGATGTGTCTGCGTATGGGATGGCGAGCGCTGTCGCGCCGGATACCGGTCTCGCGTCGACCACAACGAGCGCGCGCACCCGAGTTCCGTTTTGGACGAGCGGGTTCCCGGCGGGGCTCGCCCATCGTGAACCAGTCGCACGAGTCGAATACTTCAGTTCCGAGTTGAGGGGGTCCAGCGATGAACGAAACAGTCGACGTCGCCATTGTCGGAGCCGGTCCCTACGGCCTGTCGTTGGCGGCCCACCTGCGAGCCGCCGGAGTGAGCCACAGACAGTTCGGAGTTCCGCTCAACCTCTGGCGCACCGCCATGCCTCGGGGGATGTACCTCAAGTCGCAGGGATTCGCCTCCAACCTCTCCGATCCCCACGCCAGCCACACACTCGAAAAGTTCTGCCGCGAGACCGGACGGGCCTACGCCGACATCGGAATACCGGTTTCGCTGGAGACCTTCCTGGAATACGGTGCGTGGTTCGAGCGCAACCACGCACCCGACGTGGAGCAGGTGCTGGTCGAGGACGTTCGGCGCGCCGGGGACCACTACGAACTGGAGCTGACCGACGGCAGGAGCGCCACCGCCCGAAACGTCGTGATAGCCACCGGTGTCGAACACTTCACCCGGGTTCCGGACGTGCTCGCCCAGCTACCGGCCCATCTGGCCTCGCACAGCAGCGCTCACGTGGACCTCGGAGTGTTCCGCGACCGCGAGGTGGCCGTTGTCGGCTCCGGACAGTCCGCGCTGGAGACCGCCGCCCTGTTGCGGGAGTCCGGTGCCTCGGTCCGGATCATCGCCCGAGCCAGTGACATCGTGTGGAACGGTCTACCCCCCACCGACGACAAATCGCTGCGCCGCAGACTCCGCGAACCCGAGGCAGGACTCGGCTCGGGCTGGGCGACCTGGTTCTACTCCGAGCACCCCGACCTGTTCCGTAGACTGCCGGTGAGTACCCGCGTTCGGTTGGCCCGCACCGCGATGGGTCCCGCAGGGGCTTGGTGGTTGCGGGAACGCGTGGACGGACGTATCCCGATGCTGCTGGACCGCCAACTGGACTGGGCCGATCCCACCGGGGACCGGCTGAGGCTGGGACTGCGTCGAGGCGCAGAGACCACCACGCTCACGCTGGATCACATCATCAGCGCCACCGGTTACCGCCCCGATCTCGGCCGATTGCCCTTCATCAGCCCCGAGCTGCGGGGGAGGGTGGGGACGCTGGACCGCGCGCCGCGGGTGGATCCCGGCTACCAGTCCACTGTGCCGGGACTGTACTTCATCGGACCCGCCGTCACTCCGACGTTCGGTCCGGTGATGCGGTTCGTCTACGGTGCTGACCACGCTGCTCGCGCCGTCACCGGCCGGATCTCGCCCGCCAGGGAGCGCCGCGCGTTCGCCCTGCCGGGGGTGGGTAGATGAATTGGCAACCGGTGCGCGATCGGCATCGGGCGGTGCCCGCTCCACGAGCGGCGGGACCGGGGGAGACGCGGTGGCCCGGTGAGTCGGAGGGACTCACCGGGGCCCCCGGCACCGAGGCGCCGCTGCCCCCGAGCTGGACGCCCTCGCTGCTCCCACGGCTGTTTCCGGCTGTCGATCTGCTCGTGCTCGGCGCGGTGGCGATCGCGCTGCGACTGCCGGTCCCCGCGGCGTTGCTCTACGTACCCGCGGTGCTGCTGTCGCTGGCGGTTCGCGGGACGCAACGGCTCCCGCTGCGTGGCAGGATCTCCGACGACGCCGGAGCCCTGGTGACCGCGGCCGGTCTTCCGCTGCTGGTGTTGTTCGCCTGGTTACCGGTACCTCGTGTGCTGCTGCTGGGAGCCTGCTCCGCCGCGGCGCTGCTGTGCGGTAGGTCGGTGACCGTGTTGGGGCTGCGCGCGGCCCGTAGCCGGGGAAGGCTGCTCGAATCCGTGGTGATCGTCGGACGCAACGAGGCCGCGACGGAGCTGGCCCGTGCAATGACGCGGCGTCGTGAGCTCGGGCTGCGGTTCGTCGGATTTCTCGATCACCCTCACACGGCCGAGGAGACGGGGCGGGACGTGCTGGCCCGCCCAAGGGATCTGGCCGAGGTCGTTCGGCGCTACCGCGTCACTCGCGTGGTGCTTTGCTGCACCGACGAGATGATTCCCGAGGTCACCGGTGTGGTGCGCCGGTGCCGGAGCTCGGCGTTGGACATCTGCGTGCTTCCCCGGATGCCCGGGCTGGGGGTGGCCGCCTCGCGAGCGTCGCTGGACGAGGTGTGGGGGATACCGCTGTTGCCGCTCCGCCGCGGCGCACACGTTCTCGGTGGGAGTTTCGCCAAACGAACCCTCGACCTGCTGCTCGCCCCGGTACTGCTGTTGGCGACCTTGCCGGTACTGCTGCTGCTGAGCATCGCTGTGCGCTGCCGGAACCCCGAGGCGTTCTTCCGGCAGGAGCGGATCACCGCGGCCGGAGCTTTGACCCGCGTGACCAAACTCCGCACCGTCGACGTGAACGGTCATACGGGGTGGACGCCCACCCCCGCGCAGTGCGGAAAGCTGGGTGGCTGGCTGCGCGGCAATCACCTCGACGAGTTACCACAGCTCTGGAACGTACTACGGGGCGGGATGTCCCTGGTCGGGCCACGTCCCGAACGGCCGTACTACGCGGTGCGCTTCGCGGCGGCGATACCGAGCTACTCCGACCGGCATCGCGTTATGGGAGGGCTCACCGGGTGGGCACAGGTGCACGGATTGCACGGTGACACCTCGATCGCGGAGCGGGCCCGTTTCGACAACCAGTACATCGAGTACTGGTCACCCTGGCTGGACCTGGTGATTCTCGTGCGCACGGCCGGAGCCGTGCTCAGGGGACTCCTCGGGTCGCGCCGCAACCGGCAGAGGGGGCAATAGTGCGAGTCCTACACGTGATCACCGGATTGGGGATCGGCGGAGCCGAACTGCAGCTTTACGAGCTGGTACGCCGCAGCAGACACGAATGCGAGGTCGTGACGCTGTACAACGCGGGCGAGGTCGCGGACATGATCTCCGGGTCCGGGATTCCAGTACACGATCTCGGCATGACCAGCAACACCGAGTTGGGCGCGCTGTTCCGGCTCCGTTCCCTGATGCGCTCCGGCGGGTTCGACGCCGTACATACGCATCTCTACCGTTCCTGCGTCTACGGCCGCATAGCGGCGCGACTCGCGGGCGTTCCCGTGGTGGTCGCCAGCGAGCACTCCATCGGCGAAACCCACCTCGAGCGCAGACGCATGAGTGCGGGTGTGCGGCTGCTCTACCTGGGCAGCGATCTGTTCTCCGACACCACCATCGCGGTCTCGGACACCGTGTCCGCCCGGTTGCGTCGGTGGGGGCTGCCCGCGCGCAAGCTGCGTGTCATCCCCAACGGTGTCGACTTCGACAGGGTTGCCTTCGATCCGGATGCCCGCGCACGCACCAGGAACGAACTCGGACTCTCCGAGCGACACCGTGTGGTCGGAGTACTCGGCAGGCTCGATCCGAACAAACGGTTCGACCTGCTCATAGAGTCCGCCACCCCGTTGTTGGACGAGGAGACCAGGCTGTTGCTGGTGGGTGACGGTCCGGACCGGCAACGGTTGGAGGAACTCGCGGAAGCCAACGGGGTCTCCGACAAGGTGATCTTCGCGGGCAAGCGAAGCGACGTGGCGTCCGTGCTGTCCGCGCTGGACCTCTTCGTGGCCTGCTCCAAGCAGGAGACGTTCGGGTTGTCGGTACTCGAGGCCCTTGCCAACGGGCTCGTGGTGCTCTACACCACCTGCCCGGCACTGGACGGGGTCAACACCGACCGTGCGATCGAGGTGGCGGGCGAGGTCGAGGAGCTGCGGTCCGCGTTGCTCGCGGAGCTGTCAGCCGCCCGGCCACGTACCCAGGTGCCCGAGCTGCGGGAGTTGTACGGGATGGACGCCGTCACCGAGCGGATCGACCGGCTCTACGACGATCTGCTGAGCGGCCGCCGTGACGGACGACGGGTGCGCCAGCAGGGGGCCGTCGAGGACCCCGCGAGTTCGGGGGTGAAGCCATGAGAGCACTCGTCACCGGGGCCGCGGGGTTCGTGGGGTCACACCTGGTTCGGTATTTGCTCACGGCGGGACACACGGTCGTCGCGCTGGACGACGGCAGCACGGGGGACTGGGCCAATCTCGCGGGGTTGGCCGATCACGAACGCCTGCACCCGGTCCCGGGCAGCATCGTGGACAGGGAGATCGTGGAGCGGGCCACGGCTGGTTGTGACGTGGTTTTCCACCTCGCTGCCGCCGTCGGGGCCTTCGTCATCCGCGACCGCACACTGGAAAGCCTGCTCACCAACATCCACGGCACCCATCGCGTGCTGGAGGCGGCCCACCGAAACGACAGCCGGGTGCTGATCGCCTCCACCAGCGAGATATACGGGAAGAACGACAAGATCGGCCTCACCGAGGACGACGACAGGGTCCTCGGTTCGCCGTTGAAGTCGCGGTGGTCCTATTCGGAGGCCAAAGCCGTCGACGAAAGCATGACCAGGTCCTTGGTGGACGAGCAGGGGTTGTGGGCGGTCATCGTGCGGCTGTTCAACACCGTCGGCCCCGGGCAGAGCGGTCGCTACGGCATGGTGCTGCCCCGTTTCGTTTCGATGGCGCTTCGCGGGCACCCGCTCACGGTTTTCGGGAGCGGCGAGCAGATTCGTTGTTTCTGCCATGTGGACGACGTGGTTCCCGCACTGGTCTCGCTGGTGCACAGTGACTCGGCACGCGGTCGTGCGGTCAATCTCGGCAGTACCGAACAGGTCTCGATCGAGGAACTCGCGCACCGGGTGATAGCCACCACCGGCTCTCCGAGCGACATCGTGCACAGCCCCTACGAGGCCGTCTACGGCTCCGGTTACGAGGACATGCTGCGGCGTGTGCCCGACTGTTCGTTGGCGCGGGAGCTGGTCGATTTCCGGCCCGCCCACGACCTGGACTCGATCATCAGGTCCGTCGTCGACGAGCACACCCGCGCAGGGGAGGGCGTCACCGCCAGATCGGGTCGTGGCGAGACCGGCTGAAGCGCGGTTGGGGGTGTGCTCATGCGTGGGAAGGCCGGAACCCGGCGGTTCGTCGTGCTCGGATCCAGGGTGCGGCGCATCGCACTCGTGGGAGGGGTGGCGGTGCTGTGCCTGACGTTGCTACTGGTTGTGCTTTCGGTCCGACGCGACCCGACTCCGCGCCCCGCCGCCGGCTCCGGTGAGGTGGTCGCCGCCCTGCCGTTCTGGAACTTTCAGGGCGGGGCCTCGGAGGTGCTGCGGCACACAGCGGGGTTCACCGAGGTCTCCCCCTGGATGTACGGGCTCGACCCCCAGGGCCACGTGGTCAGCCAAATCCCCGCGGACCGAGCCGAACAGACCCGTGAGGCCCTGAGCTCGCTGCGGAAAACCGAACTGCGGTTCACCCCCAGCGTGGCGAACATGACCCACGGTGCCTGGTCCTACGACTCGGTGGCTCCGATCCTGCACGATCCCCAGCGCAGGCGGCAGCACGTACGGGAGATCGTCGAGCTGGTGCTTTCCAACGACTACGCCGGTATCGACATCGACTACGAGGACCTCAAGGCAGCGGACCGCGACGAGTTCAGCGTGCTGGTCCGGGAATTGGCGAAGGCGCTGCATGCCCACGACAGAACACTGTCGGTGGCGGTGTTCGCCAAGGCCAGCAGGCGTGGTTACGACGAACGCAACGTCGCGCAGGACTACGCGGCCATCGGCCGAGCCGCGGACCAGGTGCGGCTGATGGGGTACGACCGGCACTGGTCGACCTCGCCGCCCGGCCCGGTGGCGCCGGTCGACTGGATACGAGACGTGCTCGACTACGCACGCGGCACCATACCGCCCGAGAAGATCGTGCTGGGAATACCGCTCTACGGATACGACTGGTCACAGGGCAAGGGGCAGCCGGTGACCTGGGGCGATGCCACTCGAATCGCGCGGCGGCACGACGTGCGTATCCGGTTCGACGAGGACAGCCGTACCCCGTGGTTCCGCTACACCGACACGAACGGGACGCGGCACGAAGTGTGGTTCGAGAACGCGGCCAGCTCGCACGCCAAGCTCGGAGTGGCGGACCGTTCCGGCATCGGTGGCGTCTACCTGTGGATGTACGGCCCGGCCGATCCCGCCACCTGGCCGCGACTACGTCAGACCTTTCCCGTGGCCCGTCGTTCCGAGCGGGCACGCCGATGACGTCCGTCCACGAAGTGGTTCGGGTGTGTAGGAGGTGGCCAGGTGCTTCCGTGGTGGCTTGTGGCCGTGCTGATTTTCGGGGCGAATTTCGTGCTCTGGGGCAGTATGGGGCTGCTCCGGAGGATCACCACGAGCTGCGCCGCGTGCTACGACCGCGTGGCACGCCGGATCCGAGCACCGTTCTCGCTCCGAGGCTCCGGTTGCTTTCCCGGTGACACCGACCTTGGGCGGAGATGGGGCGCGGGGGGTGAAGCCCCCTTCGGCACCGATCGGGTGGCGGTGCTCATGGCCGCCCACAACGAGGAGCTCGTGATCACCGACAGTCTGGAGTCGGTGACCGAGCTCGTGCCGCGCGCCAACGTGTACGTGGTTTCGGACGGCTCCACGGACCGAACCGTCGAACTCGCCGAACAGGCGGGCGTGCACGTGATCAGCACCTGGAGCAACGTGGGGAAGGCGGGCGCGCTGCAACAGGCGATCGAGCGATTCCACCTCGTCGAGCAGTATCCGGCCGTGCTGCTGCTGGACGCCGACACCCGGCTCGACAGGAACTACTTCCGCGCGGCGCTGCCGTTGTTCGGCGATCCGAAGGTCGCCGCGGTCGCGGGCTTCGTACGCACCGACTGGGACCGCGGCGGACTCTCTCCACTGGGCAGGTTGCTGGTGTGCCACCGGCAGCGGATCTATGCGCTGAGTCAGTACCTGCTCAAGTTCGGTCAGACCTGGCTGCGGTGCAACGCCACGCACATCGTCCCCGGCTTCGCCAGTATGTATCGCACCGAGGTGCTGCCCCACATCGAGATGAATCCACCCGGTCTGGTCATCGAGGACTTCAACATGACCTTCGAGGTGTATCAGAAGCGGCTCGGCAAGGTCGGTTTCACGCCCGCCGCGGTGGCGGTGACCCAGGATCCGGACAACCTTCGCGACTACGTTCGGCAGACCAAGCGCTGGGCGCTGGGACTGTGGCAGACCGTACGCAGACATCGCCCCAGGATCAATCTGTTCACCTGCATGCTGTTGCTGCTGTTGACCGAACTGCTCACCAGCAGCCTGTTGATGGTCGCGTTGCCGCTGATTCTCCTGCTGCTGCTGTTGCCGCTGCTGTTGCCGGGCACGGCCGATCTCGTAGTGCTGGGGCCACTGCACGACGCGGTGTCCGGCTACGTCAGCCTGTTCTCGTTGCTGCTGGGTGTGGTGGTCGTGGACCTCTCCCTGACCCTGCTGGTGGCTCTGGCGCTTCGCAAACCACGATTTCTCGTGTTCGGTGCCTTCTTCCTGTTCCTGCGGATACTGGATGCCGCCCTGTCGCTGTACACCCTCCCGATGGCGTGGCTGACCAGGTCGACGGGGCGGTGGCGGAGTCCGGGACGGCGTGCTCCCGCGCCATCACCGGTGGAACCGAGCCTTTCGGTCGAGGCCGATGTCCCCACCTCCAGTGGTTCAGGAGCGTGAATCCCACCTCGTTCGGCGCTGAAAACGTCTCGTGCGCCGCTGGAGCGGCGTTCTTCGTGCTGCGCGTGCTGTGCGGCTACTGCAGAATTCGCCGGTACGGGAGGTAATCGCGCCAGCCGTTTCCTGGGGGGAACATGCTCCGCCTGTTGCTCGTGGACGAACAGCGTATGTTCGTCGAGGCTCTTACGCAGTACCTGTCCACCGAATCGGACCTCTGGGTCTCCGACAGCTCGTATCCGAGCGAGACGGATCTGCTCCATCGGGCGCGAATCGCCTGGCCGGACGTTGTTGTCGTCGACATCGCGGTACTGGGAAATCGTGTGCGCGAAGTGTTACGAAGACTCGAGGAAGTGTCTCCCGAGATGAAGGTGGTGGTGCTGACCTCGACCCCCGACTCGGGGCTTGCGGTGCGCGCCGCGCGGGCCGGTGCGGCCGCCTGGCTGCCCAAGGAACGTGGCATCACCGAACTGGTGGAGGTCATTCGGTTGGTCGGTCGCGGACACGCCTGGTATCCCCCCGAAGTGCTCGGTGAGGTGTTGTGCGCGTTGCGCCAGGAGGCCGGTCCCACCGGGGCGGGCAATGATCCGCTCGCGGTCCTGAGCGTGCGCGAGCGCGAAGTGCTGGCCGTCATGGCAGAGGGCAAACGTGGTCGGCAGATAGCCGCCGAACTCTTCATATCCGTGCAGACGGTTCGCAAGCACACTCGTGGCATCCTCACCAAGCTCAACGTGCACACTCAACTCGAGGCGGCCATGCTCGCGAGTTCCGGAGAGAAGATGCCCGCCCTCTCGGAAAACGCCGTGCGCGCCCTGCCTCGGTAGACGACATGGGCGAGCACCCACGGGTGGCCACCGTCATCACGCGGCTGGAAGGTGGGGCCGGATTGGTGGCCCTGCGCTGCGCGCTCGCACAGCATGCCGACTCCTGGCCGGTCACCCTCGTCACCGGCAGCGCCGGAGAACTGGTGCGAAGTGCCGAACGGGCCGGGATCGACGTCGTGGTGGAACCGGCGCTGCGCAAGCCGATCCTCCCGTGGTGGGATCTCGTCGCGCTGTTCCGGCTGACCGCGTTGTTCGCCCGAGGGGAGTTCGACGTCGTACACACCCACACCGCCAAGGCCGGGGCGTTGGGGCGGGTGGCCGCTCGACTGTCAGCGGTGCCGCGAGTGGTGCACACGTACCACGGATTCCCGTTCCACCGGTTTCAGCCCCGGTGGCTGCGAGTGTGTTACGCGGCGGTGGAACGGCTGCTGGGCAGACTCACCGACGATGTGCTGTGTGTGGGGGACGGCGTCGCGAACGAGGCGGTGCGGCTCGGGCTGGCCGCTCCCGAGCGGATCCGCGCCGTCGGCGTTCCCGTTTCGCTGGAGTCGCCCCGTGCGAACACCGAGAGTCGACGACGAGCCCGTCGCGCGCTTCGCCTCCCCGAGGACCGGCTGGTCGTCGGTGCTGTTGGGAGACTGACCTACCAGAAGGCACCGGAGGACCTCGTCGACGCACTGGCCCGGCTGCCCCGAACGGATGTCTGTGGAGTCTGGCTCGGCGCGGGAGAGCTGCGGAACCGGATCGAACGTTTGGCGCGGGACAGGCTCGGGAACCGTTTCGTGTTCGCGGGTCAGCGCTCGGACGTCGCCGAGCTGTTGCCTGCCTTCGACGTGTTCGTCCTGCCCAGCAGGTACGAAGGATTGCCATTGGCGGTGATCGAGGCCATGCTGTGTGGCCTCCCCGTGGTTGCCACCGCGGTCAACGCTGTTCCGGACCTCGTCGTGCCAGGACACAACGGGGTGCTGGTTCCGCCACGCCGCCCCGATCTGTTGGCCGGAGCGCTCTCCGGCCTGCTGGACGACCCGGCCGAACGGGCCCGCATGGGGAGTGCGGGTAATCGCGGCATCGACGGCGAGCGGTTCGGCATCGCGGCGGTCACCCGCGAGCTGGGATTCGTTTACCGGGGAGAATGAATCGTTTACTACGTAACGGATTCGGAAAACGACAGAGCGTGCGCGGTTCGTTCGCAACGGGTATAACACCAGTGTGGCGACTGTGGTGCTCTTTCGAACCCGAGTCGGCGGTGGGGCCGCCCGAGCCCGGCCGCACTGAAACGCCGGTGGACGCGTAGGGGACGTGTCCACATCGGTTTGTCGAGGCCGTGAGCGTGAACCGGGCTCCGTGGTGCACCGCGAACGAGCTCCGGCGGGATCACGGCTGACCACGAGGGGGAAAACAATGGCTGACCTGGTGCTGGGGGACAATCACACGGTGTTCGTGGAGGCACTGGTGACGGTGCTCCCACAGCGGGGACTCAACGTGCTGGACACCGCGCACAGCATCACCGAGACCGTACGCAGCGTGCGTCGCAACAAACCCGACGTATGCGTACTGGAGAGGTTCTTCACAGATGGCGACTCACTGAATCGCCTGGACGAGATCACGGCCGCCGGTGGATCACGAATGCGGGTGCTGTTGCTCACCGCGGACTCCGACGCGGAGGGTATGCGCCGCGCGATGCGGGAGGGGGCCATCGGTTACGTCACCAAGATGTGCGGACTGACCGCCCTCGTGGAGGCCGTGGGCAAGGCCGCGGCGGGGGAACCGGTCACCCGTTTGCCACGTTTCCCCGACGGTCGTCGCACCAGTGTCAACCTGCCGAACAACCGCGATCGCGCCTCGCCGCGAATGTCGTTGACACCTCGGGAGCAGGACTGCCTGCGTCTGCTCGTCTCGGGGGCTCGTACCACGACCATGGCCAAGCAACTGGGAGTGTCCAGCACGACGGTACGGACACACGTGCAGGCACTGCTGGGTAAACTGGGCGTGCACTCCAGGCTGGAGGCCGCGACCCTCGCGGTGCGACACAGTCTGCTGGAGCCTCCTGACGAGGATCAGGCGGGCTGACCGGAGTTCGGCGCCCACGAGTTCCGCGCGGATTCGTGGGTCGGCGCTGCGTCGTGGTGTTTTCGGCACGAGCGGACCGCCCGTACCGAAAACACCGCTCGCACCGGGGTAAAAGCACTGCCCTCACCAGGGGGCCAGCAGGCCCCAGGTTCCGGTGTGCCGTTCGCCGGGACGCAGCACTCGCACGGCCTCGCCGGTCACGAACGCGTTCGGCGGGCAGGTGTTCGGTTCCACCGTGATTCCCGAACGGGCAGGCTGCGGACGCTGCTCGCTGGGGGCGTCATCGGTGTAGACCTGGAGGTAGCCGTAGGACTCGTCCACCCACAGCAGCACATCGGGTCCGTCGGTGCGCCCGAATCGTACGGTCGCGTGGCCGCGCCGATTCCGTGCCAGATCCTTGAAGGCCGTGTCCATCGTGGTCGAACCGATGGTCCTACCACTTCGGAAGTCGTACTCGGTGCCCGCGACCGGGGCGGTACCCGTCGGGATGAGCCGGTCGTTGGTGCGGTAGTAGGTCGCCGCGGGCAGCCGCAGCTCCATGCCGTCGGTGCCACCCGTCCCGGCGGCGATGTAGGTGTGGTTCGCCCATCCCACGGGCGCTTCGTGACTGCCCCTGTTCTCGGCGGTCAGCGTGCACCGCACACCGTGGCGGTCGACGCTGTACTCGACCAGGAACGCCATGCGGAACGGATAGCCGTACTGCGGGTGCAACAAGTACCGCAGCGACACGCTGTCGGCTCGGTGGCGCACCGGTTCCCACTCCACGAAGTTCATCAGGCCGTGCAGTGCCGCCTGCCTCGATGGTTCGTTGATCGGAACCTGCAACCGCTCGCCGTTGAACTCGTAGGTTCCCCGATCGATCCGATTTGGCCAGGGCAGGATCGTTTTGCCCTGGAAGCCCTCACCCACCTCGTCCGGGGGATGGGTCAGCAGCATTTCCTCGTCCGCCACCCGCCAGGAGAGCAGGGTGGCCGCCACCCCACCCACGAGCGCGCGGTGGTGCCCCGAACGGATCTCGTAGAGCCTGCCGTTCGCGCTCTGTTCCCGATCCCGGTGGCCGGGAAAGTGGTGCTTGCTTCCGGCGGAGCGCGCGGCGGCTCTGCCGCCCAGCGCCGCGGCCGCGGTCGTCGCGGTGAGAGTGGTCAACGCCCCGCGCCTGCTCCAGTCGCTCCTCGTGGGCCCGACGTCGGTCATGGGGACTCCCTTTCTGTCGAAGCCCGCCCGGAGTTCTCCGAGCGGGGTCTTCGGGTTCTTCTGGTGGAGAAGGCCGGGTGGACGAACACACGGTTCGTCCACCGGGTCGATTACGAGGAGGTCACGGACTGCCGGCTTCGATGATCGCCTCGTTCTCCGCGCGAATCGAGGCGACATCCGGCTTGGTGATCTTCCTGTCGTAGGTCATCAGCCCGTTGACCTCGTTCTCCACGTCCGAGACCTGGGTGTAGACCGCAGCCGACAGACCGTTCCGCTCGATCGCGCTGATCAACTCGTCGCTGAGCTGGCCGTAGCGCTCGGTGAGTTCTGCCCGAGTGTCGGTCATCTCGTAGGCTCCCGGTTGGCCCGGCCAGAGGTGCCCCTGCTCGACCAGTCCGAGGCCGCCATACTCACCGTCGACCGCCGCTCGTTCGGGGGTGGCCTCCGGGGTACCCGGCCCCACGTAGGTGTGATCGTCGTAGATGTCACCCGCGCCCGTGTCAGGCAGTGAGTTACAGCAGTTCACACCGCTGGCGGCGTTCACGAGTCTGCTGGGGTCCCGCCGCTGGATCCGCTCCGTGATGCGTGCGGTGTCGAACTCACCCCATCCCTCGTTGAACGGCACCCAGGTCACCAGCGAGGTCACGCTGTCGAGCTGATCGACCACGGCGGTGGCCTCGGCCTCGAACTTCGTCCGGGCCTCCTCCGAGGGCACGCCGTTGGTGCCGCCGGTTTGGGCCGTCAGAGAGGGCATGTCCTGCCAAACCAGCATGCCCATCCGGTCGGCCCAGTAGTACCAGCGTTTCGGAGCGACCTTGATGTGCTTGCGGAGCATGTTGAAGCCCATCCGCTTGGCCTGCGCTATGTCGTGGCGCATCGCTTCGTCGGTGGGCGGGGTGTGCAGCCCGTCCGGCCAGAACCCCTGGTCGAGCATTCCCTGCTGGAACAGGATCTTCCCGTTGAGGGCGATTCGTTGTCTGCCCCGAGAGTCCTTGACCAGCCCGATCGAACGCATCCCCGCGTAGCTGGCGACGCGGTCCAGTTCACGGCCGTCGGCATCCAACAGGCGCACGGTCAGGTCGTAGAGGTAGGGATCCTCGGGGCTCCACGTGCGCGGGTTCGGCACCGGTGCCCGTACGGTCGATCCAGCTTCCGTGGTAGTTCGTGAGACCACCCCGCCTTCGGGACGCGAGATCACCGTTTCCACGCTCGCGGCTCGCGAGCCGCGGATCTCGGGTTCCAGCCGGAACGTCTCCGCCTCGAGGTGCGGTGTGATGTTCAGTTCCGTCAGGTGTGTCCGTGAGACCGGTTCCAGCCACACGGTCTGCCAGATGCCGGAGGAACCGGTGTAGAAGATCCCACCGGGAGTGTCGGTCTGTTTGCCGATGGGGTACCGGCCCCGTTCGTTGGTGTCCGTGGCAGCCACGGTTACCCGCTGCCGTGCTCCCGGTCGCAGCGCTTCGGTCACGTCGACCGTGAAGGAGGTGTAACCGCCCTGGTGGGAACCGACTCGCTCGCCGTTGACCCAAACCGTTGCCTCCTGGTCCACGGCTCCGAAGTGCAACAGCAGCTCGTCACCCCGCCAGTGGGGCGGCACCCGGAAGTGGCGCCGGTAGAGCATGTGGTCGTCGTGCCGCTGAATGCCGGACAGCGTGGACTCGACCGGGTAGGGGACCAGGATCCGTTCGCCCAGCTCCCGTTGGTTCCGGTCCGGCGGAGCGGCACCGCCCGCGTACTCCCATTCGCCGTTCAGGTTCTGCCAACGCTCGCGTTTCAGCTGGGGGCGCGGGTACTCGGGTAGCGCGTTGTCCGGTCCCACCTGATCCGTCCACGGCGTGGTCAGTGGTGCTTCAGCCGATGGCTGGTGCCCGACGGGATGAGCTGCCGCCGCCGGAGCGGCACCCAGCGCCAACGCGGCGGCCATGGAGAGCACACCCAGGTGCTTGGCCGTCACACGACGCGGTGGTCGTGACTGCATCGATCCTCCTCACGGTCTCGGGCGATCCTCATCCGTGTTGAGAGCGTCGCAGCCTCCACTTCGGAAGCACATACAACAACAAAGAGCAACACAACCGGACTTAAATCACCATTAACAAACATTAATGAGCCAGAACACATCTCACGTCAACACCGGTGCACGAGATTGCTCCGTCCGGTGCAACACTGTGAAGTCGAATGGCGGCACAGCGTCAGTTTGGGAGCTCGTTCGCGTGTCATCCGGCAGACGCGCCGAGCTGGCGGCGACGGTCCGGCTCGGGCAACACCGACGCCGGAGCGCGAGTACCGGTTCCGAGCGTCGCGAGTCCGTGGACGAGGCGAGACGCGGTTCCGGGCGGCGACCACTTCCGCGGCTCGCGGGGCGAGCGGCTCGGAGTGCGTCGTTCAGGCGGGCGGGGTGGGGCGCTCGGGTCCGTGTTCCCCGGACGAGTGGCGTCCGGACGGCGGAACAGGAATCCAGCACAATCGATTAGAATGATTGTCGACAATAATAAAGTGGGAAAAGGGTCGATTTCGCGGATCTCGCGAGGTGCTGTCGACGGGTTTGTGAGTCATTGATCATTCTTCTCGTGGAGAAGTGGTGTTGACCTGGACGAACAGTGCCTTCTCCGCGGAAGAGTGGGGTATCCCACCCCGAGCGGAGCCGGGGCGTAACATCCGGGGTCCCGCCTTCGATGGAAGGGGCACAGGCGAATAAAGAATCAGTGCGGCACCGGGTTCGCGTTGTTTATTTCATCGGATCGTACGGTTGCACTATTCGTCTTCGTTGTGGTATGTGGCGCACGCGCATTGTACTGCATCTTTGGCGTGATTGCCTTTGCCGGATCGTGACCCCTGGCGCGAAAAACTAAACTTTCCCTGGTGACAGCCTATTTTTTACTTAGGGTAACTGTGCGAATCACGCGATCATCCTATTTCTATGATTAGGGTCACAGCTGAATGTGCTTGCATTTTTCGTGAATGCGAATAAGTTGGGTTCTCGGCGTACGGAATCTGCGTCGGGATCGGGCGGCAAAGGTGCCGACCGAGTGTGCTGACCGGTGCCAGTGCGCGGCCCGCCAGTTGGCTGCCCGCACCGGTGCGGTGTGCCCCTTGTGAGGTGCCCCGGCGCGCCCGTGAAGGCTCGGGACGGTGAATTCACCGTGGTTCCGAGCGATGCAGTGGCGCTTGACCAACGCGAGTGGGAGCTGAGTATGACCAAGAGCGTGGACGATCTTGCACGTGGTGACCAGGGGTCGAACGACCAGGACTCGGTTCACCTCGAGGAGCAGGCGTTCGGCGACAATCCGTTGGAAGTACGCGACACTGATCACTACACTCAAGAGTATGTCGGTGGATTCGTCGACAAGTGGGACGATCTGATCGATTGGAAGGCTCGCTACGAGAGCGAGGGGACCTTCTTCATCGATCAATTGCGTGCCCGTGGTGTCAAGACCGTGCTGGACGCAGCGACCGGGACCGGTTTCCACTCGGTCCGGCTGCTCGAAGAGGGTTTTGAGACCGTCAGCGCGGACGGCAGTCCGCAGATGCTGGCCAAGGCCTTCAGTAACGGACTGGAGTACGGCGGCCACATTCTGCGCGTGGTCAACGCGGACTGGCGCTGGCTCAACCGCGACGTGCACGGTGAATACGACGCGATCATTTGCCTGGGTAACTCGTTTACCCACCTGTTCTCGGAGCGGGACCGCCGCAAAACGCTGGCGGAGTTCTACGCGATGCTCAAGCACGACGGTGTTCTGATCATCGACCAGCGTAACTACGATTCCATTCTGGACACCGGCTTCTCCAGTAAGCACACCTATTACTACGCCGGTGAGGACGTTTCCGCCGAGCCGGACCACATCGACGACGGTCTGGCCCGGTTCAAGTACACGTTCCCGGACAAGTCCGAATTCTTCCTGAACATGTACCCGCTGCGGAAGGACTACGTCCGGCGGCTCATGCGTGAGGTCGGCTTCCAGCGGATTGACACCTACGGTGACTTTCAGGAAACCTACGGTGACACGGAGCCGGACTTCTTCATCCACGTGGCGGAGAAGAACTACCGTACCGAGGACGAGTTCCTGGACATGTACTCCAACGCGGTGCACACCGCGCGGGACTACTACAACTCCGAGGACGCGGACAACTTCTACTACCACGTCTGGGGAGGAAACGACATCCACGTCGGTCTCTACCAGACTCCGCAGGAGGACATCGCCGCCGCGAGCGAGCGCACCGTCCAGCGGATGGCGAGCAAGGTCGACATCGACGCCAACACCACCATCCTGGACCTGGGTGCCGGCTACGGCGGTGCCGCCCGCTACCTGGCGCGCACCTACGGCTGCAAGGTGACCTGCCTCAATCTCAGCGAGGTGGAGAACCAGCGCAACCGCGAGATCAGCCGTGCCGAGGGGCTCGATCACCTCATCGAGGTGGCCGACGGCTCGTTCGAGGACATTCCCTACCAGGACAATGCCTTCGACATCGTCTGGTCGCAGGACTCCTTCCTGCACAGCGGTGACCGCACCAGGGTGATGGAGGAGATCTCCAGGGTCCTCAAACCCAAGGGCTCGGTGCTGTTCACCGATCCGATGGCCGCCGACTCGGCCGAGAAGAGCGCTCTCGGGCCGATTCTGGACCGGCTGCACCTGGACTCGCTCGGATCCCCCGGCTTCTACCGCAAGGAGCTGAGCAGGCTCGGGCTGCAGAACGTCGAGTTCGAGGATCTCAGCGAGTACCTGCCGCTGCACTACGGCCGGGTGCTGGAAGTTCTGGAAAGCCGGGAGAACGAACTCGCCGACTTCATCGGCGAGGAATACCGGACTCGCATGAAGACCGGCCTGCGCAACTGGGTGCAGGGCGGCAATGGCGGGAACCTTGCCTGGGGCATCATCCACGCCAAGGCATGACAGGCCGTCGAGTACGAAGAATAATCGAAGTAACAAGCAGTGAGGTGAAGATCAGCCGTGACTGAGATGAACCGCAGGTTGTTTACCAGTGAGTCCGTGACCGAGGGCCACCCGGACAAGATGGCCGACTCGATCAGCGATGCGATCCTGGACGCGATGCTGGCGCAGGACCCGCGTTCGCGTGTGGCCATGGAGACCATGATCACCACGGGCCAGGTGCACCTGGCCGGTGAGGTCACCACCGCCGCCGACGTGGATCTGCCCGCGATCGTGCGGGAGAAGGTCCTGGAGATCGGGTACGACAACTCGGCCAAGGGCTTCGACGGCGATTCCTGCGGCATCAACGTCTCGATCGACGCGCAGTCGCCGGACATCGGTCAGGGTGTCGACACCGCGCACGAGTCCCGTGTCGATGGTGTCATCGACGAGATCGCCCAGCAGGGTGCCGGTGACCAGGGGCTCATGTTCGGCTACGCCTCGAACGAGACCGACGAGCTGATGCCGCTGCCGATCGCTCTGGCGCACCGCATGTCCCGCAGGCTCACCAGGGTCCGCACCGAGGGTGTGCTGCCCTACCTGCGTGCCGACGGCAAGACCCAGGTCACGGTCGAGTACGCCGGGGACCAGCCGGTCCGGCTGGACACCGCCGTGCTGTCCACGCAGCACGCGGGCGACATCGACCTCGACGCCATGCTGGCTCCCGACATCCGTGAGCACGTCATCAACCCGGAGATCGAGCGTGTCGGCCTCGACACCACCGATCTGCGCCTGCTGGTGAATCCGACGGGTCGGTTCGTCACGGGTGGTCCGATGGGTGATTGTGGTCTGACGGGCCGCAAGATCATTGTGGATACCTACGGTGGTATGGCGCGGCACGGTGGTGGCGCGTTCTCGGGTAAGGACCCGTCGAAGGTGGACCGGTCGGCGGCGTACGCGACTCGGTGGGTGGCCAAGAACGCGGTGGCCGCGGGCTTGGCGAACCGGATCGAGGTGCAGACGGCCTACGCGATCGGTAAGGCGGCTCCGGTGGGGCTGTTCGTGGAGACGTTCGGCACCGAGAACGTGGATCCGGTCAAGATTCAGGCGGCGATCAACGAGGTGTTCGACCTGCGTCCGGCGGCGATCATCCGGGATCTGGACCTGCTGCGGCCGATCTACGCGCCGACGGCGGCCTACGGGCACTTCGGGCGTACGGATGTGGACCTGCCCTGGGAACGCACCGACCGCGTCGAGGCTCTGAAGAGCGCCGCGGGCCTCTGACAGCCGCATAGCGACGTTTCGTCGACGCCGCGGGGCGCGGAAGCTTCCGCGCCCCGCGGCGTGGCGAGCAATGCCAGGTTCGCTCATCCACGACCGCGGGCCGGTGCCGCGACACGGTCACCGGCCCTGGTGAAGGAGTTTTCCCAGTGCAAATTGCGGTGACCGGTTCAATCGCCACCGACCATCTGATGTCCTTCCCGGGCAAGATCGCCGACCAGCTCATCGCCGATCGGCTCGATCAGGTCTCGCTTTCCTTCCTCGTGAACCAGCTTGAGGTGCGCCGCGGCGGCGTCGCGGGCAACATCACCTTCGGCCTCGGCCAGCTCGGCGTGACGCCGCTGCTGGTGGGTGCGGTCGGCGAGGACTTCGCCGAGTACCGCGCGTGGCTGGACCGGCACGGTGTCGACACCAGTGCGGTCCACACCTCCAAGACGGCGCACACCGCTCGGTTCACCTGCACCACCGACGAGAGCCAGAACCAGATCGCCTCGTTCTACCCCGGTGCGATGTCCGAGGCCAGCGAGATCGAGCTCAAGCCCATCTCCGACCGGGTGGGCGGCCTGGACCTCGTGATCGTCTCGGCCAACGATCCGGAAGCGATGGTGCGCCACAGCCAGGAGTGCCGCGATCGCGGTTTCGAGTTCGTCGCGGACCCGGGCCAGCAGCTCGCTCTCATGGACGGGCCGCAGATCCGTAAGCTGGTGGAGGGTGCCAAGTACCTGTTCACCAACGAGTACGAGCACAGTCTGCTGCTGCAGAGCACCGGCATGTCGCACGCCGAGGTGCTCGACCAGGTCGGCATGTGGGTCACCTCGCTCGGTGAGCACGGTGTGCGCATCGAGTCCAAGTCGGCGGAGACGGTAGAGATCGCCCCGGTCAAGCCCAAGCAGGTCGGCGACCCCACGGGCGTGGGCGACGCGCTGCGTGCGGGCTTCCTGGCCGGTCTGGCCAACGGTCTGGGGCTCGAGCGTTCCATTCAGCTCGGGTGCACCCTGGCGACAACATCCCTGGAAACCGACGGGCCGCAGGAATACGAGGTCGAGAAGGGCTCGTTCGTTTCGAGGTTCGCCGAGGCCTACGGCAAGCAGGCCGCGGGCGAGATCGAGTCCGTGCTTCGCTGAAGCGTTCGGGAAGGCAGCGTGATGACGAAACAGGAAGAATCGGGCCGGCGGGACAACGACCCGAGCGGGTTTCTCACGGCCATCGCCGAACGTGTGCTCGTCGGGGACGGCGGCATGGGTACGGCGCTGCAGGAGCACGACCTGACCCTGGAGGACTTCAACAACCTCGAAGGTTGCAACGAGATCCTCAACGAGACGCGCCCCGACGTCGTGCGCTCGGTCTACCGGGGCTTCCTGAAGAACGGCTCGGACGCCATCGAGTCGAACACGTTCGGCTGCAACCTGCCGAACCTCGGTGAGTACGGGATCGAGGACAGGATCCGGGACCTCTCCGAGAAGGGCGTGGCGCTGGCCAGGGAGTGCTGCGACGAGTACTCCACGCCGGAGAAGCCGCGTTTCATTCTGGGGTCGATGGGACCGGGTACCAAGCTGCCCACCCTGGGACACGCGCCGTACGCCGACCTGCGGGACGCCTATTACGAGCAGGTACTGGGCATGCTCGACGGCGGAGTCGACGTGATCCTGGTCGAGACCTCGCAGGACCTGCTGCAGACCAAGGCGTCCATCGTCGCGGCCAAGCGCGCGATGGCCACGCAGCGGAAGTGGGTTCCGATCATCGCCCACGTCACCGTGGAGCAGACCGGCACCATGCTGGTCGGTTCCGAGATCGGCGCGGCGCTGACAGCGCTGGAGCCACTCGGCATCGACATGATCGGCATGAACTGCGCGACCGGGCCCGCCGAGATGAGCGAGCACCTGCGGGTGCTGGCCGATCACGCGCGGGTGCCGATCTCGGTCATGCCGAACGCGGGCCTGCCGGAACTGGGCCCCAACGGCGCGGTGTACCCCCTGCAGCCCGCTGAGCTGGCCGACGCGTTGGTCGACTTCGCCAACAACTACGGCGCGCGGCTGGTCGGTGGTTGCTGTGGTGTGACCGGCGAACACGTTCGCCAGGTCGCCGAGGCCGTCTCGCCCCTCAATCCCCCCGAGCGGACCCCCGAGATCGTTCCTTCGATCTCCTCGATGTACCAGGCGATCCCGTTCGAGCAGGAAGCCTCGCTCCTCAACGTCGGTGAGCGCACCAACGCCAACGGTTCCAAGGCGTTCCGCGAGGCGATGCTGGAGGAGCGCTACGAGGACTGTGTCGAGATCGCGAAGGGGCAGACACGCGAGGGCGCGCACATGCTCGACCTGTGCGTGGACTACGTGGGCCGCGACGGCACCCACGACATGCGTGAGCTGGCCTCTCGGCTGGCCACTGCCTCAACGCTGCCGGTCATGGTGGACTCCACCGAGGCCGAGGTCATCGAGGTCGGTCTGGAGCACCTCGGCGGTCGGTGCGCGATCAACTCGATCAACTACGAGGACGGCACCGAGGAGGGCGGTCGCTACGACCGGGTCATGAAGATGGCCGTCGAGCACGGCGCCACCGTGGTGTGCACCTGCATCGACGAGGAAGGCCAGGCCCGCACCGCCGAGTGGAAGCTGCGGGTGGCCGAGCGGATCATCGAGGATCTGACCCAAAACTGGGGTCTGGACAAGTCCGCGATCATCATCGACCTCCTGGTGTTCCCGATCACCACCGGTCAGGAGGAGGTCCGGCAGGACGCCATCGAGACGATCAATGCCATTCGGGAGCTCAAGACGCGGCACCCGGAGGTGCAGACCACGCTCGGTCTGTCCAACGTCTCGTTCGGTCTCAACGCCGCGGCCCGTCAGGTACTCAACTCGGTCTTCCTCAACGAGTGCCGGGAAGCCGGTCTGGACAGTGCCATCCTGCACGCGTCCAAGATCCTGCCGATGAACAAGATCGACGAGGAATCTCGCCAGGTCGCGTTGGACCTCGTCTACGACCGGCGGACCGAGGCCACCGAGACCGAGGACGCCTACGATCCGCTGCAGAAGCTGATGGCCCTGTTCGAGGGCAAGTCGGCCGAGAGCACCGGTTCCTCCAAGGCCGAGGAGTTGGCGGCCCTGCCGCTGTTCGAGCGGTTGGAGCAGCGCATCGTCGACGGCGAGAAGAACGGCCTGAATGCCGATCTCGACGAGGCGATGCAGGAGAAGAAGCCGCTCGAGATCGTCAACGACACGTTGCTGTCGGGGATGAAGACGGTCGGTGACCTCTTCGGCGCGGGCCAGATGCAGCTGCCGTTCGTGCTGCAGGCCGCCGAGATCATGAAGACCGCGGTGGCCCACCTCGAGCCGCACATGGAGAAGGACGACTCGGGCGGCAAGGGCAGGTTGCTGCTGGCCACGGTCAAGGGCGATGTGCACGACATCGGCAAGAACCTGGTCGACATCATCGTGTCCAACAACGGCTACGAGGTGGTCAACATCGGCATCAAGCAGCCGATCAACACCATCCTCGAAGAGGCCGAGAAGAACAACGTCGACGCGATCGGCATGTCCGGACTGCTGGTCAAGTCCACGGTCATCATGAAGGACAACCTGGAGGAGATGAACTCCAGGGGAATCGCGGAGAAGTACCCGGTTCTGCTGGGTGGTGCCGCTCTGACCAGGTCCTTCGTCGAGAACGATCTCGACGAGATGTACCAGGGCGACGTGCGTTACGCCAAGGACGCCTTCGAGGGACTCAAGCTCATGGACCGCATCATGCAGTCCAAGCGCGGTGAGAACCCCGAGGAGGACGAGGCGGAGCAGGCCAAGAAGGCCGAGCGCAAGGCCAGGCGCGAGCGTTCCAACCGGATCGCGGAGAAGCGCAAGGCCGAGCAGGGGCCGGAACCCGACGAGCGCGACGACAGCGTCCGCTCCGACGTCGACGCCGATGTCCCGGTTCCCACGCCGCCGTTCTGGGGCGCCAAGGTCGTCAAGGGGCTTTCCAGCAACGAGTACCTCGCGCTGCTCGACGAACGTGCCACGTTCTTCGGACAGTGGGGGCTGCGCGGAGCCAAGAAGGGCCAGGGGCCGAGCTACGAGGAGCTCGTCGAGAGTGACGGCCGTCCCCGGCTGCGCGCCTGGATGGACGAGCTCGCGACCAAGGGCATCCTGCAGCACGCGGCACTGGTCTACGGCTACTTCCCGTGCGTGTCCGAGGGCAATGACCTGATCGTGCTCGACAAGGATTCCCCGGACGCTCCGGAACGGTTCCGGTTCAACTTCCCGAGGCAGAAGCGGGACCGCAGGCTGTGCCTGGCCGACTTCTACCGCTCCAAGGAGAAGGCCGAGGCCACCGGCCAGGTGGACGTGTTGCCGTTGCAGCTGGTCACGATGGGGCAGCCCATCGCCGACTACGCCAACGAACTGTTCGCCGCCGACGCCTACCGGGACTACCTGGAGATCCACGGTCTCGGTGTGCAGCTGACAGAGGCGATGGCCGAGTACTGGCACCGTCGCATCCGTCGCGAGCTGCAGTGGTCCTCCGGTGAGACGGTCGCCTCCGAGGACCCGGACAACGTCGAGGAGTTCTTCAAGCTCGGCTACCGCGGTGCCCGGTTCTCGCTCGGCTACGGTGCTTGCCCCGACCTGGAGGACCGCGCCAAGATCGTCGAGCTGCTCGGCGCGGAGAACATCGGCGTGGAACTCTCGGAGGAGTACCAGCTCCATCCCGAGCAGTCCACCGACGCCATCGTCGCGGTCCACCCCGAGGCCAAGTACTTCAACACCTGACAGGCGGCAGGCGCGACACTAGGCCGAAAGCTGCCCGATAGAGGAAAACGAGGAAGGGAAAACATGAGCCCGAAGTTGCAGAAGGCTGGAGATATCGAGTTCGCCATCGCGGATCCGAAGCTGGCTGAGTCCGGCCGTCACCAGATCCGTCTGGCCGAACACGAGATGCCGGGCCTGATGGCGACTCGCCGGGAGTACGCGGACAGCAAGCCGCTCAAGGGTGCGCGTATCGCGGGTTCGTTGCACATGACGGTGCAGACCGCCGTGTTGATCGAGACGCTGGTGGAGCTGGGCGCCGAGGTACGCTGGGTGTCCTGCAACATCTTCTCCACCCAGGACGAGGCCGCCGCGGCCGTCGTGGTCGGCCCGAACGGCACGCCGGACAAGCCCGCCGGTGTCCCGGTGTTCGCCTGGAAGGGTGAGACGCTGGAGGAGTACTGGTGGTGCACCAACCAGCTGTTCCAGGGCTTCTCCAACAACCAGGGCCCGAACATGATCCTGGACGACGGTGGCGACGCCACCATGCTGGTCCAGAAGGGCGTCGAGTTCGAGACGGCCGGTGCCGTGCCGCAGCCGACCGAGGACGACCCGGACGAGTTCAAGGTCGTGCTCTCGGTGCTGCGCGAGAGCCTGGCCAACGACAAGCAGCGGTTCACCAAGGCCGCCAAGGAGATCAAGGGCGTCACCGAGGAAACCACCACCGGTGTGCACAAGCTCTACGAGCTCGTCAAGTCCGGTGACCTGCTGTTCCCGGCGATCAACGTCAACGACTCGGTCACCAAGTCGAAGTTCGACAACAAGTACGGCTGCCGCCACTCCCTGGTCGACGGCATCAACCGTGCCACCGACGTGCTCATCGGCGGTAAGGTCGCCGTCATCTGCGGCTTCGGTGACGTCGGCAAGGGCTCGGCCGAGTCGCTGCGTGGCCAGGGCGCCCGGGTCATCGTGACCGAGATCGACCCGATCTGCGCGCTGCAGGCCGCGATGGAGGGCTACGAGGTCAAGACGATGGAGGAGGTCGTCGACACCGCCGACATCTTCATCACGACCACGGGCAACTTCGACGTCATCACGGCCGAGCACATGAGCCGGATGAAGCACAATGCCATCGTGGGCAACATCGGCCACTTCGACAACGAGATCGACATGGCCGGTCTGGAGAAGACCCCCGGCATCACCAAGACCGAGATCAAGCCGCAGGTGCACGAGTTCACCTACCCCGACGGGCACGCCGTCATCGTGCTGTCCGAGGGCAGGCTGCTCAACCTGGGCAACGCCACCGGGCATCCGAGCTTCGTGATGTCGAACTCGTTCACCAACCAGACGATCGCCCAGATCGAGCTGTTCAACAAGACCGACGAGTACGACCGCGACGTCTACATGCTGCCGAAGCACCTCGACGAGAAGGTCGCCCGGCTGCACCTGGACGCGCTCGGCGTCAACCTCACCAAGATGACCAAGGCCCAGGCCGAGTACATCGGTGTGGACGTCGAGGGGCCGTACAAGCCGGAGCACTACCGCTACTGATCCGGCTCGGTCAGCACACTGCTGCGGTCCGGGGCGGCCACTGCCCGAGGTGGTGGCCGCCCCGGTCTACCGACCGGAACGGCCCCCGCTGCCGCTGTCGGGGCGACAGCTCCCGGCGGGGGCCGTTTCCGGGCCGGTGAGAACAACACGAGGAGGCCAGAACGTGACCCGGGTCGTGGACCGGCTACAGCCGGGCAGGACCGTGTTCTCGGTGGAATTCTTCCCGCCGCGTAACGACGACGAAGAGCGGATCCTCTGGAAAGCCGTGCGCGAGCTGGAACCGCTGGACCCCGCCTACGTGTCCGTCACGTACGGCGCGGGAGGCTCCAGCAGGGACCGCACGATTCGCACGGTCGGGCGTATCGCCCAGGAAACCACCATGCTGCCGATGGCGCACCTGACCGGTGTGGACCATTCCAAGGACGAGCTCCGGCACGTCGTCGGATCGTTGGCGAGCGAGGGTATCCAAAACATTCTGGCTATCCGGGGAGATCCACCCGGTGATCCGATGGGGGAGTGGGTTCCGCATCCGGACGGGATCCTCTACGCCGACGAACTGGTTCGGCTGGTTCGTTCCTGCGGCGATTTCTCGGTCGGCGTCGCAGCCTTCCCGCACATGCATCCGCGTTCGACGGACATCGAGACCGAGACCGATCACCTGGTCAACAAGATCAGGGCGGGATCCGACTTCGCCGTGGCGCAGCTGTTCCTGCAGCCGGAGTACTTCCTGCGGCTGCGTGACAGGCTCGCTGCCCGCGACTGCCACGCCCCGCTCCTGCCAGGGGTGATGCCGATAACCACGCCGAAGGTGCTGAGCAAGTTCCAGCATCTGGCGGGTCTCCCCGTGCCCGCCGAGGTATCCAACGTGCTGGACCCGTTGGTCGACGACCCGAAGGCCTTCCGCGCGGCGGGAATCGAGCTGAGCACCAAGCTGTGCGAACGCCTGATCTCCGAAGGGGTACCCGGCCTGCACTTCTACAGCCTCAACCGGGCCAAGGCCACCCGCGAGGTGGTGGACAACCTCGGGTTGGCAAAGGGAGTACTGCAGCCGGCCTGAGTCCTCCCACCACGGTGTTTCCCTCCGTCAGGTGCCGTCGTCCCCCGCGCGGGGGACGACGGCACCTTTCGTCTCACGGGAATTCGCTCTCCCCTCGACCAGTCTCGAGGAGTTCCCGTCGCGGAGCGCCCTCGCGGCCCGCGGCAGGATCGTCCCGTCGGTTGCGGGAAAGCTCCGATGCCGAAACGTGTTATTCCGTGTTCCTCAGGTGATCGCCGTCTCGTGGACAGTCGTCGTCGAGCCGGTGATCACGTCCCGGTTACCTTCCCACTGTTCCATCGATGAGTTCCCGGAAACCGACACGGGAGGATTCGATGAACCGCGAGTCCGAACCAGCCACGTCCCACCTCAACCGCCGCCGCTTCCTCGCCGCCACCGGTCTCGTCGGAGCCACCGGAGCGTTGCAGGCACTGATGAGCAACACCGCCGCGGCGGCCGGTCCCGGGCGCGGTGAGCGCAGTATCCGTGCCGCGGCCAACGGCGGCTACGGTGCGCTGCAACCGGCACCGCCCCACGGAGACCTCCTGCTGCCCGCGGGGTTTTCCTACGTCGCGTTCGGTGAGACGGGCAGCACCATGCGGGACGGCCTGGCCACACCATCACGCCACGACGGTATGGCGGCGTTCGCCGGTGAGGACGGCACCGTCCGACTGATCCGCAACCACGAACAGAGCAACGGGTTCGCCTTCGCCCAACCCAGCTACGACTCCTTCGGCGCGGGCGGCACCACCACGCTCGTCTTCGACCCGGCCGGGATGCGACTCGTCGAGTCCTTCGCCACGCTGGCCGGGACGGTGCGCAACTGCGCGGGTGGTCCGACCCCCCACGGATCCTGGCTGTCCTGTGAGGAGACCTTCACCGGCCTCGACCAGAGCAATCCGCACGGCTACGTCTTCGAGGTTCCGGTGGATGCCGAGGGGCCGGTCGAGCCGGTTCCGTACCCGGCCATGGGAAGGTTCACCCACGAGGCGGTCGCCGTGGATCCGGCCACCGGGATCGTCTACGAGACGGAGGACCGCGGCAGCGCCGGGTTCTACCGGTTCGTTCCCGAAAACCCCGCCGAGCTGAGTGCGGGCGGTAGGCTGCAGATGCTGGCGATAGCCGGGCAGCCCCGCTACGACACCCGTAACGGGCAACAGCCGGGGCAGGCACTGCCCGTGGAATGGGTCGACATCGCCGACCCCGACCCGGACAGCGATGATTCGCTGGCGGTGTTCTACCAGGGCAGGGAACAAGGTGCGGCCGTGTTCGCCCGATTGGAGGGTGCCTGGTTCGGCGACGGCTCGGTGTTCATCAACTCCACCAGCGGTGGCGACGCCGGTCTCGGCCAGGTCTGGCAGTACCGCCCCGACGGGGATTCCGGTGGCGAACTCCTGCTGGTCTACGAGTCCACCGACCCCGAACTGCTGGAGAGCCCGGACAACCTCTGCGTGTCCCCGAACAGCGGCGGTCTGGTGCTCTGCGAGGACGGCGGTGGCTCCGACATGCTGCGCGGAGTCACTCCGGGCGGCGAGATCTTCGACTTCGCCGCGTTGAACAACTCCAACACAAGTGAGCTGGCCGGTGCCACCTTCAGCCCGGACGGCAACGTGCTGTTCTTCAACGTTCAGTCGCCGGGCGTGACCTACGCCGTCACCGGCCCGTGGGGTGCCGGAGCGCTCTGATTCGGCAGCCGCGCGGAGCCTCGTCCCTATCGGTCCTCGAGCGGGGCCGGTAGGGACGCCTCGGGAGACCGCGAACGGTTCGGGGCGGGCGGCTCATCCACCCGCCCCCAGCTGTTTCAGCAGCCAGGTGCCGTCCGAGCAGACCCAGTAGGCCACGAACCTCCCGTCGTGGAACCGGAGTATGTCGTTGCCCGCGAACTCCACCTCGGTGCCCGGCGCCGCCGTGGCACCGGGCATGCCGCCCGCGTAGGTTCCGTTGCCGATCCATCGCGCGCTCAGCAGGTCGCCTTCCACGATCGGTCCCACCTCGAGCGTGAATCGAAGTCTCTCGAACGGTTGCCTGCCCAGTTCCACCAGCTTCGCCGCACCTGCCGGCCCGCTCAGCTCCCGTCCGGTGCCGGGGCGGATCTCACCGTGATGGATGGCGAAGTCCTGGCTGACGATCTCCCGCGCCACACGGTGGTCCCCGGCCCACAGCTCGTGCAGCCAGCGTCGGTACAAGTTCTTCGCCGTTTCGCGCAATGTTTTCTCCCACGACGTGTTCGTCCGGTTCGGGAAGGGGGGTCAGAGCATGTCGAGCGCCGTTCGTTCGATGCTGTCCTCGTCCAGCAGTACGTGATAGGCCGCCTCGCCGAGCGGGACGAAGCTGTCGGCGCTGCTGACTCGCCGTACGGTGCCGGTGAACCCGGCGTCGATCAGTGCGGTGATCACACGCTCCGAGATGCCGCCGGAGGCCCTCGTCTCGTCGGCGACCAGCACCCTGCCGCTGGCCTCGGCCGCCAGCGACAGCTGGTGCCGGGGCAGTGGCGCCAGCCAGCGCAGGTCCAGCACGCGCACCCCCACCCCTCGTTGCCGCAGCCGATGCGCCGCACGCAGACTCATCGCCAACCCGTTGCCCGAGGTGACCACGGTCAGGTCCGAGCCGTAGACGTACTCGGCCGCCGTGCCGATCGGGACGTGTCCCCGGGTGCCGGTGGGGAACTCGGTCGTCCAGCCACCGTCGCCCGCTTCGTGCAGATCCCGCGTGTGGTAGAGCGCGATCGGTTCCAGGAACAGGCACACCCGCCCGTCCACCTCGGCCGCCGCGAGACAACTCCGCAGCATCGCGGCCGCGTCGTCCGGCCTCGCCGGTGAGGCCACCACCACGCCGGGGATGTCCAGCAGTGCGGCCACACTGTTGTCGTTGTGGAAGTGCCCGCCGAAACCCCGCTGGTAGGCGTAGCTCGGCACGCGCACCACCATCGGGTTGCTGTACCGCCCGTTGGAGAAGAATCCCGTCGTGGCCGCTTCCCCGCGAATCTGGTCCGCGGCGTTGTGCAGGTAGGCCAGATACTGAATCTCGGGAATCGGGAGCATTCCCGCCAATCCCGCTCCGAGGGCGGTGCCGAGGATGCTCTGCTCGTCCAGCAGGGTGTCGAACACCCGCGCACCGCCGAATTTTCGGTGCAGGCCGCGGGTTACCCCGTAGACTCCGCCCTTGCGGGCGACGTCCTGGCCGAAAACCAGCGATCCTTCGTTGTGCGCCAGCTCCTCGGAGAGCGCGCGGTTGATGCTCTGGGCCAGCGTCAACGGAGTCCCGTTCTCCGACGGCGCGGCACCGGAGATCGTTGCCCGCTCGCTCGATTCAGCGGTGACCAGCCGCACTCGTTCGGCGATCCGCTCGGGGCGGTCGCACGCGATCGAAGCGCGTACCTCCGTCGAACTCGCCAGCTTGCGTTGGCCGAGAGCCCGTTCCGCGGTCTCGGCGACCTCGGCGCGTTTGGCCTCGTAGCGGTCGATCACCTGCCGCGCGTCCAACACACCGTGGTTGACCAGTGCTTCGGCGGTGCCCAGCAGCGGATCCCGCCGGTAATCGGCGGTGATGTCCTCGGGGCTGCGGTAGCCGGTTTCCACATCGGAGCCCGCGTGTCCCATGAGACGCACCGTGCGCAGCCGCAGCAGAGCGGGGCGGCGGTGGGTACGGACCCAGTTCGCGGCGCGTTCCGCCACCGCCAGGCACTCCAGCGGATCCCTGCCGTCCGCGTCGAACCAGGTCAGTTCGGCACGTGTGCTCAGTGACCGCTGTATCCAACCGTCCGGGGTGGACACGCTGATCCCGATCCCGTTGTCCTCGCACACCAACAGCAGGGGCAGGGGAATGTGCTGGTAGGCGCAGTGCGCCGCGGTGTTCAGCGCTCCGGCCGTGGTGGAGTGGTTCGCCGAGGCGTCGCCGAAGCTGCACACCACCACCGAGTCCCGCGGCCACTCCGTCCGCAGCCCCAGCTTCGTGGCGCGTTCGATGCTGAAGGCTAGTCCCACCGCCCGTGGCAGGTGCGAGGCGATCGTCGAGGTCTGCGGCACGATACTCAACTCGCCACGCCCGAACACCTTGTGCCTGCCCCCGGCGATCGGTTCCGAGGCGGCTGCCACGACCCCGAGCAGCACGTCCCACAGTGGTGCGACGTTCGACACTTCGGCGGCTCGACGCAGGTAGAACCCACCGGAGCGATAGTGCAGCAGCGCCGGATCCGTGGTGCGCAGCGCGGCGGCGACGGCGGCGTTGGACTCGTGCCCGGCGGAGCCGATGCTGTAGTAACCCACACCCCGAGCTCCCAGCTCACGCGCTGCCAGATCCAGGTGTCTGCTGCCGAGTTGGCTGTCGAAGAGTTCGAGCAGTTCCCGTCCGGTCCGAGCGTCGCCCTCCTCCGCCGGACTCCGGGGAACGTGTCCTTCCACCGGCCACGCGGCCACCTCCCGCAGGAAGTTGTCGTCGACCGGTTCGGTTCGCGGTGTTCGCCGATTCAATGTCGTTTCCGATCCCGCCGTGAACTCCGATGTGGAAAACTCCGGTGCGTGGGGGCTCTCATCCGGGTGCGGCCCACCTCTCGGCCAGTGCCGCACAGGATTTCGCCAGTCGCTCCAGTGCCAGCGGCAGCAGCGGGTTGGTGTTGTGCTGCCGGTAGATCACCTGGACCCGCCGGTGCGGTTGTCGTCCTGCGATCGGTTTGACTCCGACGTCCTCGTCACCGACGGCCATGGCCGGCAGCAGGGCGGGACCGAGGCCACGGGCGACCAGGTCGCGTATCACCTTGTAGTCGTTGCTGCGGAACACGATGTTCGGAACGAAGCCCGCCGCGGCCGCCAGCCGCACCAGCACGCGTGCCCCGGCGGTGTCGTCCCGGGTGCAGGTCCACGAGTCCGCGGTGAGTTCGTCCAGGCGCACCGCTTCCCGCGCCGCCAGTGGGTGTTTCGCCGGTAGGCAGAGCCGGAGCGGCTCGGCCAGCAGCTCCTCGACACGGAGCTCCGCGGGCCAACTGCGGGGGTCGAGATCGTACTCGAACACCACGGCCGCGTCCACGTTACCGTCGAGAACCTCCCCGATGACCTCGTCCGGTTCCCCCTCGTCGAGCTGCACCCGGGCGTTCGGGCGCTCGGCCACCACGGCAGCCAGCACGTCCGGAAGCAGCCGCGCGTTGGCGGTGGCGAAGCCTGCCAGCCGCAGACTTCCGGTCTCCCCTACCGCCACTGATCGCATCTCGCGCTCGATGGCTTCCAACTCCCCGAGCACTTCCTTGCTGCGCTGTGCCAGGCGTTCGGCCAACGGAGTGCACCGGATGCTGCGCGCGGTCCGTTCGAACAGGCTCGCGCCGAGAGCGCGCTCCAACAGCACCATCTGCTGTGACACGGCCGAGGAGGTGTAGCCGAGGACTCGACCGGCTTCGGCGAACGAGCCGGTTCGTACGCATTCTCTTAGGGTCCGCAGGTGTATCGGATTGAGCACGTTGCCTTCTCGGTAGGACTGCGTCGACTCGAGCTGTTCCACGTGCGGGTGGCGGTACCTCCCGCACGTTGTCGCTCGTTGGTTCCGGTCACGAGCAGCGGCCCGTGGGCTCACCGGTGCCCGCGCAGCTCCGTGGGCAGCCGGTAGTCGAGCTGTGGTTCCACGGCTCCGACGTCCATCTGCGCCTTCTGCAGCTTGCCGGAGAAGTCCCAGTTCAGCGACTGCCACCGGGTGAACTGGTCGATGACCCACATACCCGAGAGCCTGCTACCGTTGCCGGACTTGCCGTTACCACCGAACGGCAGGTGTGCCTCCGCCCCCGAGGTGGAGTTGTTGGCACTGACCATGCCCGCCGTGATTCCCTCCCGGAACCGGAACGCCGTCCCGGGGTCGGTGGTGTAGACGGCGGCGGAGAGCCCGTAACCGGGCATGTTGCCCAGTTCGATGGCTTCTTCCAGGGTGTCGAAGGTGGTGACCCCGACCATCGGACCGAAGGTTTCCCGCTGGAACAGCACGTCCTCGGTGCGCAGCCCGTCGATCAGCACGGGGTGGTAGTACAGTCCCGTGGAGTGGTCGCCGCGGAAGCCCTTGCGGGGGTTGGAGTCGGTGATGCGCCCCGTGGCTTCCGAGCCGAGTACCCGATGGTGCGGTCCTATCTCCTCGAGGAAGCTTTCGAACCTGTCGGCGAACTTCCGGTCCAGCATCGGGCCGTACAGCACTTCCTGGGTCGGGTTACCGATCGTGGCTTCCCGCAGTGCCGCGTCCAACCGCGAGACGAACTCGTCGTGTACGTCCCGGTGCACGATCAGATTGCCGAGCGAAGTGCAGCGTTGTCCTCCTGTTCCCCACCCGGAGAACAGTGCGCCCTCCACAGCCAGATCCAGCTCCGCGTCGGGGGCCACCACCATCGGGTTCTTGCCGCCGAGCTCCAGGCAGGGGGTCTGCAGGTATCTGCCGCAGAGTTCGCCGATGTCACGACCGACGTCGCTGGAACCGGTGAAACCGACCTTGTCCACCGCGCCGTCCTCCAACGCGGCCCGCAGCCCCTCGTAGGTCGGTTGTCCCTCCGCGTAGACCAGGTTCAGCACGCCTTCGGGGACTCCGGCGCGCCATGCCAGCTCCGCGAGTGCGCGGGCGGTGGCCGCCGCGTATTCGGCGGGCTTCCACACCACCGCGTTGCCGCAGACGAGGGCGGGCGCCAGGTACCAGGAGGGAACCGCGACCGGGAAGTTGCCCGCCGTGACCACGGCGGCCACACCTACGGGTGCGCGGAACGTGAAAAGCTGTTTGTCGGGCATTTCGGAGGGGACGGTCTGGCCGTACAGCCTGCGGCCTTCCCCGACGAAGTAGTCGCAGGTGTCGATGATCTCCTGCACTTCGCCGAGTGCTTCCGTGTACGGCTTGCCGATCTCGCGGGTAACCAGGCCGGCGAGGGCCTGCTTGTTCGACTCGACGAGCCTGCCGAAACCGGCGACGACGCGGCCGCGGACCGGTGCGGGTACGCGCGACCATTCCCGCTGTGCGTGTTTCGCCCGCCTCGCGGCCGCGAGGAACGTCTCAGGACCGTCCAGTTCGACGCGCGCCACCACATCGTCCAGTTCCGCGGGGTTCCGCGAAAGGTACTGGCCGTGTTCTCCGCGCGGCGTCGTGTGCTCAGCGGTCTCTCCCGCCTGCTCGGGAGAACCGATCACCGAGCGGCACGTCGTAGCCTCCACCTGCGCACCCCATTCCTGCCGGTGTGTTCTGCACTTCCGGGAGGGGAAGCGTCCACGCTCCCGGTACCGCCACCGTAGACCGTGTGCCCGGCGAGGTAGAGGACTTGAAGCACGACTCCTGTTCGTGTCGAGCGACAGCAGAGCTTGCGCTCCTCGGGGCAATGCAACAGTGAAGCTGGTGTGCCTCCTGATTCGCCGCCACGCAGTCCGCTCTCGTCGGTGACGGATCTTCAGCGGCGACAACAGCAGCTGTAGTTTCAGTTTTTAATGAAATAAAAGGTTCATCGAACAACCGCCGGCACGAACGGGCCGGAAGAAGAACCGCACAAGAACGAGGCGGAACTCGGACGAAGACGAAAACCGGGCCGCTGGGAGCGGGTGGAGTCGACATCGTTCGCCAGGCCGCGCGGCTCAGGCCCCAACGGGCGTTGTCCGTCCGGGCGGACAGCGCCCGGGCTCACCCGCGGGCGTCGTGCACCACCCTGCCGTCGACCACGGTCAGGTCCACACCGACCTCACCGATCTCGCGGGACGGCAATTCGAACGGATTCGCGTCGAGCACGGTCAGATCGGCGCGTTTGCCCGCCGTGATCGATCCGGTGTGCCGCTCCAGCCGGTGAACCCGAGCGCTGCCGATCGTCGCGGCGGCCAGAGCCTCGGAGAGTGTGATCGCCTCTCCGGCGAGCAGCGGTGGCTCGGTGTCCGCGAGCGCGGTGCGGTTGACGGCCACGTGTATCGCCCTCATGGGGTCGAGCGTCGAAACCGGCCAGTCACTTCCGATGGCCAGCAGCGTCCCCGTGGCCAGCAGCGAGCCGAACGGGTACTGCCGCGTGTACCGAAGCGGACCCAGGTAGGGAGCGGTCAGCTCCGTCATCGCCGCGTCGTTGTGCGCCCACTCGGCCTGGATGTTGGCCGCTACGCCGAGCTCCGCGAATCGGGTCAGGTCATCCGGGTGTACCACCTGTAGGTGGGCGATCTGGTGCCGGTTTCCATTGTCGCCGTTCGTGCCGCGTGCCGTGGCGACGGCATCCAGCGCCTGCCGGACGGCGCGGTCCCCGACCGCGTGAAAGTGCACCGCGAAGCCCACCTCGTCGAGCGCGCGGACCGCTTTGTTCAGCTCGGGGGAGCCGAGATACGAGATGCCGCTGCCGTGCCCGTGCAGGTACGGGTGCAGCATCGCGGCCGTGAAGTTCTCGCAGACTCCGTCCAGCATGATCTTGACCGAGTCGGTGCGCAGGCCCTCGCCGCGTGCTGCCCCGGCTCGCCCGAGAAGTTCGGGGATCTGTTCGGTGCCGCGTTGCCTGTCCCACCACAGCGAACCGGTCACCCGTCCGCTCAACAGGCCTTCGCCGTGCAGTGCTCGATAGTACTCGAACGGATCCGGATAGTTCAGATATTGACCGAGTATGGCGTCGTGCCAGGTCGTCACCCCGTGCGCGTGCAGGCTGCGTTGGCCCGCCAGCAGGGCACGCAGGTATTCGTCCCGGTCGCTTTCCGGAACGTGTCGGCTCACCAGCTCCACCGCGCTCTCGTGCAGCGTTCCCTGGGGAGTGCCGTCCCGCTCGCGTTCGATGCGGCCCCCGGGAGGGTCGGCGGTGTCCCGCTCGAGGCCCGCCGCACGCAGGGCCGCGCTGTTGGCCCAACCACTGTGCTGGTCCTCGCTGGTCAGCAGGGCCGGATGTCTGCCCGTCACTCGGTCCAGGCTTTCCCGGTCCGGACAGCCGCCCGGGAACAACGCCATTTCCCAGCCGCCGCCGAGTATCCACTCCGCTCCGGGGTTCGCACTGGTGTACTCGGCGATCCGCCGCAGGCACTCCGCGCGCCCACCGCTGTCGGTCAGGTCGCATCTGACCAGCTGCAGGCCGCCGTAGAGTGGGTGCACGTGGGCGTCCTGCAGCCCGGGCAACAGCAGCCTGCCGCGCAGATCGACGATCTCGGTACTTTCGCGGCGCAGCTCCTCGACCTCGGTGCGTCCCAGGGCGAGAATCCTGCCGTCGCCCACCGCCACCGCGTCGGTGAACGGCCGCGTGCGGTCCATGGTCGCCACCGGGCCACCCAGGTACACGGTGTCGGCGGTGATCATCAGCGGTTCTGTTCCGCCGTGATCACCGAAACCGCCAGTTCGCGGGCCTCGTCGTCCACGTAGGGGAGTTGGAATTCACGTTCGCGGATGTGTTCCACCAGTTCCGGTTGCGGGGCCAGTTCGTGGGTGCGCAGGTAGTAGCCAACGGCTCCCGGCCAGATCCAGCTTCCGTCGGTGTGAAACGTCATGGGAACAGCGGCCTTGCCGTACGGATCGAGCCGGTCGCTGTCGTAACCGCGTGCCGCGAGGACCACGGGTGCGCGTTCGAGGTACTCCAGCACTCGGTCCCGGTCTTCCGGGGGGAGCGCGCCGCGGTTCGTCACTGGGCGTCCCACGGCGTCGGTGCCGTCGAACACGTCGGCTCTGTGCAGTTGTTCCGGGCTCGTGGCTGCCCCGGGAGTGCTCAGCCCGGCTCGTTCGGCGAGCCAGCCGGGGATGTTGTGCGTCGCACGTGGATACCGGCTCAGCTCCGCGGCGAACTCGGTGTGTGG
This sequence comes from Actinopolyspora sabaoui, assembly GCF_051225635.1. Lineage (NCBI taxonomy): Bacteria > Bacillati > Actinomycetota > Actinomycetes > Actinopolysporales > Actinopolysporaceae > Actinopolyspora > Actinopolyspora sabaoui. The sequence continues at coordinate 183,129 of NZ_JBMIHH010000010.1, read as the reverse complement.
GGGTTCCTGTTCCCAGGCGGGATTGTGGTCGCCGTTGAAGTCGACGCTGTAACTGGCCGGTCTGCTGAGTCGGTAGGTGGCGCTGACCCACGTGCCCCGCTGCGGCTGGTACATCCCGTGTCGCAGCTCGGCGAACAGCTCGCCCACTCGGGATGTCATGGCGACCGGGATTCCCGTACCGTTGGGTGCGATCAATTCCGCGGCCAGTTCGCGGTACGAACCGACGGCGCGGTACCGCACACTCACTTCCTGCCAGCCGGGTGGCAACGAGTGCACGATTTCCCGACCGATTCGCTGGATCATTTCCTGTTGCCCGTGTTGATCCAACATTCCCGGCGTTTCGGTCTCGCCGGGGTCCCGCGGTGGTTCCGGTTGGCTCATACCTGCATCCTCCCGGTCTGATGGCCGAATTTGGCCGCTCCCGCGATTTCGCGACTGGTACTCGGAGCGCGGTGGTGGGAGACGACTCCGACACAAGCCTAGTAGTGCGTTCTTCCGGTTCGGGCCAGTCGTGCGAGTGCGCAGCCCGGCCGGTGGTGTGGTGTGGTGGCGTCGCGTCGCCACGCGTGCGCCCCGGCCGGTGGTGAGTTGTTTCGGCGCGTCGGACGGTCGGAGTCTCGCCGGGGGTCGGCAGCGCGGCTCGTGCCCGTGAGCAACGCTGTTTCGGGGGAGGAAAGCGAGCCTTGCCTGTCTCGAAGACTCTCAGTAGTCGAAATGGCCGTTCGAATTCATCCGTGTCGACGATGTTCGAAGCGGTAAGGTGCTGGGTGCTGCTGTCGATCGCGGTGCGAGGTCCCTGTGCCGTTGCGTGTGTTCGTAACCGGAGCCACCGGTGTGATCGGGCGACATCTGTTGCCGATGTTGGCGGAACGTGGCCACCGAGTGACCGCTCTGCTCGACGAAGCCGGGGAAGAACCCCGTGAGGGGGTCGAGACAGGCGTGTTCGGTGATTTGTTCGACTATCCGGCCCTGCGTGGTGTGTTGCGAGCGGCTTCGCCCGATGTCGTGCTGCAACTGGCCGGCCTCGACGGGATGGACAGTGACGAGGCGTTGCGGCGTACTGTCCGGTTGCGCGAGCAGGGGACCCGGAATCTGGTGGCCGCTTCCATCGATGCGGGGGTGCGTCGTGTCGTAACGCGCAGCTCAGCCACGGCGTACGCCCCGCAGGGGCACGAAGTCGCCGACGAACAGAGCCCGCTGTTCACCACCGCCCCGGACGAATGGGGGGCGGCCTGCCGTGCCGTGGAGGAGATGGAACGGATTCTGCTGCAGGAGTCGCACATCGAGGGTGTGGCCCTGCGGTTCGGTGCGCTCTACGGGGCCGACACACCGTTCGCCGAAGCCGGGAAGGTCCATCGGCGTGTGCTGGGCAGCTCCCTGCCGCTCGTCGAGGGTGGGGAGGGAATCACGTCGTTCACGCATGTGGAAGACGCGGCCGCGGCAGTGTTCGAGGTCTTGGACGATGTCGAACCGGCCGCGTACAACGTGGTGGACAACGAGCCGGCTGAAAGTGGGGAATGGTTGCCCGCCTACGCACGTCTGATCGGGGGGCCCGAGCCGGTTTCGCTGACGTTGGAGCAGGCCAGGCAGCAGTTGGACTGGGCGACGGTGCACTTGTTGACCGAACAGCGCGGGGCCAGCAATTTCCGCTTCAGGGAGGTCTCGGGGTGGCGGCCCCGCTGGCCGACTTGGCGAGAGGGGCTGGCCGGCCTTTTCGGGCTCTGGCCCGTCTGAACACCGTCGCACGACGGTTCTCGCGCTTCTGGTCGTCTGTGAACTGACGGACGATACGTTCTCGGAGAGTTGTTCCGGGATCGAGCGGGGCTCAGCCGTGCTCGTACTCCTCGTCCTCGGGCACCACCATGTGCTGTTCGGCGAGGTCGGCCGGGTCGGCGTCGGACAGTGTGTTCCCGGCGAACGGTTCGTCGGGTTCCGTGGGGCCCTCGGCCCCCTCCCCGTACTGTTCCGCCTGCTCGGCGGCGTCCCATTCCGGAGTCTCGAAATTCGTCAACGTCGCTCCTAACCGATGGTGTCGTCTCACCAGTGCCGTCCCGGGCCGCGTGGCCGGAAACCGCGCCTCGCCCCGAACGGTGACTCCCGAACCCGGCCGGCTGCCGTGCCTGTCCGGCAGTTCCGCACGTCCGGCATGGCCTGCCTGTTCAGTCCAGCGGGGGGAAGTGCGGATCACGGTATCGTCGCTGGTCGCGGCTTCGGAACAAGTGGGAGTCGCCACGCAACGCCGTGATCATGCGAGATCCGGCGTCGGAGGCGGCCGTCTCCAGCCCCGTGTCCAACCCACTGTAGACCTGCTGTTTGATGGCCGCCATCGATTCCGGGGAGCACTCCCTGGCCAGGGTGGCGGCGTACTCCATCGCCTCCGACAACACCCGATCACTCGTGACGAGTCGGTCCGCCAGCCCCAGCTGTTGAGCCCGGTTACCGTCGAGTGTCCGCGCGGACAGCAACAGATCCATGGCTGTGCCGAGCCCGACCAGTTTCGGCAGCAGCCATGCCAGGCCGTGTTCGGCCACGATTCCGTCCCGGCTGAATGCCGTGGTGAAGCCCGCCTCCGGAGCAGTGAACCGGACGTCGGTGAACAGCGCCGCGGCCAGGCCTGCCCCCGAAGCGACCCCGTTGATCGCCGAGATCACCGGTTTGCGCAACCGCATGCTCAGGCTCAACCGCCGATGCGTGTCGGCGGCCCCGATGTGTTCGTCGTTCGACAACGCCGTGATGTCGGATCCGGCGCAGAACCCGCTTCCGGCCCCGGTGAGCACCACGACCCGCACCGAGGTGTCACGCTCGGCCCGTTCGAGCAGTTCGCAGTAACGTCGTTGCATCGTCGGCGTCCAGGCATTGAGCTGTTCCGGACGGTTCAACGTCAACAGCAGTACCGTCTCGTGCTGTTCGGCAAGGACCTCGTCGGTGTCTGACATGTGATCACCTCCGCCGGGACTGGCTGGAAGTTACCCAGCTATGCGAAGTATCACAAGTCCGTTACCTCCGGTCGGGTGACTCGAGGCCGTTGGCTCTCGAAGCGCGAGACGTTCGTCGCGGGCAACCCGGTTCGCTGACCGGATCAACCGACAGCGCGTCCGGCGTAGTCGGGGAGGGGTTCCAGGAGTTCGCCCGCTTTCGTGGCCACGTGTTCCGGCATCGGAGTCGCGCGCCCCGACTCGGTGTCCACGTGCAGTGCGAGGAGCTCCTCGGTGGCAGCCAACACCCCGTCGACGGTCATCTCGTGGCACAGCCGCAGCTTCTTGCCTCGGGCCGCGACGATCCTGCTGGTGACCGTCAGTTCGCTGTCCGGGCCGACCTCGTTCAGGTAACGCACGTGCGCCTCCACGGTGTACAGCGAACACTTCGCGCTTTCGCGGTACTCGGAGTCGACTCCGATGGTCTCCAGCACCACGTCGGTGGCGAAACCGAAAACCAGAACGTAGTAGCCCTCACTGAGGTGTCCGTTGTAGTCGATCCATTCCGGCCGGACGTGGTGTCGCGAGAGTACGCTCAATTCTGCTCCCCCCGGATCCCTCGGACGGCACGCAGCACCGCGATGATCGCCCGGTCGCGTTCGTCCACCAGGTCGGCGATCCCGCGGTCTCCCGCCGACCGCTCACAGCCGTCGACCATCGCGTCGCGCAGTTCCGTGGTGAGTTCCGGGGCTTGTAGCCTGGTCCAGGGTGATTTCAGCGACGGTCCGAAGTGGTCCAGCATGTGTGCCATGCCGCCTTCACCGCCTGCCAGGTGGAAGGTCATGCAGGGGCCGAACAGCGGCCAGCGCAGTCCGGGGCCCTCGGTGATCGCGGTGTCGATCTGTTCCACCGTGGCTTCCCCGTTGTCGAGCATGTGCAGTGCCTCGCGCCAGATGGCCTCCTGCAGCCGGTTCGCCACGAAGCCGGGGACCTCCCGATCCATGGTGATGACCGACTTGCCGGTGAGTTCGAAGAATTCCGAGGCCCAACGAGTGGCCCACTGTTCGGTGCGTTCGCCGCCGACCACCTCGACCAGCGGGATCAGGTAGGGCGGATTGAACGGATGCCCGACGACCAGCCGACTCGGGGCGGAACAGTCGCGCTGCATGTCGCTCATCTCGTAGCCCGAGGTCGACGACGAGATCACCACTCCTTCGGGAGTGGCGGCATCGATACGCGCCAGTAGGTCCCGCTTGAGCTCCAGGTCCTCCGGTGCGCTTTCCTGCACGAACTCGGCTTCGGCCACGGCCTGTTCCAGTGTGGCCGCCACCGTCAGGTTCGCGCGGGTGGCTCCATCGGCCAGTCCGAGCTCGCGCAGGGCGGGCCAGGCCGAGTCGACCAGGCGGCCGAGCCGTTCTGCCGCGTCCTCGGCCGGGTCCCAGGCGACGACCCGGTAGCCGCGAGCGAGGAAGTGCGCGACCCAGCCGCCGCCGATCACGCCTGCTCCGATGCAGGCCACGGTGGCCACTTCGCCGGGGGGTGTGGGCTGTTGACTCAACTGTTTCCTCCGTGTGGGGGCGTGCTGTCCGCCGGGATTGGGCTGTCCGTCGGGGGTAACGGGGGTCAGCTCCGCAGCCCGAGTTTGCGCCTCGCCTGATCCGGGGAGGCCACCTTGCCGCCCATGCCCTCCAGGATCGTCACCGCGCGCTCCACCAGTGCGGCGTTGCTGGCCTTGACGCCCTTGCTCAGGTAGAGGTTGTCCTCCAGGCCCACGCGCACGTGCCCGTTGAGCACGGCCGACTGCGCCACCCACGGGAGCTGGTTACGGCCGATCGCGAAGCTGGCCCAGTTGGAGCTCTGGGGGAGCATGTTGACCATCGCCTGCAGCACACCCGGCTCCGCCGGTGCGCCGTAGGGGATGCCCATGCAGAACTGGAACAGGGCGGGTGTGTCGATCAGCCCCTCGGATATGAGGTTGTTCGCCAGCCACAACTGGCCGGTGTCGAAGACCTCGAGTTCCGGTTTGACCCCGAGTTCCTGGATGCGCTTGGCCCCGGCACGCAGCATGTCCGGAGTGCTGATGTAGAGCTGGCTGCCGTCGCCGAAGTTGAGCGAGCCGCAGTCCATCGTGCAGATGTCCGGCAGCAGTTGCTCGACGTGGGGCAGCCTGTCCAGGCCGTTGACCAGATCGGTGCCGTCGACCGGTTTGAGCGGGTCCTCCTGGTCGATGAACAGGTCCCCGCCCATCCCGGCGGTCAGGTTGATCACCACATCCGTTCCCGTTTCGCGGATGCGCCGGACGACTTCCGCGTAGAGCTTGTTGTCCCGGGACGGTTCGCCGGTTTCCGGATCGCGTACGTGGATGTGCACCACGGCCGCCCCCGCCTCGGCCGCCGCCACGGCGGATCGAGCGATCTGTTCCGGAGTCACCGGAACGTGCTCACTCTTGCGAGGAGTGTCACCGGCGCCGGTCAGCGCCGCGGTGATGATGATCTCGTCCTGCATCCTCGTCACCTTTCGCAGGTAGGGCAGCCTTCACCGGATCGCGGGGGCATGACGCGATCGGTGAACGACAGCGGTTGTTAAGGGGGTCGGAATTCCTCAGTCGCGGACGATTTCGCGGTCCACGAAATCGCGCAGTACTTCGCGCATCCCCGCCACACTGCGTCCGGGACGGTCGGTGATGACCTGGATGCCGAGCCCGTCGATGAGTGCGGTCAGGGTCATGGTCAGCTCCTCGGGATCGGTGTCGACGAACACACCTTGCTGCTGACCTTCCCGGATCGTGCGTGCGATGGTGTCGTGCCAACGCTCGTAGGAGTCGCTGTGCAGCACCCGCAGTTCCGGACGTAGCGTGCTTTCGTTCCAGATCTGCATCCACACCGACCACTCCAACCTGAGTAGTCCCGGCGTGGGCAGTTGCAGGTCGACCAGTCGCAGCAGCCGTTGGTAGGCGTCGGTGATCGTGTGCAACTCGGCGACCTGCCGGTCGAAGGCCAGCCGTACCGAGTAGCGCAACGTTTCCGTCAGCAGATCGTCCCTGCCCGGAAAGTAGTAGTGGATCGTGGCCGCACTCGTGCCGCAGGCCTGTGCGACATCGGAGATCCGCACCGAGTGGTAACCGCGCTCCGCGATCAGGTGCCAGGCCGCGTCGAGGATCTGCTGATACCTCCCGGCCTCCCCGGGAAAACCGTTTTCGGAGTCCACGCGCGCGCTGTGCCGTGGCACAGCGGCCACCGTCTCCACCTCGTCGCTGCCGTTGATCAACCAGTTCACGGTCACGTTGCCCGTTTCCGCGATGCGGGTCAGTTCGGACGGGGTGAACCGTCTGGTTCCGGACAGCGACTTGGACAGCTTGGTGGCATCCAGCCCGATCCGCTCGGCGAAGGCGCGCTGGCTCAGCGGGTTGTCCCGCAAGACCTTGCGGACCCGGTCACGAAGCTCGGCCGTGGATTCCTGCACGATGCCGAAGCATACCAATGGCATTGCGATTATCGCAACAATGGGTCGGGTGTTGCGATTTCGATCTTTCCGCTCAGTGCCGATGACGAGTGCTCATTGTCTCTATGAACAGCGAAAATAAAATCAGTCCTTGACTCTTCTCGGGGAGTCGGTCCAGGGTTATACCTCGTTGAATGACTGGCACGTCAGTTGAATCGCAACGTTTCGCGTCGGTGACTCCCGCCGCTGCCCGTTAGGTGCCGAGGCGGAGCCCGGAAACCGGACGTTGCCGAGCCCGGTGGCGAGCGCATCCGAGCACCATTCGTGATGCCCGTCGACAACCCCGAGTGGTCGACACCACCGAGTACGTGCCTACGCAGCGGCCGGCGCGCGTGATCCTCCGTGCCCGTCGCAGGACTTTGGAGGTGCTTTCGTCATCGCTGCCACAACCGGATCGGTGCGGGTGGACAGACGGGTGTTCTGGTGGTCCCTGCTGTTGGTGGGGGTCATCTGCGTACCGGTGATGATCGCGCCGGAACGTGGTCAGCAGGCCTTGGACGCCGTGTTGGGCCTGTTGACCGGTCAGTTCGGGTGGCTGTACCTGTGGTTCGCCATCGCGGTGTTCGGCTTCCTGGTGTGGCTGGGCTGCAGCCGGTACGGCAAAGTGAAGTTCGGCACCGAGCAGGACAAGCCGGAGTTCTCCACGCTGAGCTGGCTGGCGATGATCTTCACAGCCTCGATCGGCGGCGGCATCATGTACTGGGGGGTCATCGAGTGGGCCTACTACTACAACGATCCGCCCATGCAGCTGCGGTCGGGCAGTGTCGAGGCGGCGCACTGGGCCGCTACCTACCCCATGTTCCACTGGGGGTTCACGGCCTGGGGACTGTTCTGTCTGCCCGCCCTGGCGCTGGCCTACGTCTACCACGTGCGCAAGCAGCGCACCCTACGCCTCAGTGACGCCTGCCGCGGCGTACTCGGAAAGCACGCCGACGGCTGGATCGGCCGTGTCATCGACGTGCTGTTCATCTTCGGTCTCGTGGGTGCGGCGGGAACATCACTGGGGCTCGAGGTGCCAATGGTCTCCGGCGGACTCGCCGAGATCACACCCCTCCAGCCCGGCATGGTGCTCGACGTCGCGGTGATCGTGGTGTGGACCCTGCTGTTCGGCGCCAGTGTGTTCCTCGGATTGCAGAAGGGGCTGCGCAGGCTCGCCGACATCAACATCTGGCTGGCCTTCGGGCTCGGCGCCTTCATCCTCGTGATGGGGCCCACCGTTTTCATGATCGACACGTTCACGAACAGTGTCGGTATTCTGCTCCAAAATTTCGTGGAGATGAGCTTCTACACCGATCCGGTCGGCGGTTCCGGGTTCGAGGAGGACTGGACCGTCTTCTACTGGGGTTGGTGGATCTCCTACGCGCCCTTCGTGGGACTGTTCGTGGCCAGGATCTCCAAGGGCCGCACCATTCGGGGGATGATCGCCGGAATGTGCCTCGCGGGCAGCGCCGGATGCTGGGTCGCGTTCGCCCTGCTGGGTAACACCGCGATGTTCTACCAGATCGCCGACATCGTGCCGGTCGCCGACATCGTGCGGTCGCAGGGCAATGTCGCGGGCACCATGGCCGCGCTGTCGCAGCTGCCGTTGGGCACGCTCGTGCTCGCGGTGTTCGTGCTGCTGGTGGTGCTGTTCCTGGCCACCACGCTGGACTCCTCTGCCTACACCATGGCTGCCGTGTCCTCCCGCGAATTGCCCCGGGGAGCCGATCCCGCCCGCTGGCACCGGGTCTTCTGGGCGGTGGTGCTGGCCGCCGTCTCGATCGCTCTGATGTACGCGGGCGGCCTCGAGGCGCTGCAAACACTGTCGATCATCACCGCCTTCCCACTCATCTTCGTACTGGCGCTGGTCGCGGAGTCCCTGCGGCGGTGGCTCAAGGCCGACCACGGAAGTGGCGGCGCCGCGAGTGACTCCGTCGGAGCCGACAGCTCTTCCGGGGCCGTCCCGCGGTCGGAGTTCCCGGCCGCCACCGAGGAACCGGACGAGGAGCACCCCGTGTCAGCCACCAGCCGGTGAGAGCTCCGGCTTCGTCCCGGGCTCGGTTCGTCCCCGGGACGGGGCGGGGCTCCCGACCTCGTCGGGCGGGCTTCGCCGGGACGTGATGAGGTGGGGCGGTCCGGGTCGCAGGCGATGATGAGGTGGGTAGTGAGTCGAGCCGAGTCCGGGTCGTCCGCTACGACGGAAGAGTCCGGGAAGTCCCCGCATCGCTGGCGCATCCTGGCGCTGTGCCTGCTGGCCGGTTTCATGACCCTGCTGGACGTCAGCATCGTCAACGTCGCCCTGCCGTCCATCCAACAGGGACTCGACGCGCCGTCCGTGGCACTGTCCTGGGTGATCTCCGGCTACGCGCTGACCTTCGGCCTGGTGCTGGTTCCGCTGGGAAAGCTCGGGGACGCCCAAGGTCGCGGCAGGATGTTTTTGATCGCACTCGCGGCTTTCACGGTTGCCAGCGGCCTGGCCGGAATCGCCCAGAACTCCGTGTGGCTCGTTGTGGCCCGACTGTTGCAGGGTGCCGCGGGCGGGATGCTCAATCCCCAGGTGATCGGGCTCATCCAGCAGCAGTTCCACGGGCGTGAACGAGGTACGGCCTTCGGCTTGTTCGGGGCGGTCGTGGGAATCTCCACCGCGGTCGGCCCGTTGTTGGGTGGTTTGATCATCGAGTTGGCCGGTGCCCAGCACGGCTGGCGCTGGGTGTTCTTCGTCAACCTGCCCATCGGCCTGGCGGCACTGGTGGCCGCGGCGCGGATCATGCCGCGCGGGGTGGGGGACCGGCGACTTCGCGGCGCCGATGTGCTCGGGGTGTCGCTGTTGGGAGCGGCGCTGGTGTGCCTGCTGCTCCCCCTGGTCGACCAGGAGGGGTTCGCGGGACGTCCGAGGTGGTTGCTGTGGTCCGCCGTGCCGGTGCTGCTGTTGCTGTTCGTCCTGTGGGAACACCGCTACTCCCGCCGGGTCGGTTCCCCGCTGGTGGATCTGCGCCTGTTCCGCATCAGCAGCTACACGTTCGGCTCCACCCTGGGAATGCTGTACTTCGCCGGTTTCACCAGCATCTTCTTCGTGCTGGCCGTCTACTTCCAGCGCGGGCTCGGCTACTCCGCGTTGCAGGCCGGGCTGTCGTTGACCCCGTTCGCCCTCGGTTCGGCGGTCTCCTCCGCTCTCAGTGGTCGTGCCGTGCATCGACTCGGACGCAAGGTCGTCCTGCTCGGGCTGGTCGGAGCCCTGCTCGGGGTGTTGAGCACCGAGATCCTGCTGTCCCGGCACCAGGGCAGTGCCGCGGGGCTGGTCACCGCGCTGCCACTGCTGGTCGGAGGTGTGGGCAGCGGTCTGGTGATCTCCCCGAACCAGACCGTCACACTCAGCGAGATCGATGTCACCAGAGGCGGCACAGCCGCCGGGATCCAGCAAACCGGCCAGCGGATCGGCACCGCCATCGGCACCGCAGCGGCCTCCGGCCTGTTCTTCGCCACGTTGCCCAGCGGCTACGACACCGCCATATCGCACGGTCTGCTGGTCTCGGTCTCGTTCGTCGCCGCCGCCATGCTGGTCGGTCTGCTCGAACTCCTCGTCACCCGCCGCCGTGGCGTGAGCTCCGCCGGTTGAAGCTCCCGGCGTGACGGCACCAGCCACGACGCTGGGGAAAGACGGCCGTGGTCACGTGGGCTTCGCGGGGGCGAAGCGAAGCTTGTGCTGCCGGGAGGGATCCTGTGGTATTGATCGGTGATCGCCGAACCGGCCAAGCTTTCCGGAGGTCGAATCCGGTGCGGTGGCCGGTCGTACCCTAGACGGAGCCTTCGGGGGCTGGCATGTGTGCTGACCGCGCGGCGTTGTTGCCCAAACTGCGCGAACCCGACGAGAGCGAGGCCGTGCGCTTCGGGACGAGCGGCCTGAGCTACTCCCGCCTTTCCCTGGTCGCGGGTGAGACAGCCGCTCTCGTGGGCCGGGCGAGACGCGTCGCGGTGTGGGCCGACGCGACTCCGGAAGCCTGTGCGGGGCTGGTGGGGGCGTTGTGTGCCGGAGCCGCTGTCGTGCCGCTCAGCCCCAAACTGGGGCAACGGGAGCTGGAGCACATCCTCGCCGACAGTCGACCGGAGCTGGTGCTCGGCGCGCCCGGATTCTCGCCGCCCGCGGGCCTGGCCGGGCTACCCGTGCACGAGGTTTCCCTCGACGTCACCGGGCGTGCACTGCCCGAGGAGCCGGCCGGGGACTCCGATGCCTTGATCGTCTACACCTCCGGCACCACCGGAATGCCCAAGGGAGTGGTGCTCACCCGGGAGGCGATCCGCAGCAATCTCGACGCGGTGGCGCGGGCCTGGGAGTGGACCGACCGTGACGTCCTGGTCCATGCCCTGCCACTGTTCCACGTGCACGGGCTGATCCTCGGCATGCTCGGACCGCTGCGCGTGGGGGGAACCCTGCGGCACCTGGTTCGCTTCGACACCGTTCGGGTGGCCGAGGAACTCGCCGGGACGGGCACGATGCTGTTCGGCGTCCCCACGATGTACCGCCGACTGGCCGACGACGCGGAACGTGATCCCGGAATCGGGCGGGGACTGGCGCGGGCACGGCTGCTGGTGTCCGGTTCGGCCGCGCTGCCCGCCACCGAGCACCAGCGCATCGCACGGCTGACCGGGCAGCGGGTGGTGGAGCGCTACGGGATGAGCGAGACCATCATGAACTGCGGAGTACGCTCCACCGGCGACCGCAGGCCCGGCTATGTGGGACTTCCGTTCGACGGGGTCGAGCTGATCCTGGTCGACGAGGAGGGGAACCGGATCACCGTCTCCGACGACGAGACCGTGGGCGAGATCCTGGTTCGCGGGCCCAACCTGTTCCGGGAGTACCTCAACCGTCCGGAGGACACGCGGGCTGCTTTCACCGACGGTTGGTTCCGCACCGGGGACATGGCCACCCGCTCGCCGGACGGCTATGTTCGCATCGTCGGGCGCCGAGCCACCGACATGATCAGTAGTGGTGGTTTCCGGATCGGCGCGGGTGAGATCGAGAACGTGCTGCTGGAGCACGTCGCGGTTTCGGAAGTGGCGGTGACCGGGGAGCAGGATCCCGAGCTGGGGCAGCGCATCGTGGCCTGGGTGGTGCCGGGGGGAGCGCAGCTCTCCGAACGGGAACTCGTCGAGCACGTGGCGGGGCTGCTCAGCTTCCACAAGCGCCCCAGGGAGGTGCGTTTCGTGCGGGAACTGCCGCGCAACGAGCTGGGTAAGATCCAGAAGGGGAAGTTGGGGGCCGAGTGGGCCTCCCGCCACGTTTTCGCGGGCTGAGTTCCGACAGCCGCCCCGTCATCCCTCCCGGGCGCATGCGATCGGGAGCGACGGGACGGCTGAACCGGCACACCCCGGAGTAGCTGCCGGGATGTGCCGGTGATCAGTTCGCCGTTCGGCACGCGGTGGTGCTCACGACCAGGGAATCTGTTCGGAGTGGTAGAAATCGATTCCCTGCTCCTCCCAGCGGGGTGCCTGGTCGGCGACCCGCTGCCGGAACGAGGACCAGTCGAGCTTGTCCGAGGCGGACCAGCCCAGTTCCGCGATGGCGGGCATCCGCGGGAAGGCCAGGAACTCGATCTCGTCGGAGTTCGTCACCGTCTCGCTCCAGAGCGCGGCTTCCACCCCGGCGATCGAGCTCTCGGGGACCGATGCCATGAAGCTGCCCGGGTTCCAGTCGTAGGCCTCACGCACCGTGGTGGGGCCTGCCCAATCCAGACCGAGTTCGGTGTCCTCGTTGTACTTCTGATCCACGTAGGACTTGTGGGCGGGCGACAGCAGGATGTCGTTGCCCCGGGCGGCGGCTGCGGCGACCTCCGCGTTGGAGTTCGTGGTGCCCCAGTACTGCACCATGGCCGATTCCGGTGGCTCCGTCTTGGCGTAGTCGTGCCAACCGAGCGGGGTCTTGCCGTGCTTCTCCACGAGCGGCAGCACCTTGGACATGAACTTCCGGTAGTCCTCGTCGGTGGTCGCGTGGGCCTCGTCACCACCGATGTGCAGGTACTCACCCGGTGTCATCGCGGCGACTTCCCGGAGGACGTCGTCGACGAACTCGTAGGTGATGGCCTTGTCGATGCACAGCGAGCTGAAGCCGACCTCGATGCCGGTGTAGGGATCCGGTGCCTTGCCGTCGCAGTTGAGCTCGGCGTAGGACGACAGTGCGGCGTTGGTGTGTCCCGGCATGTCGATCTCCGGGACGATGGTGATGTTGCGTGCCGAGGCGTAGCGCACGATCTCGGCGAACTCACGTTTGGTGTAGTAGCCGCCCTCGCCGCCGCCGACCTCGGTGCTGCCGCCGTGGGTGGTCAGGCGGGGCCAGCTGTCGATCTGGATGCGCCAACCCTGGTCATCGCTCAGATGCATGTGCAGATAGTTGATCTTGTACTGTGCCAGCTGATCGATGTAGGTCTTGACCTGCCCGACCTCGAAGAAGTGCCGTGCCACGTCCAGCATCGCCGAACGACGTTCGAAGCGGGGTTTGTCCACGATCTCGCCCGCGCGGACCTGCCACGGGCCGTGTCGGGGGAAATCGCTCTCGGCCTTGGCGGGCAGCAGCTGGCGCAGGGTCTGCACCCCGTAGAACAGCCCGTCCGGGTCGGTCGCGTGGATCGTGAGCCGATCCCGGTCGATGTCCATCCGGTAGCCGGAGTCGCCCAGCCTGGCCCGCGAGCCGTCCAGCCGTAGCACGATGTCGTTGCGGCCCGGCCGGTCACGGTTGATCAGAAATCCGTAGCCGGTGGAGGGGCGTAGCTGTCGCTGCAGGTAGTGCGCGACCTTCTCGGCTTCCGGGCTGCCCGAGGGAGTGTGGATGCCGGTGTTCCATCTGAGGTGGAACTTCGCGCCCGATTCCTCGCTTACCCGGGTGGGGGCGGGGATGACGTCGTGCAGCGAAACGGTGTTGCCCGTGGCAGGCCGCTGGTTGTCCGGTGCGGCCCCGTCCCCCTGGGGACTGGCCACCGAGACTGTTCCGCCTGCCAGCATCGCGCTGGTGGCCAGCGCCAGTGCGGCGGGGAGCAGTCCGCGTGAGTTTCGGGGTGTTTCCCGAGTTCGTTTCATCCTGGTCTGTACCTCTCGTCGGAGACGGTTGGATAAGGTATAGACCAAAATCGCGGGGAAGGTATATAGCCTGTTCGGAGTAGAACGACTGCTGCCGACGGCCGCTTTCCGGTATTCGACACGCGTTGGCCCCGTCACAGCCCGGCTGTGACGGGGCCAACGGTTCGCGGTTTGGCCGTCACGAGGTCGTGCCGGTCAGACCTCCGCCTTGCTCGTTTCCTTCGGATCCTGCCCGGATTCCGAGTTCTCGGTGAGATCGTTGCCCCACCGCGCCCGCTCCGGCGTGTCGGGCTCCAACGCCGCCATCGGTACCGGCGCGTTCCTGCGTCGGGTGAGCGCGGAGACCACGATGATCGTGAGCAGTGCCGCCACCATCGTCACCGTGCGGAACGGGAACAGCACCGCGCCGTCCTCGTACCAGGGCCAGGGCAGCACCGGGGCGAGTCCGAAGGTGTCCTCACCCGCGGAGAACCGCAGCAGGACGGCGACGACGAAACCGGCCGTGGCGCCGATCCGGTTGGCGAACGGCACGAACAGCGCGCACACCAGCAGCGGGAACAGCATGACGAAGATCAGGTCACTGGCCAGGTACCACAGGTCGTAGACGCTGCTGGCCTGCAGCGCCATCAGGGTGGCCGCCGCACCGATGATGACGATCAGCCTGCGGATCACCTTCTGCACCTGCTCCGGACCCGCCTTCGGCCGCACCAGGCGTCGGTAGACGTTCCAGCCGGTCAGCGAGGAGGCCGAGAGCACCGAGGAGTCGACGCTGGACATCACCGCTGCCGCCAGGACGCCGAGTCCCAGCGCCGCCGCGCCGGTGGGAAGCAGGTACCGCAGCACGTACGGCAGCACCATGGAGGGGTTTTCCAGCGGAGGAGCCCCCTCCGCCTGGAAGTTCGCCGCCGTGGCCACCACGCCGATGAGCACCGGCGGAATGGCCGCCAGCACGCACATCACGCTGGCGCCCACCGAGAGCCTGCGCGCGTTCTTGGGGCTGCTGGAGGACAGCACTCGCTGGAAGTAGACCTGCCAGGGGATGCCGCCGAGCACCAGTGCGATTCCTGCGTCCCACCAGTTCCAGTAGGAGTGGCCCCAGGCGGGATCGTCCCAGCCGGTCAACGGCGGGAACAGCGATGCGTAGGACTCGAAGTCGAAGTTCGACGGGTAGGCCGCCCACGCATCGCCCAGGCCGCCGACCGCCGAGGCAGCGAACGGCACCGCCACGATCAGACCGATGAAGATGACCACGACCTGCACCACGTCGGTGATGGCCACCGACCACATGCCGCCGACCACGGTGTAGGCCACGGCGATCACCGCCGACAGGATGATGGAGATGGTGAAGTCCAGGCCGATGATCGTTCCGAAGGTGGTCCCCAACGCGGTCAGGATGGCCCCGGTCCAGAAGACCTCACCGAGGATGGCCGGGATCGCGCCGAGTCCGGCGACCTTCTTGCCGAACCGGATGTCGATCGGGTCGAGCATGGTGGTGAATCGGCCGCGACGCATCTTCTTTGCGAAGAACAGTCCGCCGATGAGCAGACTCACCGCGTACCCCCACGGCGCCTGTGCCCAAGCCAGACCGCTGTTGAAGGTGCTTTCGGCGGTGCCGCTGATATATCCGCCGCCGACCCAGGTCGCCGTCATGGTGAACACGCCGATCCAGAGCGGCATGTTGCGTCCCGCGACCATCGTGTCGCCCAGCCCGCCCCCGCGTCGGGCGGCCACGAAAGCACCCAGCCAGTAGAACAGCGCGTAGAAAGCCAGCATCGCGATCAGTCCGGGCCACGAAACATTCGGTTCCGCGAGCGCCACATATGTCAGGGCGAATGCCAGAACGATCACGAAAATGCCGATCTTCGCCATCCCTTTTTTGCCCTTGCGGGCAACGGGTGGTCGGGTGCTGTCGTCACCGTTCGTGCGTGTTTCGGCAGGCACGTTCTTCCCTTCCGTGTCGCTGTCAGAACGGTTCGAGACCATAGCCAGAAACAGCGTGGATGTACAGATGTACTAGTTACGTCGAAGTAACGAATCGCTGGCGGTGCGGGTGGCCGTTCTCCGGAGGGTTGCCCCCGTTGCGGAGTGGTTATTGGCAGAGATTATGCAGGTCATAGTGCTATTCAATGGTTTCGTGGCTCCGCTGGTGATGTCGCGCGCGGCCCGCGGGAAGTCTCGCTGCGTCGTGTTTTCGAGTGTTGTTCGACTCACCGTTCGATGAGATCCGCGACACAGATATCCGTCGATCCCACGTCTGCTTTCGGCCGACGTACGGGGGTTTCGTCCGTCTTCCGATTTCCACGTATGGTGTTATACCGATTACCGAGTGTTTTTTGATTTTTCGTATCGTGGAGGTGTTCGCTCGATCCGGAGCGGGGATCGTTCGTCGGGCTCCTCCGGTGCGGTTCGAATTCTTCCGGCGCCATTTCGAGGGGCGTTTCCAGGGGAATCGGGCCACTGCGGGAGGCCGGGCGGTAACTACGGCCCCGGTGAGCTCTCGGGACCGTTCGCCGTTCCCTCGGCTGCGCCGAGCGGTGGGCCGGAGAGGTCGGCCGCCCCGCGCGAGGGATCGCCCGCGTCGCGGCACGGTCGGCTCGGCGCTCCGCGAGGACCGTCCGGCGCAACCACGAGTGTGTGTCGCGACACATCCCCGAATCGGGAGCACAATCGGACGCGAGAGCCCAAAGGCTAACGTTGGAGACGGTCAGGACGACGGTTCTGGCGGAGGTACTACGAGAGATGCGCAGCGATACGTCATCGAAATCGGAGTCCGTTCCCGACGACGCGGCTGGATGTGGGGGTGGCGGGCTCCCCACCACCCCCTGCAGCGTGGTTTGGAGCGGTGGTCACCCCTTCGTACTCGAGGGAAACGGCGGGCGGTCGCGCTGGGTCGGTGTCGACGACCGGGGACGACCGCGGTTTCTCAGCGACGCCGAACTCAACCGCAGAGGCTGGTCGCTTCCGATGCACTGACCGGGCCGTTCATCAGCGTGACTCTCTGTCCTCGGGCTGATGCCGGTCGATCAGGAGTGTTCGTGATCGGGCACGCCACGTCGAGCGTGGCCGCCCCGGCACGTGTTGCCGGACCATGTGTTGCCGGACGTTCAGTGATGTTCCCTCGCGCGAGGCGGCGAAGTAAGACGGCGACCACGGACGCCCGTCCCGACTTCCCGGTACGGGCGGGCACGTGGAACCGCTGCCTCGACCGCCGTGCCGACATCCCCCTCACTCTGCTGACCAGCAGCGAAACGGCGGGCCGCGCGGCTACCGGTCCGCATGACCACGGGCCCGTGGCGAGCCGTGTTCGCCCCGCGGCACGCGCACCGTTCGTACGAAACGTTCCCGGTCGCCTACCTCCTCGCGGTAGCGGCCGGTCACCGGCCCGAAGTGCACCGACGAGCGCGCACGGGCCACGGAGTGCTCGAACCTCGTGCTCCGGCGGGCCTGCCACGGGCGCGACGCCGTGCGCCGCGAGCCGCACGGAATCCCCGTGGAGCGAGGGAGCACGGCCGAACTGGTGCCGTCATCGGGTGAGGGGGACATATGGCACCCTGAACCAACAGGCACGATGACACGTCCGGCGTTGCCGCGAGCGGACGTGTCACGGATCGCGGGCCGCCTCGTGCTGGCGAGTGGAGCGGCCCGTTCGCAGGGGAGGGTCTCGTGGTGCAAGACGCCGATGGCGCCACTACGGGATCGGCGCGGAACTCCGACGGTCAGTCTTCGGAACAGGGCATCGACCGCATCAGAGAAGTCGCCGCAGGTGTCTGGAGTGATCCGTGGTGGACGGTTCCCAACGCGCTGAGCTTGCTGCGGCTCGCCGGGGTTCCGGTGTTCTTGTGGTTGCTTCTCGGGCCGCAGTGGGAACTGCTCGCGTTGTTGGTGCTGGTCTTCAGCGGTCTCACCGACTGGTTGGACGGGAAACTCGCTCGCTGGCTGGATCAGTACAGCCGGTTGGGGCAGCTGCTTGATCCGGCTGCCGATCGGCTCTACATCGTGGCCACGCTGGTCGCCTTCGTGATCCGCGGCGTCGTGCCCTGGTGGGCCGCTTTCGCGCTCATCGCGCGCGACCTGCTGCTGACCCTGTGCCTGCCCGTGTTGCGGTACCACGGCTTCGAACCGCCGGACGTGCACTATCTGGGCAAGGCGGCGACGTTCTGCCTGATGTACGCGTTTCCGCTGTTGTTGCTGGTGCAGGGGGATTTCGCGTTCGACTGGATCGCCCGTCCGTTCGCCTACGCTTTCACCGGGTGGGGAGCGGCACTTTATCTGTGGGCCGGACTGCTCTACCTCGGTCAGGTGTTCGGAGCCGTCCGGCTCGCCCGCACGCGTGGGTGAACGGCATCGCTCCGGCGGGGCTGTGTCTTTCGGCCCGGGGTTGTTCGGCCCGGGCGATCAACCGTTGAACGAATATGATCATCACTGCGATGATCCGGGCAAGCCCCGGTTGGCAACCAGCTCCGTCGGTTCGAATATCGGGACTCGCCGTCCGACGTCGTGTACGGCGCGGTACGTTGGGTGGTACTGGCACGATCCATCCGCAGGAGGAGAGCTCAGGTGAGCACCAACGACGGGCCCGGCGACGTATCGCCGGAGCAGTCATCGGAGACCACCTCGGTCTTCAAGCCCTTCCTCTCCGAGCAGGAGAACGCAGAGAGTGCGCCTGCAGAGTCCACCGCGTCCGGTGTGGACGCGCTGCCCGCCGGATCCGCTCTCCTGGTGGTCAAGCGCGGCCCCAACGCGGGGTCGCGATTCCTGCTCGACCGGGAGACGACCAGCTCGGGTCGGCACCCCGACAGCGACATTTTCCTGGACGACGTGACGGTTTCCCGCAGGCATGCCGAGTTCCGCCGGGAAGGCGCGGAGTACGTCGTCGTCGACGTGGGAAGCCTCAACGGAACCTATGTCAATCGTGAACCCGTGGACACCTCGGTGTTGGCCAACGGTGACGAGGTCCAGATCGGCAAGTTCCGTCTGGTGTTTCTGACCGGTCCGGCGGAGGGCACGCAGGGCAGCCGGTGACGATCGGGCGGTGCTGCGCTCGGTGGCAGCCGGGGTGCCCCCGTTCGGCGCGAACGAGGTATTTCGAGCCGGCCGCCGAGTCCGCGAGCCAAGCTCGCTCGTGGACCTTTCGGAGCAGCCGCACCGGTTCCGTCCGGCGAGATCGCGCCGCTGTGGGACATGCCCGATCACCCGGGTGGGCGGGGTACGGTGTATACGTCCCATCGGGTGATCCACGGGACGAGGGAAGCGGTCGGCGCCTGTGTGGGCGGCGTCTTCGCCGTATCGCGGGTAGCGTCGAAGGCGTCGGTGCGCGATCCTCGAAGGAGATGTCACGCTTCGGCGCGCTGGAGGAGGCGATTTGACGATGAGCAGCGAGATGCGCGTCGTCGGCGTGCGAGTGGAACTGCCGGCCAACCAGCCGATCCTGCTGTTGCGCGAGACCGACGGCGAACGGTATCTGCCGATCTGGATAGGTTCGGTCGAGGCTACCGCCATCGCCCTGGAGCAACAGGGGGTGCGGCCTGCGCGGCCGCTCACCCACGATCTGCTCAAGGACGTGGTCGGTGCGCTCGGGCGAGAGCTGGAACAAGTGCGGGTGACCGACCTCCAGGAAGGGACCTTCTACGCGGAGCTCGTTTTCGACGGCGATGTGCGGGTCTCGGCAAGGCCGAGTGATTCGGTGGCGCTGGCACTGCGCACCGGTGTTCCGATCCACGCCGAGCAGTCCGTGCTCGACGAGGCGGGACTGCTGATTCCCGACGAGCAGGAGGACGAGGTCGAGAAGTTCAAGGAATTCCTGGACTCGGTCTCGCCGGAGGACTTCCGCGGCGCCGACACCTGAGGCGCTTCGGTCGCGGTGGTGCTTGTTCGCGCGACGGGTCGCGGGGAACGTCTCGAACATCTGAAGGGGATCGGGGCGTCTCCCCGCTGGTGCGGAGCACCGAAGTGGTGCGAGACTTCCACAGGGCGTTCCGCGCGTCGTGTTGACCGCCGTTTTCCGCGAGCATACTGTTGAGTGACACGGTGGACGTGCGCGCGGTGGTCGAGCGAATGGGGGCGTGACGAGATCGGATTCGGACGTGTCGACGACTGCGGTTCCGGATCCGATGGCCGCCGTGGGTCGGCCGAGGGGAGGCGTGCGTGGTCGAAAACGCATCACGGCTGGATACGAACGTAGAACAAGCCGAGTTGTTCCCGGACGCGGCGCTTCCGGACGAGCTGGTCGGTTACCGAGGACGCGCGGCCTGTCAGATCGCCGGTATCACCTACCGGCAGTTGGACTACTGGGCCCGTACCGAGCTGGTCGAGCCCTCGATCAGGCTCGCCGAGGGGTCGGGTTCGCAGCGGCTCTACTCGTTCAAGGACATGTTGGTTCTCAAGGTGGTGAAACGGCTGCTGGATGCGGGCGTATCACTGCACAACATTCGCATCGCCGTGGATCATCTGCGTGGTCGCGGGGTGCGTGATCTCGCCGGGGTCACGCTGTTCAGTGATGGGACAACCGTCTACGAGTGCACCTCGGCGGAAGACGTGGTTGATCTGTTACGTGGTGGTCAGGGTGTTTTCGGAATCGCTGTCAGTGGGGCGATGCGCGAGATAACCGGCACGATCCACGATTTCCCCGCCGAACGCGCCGACGGGGGTGGCCTCCGCACACCGGACGAGGACGAACTCTCCCGGAAGCGTCGGGACCGCCAAACCGGGTGATCGCGGGGGTTTCCCACGGGATTTCCCCACCAGATTTCACCGCCCGGATCCGCTCGAGCGGAGCCACGGTGAGCGGGGTGGGGCCGGGCTTTCGTGGCGCTTTCGAGGAGTGTGCACCTTGCCACACACTCCCTGGACGGGGCGATATGAGGTACGCTCACACCCGTCGCCGACCCCGTACGGGAGAGACCGTGCCGAGCAACTCGGTACGGCGCCGAAGGAGCAACCCCTCCCCGACAACCTCTCAGGCTATTGGGACCGTACGGGCGAGATACCTCTGGAAAGAGGGAGTCGCCACAGCGTCGTGGTGAACCCCGCCGACGGTGCAAGCCCGCCACACCGGGCGAAGCTCTCAGGCGCCCGTTTCGCGGGCATTGACAGAGGGGGAGGTCAGCAACTCACCCGAGTGCTGTCTGCCCTGTCCGAGATGCCCGACGATTGAGGTTTTGGCGATGACCGACGAACGTATCCCGTTGGCCGCTCTCGAGCACGGAACCCCGTTCGCCGACCGCCACGTTGGCCCCATGCCGGCTGAGCTGGCTCGGATGCTCGATGTGATCGGTGTCGGTTCCCTCGAAGAGCTCGGCGAACAAGCCGTCCCGGCGGGACTCCGGGAACGCGACATGCGGATGGCGTTGCCGGAACCGGCTACCGAGGCCGAGTCCCTGGACGAGCTGCGCGAGCTCGCGGACCGCAACAACCCCCACGTGGAGATGATCGGCCTCGGCTATCACCCCACCATCACCCCTCCGGTGATCCGCCGCAACGTGCTGGAGAACCCGGCCTGGTACACGGCCTACACGCCGTACCAGCCCGAGATCTCCCAGGGGCGGCTGGAAGCCCTGCTCAACTTCCAGACGATGGTCGCCGATCTCACCGGCGTCCCGGTTTCCAACGCCTCGATGCTCGACGAGTCCACAGCCGCCGCCGAGGGCATGACCCTGGTGCGCCGCGCGGGGCGTTCGAAGTCCCCCCGGTTCGTCGTCGACACCGATGCGCTGCCCCAGACCATCTCGGTGATCGAGACGCGTGCCGAGCCGCTCGGCATCGAGATCGTGCACGCCGACCTCTCGCAGGGTGCGGCCGGGCTTCCCGAAGGGGAGTTCTTCGGTGCGCTGTTGGCCTACCCCGGCGCTTCCGGTGCCGTGCGCGACCACGAGGAAGTCATCGCCGAGGTGCACCGGCGCGGCGGTATGGCCGTGGTCTCGGCCGACCTGCTGGCGTTGACGATGCTGCGTGCCCCCGGTGAGATCGGCGCCGACGTCGTGGTCGGGACCAGTCAGCGGTTCGGTGTCCCGATGGGCTTCGGCGGTCCCCACGCGGGCTACATGGCCGTGCGCAAGGGCGTGGAGCGCCAGCTTCCCGGCCGTCTGGTCGGGGTCAGCGTGGACGCGGACGGAAATCAGGCCTACCGGCTGGCGCTGCAGACCCGGGAGCAGCACATCCGCAGGGAGAAGGCCACCAGCAACATCTGCACCGCCCAGGTGCTGCTGGCCGTTGTCGCCTCGATGTACGCCGTCTACCACGGTCCAGAGGGGCTGCGTGCCATCGCGACCCGTACGCACCGCATGGCCACCGTGCTGGCCGAGCAGCTGCGTCGCGGCGGGGTGGAGGTCTGCCACGACGACTTCTTCGACACCGTGCTCACCCGCGTGCCCGGCCGGGCCGACGAGATCGTCGCCGCCGCACGCCGCAACGGCGTGAACCTGCGCAGGGTCGACGCCGACCACGTGGGCATCACCTGTGACGAGACCACCACCAGGCAGCGATTGGCCTCGGTCTGGCAGGCGTTCGGCCTGACCGACGGCGGCCTCACCCCGGTGGACGAGCTCGACAACCTGGCCTCGGACGCGCTGCCCACGGCGCTGCGCCGCACCACCGAGTACATGACCCACCCGGTGTTCCACCGGCACCGCTCGGAGACGGCGCTGCTGCGGTACCTGCGCAGGCTCTCGGACTCCGACGTCGCCCTGGACCGGAGCATGATCCCGCTCGGCTCCTGCACCATGAAGCTCAACGCCGCGGCCGAGATGGAGCCGATCACCTGGCCGGCCTTCGGGGAGCTGCACCCGTTCGCTCCCGCCGAGGACGCGGCGGGCATGCTGCGCGTGGTCGAGGACCTGCAGAACTGGCTGGCCGAGATCACCGGCTATGACTCGGTGAGCCTGCAGCCCAACGCCGGGAGCCAGGGCGAGTTCGCGGGTCTGCTGGCCATTCGCGCCTACCACCGCCAACGTGGCCAGCAGCAGCGCGAGGTGTGCCTGATCCCGGCCAGCGCCCACGGCACCAACGCCGCCAGCGCTGTCATGGCCGGGCTTCGGGTGGTCGTCGTGCGCTGCGACGACGCGGGCAACATCGAGATGGATCACCTGCGTGAGCTGGTGGACAAGCACCAGGACGAGCTCGCCGCCATCATGATCACCTACCCGTCCACGCACGGGGTCTACGAGAACACGGTGCAGGACGTCTGCGGGCTGGTGCACGACGCGGGCGGTCAGGTCTACGTGGACGGCGCCAACCTCAACGCGCTGATCGGGCTGGCGCGGATGGGCAGGTTCGGTGCCGACGTGTCCCACCTGAACCTGCACAAGACCTTCTGCATCCCGCACGGTGGCGGCGGTCCCGGTGTTGGCCCCATCGGGGTGCGCGAGCACCTCTCGCCGTTCCTGCCGAACCACCCACTGCAGCCGCAGGCGGGGCCGGAGTCCGGTGTCGGGCCGATCAGCTCCGCGCCGTGGGGCAGCGCCTCGATCCTGCCGATCTCCTGGGCCTACGTCCGCATGATGGGTACCGACGGGTTGCGCCGCGCCACGCTGACGGCCGTGGCCTCGGCCAACTACGTGGCCAAGCGGCTGCACGACCACTTCCCGGTGCTCTACACCGGAGGCGGCGGGCTGGTCGCCCACGAGTGCATCCTCGACCTGCGTGACGTCACGGGGCGGGCCGGGCTGTCCGTCGACGACGTGGCCAAGCGGCTCGCCGACTACGGGCTGCACGCGCCGACGATGTCGTTCCCCGTGGCAGGCACGCTCATGGTGGAGCCCACCGAGAGTGAGAACCTCGCCGAGCTGGACCGCTTCTGCGACGCGATGATCGCGATCCGCGCCGAGATCGACAAGGTCGCGGCCGGTACTTGGTCCGCCGAGGACAACCCGCTGGTCAACGCTCCGCACACCGCCGCCTCGCTGGCGGGGGAGTGGGAGCACTCCTACAGCCGGTGGGACGCGGTCTATCCGATGGGCGCTCCGGAGAACAAGATCTGGCCCCCGGTGCGGCGGATCGACCAGGCTCGCGGGGACCGCAACCTGGTGTGCTCCTGCCCGCCCCTGTCGGCTTACGAGGGGTAATCGAGCGTTCAGCGGAGTCGTCTACTACCGTGGGCTCTTTACGTGACCGACTCCGAGAGGGGTATTAGAGCAGATGCTCACCATCAGCGAGAACGCGGCCGAGGTCATCAAACTGATCTTGGTCGGTGGCGAGTCCCCCGAGGGGGCCGGTCTGCGTATCAGCTCGTCCGAGGGATCCGAGGGAGAGGCCTCGGCGGAGAGCCTGGAGGCGGCCGTGGCCGACGCCCCGGAGGACAGTGACCAGGTCGTCGAGCAGTCCGGTGTGCGGGTCTTCCTGGACGAGCAGGCCGCCACGGTGCTCGGGGACAAGACGCTGGACGCCGAGCGGGACGACAACGGGGAGCTCGGCCTGACGGTCAGCGAGTGACTCGAGCGCAGCAGTGTCGACGTGGGGTGGCCGCCGTCGCGGTCACCCCACGCGCGTTTCCAGCGGTGGACTGCACACCTCGATGAGCCGTTGCCGCAGCGAGCTCGCTCGTTCGGCGAACGCCCGCTGGTGGCGGACGTACTCCGCACGGCCCGCGGCGGTTTCGATCTCGACGGGGGAGTAGCCCAACTCGCCGAGATCGTAGGGGCTGGCACGCATGTCCAGCTCACGGATCTCGGCGGCGAGCTCGAAGGCGTCGGCCGTCAGCTCGGCCGGCACGAGCGGGCCGAGCTTGTAGCACCACTTGAAGACGTCCATGTTGTTGTGCAGACAGCCCGGCTGTTCGAGGTTCACCCGGTCCTGCTGGGTGGGCTGCAGCGTGTTGCGCGACCGGGCGGCCGTGCTGAAGAACCGGAACGCGTCGTAGTGGCTGCACTGGACGCGCATCGACTCGACGACCTCGTTGGTGCCCTGTTCTCCCAGCCGCAGCGGCCACTCCGCGTGCCGCAGCTCGTCCTGGGTGAGCCGGTAGACCATGGCCCACTCGTGCAGCCCGAAGCAGCCCAGCTGTGCCGGTCGTGACTCCGTGGCGCTCAGCAGGCGGTGCACGAAGTCGGCGGTGTCGAGCAGCCGCGGGGTCAGCGCCTCGGGCGCGACCATCACGCCGTCCGGCGTCTCGGTGTAGCCGCTTCGGTCGAGGAACTTCGCGCCGCCCTCCAGCGCCACGCCGTAACCCGGTTGCCAGCGCTCCAGCCTCGACGGGCGCTGGGTGTAGTAGGTGAAGAGGAAGTCCAGCACCGGGTGCTTCTCGCCGCGCCGCTGCCGCTCGCGGTGCGGCACGGTATATACTTTCATGCGCTCCTGAAATACGCGTTCGCGTTCCTGCCACTCCTCTTGGGTGAGGACAACCACCGCCCTGCTCCCTCCTTGAGGTCAGCACGATGTCGGCGCGTGCTGACCAGCCTTTGCTTGCGACCCGCGTGGCTCGCCTCATGCGTTCCGGTGCGTTTGCTCCTCGACGTGATACGGAAGCATGGCTCGACCGGCACCTCGACATACCGCACGAGCTCTGCACGCGAGCCCCCGGCGACTGCCGGAAGGACTCGACGGTCAACCTGGAGCTGTTCGACCGGCACATCCGAGATCACTGCCGAGTTCGCCGCGTCTCAGATCCACCGTACCCACGTCGTAGCAGCGTGACGGTCGCTCGGTCCGACCCGCACACAGGTGGCCGAAGGCAATTTCTGACCCATGACTCAGCCACTCCGCTTCTGAGAACGGGGTGGCTGACAGAGGATTGGCCTCGATCAGGAGTAAGCTGCTCACCAGCCGAGCTGGTGTTTCGGGTGCTTAGCTCAGAACCAGTATCCGGGCTGCCACTGTACGGACTCCGGACGTGTCCCGGTACGGCAGTACTCGATGATGGCTTCTCGGGCCTGGTCCAGTGGGATCGAGGCCGAGGCGGGGAACCAGAGGTCGCCTTCGGGGTCGAACAGCATCGCCGGAGTCTCGTCGGTGGTGTGGGGGTTGTAGCTGTCGACGAGGTCCTGCTGTTCGGGCGTGCCGTTGTGGTAGCTGATCGCACCCCATCCGAGGTCGGGCCGTGTGCAGACCCGGAGCTTGTGACGTGGGAACTCGTTGATCGTGCCGTCCGGCGACTGGTGACAGGGGCGATCCCAGACGTAGACCTCGGTGGGTTGGCGTGGAGGCTCGTGCACGAGTGTCCGCACGAGTTCGTCGATCTCGTTCGCTGTGTGTGCGTACCGGAACAGGTGGTGGAACACCGCGGTGAGCACAGTTCCGGTTTCGAGGGTGGTCATGGAGTGGCTTCTCCTCGGATCTCAATCGGTTGCGTTGCGCCGGGCTGCCACACGGCCAGTATTGATCCGCGGGGCAGGATGGCTCGGATTGCTACGGCGCAGCTCTGGAAGCCGGTGCACATCTCATTGTTGAGGACGACGACGCCGTAGGTCTGCCCCCGTTCTTTCATCCGTTGGGCGTATTTCGTTTCGACGTGGGTGTATACACCGGGTGCACCTTTCGGGTTTCCCGGAGGGAACACGGTGGAGTTGTGCAGGGTGAGGCGGGCGCGTTCGGATTCGTCGTCGCGTCCGCTGGTTTCGGTGAGTTCGGTGCCGTCCTGGTCGTAGACGAGTCCGGTGGTTTGTCCTCCGGTGTAGTCGGGTAGTCGCTCGCGGACTTGGTCGATCCAGGTGCGGTCGCGGGCCGTGTCGGTGGGAACGCGTGGAAAGGTCGAGGGGTGGGGCAGACTCGGTGGGGGCTGGTCGCCGGTCATGCCGAGGGTGGCGAGATAGTTGACCAGGTGTCCGCGGGTGCTCTCGGACAGCGCGAGTACGTCGTCGATGAGCTCACGTGCTCGCTCGAACAAGGCATAGCCCTCCTGCAATTCGGGTGAGGTGCTGCCCTGGCCGACTTCGGCCAGGGTGGGCAGGGCGTATTCCTCGATCCAGGCGCGTACTTGGTGGAGTCGCTCGGGCGGCAGTTGTCCGAGCATGCCGCCGAGGGTGTTGCCCACCTCTTCCACGTGGGACATGGCGATCCCCTACAGGACGGCGGAGAAGGTGCGGACGTTTTCGGAGGCCTGCGCTACGGCTTGGATCGCCTCGCCTACCTTCTCGTGGGCGATGCCGAACAGTTGAAGGGATCGCTGCACGTCATCGTTGGTGCTGGTTCCGGCCACCTGGTACAGCAACCCGCGTAGGTCCGCCAGCCTGCTTCGCAGGGCCGCAAGTTCGCCGGTGGGTGCGGTATCGGTGATCTGTTGCAACTGGCCGCGGATTTCTTCGAGCATTACGGTCTCCGATCAGTAAGACACTTCTGACGCGTCATCGCCAGTGATGAGCGCTGCTCCGCTCGTGCAGCTCGCGAGCCAGATCCACGCGAGAATGCGACGCAGGAGCAACTTGGGGAGCAGGACCGTTCCGCCACCGGAGATCACCATTGAAAGCACCACCGCCGTCGTGGTGATGCCGTTGCTGATGGGGTCCGTGTGGTGCGGCGGAGTCAGCAGGCCTGCGATCGACTGGCGGCCGTACGGCGACGGGCGACCCATTGGGTGGCGGTAGCTGTCTTGGTCATGTCTCTCCTGGTGGGGACCCGTCCGGCCGGGACGGGGGAGGGGAGTAGCCCGGCCGGACGGGGACGGCCCAACACCGGATGTCGGGGATCGGCAGTGTTGGACCGTGGTCAGAGGCGGCGTAACCCGTTCAGGACGCGACGCATCAGATCGAGCTCCGGGTCAGCGAACGAGGTGGGCACGACCGTGGTGGTAGTCTTCGCGGGCCACTCCGGTAGGTGAGGACTACCGGAGTGGTTTTCTTCTGGGGATACCGCAGGCAGCGTGCCGGACCAATGGGAGTACCGGGGTAGTCGTGCCACCGGCAATTCCTGGGTCCGAGGTTCGTCCGTCATTTGTCGTCGCGGCTACCCAACCGTCAGTGTTCCCGGATCCGCTTCCGCGTGCCGAGGTCTTCGTTCACTGAAGTGCCACCACATCGGGGTGGCGAGCACCGCCGCCCCGCATAAGCCGGTGAGCACTGAGAGAGGAAGTGGGAATACCATCTACCGGTCCGATCGGAAGTCCATATCGTCGAGTTCTCCGATGGCTAAGTTCTCTGAACCGTTGATTGCTTCTCGTGAGATGTCGCTGGTGATCGAGGGTGAGCCAGCTATGACCGAATCGAGTATCGGAGTGAAATAACTTCGAGTGGGGACATCTGGATTCAGGTCGCCCCGGAAGGCGAGGATGTAACCACGACCCATTTGACTCAACTGTTTAGAAGTCGTGCTTGCGTATGTGCGAGCTCATCTGCTCGCACTCGGGGCAGTGCTGCCAGTTCGACGGCGGTGTTCCGGGGGTGAACCAGCCCAAGTGGCCGCAGATCGTCTGTGCTGCGTGGCCGTCCCGATAGTTCCTGACGAGGAGGGGCGCCGAGATGTCGTGCCAGATCCGGTCGTCGCTCAGCGACGCCGCGTAGGCGGGACGGCTCAGGTCGATTTCCGGTTCTCGTTCCCGCTTCGCTGCCTCCGGAAGGCGGGCCGGTGCGGTCTCCGCCGGTTCTACCGGCGCGTCCTTCAGGCACAGCTCGCACGGCATCCCGGCGAACGCTTCCGTGCTTTCCAGGTTGCTGTAGTGGGTGATGAATCCGCAGTAGGCTTTCCGTATTCCGTCCAGCCCGATGTTCTCGCTCGGAGCGAAGATGTGGACCGAGCGCACCATCGGAGGGTGGTTCTCGTTCAGCCGAGCGAAGATGACATTCACAGCACACCTCCTTTCGGACGTGATTCCGGATACCTCTCCCACATTCGCCGAGTGGTTCGTCTGGCCCGATTTCGGGCTCGTCGCTGTTCCAGTCGCGGCAGGTCGTAGAGCACGACCGCCCAAGGCAGCGCGGCCACCAGAGCCGCCGACGCGAGGATTAGTTCTGTTCGCACGATTACCTTTCACGGACATCAGCGGCGATGTCCACCACGAGCCAGATCGTCGTCACGCACGCGACGAGGACCATCGGGACCAGAAACACCGAACTCACCGTCCATCCGGGAGCTCGCGGATCGCCTGAAGACGGCGGCAGTCCCGGCACCGCGTGACTCGTCGCGGGGTGCCGCCCCGCGCGGGTGTCCGATGCCGTCTCCAACAGAGGGTGTAGGTGGCGGAGTGCTCCGCGCTTGTCGCGGGGCCCACCGGGATCGCGTGCTCGGTCACGTGCGGCAGCTCGTCCGGTCTCGGACGAGGGCTGCGTGAGCGATGCACTCCGTGTCGGAACGGGAGCGGACGGTAGTTCAGTCGTTCCATACGTGAGACGGTAATTATTAGACGATCACGTATCAATACGCTCGATCAGGTGATGCAGTTCATCGCCCTCTACCGTGGGAGGCTGGCGCTATGTCAGGGACCGCACGAGAAGTACATCTCGGTCGTCAGCTGAAGGCTCTGCGCAGCGAGAACGGTCTTTCTCTGGAGGACGCTGCGAAGCATGTGGAGCGAAGTCGAGCAACCGTAGGTCACTGGGAACGTGGGTACTCACGCATCAGTGCCCAGGATCTTACGGCGCTCCTCCAGCTTTATGGTGCCTCGGAAGAGCTGTCGGAGCATCTTCAGCAGCTTCGGAGGGACAGTCGTCAGCGAGGCTGGTGGCACAGCTACAAGCTACCTACACATCTGGCTCCGTTCGTCGGGTTCGAGGCTGAGGCAGCGGAAATGTTCCATTTCGAACTCGGTGTGATCCCCGGCCTCCTCCAGACGGAGGACTACACTCGCGAGATTCACAAGGTCGGTCGTCTTAAGCTGACGGACAACCAACTCCATGAATGGGTTGAGATCCGTCTCAGGCGACAGGAGCGGCTCCACGAAGGCGGAGGGTTCACACTGCACACGGTGATCGCTGAGGAAGCCCTGCGTCGGGAAGTGGGATCACCTGTGATCATGGCCGCTCAGCTGGAACGCCTGGAGCGAGAAGCCAAGCGTTCGACTGTGAACTTGCAAGTGTTGCCGTACGAAGCGGGAGCGCACGTGGGTTCCGTTGGTCCGATCACTGTGCTTCGGTTCGCTGATGCTGGTCATAGCGATGTCGCGTTTTCGGATACTCCGCTGGGTGGGCACGTCATTGACGACCTACGAGATGTAGCGGAGTTGAGTCGCCTGTTCAGTGAACTCCAAGGACAGGCCCTCCCGACACAGGCTTCACGAGAACGGCTCAGTAGCATCCGTCACGAGCACATGACACGTTCGAAGGAGTAGAGCCCGTGAGCACGCAACCTGAGTGGCGGAAGTCCAGCCGCAGTAACCAAGGCGGCAACTGCGTGGAGGTCGCCACCAACGTTCCGGGATCTGCCTTGATTCGGGACTCGAAACTAGGGGAGACCTCTCCTGTCTTGAGCACCAAGCCCGAGGCCTTCACCGCGTTCGTCGACGCGGTGAAGGCCGATTGGTTCGACTGATCCAGCGAACAGTGCAGCGCCCCCGGACGAACCGGGGGCGCTGCTTTTGTGTCCGCTTCATGAGTGCTGAGTCAGCACTGTCCCGAGCAACAGCGGGAAACCCTCGTGACATAACCGGGTATGCCATATCGAGGCGTCGCGTACTGCGCTGCGGTTTTGACTCCAGTGGTCAGGGGGGCAAAAGCAGCTGATTTTGGCCCGGTCCGTAGCAGGTGAAGAGGAAGTCCAGCACCGGGTGCTTCTCGTCGCGCCGCTGCCGCTCGTGATGTGGTTGCGTCCAGTGCAGCATGCGGTTGCGGTGTCGCTCGGCGCGTGCTCGCCACTGGGCTTGCGTCAGGACCTGCTCGACCGCGTCCACCACGGTAGTCCAGCGCGTCTCACCCGGTCCGGGAGGAGTCCCACGGGCGGGTGAGGTCCACCGTGCGGGTCACGTCGCGTAGGTGGCGTCCCGGCACGACCACCTCGGCCCCTCTGGCCTCGCGAGCTGATCGTCCGACATCGCTCAGTCCACATCGGTGCGGCAGGGGCGGTATCGTCAGCTGCTGTGCCGACTCGGCAACCGCACGGGTTCGCCGCACTTCCCGATTTCTTGGTGTGGCCTCCTGTACGTGTCGCTGAAAAGCCGCACCGAGACGTTTCCCCGTAGCTGGACGAATCCGGCGCTCTCCTCTTGAGTCCTATTTGGCCGGACGAGGCTTTGCGGGGGGCAGACTTCGACTACCTCTTTGGTCGAGTCCTGAAGCTTCTATGCTCTGTCTGTCGGGCGAGGTTTTGCGGGGGATGTGGTTGTGGGTGGGGTCTGACGTGCGTGATCGTAGCGGGTCGCGAGGGACTCGGCAAGTGAGATCAACGAACGGCCGGACACCATTGCCGCGCGCTGGCTCAGCATGCCTGTGGCCTGCGTGAACGATGTTCGCGAGGACCGGCCTCGATTCGGGGGCCAACAGAGTTGATCCGTACCGGCTCATCGGACGATCCAGTAGTCGACGCGCGCCTCGACGGTCCGAGCGCCGATGACGTGGCGCTCGTGGCGTGCGGGTGCTTTGAACACGGTCGCCGCTACGGCTTGCGGGCCACGGCCGCGAGTGTCGCGGTGGTGGCGGGGTCGTTCGGTTGTTCGTGCTCGGGATGCCATTCCGGGGCCCAAACCAGTCCGGGTGGAACGATCTCGTAGCCGTCGAGCAGGGCGGTGATCTCCGCACGCTCGCGGAAGTAGCCGGCGTTCGGTGTGCGGGCGTACATCCGTTCGAGGTCGCGTCCCTGTTCGCGCAGTTGTTCGGGCACGCCGTCCAGGGTCAGGTGCGAGATCGCCAGGTGGGAACCGGTGGGCAGCGCGTCGCGGTAGTGCGCCAGCAGTGCCCTGGGGTCGTCGTCGGGGGCGATGAAGTGCATGGTCGCCACGATGAGCAGGCCGACCGGGCGGGTGAAGTCGATGAGCTCGGTGGTGACGGGGGCGTGGAGGATTTCGGCGGGTCCGCGCAGGTCGGCACGCAGCACGCCGGTCCGGGCGCGGTCGGGGTCGGTGTGGTCCAGGATGGTCGAGGTGTGTGCGACCGCGACCGGGTCGTGGTCCACGTAGACGGTGCGCGCCGCCGGCTGGGACCGCTGGACGATCTCGTGCACGCTGTCGACGGTCGGAATGCCCGATCCGATGTCCAGGAACTGATCGATTCCTCGCTCGCACAGCCACGTCACGGCGCGCCGCAGGAACGCCCGGTTGGTGCGCGCGAAGTCCCGCACGAACGGGACGCGCTCCAGGATCCGATCGCCGAACTCGCGGTCCACCGGGAAGTTGGAATCGCCGCCGAGATAGTAGTCGTAGGCGCGGGCGGCCGACGGTCTCGTCGTGTCCGCGTCCTCGGAGTTGAGCGGCGCCGACCCCGACGCGTCACGGGGAATCTCCGACATCACGCCTCCACACGAGTCACGGAGCGCACGAAAGAACACGGCCTGACCCACGGCTGACTCGCGCCTACGACGAGACGGAGACGCGGTAGCCCCACGCGATCGCTCCCCAGCGCGAATCGACCCCGACCTCTCGACCGCACGGCCAAACCGACTCCGGAACAAACCGCGTGCTCCCAGGAGGAGCGTCCGGATCATCGTCCAGAACTAGCCGTTCTCATTCCTGACGACGGACGAGATTGTGCGAGCGCCTTTTTTCGCATGAGGAATGGGCGGTGCTGAAAGAGTTTCTGTGCCCTGTCCATCGGGCGAGGTATTGCGGGTTGATATCGATGAAGAGGGAAATCTCTTTTCTTCGCAGTAACCGTTTCTATGCCCTGTCCGTCGGGCGAGGTATTGCGGGACGTGCACGTTCTCTGCACTAGATCCACCGCCCGGAAGTTTCTATGCCCTGTCCGTCGGGCGAGGTATTGCGGGGCGAGCCGGTGCAGGCACATACCTACGTTGTCTGCGAGTTTCTATGCCCTGTCCGTCGGGCGAGGTATTGCGGGTTTCTCCATCTCGAGGGTCAGTACCAGATGACCGAAGAGTTTCTATGCCCTGTCCGTCGGGCGAGGTATTGCGGGGGTTGTGGTTGTGGGTGGGGTCTGACGTGCGTGATCGTAGCGGGTTGCGAGCACCTCGGCAAGAGTGATCAGCGAACGGCCGGAAATCGTTGTCGCTCGTTGTCGCAGTGACCCTGTGACCTGCGTGAACGACACTCGCGAGGACTGACCCCGATTCGGGTGCCAACAGAGTTGATCCGTACCGGCTCATCGGACGATCCAGTAGTCGGCGCGCTCCTCGACGGTCCGGGCGCCGATGACGTAGCGCTCGTTGAACGTTTGGGAAGTCGTCGGGTACATCCTCACCTGGTCCTCCAGCGGGTCGATCCGCTCCCGCAAGCTCGCGCGCAGTGTCCGCAGCTCGCGCTGGTCGCGCACATCGCACTCGAACACCGAGAGCTGCACGCGGGGGCCGTAGCCCGACAGGAGCATGGCGACGTCGTCGCGGCGCCGATCGTCGACGATGTCGTAGGTCACCAGAACGATCACGGCGTCCTCACTTCCACCGCAAGGCCCGATACGGCTCGTCGGAATTCAGCAGGGTCTTGCCCACCGCCTTGGCCTGCAGCGACAGGGCGATCCGATAGGAGACGCGACGGCCGGTACCGCGGTGCGAGACGAGAGTGAGCATGCGCTTCTCGTACGCGGCCAGGAAGGTGTGCTTGGCGTCGTCGCCCATTCGGCAGCCGATGTCGGGCTCGGTGGTGAACTGCTCGGGCCGCACCTGCCCGGTGCTCACCACCCGCCACACGGCGACGTCGACCGTCATCGGCCGGAACTCCTCCATCAGATCCAGCGCCAGTGCGGGCCGACCCCAGCGGTGCTGATGCAGAAAACCCACCATCGGGTCGAGCCCGGCAGCTTCCAGCGCGGCGATCGCCTCGTGGCACAGCAGCGTGTAGCCGTAGGAGAGCATCGCGTTGACCGGGTCGGGAGGCGGTCTGCGTTGCCGGCCCTGAAAGTCCCACTCCGGATCGAGCAGCCGCCGCAGACCCCGCATGTACTCGCGGGACGAACTCCCTTCCAGCCCCAGCACCTCGTCCAGCGTGTCCGCGTCAGCCACGCGTTTTCCCGCCGCCCGTAATCGTTCGGCCGCTTCCGAGGCCTCACCGTCGTCGCGCCGACGCGCGGCCCGCAACAGCGACACCCTCATGTTGTCGATCTTGGCGTCGACGAACTCCGCCGCGAACCGGCGGGCCACCGCCGAGTCCTCGGCGGCCCGGTACTGCACGCGCCGCGCGGAGGGATCGGAGGTGGTCGGCGGCGTCAAACGGCTGCCGAGCGTGCCCTGCTCGGTCAGCAGCACCACCTCGATTCCTCGCTGTGCGGCCCGGTGCAGAAACGTGGTGGTCAACCCGACACGTCCGAAACACACGACCTGGCGGATCCGGCGCAGGTTCAGCCGCAGCAGCGATTCCTCGCCGTCCACGACGATCAACCGGTCCCCGCGAACTCGCACGACTGCCCTGGCGGTCGACGTAGACAACCGTCTCAGGGTTACTTTCGGAATGACTTGGCTGCGTGGTCGGTGAACCGCCGCCCCACGCGGCGGCTTGCCGCGTTGCAGGGCACATCAGGTAGCCACCTACATCACGTGCCCTGCTGCCTTGCAATCCATCCACGTGGAACGGCGGAGCCGATCACCGTGCTCAGGCTGATCACCCGTGCGGCACGAAAAGATTACTGTGAAAGGACTCCTCAGTGGGTGCGACAGCATTTCGGCCGTGCCCAGGGTGGAGGTGGTGACGGTCTGACCGAGAAAACGGACGCCCTCGTCGAAAGAGACCACACGGCATTTCCCCGTGTTGAGGTCCAGTCGCAGTGCTTCGAGTTCGTTACCGGCTGCCTGCAAAGCTTGTTCGCCTTCGTGTCGGCTGGACACGGGTATCGCGAAGTCGTCGCCGTAGCGGATCACGCGCCACCCGGAGCCGAGCATCGCGCGGTCGAAGACGTCCAGATACAGGTTGCTCAGCAGGGGAGAGACGACACTGCCCTGGTGCAACCCACGCCCTCTGTCGCGGACGGCCGTGCGCGCACCGCGCACGGGTCGATCGAGCAGCATGCCGACGAGATGCACCACCCGCTCGTCGTCGACCACTTCCCGAAGCCTGCGCATCACTTCCCACAGGGGGATACGGTCGAAGCAGTCCTCGATGTCGGCTCTGGCAACCCAGCTCGCGCCGCTGTCGCGGGCCTCGGTCAACGCGTCAACCGCGTCCCTCGGCCCCAGACCGCGCCGGTAGGCGAAGCTCCAGGGCAACAGCAGCGGATCAATCTCCGGATCGAGCACCGCCAGCAGGGCACGCTCCACGATCCGATCGACCAGAGCCGGAACCCCGAGACGGCGTACGCCGCCGGAGGATTTCGGAATGTCCACCCGCCGCACCGGCGACGGGCGCCAAGTCCCGTCGCTCAGTTCCT
This sequence comes from Actinopolyspora sabaoui, assembly GCF_051225635.1. Lineage (NCBI taxonomy): Bacteria > Bacillati > Actinomycetota > Actinomycetes > Actinopolysporales > Actinopolysporaceae > Actinopolyspora > Actinopolyspora sabaoui. The sequence goes on along the minus strand of NZ_JBMIHH010000010.1, from coordinate 148,349 downwards.
CGGCCAGGTCACTGATCGAGCGCGCCGCGTCGGCCTCGAACCGCTCCACCTCGTTGTTGGGACGTCCGTCGTCCCGAGCGGCATCGCGCACTTCCTCCCAAGCATCCAACAGCCCCTGCTGCGAAAACGCGCGCGAATACAGAACTCCCATGACCATCCCCTGAAAAAGAAGTCGCACAGAATCGCGATTCAACGGTCACTGAGGTCGTGTGTTTCCTCTTGGTCGGGCGAGGTTTTGCGGGGCCTACTGCAGGCATATAGGCATCGAGCCTGAACCTGGTTTCTATGCCCTGTCCGTCGGGCGAGGTTTTGCGGGGTGGGGAGTCTGAATGGGGTGGAGGTTCTCGCCAATAGTTTCTATGCCCTGTCCGTCGGGCGAGGTTTTGCGGGCACTGGTCATATTTCGAACATGGTCTGATCTAATGTTTCTATGCCCTGTCCGTCGGGCGAGGTTTTGCGGGGGATGTGGTTGTGGGTGGGGTCTGACGTGCGTGATCGTAGCGGGTTGCGAGCACCTCGGCAAGAGTGATCAACGAATGGCCGGACACCGTTGTCGCTCGCTGCCGCAGTGATCCCGTGTCCTGCGTGAACGACGTTCGCGAGGACCGGGGCGCTTTCCGGTCCTCGCCGGGATGTCGTGTACCGGTCGGGGTGCGCCCGCGAGCGGGGCGGCCCCGCGCCCCGTGTCCACCGCGACGTTCACGGATCGAGCTCCTCCAGCTGGACACCGCCGAAGCCGTGGGTGGTCTGCGCCCCGACACCGGCCACGGCGGCGAAACGCATCAGGGCCGCGAACAGACCCCGCGTGACACGTTCGGCGTTCCTGGCCAGACCCAGTCGAACCGTGCCGACGAACCCGGTCTGTTCCATGGTCGCCGAGACCGGGGTCCGCACGGTCTCACCCGCCAGGTCGTGCAGGAAGACCGCCCCGGTGATCGCGCGCAGCTGCTCATCGCCGACGCGGAGCGGTTCCGGCGCGTGCGCGTTCCAGCGCTGCGCCGCGTTGCGCACGATCAGCACCGGATCTGGCAGCGGATGATCGCGCCCGTTCCGGGAGAAGTACAGTGGGCTGATCATCCGCAGCTGAGCGTGCCGGGCGGGTTCCGAGTTCGCCAGCCGCGCGTAGCTGACACCGTCCACATCCACCTCGCGCACCCGGCAGTGCGCCTCGCCGAGCCTGATCCGCCGGGGCACCGCGGGCGGGTCGTGCTCGGCCAGCCACCCGAGCTGCCAGCCGGTGCGGCCGTCGAGATCCCGCAGCGGCCACACCGCGAACGGCTTGCGCTGCTGCCGGTGCTCACCACCGCCGGACTCCAGCACCGCGCAGGCCGCACCGTGCAGCCGAGCCGGATAGATCCGCGCCGAACCCGGTTGATCAAGCGTCAGCCGTATCGTCGCCGGCACCGTCGGCCTCCTTCCCGTGTCCGTTGCCGTTCACCGCCACCGAGGTCGCCTCCGGGGCGGGCTGCGTCGGCGAAGGTGCCTGCGGTGCCGACTCCGCTTGTGGCGGCGGCTGCGGCAGCGGCGGTGTGGTCGGCTGCGATTCCCGCACCCGCATCGGCACGTAGCGCCGCTCGGCCTGGTCGAAGTTCATCAGATGCGTGCCGCGGAAGAACGCGGGCGCTTCCTGCGAGAGGTGCCAGCCGAGAGCCAACGCGACCGACTTGGGCACCATCGCCACGACCACGAGTTCCCGCTCCCCGGCGCCCGCCTTGATCACGGCCAGCCTCTCGGCGATCTCCGGGCCCATGCGTTCGAGTTGGCCGCGGCCAAAATTCGGCTCGTACTCGTTACGGCCCGGAAGATTGCCTTGATAGGTGAGCGTGTGGACGGTCCCCACCCCGAATTGAGCGAATTCCGCCGCTGAGAAGTGCTTGGCCTGTGGCGTGAACGCCAACCACACACCGACCCGGCTCGCCTGCGAATCGGCGACGCTCGGCTCGGCCTTGACGAGGCTCACCGGGTCGGTGTCGAGCGGGTACTCGATCTCCGCCCGCGAGGAGGAGCCGCCGCTGCGCTCCGGCTTCCGTTCGGAGGGAGTGGATTTCGGGGGCGTGCCCTGGTTCTGCGGCTGCAACTCCAGCATCCGCAGGCTGTCCGGGTGCGGCAGGGAGAACCCGACGGCCAGGGCGATGGGCCAGAACATGTTCGGCGCGACCGAGTAACCCGTGTCGTCGCGATCGGTGTTGATGGCCTCCTCCAGCGCCTGACTGAGCTCGCGGGAGGGCTCCACGCAGTCGATCACTCCACCGTGGAGGCGGGACTTGAGGTCGACCCACCGGGTCAGCGAACGCATCGACATGCGCCGGTCCCGGGCGGTGGCGAGTGGCTGCTCGTGTCGGTTGGGCATCGACTCGTCGAGCAGCTGCACGTAGAACAGCGTGCCCCGCTGGTCCTGCGTGATGGCCCGCAGCCCCAGCACCACCAGCAGCAACAGCACGGCTGCCACCAGCAACCCCATCCGCCACGGCACGACCCGGCCGTCGTCGGAATCCCTCGGGAAGAAGTCCTCCACGACGAGTGCCAGCGAGGCGGTGATGAACGCGCCGAGTATCACCACGGACCAGTTGGATCCGATCATGGGCAGCTGGCCCCAGCTCGGCAGGACGCGGCGCAAGGATTTCATCGATACCCCTCTCACGATCCGCACGCGTTCGGTAACCTACCGCAACAGATCATCATCGTGGGGTGATCACGTGAACATCGAGCAGGCCTGCTGGGGAGGCATCGCGTGGCCGAAACCTTCGTCAACCCATACACCTTCGTGCCGTTGCCGGACGCGGCGCCGAAGCGCTCCGCGCCGCACGGCCACAGCGGGCGGGGCGACCTGCTGTCCGGTCGACTGACCGTCACGATCACGGCCGAAACCCCGCTGCTGGTGCGCGGGATCACCGCCAACGACGAGCAGCGGCCCCGGTTGCCGCGACGTCCCGACGGCACGGTCATGATCCCGGGCTCCTCGCTGAAAGGCGCGCTGCGCTCGCTGCACGAGACCCTGGCCGGGGGATGCCTGCGGGTGTTCGACAACGAGTTCGTCCCCGGCTACCGCGCCTCGGCGAATTCCGACGAGATCGGCACGGTGCGGCTGGCGGTGGTGGTGAGTCACGACGACGAGGACTCACCGCCCGAGCTGGAGCTCTGCGAGGAGGGGGACACGCGGACGCACCGGCTGCACCAGAACGAGCTGCTCCGGCTGCACAGCGAAGAAGCCCCGCTGACCTCCGGTGACAGGCTGGAGGTCACCTTCGACGAGCACACCGGAAAACCGTCCGAGGCCACCCGCTCCGACGAAGGGGACTGGGTGGTGTTCCTCAGCGACGCCGGTGTGCGCGACAAGAAATACCCCTACCGCGCGCACATCCGCAAGCTGCCGGAGGTGTCCGACCGGGTCCGGGTCGCCCCGGAGGTCTGGCAGGCCTATCGGTACGCGATCGAGGGCGCCGACGACCTGCGGACCCAGCGGGCCCACGACCGCGGTGCGGACAACCGCTACGTACCCGTGATCCACACTTACCAGCCCGACGGTGAACCGAAAACGAGACTCACCCTCGGCCGCCGCTGGGCCGTCAGCAAGCGCCTGCGACCGGGACAGCCGGTGTGGGTCCGGGTCGACGAGCGGGACAGAAAGACCGTCACCGCCGTGCGCCAGGCGATGATCTGGCGCCGCCGAGGGGAGTACCCGGCCAGCGAACGCGTCGGTGATCCCGCGCTGCTGCCCTGCGAGGACCCGCGCCGGTTGTGCCCGAGCTGCGGATTGTTCGGCTCCGCCGACACCAGCGGCAACGACAGCGGCCACGCCAGGCAGCACTCCTACGCCGGTCACGTGCGCATCGGTGACGCGCTGGCGCTCGACGAGATCCACGGCCGGGAGGTGACCCTGCCCCCGATGGGCGTGCCCCGCCCCGGATCGGGACAGTTCTACCTCGTCAACGACCGCAACACCCAGGGCAACGCCAGTACACAGCCATTGCGCGAGTGGGGTTCGGTCGCCGATCGGGGGAACCAGCGCCGCCGGTTGCGCGGGCGCAAGTACTACTGGCACACCCCGCTCGAAGGCTCCGACCCGCCGCGGCGCGGCCAGGCCCGAACACACCAGCTCGACAAGAGCCGACTGATCAGCGAAGCCACGCTGATCCCCCAGGGCAGCCGCTTCCGCGTCACGCTGACGTTCACCGACCTCGACGAGGCCCAGCTCGGCGGACTGCTGGCGGCGCTCCAACCGAGGAAGCTGCTGGGACAGCGCGTCTGGCAGCACATCGGCGGCGGACGCCCGCTGGGCTACGGCTCCTGCACGCTCACCGTGGACAGCGATAACAGCGCTGTCTGGCGCTCCGGCACCCGCTACGGCGCGACCGGCGACGCGGTGCCGCTGGACATCGACGGCTTCCTCGCCGAGTTCGACGAGTGGGCGCGCGGCCAGGCCCCGGCGGTGCGGCGGCTGTGGCCGCTGCTGGGCAAGGCGCTCTCCCCGGAGACCGTCGAACCCGACGCGGTCTGGTATCCGCCGGGGGCGAGCTGGGCACATCGTGACGGGGACGAGGACGACGGCAAGAAGTTCGACGAGGGCCACGACTTCTGGAAGCAGACCAGCGGCGAGGAACTGTCCCGGGATGAGAGTTCCGGGCAGCGCAGGGGCTACCCGCTGACCCCGCTGCCGGATCTGTCCGCGACCGAGCAGTCGATGGAGATCGTCACCGACGACCGGGCGGTCCCGCTGCCGAACCAGCATCCCCACCCGCACGAGGGACGGAAGGGGAAGCGCACGTGAGCCTGTACCTGGACATCGGGGTCGTGCGGATCCAGTCGTGGTTGAGCCGGGCGCCCCACCTGCGTGGTCGCCGCGGCGCCTCGGCGATGATCCGTGAAGCCACCAAGCCGGCCAAAATCGACGAACTGCTGACCGGCTGGCAGGACATCGTGGAACGCTGCACCGAAGCGGGAGACGTCGACGGGGTGGTCCCCCTCGTCATGCACAGCGAGGCGCCCGAGGCCGTCTCCCGCGTCGAAGACCACGTCACCACCCACCTGCGCTCGTTGCTTCCGGGCGCCTCGCTGCGCACCGAGCTACGGGCCGGGAAGTACTGGCTGGAAGCGCAGAACGGCCCGGTGCGCGCCGAGCGCGAGTGGCCCGCCGTGGTCGCCGAATGGCCACCGGGCAAGCAGTGCGACTGGTGCCGTACTTGGCCTGCGAGCAGGCAACGGATGGTCGGGGCGAAGGAGAAGCGGGAGCTCAAGTCCCTGTGCCCGGACTGCCTGCTCCGGGAGGAGCACGCCGGCTACTCCACCAGCCGCAGGCAGGAAATGGCCCCCGGCACCGAACGTGACCTGCTCAAAGGCTGGGAAGACCGTCCTCCGCAGCGGCCGATGGCCGTGCCCGACACCTCGCAGGTCTTGGCCGAGCTGGGCGAGCGGCGCGACAACACCCACCTGGCCACCGTCTACGCCGACGGCAACGCGATCGGCGGTCTCGGTGACGAGGTCCGAGAAGCCCAGGATCGGGGACGCGGCACCACCTTCAAACTGCCAGCCTCGATCGAGCACGCCACCTGGTCGGCGCTGCTCGACGCGGTCGAGACCATCACCGACGACGACGCCACCATGCTTCCGGTGATCGCCCACCTGATCGGCGGGGACGACGTGCTCGTGAGCGTTCCCGCGCATCGCGCCTGGGCGTTCGCCCACACGTTGCAGACCCGGTTCTCCGAGTACCTGGGCGCGCGGCTGGCCGAGGCGGACCTGGCCGGGATCACGACCCCGACGATCTCCACGGGAGTGGTGTTCCACCACCACAAGAGCCCGCTGTCCTCCGCCATCGATCTCGCCGAGGAACACCTGAAGCGGGCCAAGAAGGAACACCGAGGACTGACCGCCGCCCTGGCGTGGCAGGACGTCACCCACGACGGCCCGCTGCCCGTGCACGATCGCCCCAGCGTCTCCGTCGAGGACCTCGCGGCGAGCTGGCCGGAGCTGTCGCGGCTGGCCGACTGCGGCGGGTCCGCCCGCGCGAACCTCGCCGCGCTGGCCCGCGACGGCGGCCACGCGGAGCTGATGCGCCACGCCGAACGGATCGGGCTGGACGAGCTGGTGCGACGGTTGATCGACGGCCCGGTGAGCCTGGAGCACGCCGTGGGAATGACGCGCTGGTGGAGGACGGCATGAGCACATCGACCCTGAGATTCGACATCACCTTCCACACCCCGTTCCGGGTCTCCACCGGCCACGCCCGCGACGAACTGGACGCGGCGATCGACCCGGAGCTGCCGCTGCCCAGCACCAGCCTCAAGGGCCTGATGCGGGCCACAGCCGTCAAACTCCTCGGTAAGAACGCGGAGATCGTGGGCAGCGTGTTCGGCTCACCCCGGCACGAGTCGCCGTGGCGCTGGAGCGACGCCGCGCCCGACGAGAACGGCTGGCACCGGCCCAAGGCGGCCGCGCGACTGGAGATCGACCGGGACACCCACACCGCGAAGGAGGACATGCTCGGCGTCCGCGAGCAGATCGGCGCCGAGCACGCCTGGTTCACCGTCACCGAACGCGGCTTCCTCGACGACGAGACCCTGCGCACCCACCGGCTGGTGCTGGCCGTCGCGGCCCGGGCCACCCGCTCGCTGGGCGCCGACCGCCGTCGGGGGCTGGGCTGGGTGACCATCAGCAGCGACATCGACATCGAACGGTCCGACGTGGAGACCTTTCTCGAGCTGGGGGCAGCATGAGCGAGCACGCGAGGGTCACCGTCCTGCTCGACGAGACCGTCGCCACCGGTAAGAACGCGCAGTCCGACCACCGGCAGGACACCCACGAGCACATCCCCGGATCGGTGCTGCGCGGGGCGATCGCGGCCGACTGGATACGCCGGAGCGGCCAGAGCGTCACGACGACCCCGGAGTTCACCTCGATCTTCGAGGGCAGGGGCAGCTTCGGGCCGCTGCACACCCCGGCCAGCCTGCCGATCCCGCTGTCGGTGCGGGTGCACAAGTACGAACCGACCCGGAAGTGCCACCAGCTCTGGTGGGACGAGGCCTTCGACGACGACGCGGAGCGTTGCCCGCACTGCGAAGGACCGCTCGAACGGAGCAAGGGGCAAGCACGCGGCGGGATACCCACCACCACCCGCACCACGGCGGCACTGACGGCCGACGGTGAGGCGGAGGACAGCGCGCTGTTCAGCCAGCGGGCGCTCAGCCAGGGGCTGCGGCTGCACGGATGGCTGCACGGCGAAGCCGTCCGGGCCCTGAACCCGGACGGAACCCCGATCACCTCGCTGCTGCTCGGCTCCCGGCGCAGCGTGCGCGGCAAGGCCTCCGTCGAAGTCGACCACGCGGTGAGCCCGGGGCCGGTGGAAACCACCGGCAACGACGTCGTCCTGCGGCTGGCCGCCCCGGCGGTGTTCGTCGACGACTTCGGGCTGCCCAGCACCACTCCCGACCTTTCCGAGCTGTCCGAGGCCCTCGGGGTGGAGGCGTCGGAGGTTCGGGGCTCCTGGACGCGCTGGGACGAGACCGGCGGCTGGCACGCGGCCAGCGGGCTGCCCAAACCCACCGAACGCTGCGTGGCGGCGGGCTCCACCTACCGCGTCCGCTGTGCCGAACCCCCCGCCGAGGAGGCGCTGCGCACGCTCATGGCCAGGGGAGTCGGGCTGCGGCGTCGCGAGGGTTTCGGCGCGCTGTTCCGCACCGAACCACCACTCGGCTTCGCCGCGTGGACCAGTGTCGCGGCTTCGCTGCGACAGCTTCCCGGACTGATCCCGAAATTGCGCGAGCGCCTCGATCCGCTGCGGCGGGGCACGGTGGACGATGAATCGTACTACCGGGCCTCGCACAAGATGCCCCCGGACGTGGGAGAGGCGCTCCGGACGATTTTGGGCATCACCGACGCGGACTTCTACGAGCAGCTGCTGGATTACATGGAGCACGGATGAAGAGCTCGCTGATCACTCTCCGACTGCGCATGGTGACCGCGGGGGGCGTGACCGCCCCGGAGGCGCTCGACGCCTCGGAAGAAACCCTCCCGCTGCGCACGGACAACAAGGGCCGCCCGCAGCTTCCCGGCAGCACCGTCGCGGGCAGTCTCCGGGCGCACTGCGACACGCGTGCCGACCTCGCCGCCGACGAGCACCAGAACGACCTCTTCGGCAGCAGACCCGGCTCCGACGCGCGCACCCCGTCCCCGGTCCAGGTGCTCGGCACCGTCTGCCGACCGGCGGGGGAGACCGAGTTCCGCAGGCGCACCGCGATCGACCGCGAACGCGGCGCCCCGGCCACGCACACGCTGCACGCGACTGAACTGCTGCCCGAGGGCACCGAGTTCGACGTGGTGCTGCGCTGGGACGACCCGGACCACCGGTACGAGAGGTTCGTCGAGTTGCTGCGCGGTTGGCGACCGCACCTGGGGCGCGGCTCCGGTGTCGGGGCGGGACTGTGCACGGTGGTCGGAGTCGGCGAGGCCACCTACGACCTCGCGACCGTGGACGGGCTGTACGCCTGGGTGCACCTCACCTGGCCGGACGACTACCCGACGCCCGTCGGCGGGGACGGGAACTCCTCGGCGCCCGAGCCCGTCGTGGACGTCGAGCTCGACATCGTGGACGGGCTCCACATCGGCACCGGCGAAGCCGAGCGGGAGAGCGAGGACGGACCCAAGATCAGCAGGGTGCTGCGCAGCGGCGGGAAGTTCGTAGTGCCGGGCTCGACGCTCAAGGGCGTGCTGCGCTCGCGAGCCGAGTACATCTGCCGCGCGGTCGGGGCCGTGGCCTGCACGGACCAGTCGTGCGGCGGGTGCGTTCCGTGCCGGCTGTTCGGGTTCAGCCCCGCGACGGGTGCGGAGGGCACCGGTCGGCGCGGCAGGATCGCGGTGCACGACGCCACCATCGAGACCACCGCCGATCCCGAACACCGCCAGCACGTGGCCATCGACAGGTTCACCGGAGGAGCCACCGACGGGCTGCTCTACACCGACGAGGTCCTCACCAGCGGGCGCTTCCGGCTCCGCGTCGAGCCGCTGGCCACGGACCTCACCGAAACCGAACGGCTGCTGCTGCGCGCCGTGGTGACCGACCTCGACGACGGGCTCGTCGGGATCGGCGGGCGCAGCACGGCCGGGCTCGGCACGGTGCGCGTCGCCACGCGCTCCGGCTGGGCACGTCCCGACCTCAGCCCCCTGGCCGATCTCCTCACCCCGGAAGCAGCATGAGCACACCCTGGACCCTGCACGGCAGCACTCGCCGTGAGAACGACGAGTGGAAGCACCTGCACGAACTCACCCACGACTGGACCGCCGCCTGGGCCGACAACCACGGTTTCCACCTGGACGCCGTGCCCGCCGAGCCACCGGCCACAACCCACCTGTGGGCGTGGACGACGGGCCGCTGGCTGCGTGCCCGCATCGACACTCCCCACTGGTGGGCCGTCGTGCTCGCAGTGGGCGACACGACGGTCGAGCCCTCATGGCGGCGGGAAGTCATCGACCGGCCCGATGTCAGCCCCGTGCTGCACTGGGCCGCTGCGGACGGGCGCATCCGGCAGTATCGAGGCGCCGACGGGGTGCTCGACCAGGACACCCACATTCAGCTGGTGCCCCACCGCCGCACCACGGCGCCCTTCATCGGGCACCGCGACAGCCTGCCCGGCGAGTTCGGGCAGCTGCTCGGCTCGACCTGAGCGGCGAACATCGCGCGGCGCGGCCTTCGCGTAGGCAGGGTCGCGCCGCGAATCCGCGGCGATGAGCGGTAGCGAAAAACGGCTCCCCGCCCGGCGGGGAGCCGCTCTCATATCTCCGCGCGAATATCAGCACGAAATTGTCTCCGCCCGAAACCGGCACGGGCGTTTCCCTTGATCGCGTTCCGAATCGGAGTGGCGTAGCGCGCGTTGACCCGCACGCACAGCTGCGTCGGCGCAGCGGACGAAACCGCCGTCGCTGGATGAGGGGTTGGCCCTGCTTCCGCCCGAGCGTTCCTCGAACTGCCGTTCCACTTGGCCCGATTAGCAGCGGGACCGACCGCCTTCAGGACAGCGACGGAAACGGGACGACTCGCGATTTCCATGCCCTGTCGGTCGGGTGAGGTTTTGCGGGACTCCCGTTCCGACGGACGACGGAACCGTCGAGCTGGGGTTTCTATGCCCTCTTGATCGGGCGAGGCTTTTCGAGGGTTGTGGTTGGGGGCAGGCTCTGACGTGCGTGATCGTAGCGGGTTGCGAGGACTTCGGCAAGGATGATCAACAGGTGGTGGGACATCGGCATCTGCTACCTCCCTCGCGGTGCTGTGACCCGCGTGAACGATGTCCGCGAGGACCGAAGTGCTTTCCGGATCTCGCGGCGATGTCGTGTACCGGTCGCAGTGCCCGCTCGTGGGCCGGGCAGTTCACGTTCGAGCAGGCTACGCGGTTCTCGCCGGGCCGACTCCTTCCAGCGGAGCTGTCGAAGCCGCGCGTGGTTCGTGCGGGTCGCCGGAGAAGGCAGGGACGTAGCCGCGTGCGCGATCAGCCTCGTGGCGCCGTCCAGTCACTGTTCCCCTTCAGCGCTCCCGGCGCCGGACTGCTCGGCGATCAGGAGTTCCGTGCGGTCCGAACAGGTAGGGGACTGAAACCAGTCCAGCTCACTGGGTTTCGCCATCGGGTACTGAAACCCGCACACCGACGTGTCGGCCGGTCGGCCGTCCCAGTGCCTGCCCCGGAAGGCGTGCCGAACCCATTCGAACCCGGTTCGATCCGGTACGGGCAACCAGTAGTGCCGCCGCTCGGTGGTTTCCACCGTCGTGCCTCCCGCACTGCCTCGGACAGTTGGATACTCGATGGATTCGAGTTGTTACCCGTTCGGGAGGTGTGCCGGACAGTGGCGAAGGACCCCACGAAAGCTCTCGGGGCCAAAAGGCTCGCGAAAGCACTCGGCAAGGAAGTCGTGCTGGAGAAGGACGCCGAGTCCCGCTGGTGCGGCGCTCATCCGCTGACCGGGCTCGTCCCCGTCCCGGGGCGGTGACGAACGTTCGACGCACGGCCGTTCTCGTGGATCCGAGAGCACCACGGACCGGCGTGCGATTTTTCTGAAAGAATTTCTTTTTCAGGATCGCGAGCAAAGAAGAGCCCCCTGATCGTGACCAGGGGGCTCGTGCTATTTTGATTCCGCCAAGATATCAAAAAGCAGTGCTGAGTCTAGCACGGAATGACTCCCCGCCGCGCGAACCCCAGGCAGCGCGTGGGTAGGGCCGCAAGTCCTGGCCACGGTTCACAGCCGTGCGGACCGCCGTCAGAGGGCGTGAAGTTCGCGCGTCAGGCAACGCACGATCTAGGCGAACCCGGCCGTGTCCTTGGTAAGCCCTGACGCTCATGCTCGGGCACTATCGGCCCATCATCGCCGCTCTGCCCGTAACCCCCGGCTCGGCGCGGGTGTAACACCCCGCGCGGGGTGAAGCTCCGAAGTCACAATTCCGGTATACCGAGAAGCTTCACCTCCCCCTCGACCCCGGGAGAACTGTGTCCAACACACGACACACCCGAGATCGAGGGGGGACTCGCAGCCTTACGGGTCCACGCGGTACCCGAGCCCCGGCATCGCCTCCGGCTCACAAGAAAAGACGGACGGCGGCCCGGCACCGGGGCCGGGTGAGGCTGTCGGGGGTTGCCGTTCAAAACGAGGCCGCACCGAGCGAGACCAACGCGCGCGAGGGGTACACCCCGAAGTTCATCACCGGGTGCTCTGGACCCGTTCCGTGCGCCGGCCTCGCTCCCAGCGTGGCGTGCCCCGCGATCTCCGGGCGCCTCCAGTTGAAAGCGCCCGGAGCCGGGTCAGGCCACGTGGGTGCCGTCGCGGACGGTACCCACGTACTCCTCGACGAGGTCCTCCAGCGCCACCACGCCCAGCGGTTTCCCGCCATCGTCGATGGCGGTGGCCAGGTGACTGCCGGTGCGGCGCAGCGCCGTCAGCGCGTCGTCCAACCGGGCCCGCGCACGCACGGTGGGCAGCGTGCGGATCCGGGAGGTCGGGACCAGGGTGCGCGGCGAACTGCCCGCCTGGTCCAGCACGTCCTTGACGTGCAGATACCCCACCAGCTTGCCGCCGTCGCCGCGCACGGGGAAACGCGAGAAACCAGTGGAGGAAACCGCGTCCTCCACGTCCGTCAGCGTGGGATTGCCCGGCAGGGTGGTCAGGTTTCCCAACGGAACCACCACGTCGCCCACGGTGTTCTCCACCGAGGAGAGCGTTTTCGCCAGTCTGCGGTGCTCGGACTGGTCCAACAGTCCCTCGCGCCTCGACTCCACCAGCAGCTCGGCCAGCTCCGAGGAGGTGTAGGCGGTCTCCAGGTCCTCCTTGGGCTGTACCCGCAGCGCCCGCAGCACCAGGTTTGCCAGCATGTTGAACAGCGCGATCAACGGCCGGGCCACCTTGACGAAGCCCACCAGGGCGGGGACCAGCCACAGCGCCAACCGCTCCGGATCGGCGATCGCGAGGTTCTTCGGCACCATCTCGCCGACCAGCACGTGCAGCACGACCACGAGCGCCAGCGCGATCGCGAAGGAAACCGCGTGCACCAGCACCGAGGGCACCGGAATCGGGCCCAACAGCCGGTCGAGCTGGTGCGCCACGGCGGGCTCGCCCAACCTACCCAGTCCCAGCGAGCAGAGCGTGATGCCGAGCTGGGCACTGGTCAACATCAGCGAGCCTTCCTGGCTGGCTCTGATGACCGTGTTGGCCCGTCGCTTCCCCTGCTCGCGAAGCGCCTCCAGGCGGTCCCTGCGCGAGGACAGCAGCGAGAACTCCGCCCCAACGAACAGCGCGTTGAGCAGCAACAGCAGCACGGTGAGTCCGATGGCCGTACCGTCGCTCATCGGGACACCTCCCGTTGCGGTTCGGCGTTCGCGACCGGCTGTCTGGAGCCGAGCTCAGGGGAGCGATGCTGCAGCCGCAGTTCGGCGATGCGATGCCGGTCCATGCCGGTGACCGTCAGGGTCCAGTCGTCCTGCTGCAGCCGGTCGCCCGGCGTGGGGATGCGGCCCAGCCGGTGCAGCACGAAGCCCGCCACCGTCTCGTAGTCACCCTCCGGCATGGCGAAGCCGGTTGCCTCCTCGAGTTCGTCCGCCCGCAGCAGTCCGGAGATGTTCCAACTGGAACCGCCGGTGCGGCGTACGGCGGCCGCCTCACGCCGGTCGTGCTCGTCGCGCACATCGCCGATGATCTCCTCGACGACGTCCTCCAGACTCACGATTCCCGCTGTGCCGCCGTACTCGTCGACCACCAGCGCCATCTGCAGCCCGGAACCGCGCAGCCGTTCCAGCAGCGCGTCGCCGTCCAGACTCTCCGGCACCGTGGGCACTGGTCGGGTCAGCGACCCCACCGAGGTCCCGGCGCGGTCTCCCAACGGCACCCCGAAAGCCTGTTTGACGTGCACGACGCCGTGCACCTCGTCGAGGTCGCCGCTGTGCACCGGGAACCGGGAGAAACCGGTGCGCCGGGCGGTGTCGATCAGTTCGAGCACGCTGTCCCGCGCGGTCAGCGACTCGACCCGCACCCGGGGGGTCATCAGTTCCTGGGCCGTGCGTTCCCCGAACCGCAGCGAGCGGTCCATCAGCACGGCGGTGGCCTCGTCGAGCGTGCCGTGTTCCGCGCTGGAGCGCACGATCGAACCGAGCTCGTCGGGGGAACGGGCCGAACGCAGTTCCTCCTGCGGCTCGACGCCGAACTTCCGGATCACCCAGTTGGCGCTGTTGTTCATGCCGTTGATCAACAGGCTGAACACCTGGGAGAACGTGGCGTGGTAGCCCGAGACGGCCCGGGCGGTCGGCAGCGGTCGTGCGATCGCGAGGTTCTTCGGGACCATCTCGCCGAAAACCATCGACAGCGTGGTCGCAAGAAAGATCGCGAGCACGAGGGCCGAGGGGACCGCCACGCTCATCGGTATCCCGAGCGCGGTGATGACCGGACGTAGCAGGTCACCGATCAGCGGCTCTGCCACGTAACCGGTCACCAGGGTGGTCAGCGTGATCGCCACCTGCGCGCCGGAAAGCTGGAAGGAGAGCGTGCTGTGGGCGCGGCGTACCGATCTGGAACGCCTGTCACCGACCTCGGCGACATGGGCGTCGATGGTGCTGCGTTCCAGGGTGGTCAGTGAGAACTCGGCGGCCACGGCCAGCGCCGTGCCCAACGTGAGCACTCCGACGAACAACAGTCCCAGGATCGCGAGTAGAACGTCCATCATCCACCGCCTCGCGACTGGCTGTTACGGCGTCGCGGTCGATGGTGAGTGGCAAAGCAGCCGGGTCTTCGACCCGGCCCGGTACTGCCGTCGGTCGAGTGTGCCTCGGGCACTGACGCTGTCACTCCTTTTGCGTCGTGTCGTGATCGTCGACTACCGGGCCCGTGTACTCCGTGCGGAGGCGGTGTTCCCGGTATCGGTGCGTACATCCTACCGTGTGGGACCCCGTGGTGGCTTCCACTGTGGCGCGGATATCCCGTCGGGCTCCCGTTCCCCCGCTTCTCCGGCGGGTCGCCGGCCGCGAGCTCTCAGGCCTGCGTGGATTCTCAGGGCTGCCTGCCCAGCATCGCCAACAGGCGGCTCTGCGGGGCCGCGGAGACGTTGACCGGTTTCGCCGGTGCGAAGAGCCCGGAGTCGGCGAGTGCCTCCAGGTGCGGTTCGAACACCGTTCGTATAGTCTCCACCAGTTCCGGGTCGAGCCCGGTGTCGGCCCCGATGCCCCTAGCCAGGTCCCAGGCGTGCACCGCGAGGTCCATGGTCATCTGCCAGCCGTAGTCCTCGGTGGGGATCTTTCCGCCGGTTACGTTGACCCGGCCGGACAGCTTCGCGTTGTCCCAGGCCGCTCGTGCCGCGGAGCTGGCCCGGTCCCAGGCCGCTTGCGGGTCCTCGCCCACCAGGTCACCGTCGAATCGGTCGCCGACCTGTGCCAGCGTGTGCCCCTCCAGCAGCCAGGGCGCCCACAGCTGCTCACTGACCAGGTGGTTGAGCAGGTCGCGTACCCGCCAATCGCTGCACGGGGTCGCGTTGTCCAGTTGGTCGATTCCGGTGCGACGAACACGGTTGTCGAATTCGCGCATCGCCGCCCGGTGCGCGGGCAACAGTTCCATCTCCGCTCCATGGCTCTGCGTTTTCCAGGGTGCCGCTGGTGTGCGACTCGAAGACTCGCACAATGGTTCTCGGGTCGAGGATTCGGGACCGACGCGGTGCGAGCGGGTCCCGGCGTTCCGTGTCACCCGGTCTCGCGGACCCGTCGACCGCCGCGTTCCGCCTCGGATGTCGAGAGCTCCAGGGTGAGGTCGCTCACGTGGCGTGAGTATATCCGTTACGCAGCACTCACGTTCGGTGCGGGGAGCGTGACTCCCGGAACGTGCCGCATCCGTTGCGCGAACATTGGGCCCTCCCGACTTCCCGGAGTTGTCCACCTGTGAAACATCTGCTCATCCAGACGTCACACCTTTGATGGACCCAGTGCTCGTGGCCTGCGAAGAAGTACGTATCCTGCCGCAAGTTGTCAGGTGGCCACCGCTGCCTAGCCATGCGTACGAGAGGACGTGATCGTGAACACCTCCACGGTTACGAGCGAGTCGCACGGGAGAGGGTTCTTCGGGCAACCCCCCGGCTTGTCCACATTGTTCTTCGTCGAGATGTGGGAGCGCTTCTCCTACTACGGGATGCGCGCCATACTCGCGCTCTACCTCTACACGGCGGTCACCCAGGGCGGACTCGGCATGGCCGAGTCGGTGGCCGCATCGCTGGTGTTGACGTACGGCTCTTCGGTCTATCTGACCGGTGTCGCCGGTGGCTGGCTCGCGGATCGTGTTCTCGGTGCGCAACGCGCCATCTTCTACGGCGGCGTGCTCATCATGCTGGGCCACGTCTGCATGGCCTTCCCGGGCGGTTACTACACCCTCGGCGCGGGGCTCGCGCTGATCGTGCTCGGCACCGGTCTGCTCAAGCCCAACGTCTCCAACGTCGTCGGTGGTCTCTACCACAGGGACGACGCGCGGCGGGACGCCGGCTTCTCCATCTTCTACACCGGAATCAACATCGGGGCCTTCGCCAGCCAACTGCTGACCCCGGCGTTGGCCGCCGGACCCGGCTTCCACTGGGGCTTCGGCGCGGCAGCCGTGGGAATGGCGCTCGGGCTGGCGCAGTACGTGCTCGGCCGGGGTCGTCTCGCGGGCGTGGGAAGTCAGCCGGTCAACCCCCTCCCGGCACACCGTCGCAACCAGGTTCTCGGGCGCGTCGGGCTCATCGCCGCGGCCGCGGTAGTGGTGCTCGGTGCCGCGCTGGCCGTCTTCGGAGTCACCGGCCTGATCAATACGATCACCCTGGTCTCGATCCTGCTTCCCGTCGCCTACTTCCTGGTGATGTTCCGCAGCAACCAGGTGACCAAGATGGAACGGGACCGGCTCCTTTCCTACATCCCGTTGTTCGTGGCCACCGCGATCTTCTTCCTGCTGTTCGAACAGCAGGCGGCGACGCTGGTCATCGTGACCGACCAGCAGACGGACACCACGCTGTTCGGCTTCGACTTCCCGGTGGGCTGGTTCCAGTCCATCAATCCGCTGGCCATCGTCGTGCTGGCACCGCTGTTCGCGTGGATGTGGACCAGACTGGGCAACCGGCAACCGAGCACGCCGATCAAGTTCACCGGCGGACTCTTCTTCGTCGCACTCGGTTTCCTCTGGGTGGTCATCGCCGGACTGTTCCGGGACGAACAGGGACTGTTGAACCCGTTGATGATCGCCTTCGTGTTCGTGCTGTTCACCGTCGGTGAGCTCATGCTCTCCCCGGTGGGGCTGTCGGCCACCACCAAGCTGGCTCCGGACGCGTTCTCCTCGCAGACCATGGGTCTGTACTTCCTGGCTCCGGCGCTTGGGCAGGGAGTCGCGGCGCAGATCGCGAAGCTCTACTCGGAACAGCACCAGGACATGTACTTCGGCGGGGTGGCCCTGGTCACATTCGCTCTGGCGGTACTGCTCGCGCTGTTGTCGCCGCGTGTCAAGAGCTACATGCACGGAGTGAACTGACCCAGGACCCAACTGCCGTGGCCGGGTGCCTTCCGCGCCGCGCACCTCTTCCGACGAGAGGTGCGCGGCGCGGTTCTCGTCACGTGCGGGAGGCTTTCGGAGTCCGTCCCGCCCGGCTCAGAATCTTCCCGGTCTTCCCACCCGCCCCGCTTGGGTCCGGGCGGGATCACGGCAACGCGAATATGTCGCCCAGCACGGTGTGCTCGGCGGTCAGCCGGTGTTCGGCAGGACTGTCGTAGACCACGAACAGTTTCTCGCCGTCCGGCTCCGAGACCACCGAGATTCCCTCGGCGTGATCGTCACCGGCCCCGTGGGGCAGTTCCAGCTCCACCGGCAGCTGCTCGGAACGCACCACCTCGGGGGCCTCGCTCTTCGCCGCGCCGCGCCAGCGATACACCCGGATCGGTCCGTCGAGGTCCATGGACGGCCCCGCCAGCACGAGCAGGTCGTCCCCGTGCGGGCACAGGTCCCGGATCCCGAGTCCGTCGAGATCGAGGAAGTGCTTGCGATAGCGTGAGCCGCCGAAGCCACTCAGGGTGAGCTCACCGGCCTCCGTCCCCTCGGTCGGTGCGATCTCCAGCAGCACGGCCCAGCCGCGCAGCACAGGACCCCGCAGGCCGAGGAACAGGTTCTGTCCCTTGACCGCGATCCCCTCGACGTCGAGTCCGTTGTCCTTGGCCGGTATCCGCAGGAACGGACTCAGATGCGGATCCACGGCCAACGCCTCGGTGAGACTGTCCTTGCGGCGCGCTCCCAGTACGGCGGAGCGCCTGCCGTCCGACGCCTCCCGCACCAAGCGGGGTGGGCCGTCGCCGTCGCGTTCCACCGCCAGCCTGGCCACGACGTGCCGGTTCGCCTCGTCCCGCACCTTGGCCAGTCGTCTGGCCGCCTTGGTGTCGTCGTGTTTGGGTTTGATCTTCTTGCGCACCAAGCTGTGCGAGCCCACCGCCCACAGCCAGTCCCCGTTCAGGCCGAGCCCTTCGATGTCGGCCTCCTCCTCGGCGGGACCGGGCAGCGGCACGAGATCGGCGAGCCGAAAGGTTCGCTGCTCACCGTAGGAATCCGGGTGTTCCCCCTCCGCGATCCGCATTCGTTCCACGGTCGCGGTCTCGTCGCCCGCCACCCACAGGCATCCGTCGTCGCCCCGGATCGCGGAGATGTTGACGTGTGTTTCCGCGTCCACCGACTCCTCGTGGAACCGCAGTGCCATACGTCGTTCGATTTCGTGGTGCATGGTCCGCATTATGCTGCTTTCCGGTGTGCCGTTCCGGCCGCAGGAGGCGTTCGCCCGGAAGGCCACGCCTCATCGTGCCGGTTCGGCTTCCCGGCGTTCGACGAATCCGAACTCCCGCCCGAGGTCGTGCAGGATCCGGCCGACCCGGTCGAGCAGATAAACCGTGCGGTGCAGTGAGGTGGGACCGGACGGCAGGGTCTCCGCGATGTCGTGCAGCTCCTCCGTGCGTTCCCGCATCTCCTCGGCGATGCCGTCGAAGTCCCGCGTGCCCCGGCCGGTCAGCGCCGCCGCGGCTTCCGCCATGCACCGGAGCAGTGCGACCAGCCTGTTTCGGGTGTCCTCGTCGATCATCTCGGCGCTGTCGCCCAGCACCACGGTGAGGTTGCGGACGTAGTAGGCGCAACCGGATGCCATGGTCAGCTCGCGTTCCAGCCGACTTCCCTGCGAACGCACTCGCAGCCCCGTCAGCGGCCGTGCGCTGCCGCGCAGCCGGTGAAACCGGTCGTCCAGCTCCCGCACGTCCTCGCGCAACCCGGAGACGGTTCTCTCGGCCTCCACGTCGCCGGTGGCCCTGTCGAGCAGGTCCCGCAGCTGCAGCAGGAAGTCCTCCGAACGCGCACGCACCACCGAGCGGGTGCTGGTGGGCAGGATCAGTACGGCGGCGACCACGCCTGCCGCCGCCCCTATCGCCGTTTCCACCAGCCGGGTCTCCAGTACCGCGACGGAGAAGGTGCCCAGGATTCCGTAGAGGAGACCGAGCGCGGTCGTGATGAAAAACGTCAGGGCGGCGTAGGAGTATCCGATGAAGTAGAACGCGAGGAACAGACACAACAGGATCAGCATCAGTTCGGTGGTCAGATACCCGGTCACCTGCGAGGCCACCAGAATCCCGGCCAGCACCCCCAGCAGGGTGCCCGCGGTGCGCTGCCAGGCACGTACCAGCAGCTCGCCACGACTGTTGACGCTGATGAACACCACGAACGCCGTGATCACCGCCCAGTACCAGCGGTTCGGCGACACCAGTTGACCGCCGACGATGGCCAGCGCCGCCGCCGTGGTCACCTGAACCGCCGTGCGTACCTCGAGGCGCCGGAGTCCGGTCTCGGAGTCCTGCGGTTCCTCCTGTTCGTCGGTGCCCCGTTCGGTCTCGGTGTTCTCGAGTTGTCCGGAGCCGGACTCCTCGGCGTTGTAGTCGCTGCCGAGCTCGGAGGTCGCCTCGGCAAGCTCGGCCAGTGCCGCCCCGAGCCTGCGCACCGTCATGGCGAGCTCCACCGATCCCTGTCGTTCCACTTCCTCGGCGACGCGCTTGGCGGCCTTGCGGAACTCGGCGGGGTCCGTGCGCAGCAGGTAAAGCAACGGGGTCAGTGCAGGAACGGCTCCGGAAGGTTGATCGATCGCCCTGGTCAGTGGGGTGAGCAGGTTCTCCGCGGCCAGTTCGACGTTGAGCAGTCGCTGTCGCAGCCTGGTTCTGCCCCGCTCGTCGATGCCCGTCAGCTGTTCGACCGTGCCCTCGAGCATCAGCGCGGTTTCGTTCAGTCGGGTGAAGCGGTTCTGCACTCGACGGCGCCGTGTGGTCGAGTCGGGGTGTTCGGCCAGATCGCGCACCGTGTGCAGCAGCGCGTGCACCTGGGCCCTGATGGTTCTCCTGCCCCTGCGGAGTACACCCTGCGGGTCGTCCCGCAGCAGCACGAAGCGCAACAGGCAGGCCGCCAACGCACCGCAAACCGCGGCCAGCGCCATCACCGGCAACTG
Organism: Actinopolyspora sabaoui; assembly: GCF_051225635.1. Lineage (NCBI taxonomy): Bacteria > Bacillati > Actinomycetota > Actinomycetes > Actinopolysporales > Actinopolysporaceae > Actinopolyspora > Actinopolyspora sabaoui. The sequence goes on along the minus strand of NZ_JBMIHH010000010.1, from coordinate 128,368 downwards.
GGAGAGGTCCGGGCGCAGGAACATCGCGAAGAAGTAGCCGAAGAAACCCACGAAGCCCAGTGCGAAGTAGCGCACCCCGAACCGGCGGACATAGGTGGCCGCGTAGATGACCACCAGAAAGATCAGCACCGTCAGGAGCGGGATCGGCCTGCTGAGGGTGGCCACGGTCAGACTGATCGTGGTGGGGATGGGCATCAGCAGGGTGGTGATCAGCTTGCCGCGCTCGGTGGGATCGTTGACCGCCACCGAGGACTGAATGGCAACGATCGCGCCGATCAGTGCGCTGGGCAGCGCCAGCCCCAGCCACGCGAGCGTGGGCAGCATGACCAGCAGGGTCAGGGCGACCGAGGAGACCACCCGCACGGCGGTCCGGAACCTGCGCAGTGCGGGGTCCGAGGCGACGAAGCGATTCCACCACTCGCTCCACATGCGTGCCTCCGGCTGCCGTCACTGGCCGACTTCTCCCCGTCGCCGCGCGGTTGTCGGCCGGGTTCGGGGCGAGATTACGCCCGCGGCCGGTTCAGGGCATCGCACACGCCGTGCTCGCCGGGGGCAGGGGAGCGCCGGATCACACCTTGCCACTGCGGTGGCGCCGCACGCTCTCCTCCACCAGATCCAGCACCGGATCCATGTCGTCGGCGGGGAAGCCCATGGCCAGATGCGAGACGAGTCCTTCCAGCACCAGCTCCAGGTATGCGGTGAGCACGTCCACATCGACGTCGTCACGCAGGTTGCCCGAACGGTGCTGCCGGTTGAGCCGTTCCCTGGTCGCGGCGGTGAGCTGCTCGGAACGTTGTGCCCACTTGGCGCGGAACTCCTCGTCGGTCCGGAGCCTGCGGGAGACCTCCAGCCGGGTGCCGAGCCAGTCCGCGCCGGGAACGCTTCCGCCGCCGTGCGGTTCGGAAAGCAGGTCGCGCATCACTTGCACCAGCCCCTGCTCGGCCACGACGTCGGCCATCCGGCCCGCGTCGTCCTCGGCCAGCGCCAGGAACAGCGACTCTTTGTCCTTGAAGTGGTGAAAGATCGCGCCCCGGGAGAGCCCGGTGGCTTCTTCGAGCCTGCGCACGGTCGCACCCTCATAGCCGTACCTGGCGAAACAGGCACGTGCGCCGTCCAGAATCTGGCGGCGTCGCGCCTGCAGGTGGTCCGAGCTCACGCGGGGCATGAACTGATCGTCGCAGCTCGCCGGTGTTCTCGCAATCCGTACGTACGTTTTGTGAACTCGTCCGCTCACTCACCGCGATGCGGTGTTTCGTAGCAGCCGCCGTTCGAGGGCCGCAAGTGGTGCGTATCCCTTCGGGCGACGGTAATGTCTACGTGTAAACCAGAACACAGGCGGTGATGGAACGTGGCCATGCCCATCGATCGGGATGATCCCGTCGACCCGGCGGTCCACGAGGTACCAAAGTCGCGCTTGCGGAGCCGTGCCGACGCGGAGGCCTACGTTGCCTCGGTGTGCTTCAAACACGGTCCACCCCGCTTGCTCGGCATCGAACTCGAATGGACTGTCCACCATGCCGAAAATCCCCGAAAGCCGCTGGATCCCGAACGCCTCAGACAGGCCCTCGGATCCCACACTCCCGGTTCACTGGCCCCGGAAAGCCCGAACGACGGATTGCCGAACGGCTCGGCACTGACCCTCGAACCGGGCGGCCAGATCGAAATCTCCAGCGCTGTGCACGAGTCGATGAGCGCGCTGCTGGAATCACTGACGGGCGATATCGCCTACGTCCGCGAACTGTGCGACCGTGCCGGCCTGGTGCTCGGCACTCGCGGTATCGATCCCTGGCGCCCACCACGTCGACTTCTCCCGGTGGCGCGCTATGCGGCCATGGAGCACGCGTTCGATCGCATCGGAAGCGGTGGCAAGCGGATGATGTGCAGCACAGCCGGCATACAGGTGTGCCTGGACATCGGTGAGCGGGAACGCCTCGGACCGCGCTGGGCGGCGCTGCACGCCCTCGGCCCGGTCCTGACCGCGACGTTCGCCAATTCGTCCACCATGCTGGGAGGCGACACCGGATGGGCCTCGGCCCGGGCACGGTCCCTGCTGCACACCGATCCGCCCCGCACGCGTCCCGCGCCGATCACACCCGATCCGGCCGCGGACTGGGCGCGGCACGTGCTGGACGTTCCGGTGGTGTGCCTGCGGCGCGACAACGGTGACTGGAGCACTCCGAACGGGATCAGCTTCGCCGAATGGATCGGCGGTTCACTCGAAGAAGCCCCCACGCGCGACGACCTCGACTATCACCTGACCACCATGTTCTCCCCCGTACGTCCCCGCGGCTACTTCGAGGTGCGTTACCTCGACGCGCAGGAGGGGGACGAGTGGATGCTGCCCGCCGCCGCGCTGATCGCCCTCTTCCGCAGCGAAACCACCGTGGACAAGGTGATCGAGGAGACCTCCGCGGTCGCCGACAGATGGGTGGACGCGGCACGCCACGGACTCGCCGACCCCGAACTCGCCCGGGCGGCCGAGGCCGTTTTCGACCTGGCCTGTCGTTGTTTGGAAGCTCTCCCCGACAGCCCCGCGGGGCTGGCCGAACGAGTGGCCGAAACCGTACGGCGGCGCCTCGAAACAGCCCGTGCGGCGCACGAGCCATCCACCGCAGGAGGACGACGTGAGCACCATCGGCCCCGAATCGGCTGAACTTACCCCGGACGATCTCAAGAACCGCGTCGCCGTTGAGCTGGAGCGAACCAGGCAACGCAGCATCGCCCTCACCGACGCGGTAGACGACGACGATCTCGTCGCGCAGCACTCCCCGTTGATGTCGCCACTGGTCTGGGACCTGGCCCACGTCGGCAGTCAGGAGGAGCTCTGGCTGGTGCGGGACGTCGGCGGACGCCCCGCACTGCGCCCCGACATCGACGATCTGTACGACGCTTTCCAGCACTCGCGTCGCGATCGCCCCGAACTGCCACTGCTCGGTCCCGGTGAGTCACGCGACTACATCGCGACCGTCCGCGACAAGGCCCAGGACGTGCTGCACCGGGTGCGCCTGGACGGCAGACCCCTGGTGGAGCAGGCCTTCGCCTTCGGCATGATCGTGCAGCACGAGCAGCAGCACGACGAGACCATGCTGGCCACTCACCAGTTGCGACGCGGCGAGCCCGTGCTGCACGCTCCGGACCCACCCTCGGTGGGCGAAACCCCGCTGCCGTCGACGGAGGTGTTCGTCCCGGCGGGGGATTTCACGATGGGAACATCCACCGAGCCCTGGGCGCTGGACAACGAACGTCCCGCTCATCCCGTGCACGTCGAGGACTTCTTCATCGACGCCCAGCCGGTGACCAACGCCGACTTCTTCCGTTTCATCGAAGGCGGTGGTTACCAGAAGTCCCGCTGGTGGAGCGAGGCGGGGTGGCGACACCGCGAACACGCACAGCTGAGTGCGCCGCTGTTCTGGCGGCGCAGCGGTGACACCTGGTGGCGTCGTCGGTTCGGCGGGATCGAACCCGTTCCACCGCGGGAGCCGGTTGTGCACGTCAGCTTTCACGAGGCGCAGGCCTACGCGAACTGGGCGGGCAAGCGTCTTCCCACCGAAGCGGAATGGGAGAAGGCGGCGCGGTTCGATCCCGCCACGGGGAAGTCCATGCGCTATCCGTGGGGCGAGTCCGAACCCACCCCCGAACGGGCCAACCTGGGCCAGCGGCATTTGCGTCCCGCCCCGGCGGGTGCCTATGCCGCCGGGCGGGCGCCGTGCGGGGCCGGGCAGCTGATCGGTGACGTCTGGGAGTGGACGTCCTCCGAGTTCGCCGCCTACCCGGGTTTCGAGGCCTTTCCCTATCGCGAGTACTCGGAGGTCTTCTTCGGTACGTCGCAGAAGGTGCTTCGCGGCGGATCGTTCGGAACCGACGCCGCGGCCTGCAGGGCTACCTTCCGGAACTGGGACTTCCCGGTCCGTCGGCAGATCTTCGCCGGATTCCGTTGTGCACGCACCCCCTCGCTGGACGAACTCGACTGAGCGGACGTGGCCATGTGCAGACATGTCGGTTATCTGGGGCCGCCGGTGCGGCTGGACGAGCTGCTGCTGCGTCCGTCCCACGGGTTGCTCGAACAAACCTGGGCGCCGAACGACATGCGCCTGGGCGGGACGATCAACGTGGACGGTTTCGGTGTCGGTTGGTATCGCGCCGACCGTGCCGAGCCCAGCAGGTATCGCGCGGTGGGGCCGATGTGGGCGGACGAGAACTTCGCCGCCCTGGCCCCCGAGGTGTCGGCGGACGCCCTCGTCGGCGCGATTCGTTCCGCCACCAGATCGACCTCGGCCGAGCGGACGGCCTGTGCCCCGTTCCGGTCGGGGCGCTGGCTGTTCAGCCACAACGGAGCCGTGCCCGGCTGGCCGGAATCACTGGCCGAACTGGCCGAAAAGCTCGACCCGGTGCGGTTGCTGGCATCGGAAGCACCGGTGGACTCCGCGACCGTCTGGGCGTTGTTGTCGCACCGGCTCTCCGAAGGGCAGCCTCCCGTCGACGCGGTTCGCGACACGCTCGTCGAAGTGGTCCGTGCCGTGCCCGAGGCACGGATGAACATGCTGCTTTCCGACGGGCAGCTGTTGATCGCCACCACCTGGACGCACTCGCTGTCGGTGTGCCGGACCGACCGCGCGGTGGTCCTCGCGTCCGAACCCTTCGAACTGCCGGCCGCCGCCCGTGGCCCTCGCGAGGGTTCGGGGTGGGAGGAGTCGTCGTGGCATGCCGTGCCGGACGGCTACCTCGTCGTGGCCGACCGCGAGGAAACCACTCTGAGCCCGTTGCCGGACATCGAACTACGAGACAGCCCGACCGCCGAGAGCAGGTAACCGGATGCACCCCGTCGAACTGATCAACCACCGCTCCGAGACCGACGTGGCGCGCGAACTACGCGCCGACGCAAGGGACGGACTCACCGCCGACCCGAAACGTTTACCACCGAAGTGGTTCTACGACGCCCACGGCAGTGAGCTCTTCGAACGCATCACCGAGCTTCCCGAGTACTACCAGACCAGGGCCGAGTACGAGATCCTCGAGACACACGCGCTGGACATCGTGGAGCGCACGGGTGTGGACACGCTCGTCGAACTCGGTTCCGGATCCTCCTACAAGACCAGGCTGCTGCTCGACGCGATGCGCAAGAACGAGCGACTGCGTCGCTTCGTTCCGCTCGACGTGTCGGCCTCCGCCCTACGCGGCGCGCTGGAAGCCATCGCGGCGGACTATCCGGAACCGGCGCTGTACGGGATCGTGGGGGATTTCGACACCGCACTGGCCGCACTGCCGGAGGAGGGCACGCGGTTGGTCGCGTTGCTCGGCGGAACGATCGGCAACATGCGTCACCCCCAGCGGATACGATTCCTGCGTACCGTTCGGGAAGCCTTGTCGTCGGGGGAGTGGCTGCTGCTCGGGACCGACCTGGTCAAGGACCCGGCACGACTCAGGAGCGCCTACGACGACAGCGCAGGAGTCACGGCCGAGTTCAACCGCAACGTGCTGCGCGTGCTCAACCGTGAGCTCGACGCGGACTTCCCGGTGACCGAGTTCGAGCATATCGCCGACTGGAACGAAAAACGGGAACGGATCGAGATCGGACTGCGCGCTCCCCGCGCCATGCGGGTGCGGCTGGCCGAACTGGACGCCACGATCGAACTGGCCGCCGGTGAAGTGATCGAGACCGAGATCTCGGCGAAGTTCCGGAGGGAACGTGTCGCCTCCGAACTGGCCGAGGCGGGATTCGAACCGGTCGAGTGGTGGACCGACCGCGCCGGAGACTTCGCGGTGTCGTTGGCCCGGGTCCGTTGAGGACCTCGTTTCCACGCGTGCCGCACCGTGGGCGAGCACGGTTTCACTCGTCCGGACGGCCCGTTCACTCGTCCGGACGGCTCTGGGCGGTGGAACCGTGCGGCAGGCCGGGGGTGAGGCGGGCCGCGGCTTCCTGCGGTGAGGAGGTCAGCATCAGACACGGCAGGCAGGGCATGCCAGCGGGCCGGTCCGCCGTCTCGGCCACGGTGTCCGGGATGCGCAGTCCACAGTGGGTGTCCCAGTGCTCCGGGAGTTCGTCGTGCCCCGTCGCGTCCTCGTCGTCGAGGGTGCAGAGATGGACCTGTCGCTGCGATTCACCCACGAGCCCCGCACGGTACCGAACGGCTAGCGTTCTGCTCATGCGGTCGCTCCGACACGTTCCTTGGCCACGCCCATGCACGCGTCGCAAGTGGGCCACAGCCAGTTGAGCTCGTTCGAGGCCGCCGCCACGACCCGCTTTCCGCACAACGTGTCGAGGCTTTCCCCTTCGTCGTGCTGCTTCCCCCGGGGAAGGGGGCCCGCTATGGCGTGTCGCTGTTTCTCGGCGGGTTGCCAGTGATGCTTGAGTTCACTTGTCATGATCACACCTCCGTGACGGGGGACGCGCGAGCCCGCTGAGGGTGATGCACGCGGACGTATTCTGTGACCGTTTTCACCCGTCGGAATGAGTCGGGATTCCGAGCACGGAAGATCCCCGTGTGATCCTAATCCCTCTTGAAATGGCTCGGCGCCGTGGGCCCGTCCGAACGGTCCCACGGCGCCGAGGGTGAACTCCACGAGCCGTCAGGAGTTGACCATGTTCCGCAGCACGTACTGCAGGATGCCGCCGTTGCGGTAGTAGTCGGCCTCACCCGGCGTGTCGATACGAACGTCCGCATCGAACTCCACGGTGGAGCCGTCCGCCTTGGTGGCGGTCACCTTCACCGTGGCCGGGATCTCACCGTTGTTGAAGGCGGTGATTCCGTTGATGTCGTAGTGCTCGGTGCCGTCGAGCCCCAGCGACCGGGCGGTGCTTCCCGCCGGGAACTGCAGCGGGACGACGCCCATGCCGATCAGGTTCGACCGGTGGATCCGCTCGAACGACTCGGCGATCACCGCGCGCACCCCGAGCAGCGCGGTGCCCTTGGCGGCCCAGTCCCGGGACGAGCCGGAACCGTACTCCTTGCCCGCCAGGACCACCAGCGGCGTGTTCTCGGCGGCGTAGTTCTGCGCCGCGTCGTAGATGAACGCCTGCGGGCCACCCTGCTGGGTGAAGTCGCGCGTGTAGCCACCCTGCACGTCGTCGAGCAGCAGGTTGCGCAGCCGGATGTTGGCGAACGTGCCCCGGATCATCACCTCGTGGTTACCCCGGCGGGAACCGTAGGAGTTGAAGTCCTTGCGCTCGATGCCGTGCTCGCGCAAGTACTGCCCGGCGGGGGAGTCGGGCTTGATGGCGCCCGCGGGCGAGATGTGGTCGGTGGTGACCGAGTCGCCGAGCAGGGCCAGCACCCTCGCACCGGAGATGTCGGTGACCGGTTCCGGCTCCAGACCCATGCCCTCGAAGTAGGGGGGCTTGCGCACGTAGGTGGACTCCTGGTCCCACTCGAAGGTCTCGCCCTCGGGGGTGGGCAGCTCCCGCCAACGCTGGTCGCCCGCGAACACGTCGGAGTAGTCGTTGGTGAACATCTCCTGCGTGATCGCCGAGTCGATGGTGCTCTGGATCTCCTGCGGGCTCGGCCAGATGTCGTTCAGGTAGACCGGCTTGCCCGCGGTGTCGTGCCCCAGCGGGTCGTTGGCGAAGTCGAAGTCCATCGAGCCCGCCAGCGCGTAGGCGATCACCAGCGGCGGCGAGGCCAGGTAGTTCATCTTGACGTCCGGGTTGATCCGGCCCTCGAAGTTGCGGTTGCCGGACAGCACCGAGACCACCGAGAGGTCGTTGTCCTGCACCGCCTGCGAGATCTCGGTGGGCAGCGGCCCCGAGTTGCCGATACAGGTGGTGCAGCCGTAGCCCACCAGGTGGTAGCCCAGCTTCTCCAGGTACGGCCAGAGGCCTGCCTTCTCGTAGTAGTCGGTGACCACCTGGGAACCGGGGGCCATCGAGGTCTTGACCCACGGCTTGGTCTGCAGCCCCTTGTCCACCGCGTTGCGAGCGAGCAGCGCCGCGCCCAGCATCACGGAGGGGTTGGAGGTGTTGGTGCAGGAGGTGATGGAGGCGATCACCACGGCACCGTGGTCGAGCTCGAACTCGCCCCTTTCCTCCGAAGTGACCTTGACGGGTTTGGAAACCCGGCCGTCGGAGCCGTCGGCAGCCGAGACCAGCTTGGGCTTGTCACCCTCGTCGTGGTGGGTCACCGCGGGTGCGTCGCTGGCGGGGAAGGACTCCTCGCCGGCTTCGTCCAGGGCACTGTCGTCCGAGCTGACCTGCACGTAGTCGCGGAGCGAGCCGCGGAAGGAACTCTTGGCGCCGGAGATCGCGATCCGGTCCTGCGGACGCTTCGGACCGGCGATCGAGGGAACCACGGTGGAAAGGTCGAGTTCCAGGTACTCGGAGTACTCGGGCTCGTGGTTCGGGTCGTGCCACAGGCCCTGTTCCTTGGCGTAGCTTTCCACCAGGTCCAGCTGGTCCTGCGGACGGCCGGTGAGCTTGAGGTAGCGCAGCGTCTCCTCGTCGATCGGGAAGATCGCCGCGGTGGAGCCGAACTCGGGGCTCATGTTGCCGATCGTGGCGCGGTTGGCCAGTGGGACGGAGGCGACCCCGGAGCCGTAGAACTCGACGAACTTGCCGACCACGCCGTGCTCACGCAGCATCTCGGTGATCGTCAGCACCACGTCGGTGGCGGTGGCACCCGGGGGGATGTCGCCGGTGAGCTTGAAGCCGACCACCTTGGGGATGAGCATCGAGACCGGCTGGCCCAGCATCGCCGCCTCGGCTTCGATGCCGCCGACGCCCCAGCCGAGCACGCCCAGGCCGTTGACCATGGTCGTGTGCGAGTCGGTGCCCACGCAGGTGTCCGGGTATGCCTGGCCGTTCCGGGCCATCACACCCCGCGCCAGGTGCTCGATGTTGACCTGGTGAACGATGCCGGTTCCGGGGGGTACGACCTTGAACTCGTCGAAGGCGTTCTGTCCCCAGCGCAGGAACTGGTAGCGCTCCTTGTTCCGGCCGTATTCGAACTCGACGTTGCGTTCGAACGCGTCCGGTTTCCCGAAGACGTCGATGACCACGGAGTGGTCGATGACCAACTCGGCGGGGGCGAGCGGATTCACCGAGGAGGCCTGGCCACCCAGCTCGACGACGGCCTCACGCATGGTGGCGAGATCGACCACGCAGGGGACCCCGGTGAAGTCCTGCATGATCACCCTGCCAGGGGTGAACTGGATCTCGGTGTCCGGTTCGGCGGTGGGCTCCCAGTTGCCGAGTGCGCGTACGTGCTCGGCGGTGATGTTGACACCGTCCTCGGTACGCAGCAGGTTCTCCAGCAGGATCTTGAGGCTGTACGGCAGCCGCTGCGCGCCGTCGACCGCGTCGAGTCGGAACACCTCGTAGGAGGAGTCGCCGACACGCAACGTGTCACGGGCGCCGAAGCTGTCCTTGCTCGCAGGTGCGGTCACGTTCCACTCCATCTCGTGACGGGCGTGCGCAAGTTCGGGAACGGCACGGGTCCGGAAAAGTCTCGCGCACTTCGGTGTTCCGTACGCGCGGACCCTTGCTTCAGCTTAAACAGTACGCTTGTCCTGTATTCGTGCTCAAGGCAGGGTCGGGCGAAATCGAGTCCGAAATATGGCCGTGCGCGTAATCTCGCGGTTTTTGCCCGGGCGAGCGGTGCGGCCGGTGAGGCCCTTCGAGAGGTCCGGCGCGTGCCGTGCGCCCCAGGGGCGTCAGGCCTCAGGAGTCCTCGTCCGCGTCGTCCTCGGTGCTGGGCAGTTCCGCGAGCTGGGCGCGCAACCTGCGGGCCCACTCCAGGTCGCGGGCGAACGTCGCGTCGTAGTGGTCGATGCCGTGTGGCGAACTCATATAGTAATTATTTCGATTCATTTCGTGGTTGCTTTCACTCTTGGGATGGAGTGCCGCGAGTGTCTTTCTGACGTTGCGTACACGGAGTGCCCAGTCGAGGTTACCGGCGCACACTGGTGGGTAGACACCTGACGTGCGAATACTCATGGATGTGGTGTCGAACGAAGGATCTTTTCCGAGCGGGCGGTCCCGGAAGAGCCAGCAGTGCTCCTCCCGGGCGTGCCGCATTCGTCCGACACCGTGATCCAGGGATCCGTGACGGCATCGGCCTCTCGATGACGGAAGGTGGGTCGACAATGAAGGCGGTCGTTTATCAGGAACCTTTCTCGGTGGACATCTCCGAGGTGGCTGATCCCAGCATCGAACACCCCAACGACGTGCTCGTCAGGGTGACCTCCACCGCTATCTGCGGCTCGGACCTGCACATGTACGAGGGCCGCACCGCGGCCGAACCGGGCATCGTGTTCGGCCACGAGAACATGGGAATCATCGAGGACATCGGCAGTGGGGTCACCTCACTGCGGCGCGGGGACCGCGTGGTCATGCCGTTCAACGTCGCCTGCGGATTCTGCCGAAACTGCATGGAGGGCAACACCGCGTTCTGCCTCACGGTCAACCCCGGTTTCGCCGGGGGTGCCTACGGCTACGTGTCGATGGGGCCCTACACCGGCGGGCAGGCCGAGTACCTGCGTGTCCCCTATGCCGACTTCAACTGTCTGAAGCTGCCTGCCAACGGCGAACACGAGACCGACTTCGTGCTGTTGGCCGACATCTTCCCGACCGGCTATCACGGCTGTGAACTGGCCCAGGTCATTCCCGGGGACAGCGTGGCGGTCTACGGTGCGGGCCCGGTGGGGCTGATGGCCGCCTACTCGGCTCTGCTGCGCGGCGCTTCCCGCGTGTTCGTGGTCGACCGCATTCCCGAACGGCTCACCAAGGCCACCGAGATCGGTGCGATACCGGTGGACTTCAGCCGCGGCGACCCGATCGAACTGATAAAGGACCAGACGGAGGGAGCCGGAGCCGACAAGGGGGTGGACGCCGTCGGATACCAGGCCCAGGTCGCCGACGCTTCCAGGGAAGAACCCGCGACGGTGCTCAACTCGTTGATCGAGAGCGTCCGTCCGACGGGGCGGCTCGGCGTTCCCGGCCTCTACGTTCCGTCCGATCCCGGTGGTCCGAACGAGAGCGCCAGACAGGGCATGCTCTCGGTCGAGATGGGCCGCATGTTCGAGAAAGGCCAGGTCATGGGGACCGGCCAGTGCAATGTCAAACGGTACAACCGCCAGTTGCGGGACCTGATCGTCGCCGAGCGGGCGAAGCCCAGTTTCGTGGTTTCCCACGAACTGTCACTTCGGGACGCTCCCGGCGCCTACACCAAGTTCGACCAGCGCGTTGAGGGATACACCAAGGTCGTGCTGCATCCCTGAGTACCCCTGAGTGACGCTCGCCTCCGACCCGTGCCCGGGGCCTTCCGCCGGGCACGGGTCTTTTCACACACGGAAGGCGACTCCTCGACGAGTACGTGCGGGCCATGCCCGGATGTCCGCCGTGGGCGGACGGAATCCTCCGCGGTGCCGCCAATGATCCCCACCGCGAAATCGTGTCGAAAACCGCGTTTGGCACCACACGGCGTGGCGATTTCGCGAGAATTCGACGGGGGCGCGATAGGGGAGCGTTCCCGTCGGTAAGGCGACACCAGGAGAATCCACGTTGGACAAGATCGGCGACTGGCTCGAGGGCCGGCTCCACTGGCACGCCTACGTCGAAGCGGGTGATTTCTCCGCCGAGCGCAGCGATCGGACGAAGCGGTTGTCGCGCAGTCCGGACCGCGTGCTGCACACCCCGGACGACGCAGCCGAGTGGCTGGCCGAGATGACCCGCAAACACGCTCAGCGGCGTCGAATACGGTTGCTCGGTGAACGGGCCTGGGCCGAACTCGCCGACGAGGACCAGCTCAGCCGTGATCTCGAACGAGATCTGGAAGTGCTCTGTCACGGCCATTCGCTCTACACCGACGTGCCGCGTGAGACCGACCGACTGCGACTGCACGTCGAGGCGGTCGACGGCAGCGAGTGCCGCCTCACATGCCGGTAGCCCGTCCCTCCCGCGCCCGGAAGGCGACGAGCGGTCTCGACAACGGGTTCGAGAAACTCGGTAGAATCTCCGTTCGAACCCGCACTACCCGTTTGGGAGGACATCATCGACGGGCAGCACCCCGAGAGCGACATCGGCGACGATCCGGACCTCTCCAGGCCGAACCTGGCGCGGATGTACGACTACTTTCTCGGTGGCTCAGCCAATTTCGAGATCGACCGGCGGGTCGCCGACGAGGCAGCCGAACGCGCGCCCGCTTCGGTGACCTTCGCCGTCGAGAACAGGGCCTTCCTGCGGCGAGTGGTGCGTTACCTGCTCGACGCCGGAGTGGACCAGTTCCTCGATCTGGGATCCGGTGTTCCTACGGCCGGCAATGTCCACGAGATAGCGCACGAGCGGGCGCCGGGGGCGCGAGTGGCCTACGTGGATCACGAGCCGGTTGCCGTGGCGCATGCCCAACGACTGCTGCGTGACTCGCCCAACGTCACGATCACCAGGGCGGACGCGCGTGACACCGAGACCGTGCTGAACGCGCCCGGCGTTTCCGGGCTGCTCGACTTCGACCGTCCGGTGGCGGTGCTCGCGGTCGCGTTGCTGCACGCCATTCCCGACCACGACGAGCCCGGAGCCATGCTCGCCGCCTACCGTGATGCCTGCTGCGCGGGCAGCGCCGTGGCCGTGTCCCATCTTTCCGGAACAGCGTTCACCTCCGACGAGCAACAGGCCGTGCGCGAACTGCTCGAGGCCACCCCCACCCCGGTAACCCTCCGGGACCAGGAAGCGATCGGTCGACTGCTGAGCGGATACCGGCTCGTCGACCCCGGGTTGGTGCTGCTGCCCGACTGGCGCCCCGACGACGAGAATCCACCGCGCCATCCCGCGGCCCACGCCAACGGGTACGCGGCGGTCGGCTGGTGCTGATGCGGGGCGAGCGCGCGGCAGCTCCGCGAGCGCGGTGATGAACGCGGGACGGTTACGTGCCCTCGGCCTAGCCTTCGCGATCGCTTCGGCACTGTTCTTCGGTGGTTCGGGGCCGTTCGCGAAGCCGTTGCTGGTCGCGGGACTCGGTTCGCTTCAGGTCACGTGGCTGCGACTCGCGGGGGCGGCGCTTTTGATGTCGCCGCTGCTGCTCCGGTACCGCTCGGCGGTACGTACCTCTCCCGTGGCGGTCGCGGGCTACGGAATGTTCGCGGTCGCCGGAGTGCAGGCCTGCTACTTCGGAGCCATCGCCACCATCCCGGTGGGAGTGGCACTGCTGATCGAATTCCTCGGGCCCGTGCTGGTGTTGGTGTGGGCCCGTTTCGTGCTACGGCGTCCCGTCACTCCGATGGCGGTGATGGGTGTGGTGCTGGCAGTGACGGGGTTGGCGTTCGTGGTGCGTGTCTGGGCCGGTGTCGCGCTGCATCCTGTCGGATTACTACTGGGCCTGGGGGCCGCGGCGTGCCAAGCCGCGTATTTCCTGCTCTCCGAAAGCACCGCCTCGGTCAGACCCAGCGCGCTGGCGGCGTACGGGCTCCTCATCGGTGCTCTCGTCATGACCGTTCCGGCCCGGCCGTGGCGCATGGATTGGTCGGTGCTGACCTCGCGGGTCGAGCTGGCCGGGCACGAGCTGCCCGCGGCGTTCGCGGTGGTTTGGATCGTGCTCGTCAGCACGGTCTTCGCCTACCTCACCGGCATCGTGGCGGTGCGCGGGCTGTCCGCGCCGATCGCGGGCGGAGTGGCCTACCTGGAACCGGTGGTGGCCACGGTGCTCGCCTGGTGGTTGCTGCACGAAACCCTGCTGCCCGTCCAGTTGTTCGGCGGTGTGCTGGTGCTGCTCGGAGCGTTCCTGGCGCAGTGGGGCGCACCTCCTCGCCCGGTGGATTCCCTCGGTACGGCGACGGAGACCACCCTGTCGAGCGGGCGGGGATGAACGACTCGGGAACGATCGTGCGCTCTCACCTCGTGAGCGGTTCGAGAGCGATGTGCGGGCCACGACGAGGATGCGGTGCCCGGACGAGGACACGTCCGGGCACCTTTTCGATGACGAGAGCTCGGAAACCTGTCAGGGGCAGCCCATCAGGGACAGCCCGTCAGGGACAGCTCGTCGGATAGCTGGTCCGATTGTTGGTGTTGACCTCGGCGCCCCTGCCGTTGATGACGTTCTCGATGGTGCTCACCCCTGACCGTTGTTGCCCCAGCCCCGCCGCGACGGTGGAAACGCCGGTGAGCGCCACCATGCGGCGAAGCGAACCGTGGCGCCTGGATAGTTGCGAAATGCCCATTTTCTCCTCCGCTCGGAAAACATCCGGCGGTGGACTCGCTTCCCCGATACGAATCCTGGGCTTTTCGTGGGCGATGAGCTCATGCCGCAGCGCGGTTGTCGTGATGCTGTTCTTCGGATGTCGCGTCGATTGTTCCGCCCGGCACCGGAAGGCTGCCTGTTGGTGCCGTGATTGCTGTGCGGCACGACTCCGGCGGAAGTTTCGGAAATCGTGATCTTCCTGCGGTATTTCCTCCCCGTGTCGGTGTGGCGTCCCGCTTTCGGAACGCCTGCTTACTGGGGTGCTTGTTTTGTGACGGGCACGTTCCTTGCGTGGCGAGTCTCCAACCGTTGGTGGTTCACTCGAGGTGAGATATGGGAAGACGGGGGCGTTTTCCCGCAATGGCGGGTGGCTGCCGGGTTCGCTGGGTGCTTTCGGGTCCGATTCGGAAACCAGACTGCGAAAGAGGCGACAACATCGCGATCGCTTCCGCCGAGCTCGAGGTGATCCAGCGGATCATGATCGGTCCGGAAGAAATTTCACAGCCGGAGTCGCTCCGTTTTACTTTCGTTGGAAAGTTGCTCGTGAGCTGCGGCGTGTGCTTTTTGTGTTCGATTCGGTTCGCGGAAAAAAGTTCCGTTGGTACTCCGAAAAGAGCAGGATCGGTGCTTTGTCGAGAGAGAACGGTTCCGTTGACTCGTTGACAGGTCGACGCGGACGTCGTAACACTGAATCGATCGCGAGAGCGTTCTCGTTTGTTTCCGATGTGCACTCGGTATTGCTGTCCCAGCTCGGGGAGGAAGGATCATGCACGACTCAGCGACCGTCGCATCGCGACAACGTCCCCTCGGACGCGGCCATACCGCGGCACTCGCGGCCGGCATGCTCGTGCTCGGTTGTGCCGCCCAGTTCACGACAGGAACCCCTGTTGCCGAAGCCGAACAGCTGTCCCGGCAGGCCGCCCCCAGCGTCGTGGAGGTGACCGGGAGTCAGGGAGACTGGCGACTCATGGTGGACGGATCCCCGTACCAGGTGAAAGGCCTCACCTGGGGACCGGCTCCCGACCAGGCCGCTTCCCGGATGCCCGAACTGAAGCGCATGGGAGTCAACACCGTACGGACCTGGGGAACCGACGCGACCACCGCACCCCTGCTGGACGCCGCCGCTGCCAACGGGATCAAGGTAATGAACGGATTCTGGCTGCAGCCGGGAGGCGGCCCCGGAAGCGGTGGTTGTATCGACTACGTGAGTGACTCCGAGTACAAATCCACGATGCTCTCCGACATCACCGGTTGGGTGGACACCTACAAGTCCCACCCGGGCGTACTGATGTGGAACGTGGGCAACGAGTCGATCCTGGGGTTGCGGGACTGCTTCTCGGGACAGGAACTCGAACAGCAGCGCGACGCCTATGCGAGTTTCGTCAACAGGGTGACCGAGCGGATCCACGCCATCGATCCCAACCATCCCGTGACCTCGACCGACGCCTGGACCGGGGCCTGGCCGTATCTCAAGGAGAACGCGCCCGCACTCGACCTCTACTCGGTCAACGCCTACTCCGATGTCTGCGGGGTCAGCCAGGACTGGAACTCCGGCGGTTACAGCAAGCCTTACATCGTCACCGAGACGGGACCACCCGGCGAGTGGGAGGTCTCCGACGACGTCAACGGTGTCCCGGACGAACCCACCGATGTGGCCAAGGCGCAGGGCTACACCGAGGCGTGGAACTGCGTCACCGGCCACGAGGGCGTGGCGCTCGGTGCCACGCTGTTCCACTACGGAACCGAGAACGATTTCGGCGGTGTCTGGTTCAACCTGGTACCCGGCGGTGAAAAGCGGTTGTCGTACTACTCGGTGGCGGATGCCTACGGGGGCCGGGTCGGTGGCAACACTCCTCCGGTGATCTCGAACATGAGCGTCGACACCCCCACATCGGTTCCCGCCGGGGAAACCTTCACCCTCTCGGCCGACGTATCGGATCCGGACGGCGATCCGATCGACTACCGGATTATGATCAACAGCAAGTACATGGACAGCAGTTCGGCACTGGTACCCGCGCCGGGTTTCACCGGTTCGGGGCCGTTCACCGTGACCGTTCCGGAGCGTCTCGGGGTGTGGAAGGTCTACCTCTACGCTCGTGACGGTCAGGGCAACGTCGGTATCGAGACCCAGTCGTTCCGTGTCGTGCCGCCCGAGGCATCGGGGACCAACGTGGCGCTGGACAAACCGGCCAGTGCCTCCTCGTACCAGAAGACCGGCTCGGGAGCCCCCTTCCCACCCGCCAACGTTACCGACGGGGACGACTCGACCCGTTGGGCCAGTGACTGGAGCGATCCGCAGTGGATCCAGGTCGATCTGGGCTCGGCGACCTCCTTCGACCATCTCCAGCTCGTCTGGGAGGCAGCCTACGGTTCGCACTACGAGATCCGGGTTTCCGAGGACGGTACGAACTGGAACACGATCCATACGATGTCCAACGGAAACGGCGGGGTGGATTCGTTGGACGTGTCCGGCACGGGACGTTACGTGCGGATGTACGGCACGGAGCGTGGTACCGGTTACGGGTACTCCCTGAAGGAGTTCGGGATCTACCGGAACTGAACTCCACCAGGGTTTTTCGTGACGGTGTCGCCGAGTGGCGAACTTCGCCGGTACTCGGCGACACCGTTCGTCACGCCGTGGGCACCACCGCGGCTCGCGCCGGGCCGCCACGGCACGTCTCGAGGTAACGACGGACGATCAGTTCTGCCACCTCGGAGTGGATTCCCAACGGTTCGGCCACCGCCTTCGAAGGCATCTCCCGCAGCCAGCGGTGGAACAGTCCCGGCGCCAGCAGATAGGGCGCGACGAACTCCCCGCCGTCTCCGCGCGCGCAGATCTCGGAGGTACGTGGTCGTGCCGAGGTGATGTAGGTCGCCGGTAGTGGTTCGCCGTCCGGACGAACCAGTTCTCCGAGCAGTCCGGCGGCACGATCCACATCGCTGAGCGCGTGTTCGTCGGAGGAACCCGCCGCGGCGAAGATCACCGGATCTCCGGGGCGCCATCCGGCCTCCCGCAACCTGTGCAGCATCACCCACGCCAGTTCCGGTGCCGGGCCCACCGGATCGGTCACCCGCACCTCGGCCTCGTGCCCGCTGTCGGCGAGCTGACCGGGAAGATCGGTGCGCACGTGGTACCCGGAGGCCAGAAAGGCGGGAACGGCCACGATCCGCCCGCTGACTCCCCGGAGTGCTTCGGCCACCGTGGGGCCGACCACGTCCACATTGGCTGTGCGTACCGGCACGCCCAGCCGACTCCCGGCGGTGTGCGCCAATTGGCGGATCACCCGCCCACCCCGCGGGTCCCGAGTGCCGTGGGCCACCAGCAACAGGGTGGGGGTGTTTTCCGAGGTGCCGTTTCCACCCGAGGGGAACTCGCACGGGGCGGTCAATCGGTGCCCACCTCGACGAGCCCGGCGTGGCAACGTACCGGATAGATCGGCAGTCTGGTTTCGGGATCGTCGAGACATTCCCCGCTTCGCAGCGAGAAAACCTGTTTGTGCATGGGGGAGGAGACGGTCGGTTCCCCCAGGCGGTCCCCGACGATGCCGCGGCTGATCACGCCGGCACCGCTGAAGGGATCCACGTTTCCCAGCGCGAACAGCTCGTCCTCCCCGGTGCGGAACAGCGCCACGGTGTGTCCTCCCACGAGTGCGGCCACTCCGAAATCGGTGGGCACGTCGGGTTCTCGGCAGACAGCATGCCACCTCATGCCGAAACCTCCTCGGTGACTCGGTCCTGTTCGGACTGGGCAACCGGCGTCGGAAGATCGATCGGTTCGGGACGGATCTGGCCCCGTTCCTCGGTGAAACTGATAGTGGGATCGGGCGCGTCGGGTGCGTTGACGAACGAGACAAAACGAGAGAGCTTCTCGGAGTCATCGAGTACCGCCCGCCATTCGTCGGTGTAGCTCGCGGTGTGACGGGCCATGGCCGCCTCGAGATCGGCCACGATTCCCAAGCTGTCCTCGACCACCACTTCGCGTACGTGCTCCAGCCCGTTGTCGAACGACTCGATCCAGCCCGCCGTCCGCTGCAGGCGCTCGGCCGTGCGGATGTAGAACATCAGGAACCGGTCGATCAGGCGGATCAGTTCCTCGTCGGTCAGATCCGAAGCCAGCAACTCGGCGTGCCTCGGGTTGAATCCCCCGTTACCGCCCACGTAGAGGTTCCACCCGCGTTCCGTGGCGATGACCCCGAAGTCCTTCGATCTGGCCTCGGCGCACTCCCGCGCACAGCCGGACACCCCAGCCTTGATCTTGTGAGGGGCTCGTAGTCCCCGGTAGCGCATCTCCAACCGGATCGCCATGGTCACCGAGTCCTGCACGCCGTAACGACACCAGTCGGTACCCACACAGGACTTGACGGTTCGCAGGGCCTTGCCGTAGGCATGGCCCGATTCGAAACCGGCGTCCACCAATCTGCGCCATATCTCGGGAAGGTGCTCCACCCTCGCCCCGAACATGTCGATACGCTGCCCACCGGTGATCTTGGTGTAGAGGCCGAACTCGGTGGCCACCTGTCCCAGCGTGATCAGTTTGTCCGGTGTGATCTCGCCGCCAGGCACGCGGGGTACAACGGAATACGTGCCGTTGCGCTGCATGTTGGCGAGGAATCGGTCGTTGGTGTCCTGCAAACCGGCCTGCTCGTCGTCGAGGATGTGCGAATTCACCGAACTCGCCAGAATGGAAGCCACCGCCGGTTTGCAGACGTCACATCCCCGACCCGTGCCGTACTCGGCTATCAGGCGGGAGAACGTCGTGATGCCGGTCGCCTGAACGATCTCGAACAGCTCCGACCTGGACTGCGCGAAGTGTTCGCACAGTGCGTCCGAAATCGCCACTCCCGCTTCGTCCAACAGGTTCTTCAGCATCGGAACGCAGGAGCCGCAACCGGTGCCGGCCTTGGTGCACGACTTGACACCGGCCACGTCCTCGGCCGCTCCCGACGCTATGACCGTGGTGATGTCCCTCTTGCGTACGTTGTGGCAGGAGCACACCGTCGCCTCGTCCGGAAGCACGCCGGTGCTCGGGCCACCGGACCGCGTCGCGGGTAACAACAGCTGTTCGGGCGGACCGGGCAGTGCGGTGCCGGTCAGTGGCCGCAGCGTGTCGTAGGCACTCGCGTCGCCGACCAGCACACCGCCGAGCAGCGTGCTCGCGTCGTCGTCCAGCACGAGCTTGGCATAGGTGCCTTCGGCGTTGTTGGCGTAGACGACTTCCAGGGCCCCCTCGGAAGTACCGTGCGCGTCACCGAAGCTGGCCACGTCGACCCCGACGAGTTTCAGCTTGGTCGCGCCGTCGGCGCCCTGGAACTCCGCGTGGTCGCGTTCGGTGAGTTGACCGGCAACCGCCGCGGCCATCCGGTAGCCGGGAGCCACCAAACCGTGGCACTGGCCCCGCACCGCCGCGCACTCACCGATCGCCCAGACACACGGATCCTCGGTTCGGCAGTTGCTGTCGACCAGAAAACCACCGCGCTCCCCGCGCGGCAGTCCCGCTGATTCGGCGAGCTCGTCGCGAGGTCTGATTCCGGCGGAGAACACCAGTAGTCCCGTCTCGATCTCGGTGCCGTCGGTCAACGTCACCGAGCCGAGTTCACCGTGCTTACCGGGGTGGGCACCCGAGGTGGCCACGCCGGTGTGCACCTCGAGTCCCAGATCGCCGACGAGCCGTGCCAACACGGCTCCACCGCCCTCGTCGACCTGAACCGGCATGAGTCGTGGCGCCACCTCGACCACATGGGCACGCATTCCCAGCGCACGCAGGGCGTCGGCTGCCTCCAACCCGAGCAGCCCACCGCCGACCACCACACCGTCGGTGCCGGGGACCGCCGCCGAGCGGATTCCGTCGAGATCCTCCAGCGTGCGGTACACGTGGCAGCCCTCGAGCTCGGATCCCGGAACCGGTGGTACGAACGGGCGCGAGCCGGTGGCCAGCACCAGCGCGTCGTAGTGCAGCGTCTCACCGGCAGTGGTGGAAACCGTTCGGGTGGCTCGGTCGATATCGGTGGCGCCCACTCCGGTGCGTAGCTCCACCCGTCGATCCTCCCGGATCCCGGAAGTGAGCAGGCTCAGCTCCTCGGCGGTGGACTCGGTCATGTATGAGGACAGGCCCACCCGGTCGTAGGCTGCGTACGGTTCCTCACCGAGTACCACGATCCGCCAGTTCTCCGCCGAGTCGCGTTCGCGGATCTCCTCCACCAGTCGGTTTCCGACCATGCCGTGGCCGATGATGACGAGTGTCTTACTCATTCCGTACCCTCCGTTCCGGGGAGTCGGTTCCGCTCGGGACACGTTCGGTGCTCGATACGGCCAGGGATCCGCACAGTTCGCGGACGGCGCCGGTGCAGCTTCCGCAGCCGGTGGTTGCCCGCGTGGCCGCGGCGAGAGCGGCCACATCCCGCGCCCCGCCGTGGTAGGCCGCTGTCAGCGTGGATCGGGATACGTTGTTGCAGTGGCACAGCACCGGATCGGCCGGTACACCGCCCGCCGTTCCGAAGCCGGTCGGCAGATCGAGCAGCGTCGCCAGCCGCTCGGAGGGGACCGGCATGCCGGTGTCGTGCAGCTGACTGAGCGTGGCGATCGCTTCCGGCAGGCCGAGCAGTGTGGCAGCCACCAGGCGGTCCTCGCGCAGCGCCAGCCGCGCGTAACGCCGTCGCTTCGGGTCGTTGAACGTGACGTGTTCGATCTCGTGGTTCTTTCCGGTGAGCACATCCGGCGGTCCGATCGAGGCGAGTTCGAGCCCCGCCCCACGAGCACGTAGGATTCCGCCGGTCCCGTGAGGCCTCACCGGGACGTCGTCGTCACTTCCCAGCAGGACTGCCGCCAGCGCCTCGGCCTGGTCCCACCACTCGGTGAGCGAGTCCGCCACACCCGAGGGCGGCTCCGCGCAGCCCCCTAACGCGTGAACACGCGGATCGCCGGTTCGCAGTTCGGAGTCGACCACGATCCCCCGCGAGATATCCAGGCCGGACTCGGCCGCCGGGGCGGTGTCCGGTCGAGTGCCGGTGCGCAGGACCAGTGCCTCGGCGGAAACGGCCTCGCCCGAGGCCAGCACCAGTTTCCCCGGCAGGAACTCGCTCGCGGTCTCACCCGGTAGCACGTTCACCCCGTTGTCGCGCAGCGTGTTCGCGACGATTCCGCCGGCGGTGCGGTCCAGTCGCCGCGGCAGCGGGTGCTGTTCGCGGTGCAGCAGCGAGACCTCGTAGCCGGCTGTGGCCAGCGCGTGTGCTGTCTCCACTCCGTCCAGACCACCGCCGAGCACGGTGACCGAGGCGTCGGCCGCCAGCTGACCGCGCATCCGAATACCCTCGTCCGGGTGACGAAGCGGCCAGGTTCCCTTCGCCGGTAAGCCGTGGTCCGAGATTCCTGGCAGGTCCGGCACGACGCTGTGGGTTCCGGTGGCCAGTACCAGTACGTCGTAGTCGTACGTCTCACCGTGCTCGGTACCTACCCGCTGTCGAGTTCGATCGATACTCGTGACCCGCGTGTTCCGGTGAACTCGCACGGGGGAGGGGTGTTCCGGTAGCGCCGCGAGCTCGGGGGCGAGCCCGTTGGCCACGACGGTGGGCAGCAGCGCGGGATTGTGGGGCCCTTGCTCGGCGGCGTCGAGCACGGTGATACTCCCCGGGTAGTCCCGTGCCGTCAGTCGTTCGACCAACCGGTGTGCGGCGGGGCAGTGGCCGATGATCACGAGTCGTGTCATGCGCGCACCTCCTCGGCGCCCGAGATCGACACGGCCGCCACCTTGAACTCGGGAATCCCGCTCCGGGGATCGAGCACCGGGTTGGTGAGCAGATTCGCGCAGCCGGCCCCGCCGTAGTGGATCGGCAGAAAGAGCGTGTCCGGCCGGATCGAGCCGTCGAGTCTCGCCCTGGCGAGCGTCGTGCCACGGGCGGAACTCACCCGTGCCAGCTGTCCGTCGTGCACCCCCCTGCGTGCCGCGGTGTCCGGGTGCAGCCGTACGAACGATTCCGGTTCGGCCGTAGCGAGTTCGCCGACACGTCGGGTCTGTTCCCCCGTCTGGTAGTGCCCCGAGATCCTGCCGGTGGTGGCCACCAGCGGGTACTCGTGATTGGTGTCCTCAGCGGGTCCGTGCCAATCGACCGCCGCGAAACGGGCCTTGCCGTCCGGGTGGGCGAACGAGTCCAGAAACAGGCGAGGAGTTCCCGGGTGCGGTACCTGCTCGTCCGGTGTTTTCGGGCACGGCCAGTGCAACGCCTGCCCGGCGTCGAGGCGCTCGTAGTCGATCCCCGAATAGTCCGCGGCACCGCCGGCCGAGGCCCGTGCCAGTTCGTCGAAGACCGTGCTCGGTCGGGTCGGGAAGCGGCTCTCCGGTTGGCCGAGGCGAGTCGCCAGTCCTCGCAGGACGTCCAAATCGGATCTGGCGCTTCCCGGAGGTGGCAGCAACGCCCGTCGACGCAGCACCCGTCCCTCCAGGTTGGTCATGGTGCCTTCCTCCTCGGCCCACTGCGTGACCGGCAGCACCACATCGGCCATTCGGGTGGTCTCGGAGGGAAGGAAGTCGGCGACCACCAGCAGATCCAGTCGCGACAGCTGTGCTCGTGCCAGCCCGGCGTGGGGTGCCGAAAGCACCGGATTGGCGCCGAACACGAGCAGGGCCCGGATGCCTCCCGGGGATCCAGCCGACTCCAGCAATCGGGTCGCCGGTATACCCGGCCCAGGCAGGTTCTCCTCTGCGACCCCCCACACGTCGGCGACATGTGCGCGTGCGCGCGGGTCCGTGATGGAACGGTAGCCGGGCAGCTGATCGGCTTTCTGCCCGTGCTCCCGGCCGCCCTGGCCGTTTCCCTGCCCGGTCAGACAGCCGTACCCGTGGCCCCTCGTGCCGGGCAGACCCAACACGAGGGCGAGGTTGATGAACCCGGCCACGGTGTCGGCGCCATCGCCGTGCTGCTCGGAGCCCCTGCCGGTGAGTACATAGGAACTTCGTGCTCGGGCCAGCATCCGCACCGCCTGCCGCTGTGCCGAGACGGGCACTCCCGTGACACGCTCGACCCGCTCCGGCCACCAGGTCACCGCTCGGGCCCAGGCCTGTTCGAATCCGGTGGTGCGTCGTGCCGTGTACTCCGAGTCGTGCCACCCCTCGGTCACCGCGATGTGCAGCAGCCCCAGCGCGAGCGCCAGGTCGGTGCCGGGACGCGGCCGCAGATGCAGTTCGGCCCGTTCCGCCGTGGCGCTGCGGCGGGGATCGATGACCACCAGCCGAGCTCCTTCGAGATGCCGCATCAACGGCGGCATAGTCTCGGCCGGGTTGCCACCGGCGAGCAGGATCACTTCCGCGTCGGCGAGGTCCGTGACGGGGAACGGCAGGCCGCGGTCCACCCCGAAGGCCGCGTTACCCGCGGTCGCCGCCGCGGCCATGCAGAATCGCCCGTTGTAGTCGATACGGCTGCTTCCCAGCGCCACCCGGGCGAACTTTCCCAGCGAGTAGGCCTTTTCGTTGGTCAAACCGCCACCGCCGAAAATCCCCACAGCGTCCGCACCGGACTCGGCGATGATCTCGTCGAGGTTGCTCGCGATCCGGTCCAGTGCCTCCTCCCAGCCCGCCGGAGCGAGTTCACCCCGCCCGGTACGCAGCTGCGGCTCGTGCAGGCGGTCGGCACTTCCCAGCACCTCGGGGGCGGTCCATCCCTTGCGGCACAGCCCACCGCGGTTGACGGGAAACGACGACGGCGAAACCGATACCTCACCCGCGCGCTCGCTCAGCTCCGTACCGCACTGCAACGCGCAGTAGGGGCAGTGGGTAGCCACTTGGTGTCGCGCCATTCATCGCCTCCCGAGGTCCGTACACGGTCGCCGTCGGTGCCGTGATTCGGCTCTTCCGTCGTAGTCGACGGATTCGTTGGAAACTCTAGGGTGATCGTGTTTCGCGGCCCAGTGTGTCGTGTTGCGCTTAGGAAAAGCAGGGTTACTCGAATTTCACGGGGTGCTCGTGACCGCGTGCGTTCGCTCCCCGTCGTGCCGAGGCTCCGTTCACCTGCCGGGCGTCACTCGTAAGTGGCGTGCGACCGTGGTGGACGTGGTCGAGTGCGATGCGGAAGACGCGGCGGGTTGGCAACGGGCCTGTGAACTGGTCGCGGTCGCCCGCAGGATCACGGTGTTGACCGGTGCGGGAATCTCGACCGGGGCGGGGATCCCGGACTTCCGGGGGCCGAACGGTGTCTGGACACGTGACCCACGGGCGCAGCGCCTCAGCGACATCGACAGCTATCGGGCCGATCCCGAGGTGCGCCGCGCGGCGTGGCGCGGTCGGGCGCGGCATCCCGCCTGGGAGGCCGAACCCGGCCCGGCTCATCGGGCTTTCGTGGAGCTGGCGAACTCGGGAAGGCTCCGCACGCTGCTGACGCAGAACATAGACGAGCTGCACCAGCGTGCCGGTCTCGATCCCGAGCTCGTGCTGGAGCTGCACGGTTCCATGTTCGGCACCGTGTGCCTGGACTGTGGTGAGAAGGGGACCATGCGTGCCGCGCTGCGGCGCGTGGCGGAGGGGGAGCCCGATCCGGCGTGCGAGTGCTGTGGTGGCATCCTCAAGTCGGCGACCGTCTCCTTCGGCCAAGCGCTGGATCCCGAGGTGGTTCGTTCCGGGCAACGAGCCGCGATGGACTGCGAGCTTTTCCTGGCCGCAGGCACATCACTGACGGTGCACCCCGCCGCGGGCTTCGCCGAGCTGGCGGCACGGGCAGGTGCCGATCTGATCGTCTGCAACGCGGAGCCCACTCCCTACGACGAGCAGGCCGCCGCCGTGTTGCGCGGTGACCTCGACGAAGTTCTGCCCCGGTTGCTCTCCGTGCCCCCGGTGCCGAACTCCCGCCCGCTGCGTACCTGGGGGGACCCCAGCACCTGGTGAGTCCTCCGGGCCCACCGGAGGTCCCGTTCGGCACGGCCGAGATATGGCGTCCCGCGGAATCTCCGGCCGGAGCCCGTCCGGAGGAAATTCCGTTTGGGGAGTCAGCGGGCCCGGCGAGCACGCCGCCTCGTGGACACGGGAACTCGCCGCTCCGGTCGGCCAGTCGGGGAGACCTCCGGGAGGTGATCAACTCCCTGTATCACTCGTCCGCGTTAGCCGTGCGCAGCGTGCGCATGGCTATGGCAAGTTGCTCGGACGCCTCGGGACCCAGCGGCCCCAGGACCGTGCGGCGCAGGATCTCCGCGCAGGCACTCTTCGCTGTTTCCGCTGTCACCCGACCGTGGTCGGTCAGTGTCACGTAGGTGACGCGACGGTCGGTGTCGCAGGGCTCCCTGCGGATCAGATCCGCGGCTACCAGTCGGTCCGCCACCTTGGTGAACCCTCCGCTGCTCAGTGCCGCTTCCCGCGCCAGTTTGGTCATCGGCATACGCCATTCCGGCGAGCGCACCAGCCTGACGAGGATGTCGAAAGCGCCCGGGGTGAGGTCGAACCGCTCGTTGATTTCGGACATGAGCCGTTCCTGTGTCACGTGATACCCCTCGATCACGAGTCCCCACCAGGTGACGATCTCGTCGTCCTCCGCCTCCTGACTCGCCGTGCCGGGGTCGACGGCGGTGATGTCCTCGGTTCCCACCTGGCTGCCCTTCTTCGTGTGGTCGTTTCGCCTCCGTAGTCTAACGGCCGCCAAGGTAACCCTTCTATAGAAGCTTCTTGCTAAGAAGATGCTTTCTGGTAGTATTCTTTCTGTGAAGGAGAGGGCGTCGGCCGCCGAGGGCGACGTCGGTTATTCGAAGGAGTCGTACTGATGAGCAGTCCGGTCAAGCTCGCGGTCGTTTACTACTCGGCCACCGGTGTGATCGCCGAAGTAGCCAACGCGTTGGTCGCCGAAGCCGAAGCGGCCGGTGCCGAGGTCCGGTTGCGGCGGGTCGCCGAACTCGCTCCGGACGAGGCCGTGGACGCCAATCCGGCATGGCGCGCGAACCTCGAAGCGACCAGGACCGTCGTCGAGGTCACCCCGGACGACCTGGTCTGGGCGGATGCCGTCATCTTCGGCAGCCCCACGCGCTACGGCAACGTGGCGGCCCAGCTCAAGCAGTTCATCGACTCGCTGGGGCCGCAGTGGCAACAGGGGCTGCTCGCGGACAAGGTCTACAGCGGGTTCACCTCCACCTCGACCAAGCACGGTGGGCAGGAGTCCACGCTGCTCGCGCTGTACAACAGCGTGCACCACTTCGGCGGGATCCTGGTCAGCCCCGGCTACACCGACGGCTCCAAGTTCGTCGACGGCAATCCCTACGGCACCAGCCACGTCGACGGCCAGGGGCAGTTCAAGGTCGACGGTGAGACCAGGCAGGCGGCGGCAGTGCAGGCTCGTCGAGTCGTCAACGTCGCCCGGGCACTGCGGGACGGCTCGGCCTGAGTCCACATTCGTGAGGCCCGCCGGGGCGCGGGAGGCTGCCAAGACCCGGCCCGATTCGACGGCTCCCGGCGGGCGACCCCACGCCGAACATTGACCTCTTCCTCGTTCGGAGGGCTGAAATGGGTATCGCCACCACTGGACTGCACCACGTGACCGCCATCGCCGGTGATCCGCAGCGGAACGCGGACTTCTACCTTCGTACACTGGGGCTTCGGATGGTCAAGACCACCGTCAACTTCGACGATCCGGGCACCTATCACCTCTACTACGGTGACGAGGCCGGCCGGCCCGGCACGTTGATGACGTTCTTCCCGTTCCACGGCGCTCCTGCCGGTAAGCACGGCAACGGGCAGGCCACCGCCGTCGCGTTCTCCGTGCCGGAGCGCTCCCTGGGCTGGTGGCATCGCCACCTCAGCGACTTGGGGATCGAGGTCGGCCCGGCACAGTCCCGCGACGAGGAGGAAGTGCTGACCTTTCGGGATCCGGACGGTCTTACCCTCTCGCTGGTCGCGCACCGGCAGCCGGACCCCCGCTCTCCCTGGGACAACGGCATCGTTCCCCCCGAACACGGCATTCGCGGGTTGCACTCGGTCTCACTCTCGGTCGACGAGGCGGACGCCACCGCCGGGATGCTGACCGGGATGGGACTCTCGCTGGCCGAGCAGCAGGACAATCGTTTCCGCTTCGCCGCGGCCGACGGCGGCCCTGGAACCTACGTCGACGTGCTGGTACGTCCCGGTGCCGAGCGAGGTCTGGTCGCCGCCGGTACCGTGCACCACGTGGCCTGGCGAGCGCCCGACGAGTCGACGCAGGCAGCCTGGCGTTCGGAACTGGTCGAGAACGGTGTCTCGGTCACGTCCGTGTTGGATCGACAGTACTTCCGGTCGGTGTACTTCCGTGAGCCGGGCGGAACACTGCTGGAGATCGCCACCGACGAGCCCGGCTTCACCGCCGACGAACCCCTGCTCGAACTGGGGCGGGCACTCAAGCTCCCGCCGTGGCTGGAACCCAGCAGGGAACAGATCGAGGCGGCGCTGCCCCGGCTCGACCTGCCGAGTGAGAACAACCCGGAAAGGCCGGCCGCATGAGCACCTCCGAGCTACCGCTTCGCCACGAGTTCACCGAGGGGAACCCGCGTTCACCCGTACTGCTGATGCTGCACGGCACCGGTGGTACGCCACGCGACATGGCTCCGCTCGGGTACCGGATCGATCCCGAGGCGGCACTGTTGTCCCCGAGCGGCAGTGTCTCGGAGAACGGGGTCTCACGGTGGTTCCGCCGGTACGCGGAGGGGGTGTTCGACGAACAGGACGTCCTTCGCCGGGCAGCGGAACTGGCCGAGTTCGTCGAACGGGCTCGCGACCACTACGGCATAACCGATCGCGGTTTGGTCGCCGTCGGATTCTCCAACGGCGCCAACATCGCCGCGGCACTGGCGCTGCTGCGCCCGGATGTGCTCACCGAAGCCGTGCTGTTCGCCGCGATGTCGCCGCTCACCGACGTACCGCGGCGTTCCCTGACCGACACGCGGGTGTGGATGTCCAACGGCGAACACGACCCCATGGCGCCGACGGCCGCCGTGAATCGACTCGTCGAGTCGCTGCGTGATCGTGGGGCCGAGGTAACCACACACCGCCATTCCGGCGGGCACGACATCACGGCGGAAGCACTGCGGGAGGCGGCCGACTGGGTGCGGCAGCGTCACTGAACCGGTGTTCGGGGGCACCGTGTGCCGAGCTCGGCGCGGCGCTCACCCGGAGTCACCGCTTACCGCGCTGGGACGCGGCCCGCCGCGAGATCCGTTTGATCCGGCGGTACGCTCCCAGCGCGATCCGCAGCGTCGGGTGCCGGTCGCTGGACAGCACCAGAGTCTCCCGCAGTCCCGGAACTTTCGGGGGCTCCGGTGTCGACGGAGCTTTCGGTTCCAGCTGTACTCGTTGCCGCGTCGCATCGCGTGCGATTACTTCCGCCAGCGCCTCGATCGCTACTTCGGCCAGTTCGGCCGTATCGGGGTGATCCGGGACCACCTCGGGGCCCTCGGTGACGGCGGGCCGGAGCTCATCCAGATCACCGACCACCTCATAACCCCTTTCCGCCAGCGCCCCGGTGATCCGCTCGGACTGCTGTCGCAGCCATTCGCGGTGTTGTTCGGGTACTTCGAGCGGATTGCGGGCCTTGCGGCTTCCCAGGATCTCTTCCGCCAGGTACCGCTTCACTCGTCGGTCGTGTGTTGGCCAGTCGATGTTGCCGTTGAGCTGCTGGTTCAACCGGCGGATGAGCTCCGTTTCGGCTACGCCCAGGGAACGGTTCCGCTGCTGTACCCGGGTGTCGTACTCCTCGGGGCGCAGCCCCAGGAGTTCGGCGAAGCGGTGCCATACGAGGTCGGTGGAACTGCCCGCGGGAGGCACCGTGACCACGTGGACACGTTCGGGGGGAATCGACCGGCCCCATTTGGCCAGGATCTCGGGGACGTCCTGGCGGTGCCAGAACAGCTCGCTGAGTACGTCCGGCTCGGTGACTGTGCCCCGTACCCCGGCCACGAAGTCCTCGAACGATATCGTGTGGCGGTTTTTGACGTCCTCCTGCCACACGGCGGGTAGCTGGCGCTGCAGGTCCCGCACCGTGCAGATCAGATGGACCTCGGCGAAGGAAAGGTCCGCCATCGCGCGTTCGATCTGTTCCGGGGTGGCCGTGCAGAACAGCTCGTGCGAAACGACTACGGTCGCGGGGCCGTCGGCGGCTTGCTTGACCAGGTTTTCCCAGGCGTTCGGGACGTTGTCGTCGAACCAGTCCACCTGGAACTGCGTGTTCTGCAGGTCCATGGCAGCGTGAAAGTGCGCGTCGGGGCGACTGCCCGGGTAGTGAACACCCGCCTCCCGCAGGGCTTCCCTGTTGTTCCAGAGGATCTCCTGCAGGTAAGTGGTTCCGGTCTTGGGGGAACCGATGTGTACGTAGACTCGGTTGGCATCGGTGTCGCTCATGTGATCATCTTTCATGCGATTCCGGAATTGTGGAACACCCACCGGCAGTATTCGGTAAGGCCCCGATCTAGGCCAGTAGGGAGATGAGCTATGGGATCCTTGGGAGCCACGCTCTGGTTGACCGGGCTGCCCGGTTCCGGCAAGTCGACCATCGCGCAGGCGGTGGCCGAGTACTTGAGGCGGCGCGGTGGAAGGGTTCAGGTTCTCGACGGGGATCAGTTACGGACCAACCTATCGGCCGACCTGGGCTTCACTCAGGCAGACCGGAACACGCACGTGCGCCGGACCGGATTCGTGGCTCAACTGCTGGCCACGCACGGTGTCACGGTGCTTGTGCCGGTTATCGCCCCGTACAGCACCGCGAGGGACGAGGTGCGTGCCCAGCACGACAGCCTGGGATGTCCCTATTTCGAGGTGCACGTCGCCACTCCGGTCACCGAGTGCATGCGACGTGACCCGAAGGGCCTCTACGGACGAGCCGCCGCGGGTGAGCTGTCCGGCCTGACCGGTTACGACGCGGTGTATCAGGATCCGGTGGATCCTGACCTGTGGTTGGACACCAGTAGCACCGACATCACCGCCGCACGGGACGCCGTGCTCGGAATGTTGTCGCGCAGGGTGGGACTTCCGCTTCCCGGTCTGGAGACAGTGGGCGAGTACTGATCCGTCCGGGTGTGTTGATCGAACTCCCGGTGGTCCACGCGGACCACCGGGAGTTTTTGTGTCCGCGCGGGGCGTTGCCCAGGGTGTCCTCCCGGGGCTTCGTTGCAGGCGGGATATTGACCCGCGCACTGTGGCTCAATTATGTTCGCAGGAAGCACGAACGTTCTCTTTGCGAACAAACCGTGGGTGTTGTCGCGAATCCGGACACCAAGCGAAACCGCTGAACGGGGTGACCAGTGGCACGCATACTGCAGCTCGACACGGCCGTGGCCGAGCTGGTCAACGACGGTGACACCGTCGCGTTGGAAGGTTTTACGCATCTCATCCCGATGAGGGCGGGACACGAGATCATTCGTGCGGGCCGACGTGATCTCACGCTGTGCAGGATGACGCCCGATGTCATCTACGATCAGCTGATCGGTGCCGGTTGTGCACGCAAGCTCGTGTTCTCCTGGGGCGGAAACCCCGGGGTCGGTTCACTGCACCGCTTCCGGGACGCGATCCAGCACTCCTGGCCGGTGCCGTTGGAGATCGAGGAACACAGCCACGCCGGGATGGCCAACCGCTACGTCGCCGGTGCCTCCGGTCTGCCGTTCGCCGTGCTGCGGGGATACGCGGGAACCGACCTGCCGGAACACACCGACACGATCAGCACGGTGCGCTGCCCGTTCACCGGTGAGGAACTGGCGGCGGTGGCCGCGCTCAACCCCGATGTCGGCATCATTCACGCGCAGCGCGCCGACCGTGCGGGCAACGTGCAGTTCTGGGGTATCACGGGAGTGCAGAAGGAAACCGTGCTGGCCTCGGCACGTTCGTTGGTGACCGTGGAGGAGATCGTCGACGAACTGCCGGAACAGCCCGGTGCCGTGGTGCTGCCGAGCTGGGCGGTTACCGCCGTGAGCGAGGTTCCCGGCGGGGCACACCCCTCCTACGCCCAGGGCTACTCCGAGCGGGACAACGCCTATTACCAGGAATGGGACGCGATCAGCAGGGATCGCGATCGGTTCCGTGAGTGGTTGGACAGCGAGATCCACGAGCCGGAGAGGAGCGCCCGATGACCGGGGAACCGTCAGAGACACCGACAACCTCGGAATTCACCTCGGACGAGATGATGACCGTGGCCGCTTCACGGTCACTGAACGACGAGTCGGTGTGTTTCGTGGGGATCGGGTTGCCGAGCACGGCTGCCAACCTGGCGCGCCGCACCCACGCGCCCGAGCTGGTTCTGATCTACGAGTCCGGAACGTTGGGTACCAAACCGCAGCGGCTGCCGCTGTCCATCGGTGACGGAGTGCTCGCCGAGACGGCCGACTCGGTGGTCGGGGTTCCCGAGATCTTCAACTACTGGTTGCAGCCGGGACGGGTGGACATCGGATTCCTGGGTGGTGCGCAGGTCGACCGATACGGCAACATCAACACAACCGTGATCGGTGACGACTACGAAGACCCCAAGGTTCGGTTGCCGGGTGCGGGCGGAGCGCCGGAGATAGCCACATCCTGTGGCGAAGTGCTCATCGTGATGCGGCACAGCCCGCGTGCCTTCGTTCCCGAGGTCGACTTCATCACCTCCGTGGGGTACGGAAGGGACGGCTCGGCCCGTACGCAGCTGGGGCTGCCGGGACGTGGGCCGGTCAAGGTCATCACGGACCTCGGTGTGTTGCAGCCCGACGAGGGAACGAACGAACTGACACTGACCGGACTGGCTCCCGGGGTAGAGGTGGAACAGGTCCGCGCGGCGACCGGTTGGCCGCTTCGCGTCGCCGAGGAACTCGGTGTGCAGCAGGTACCCACCGATCGGGAACTGCGGATCCTGCGGGAGCTCAAAGCCACTGTCGGGAATGGAGAATCCTCTTGAGCGACGAGGTGTACGTACTCGAAGCGGTTCGCACCCCGGTGGGCCGTTACGGCAAGGGACTGGCCGAGGTTCGTCCCGACGATCTTGCCGCCCACACGATCAGGGCGCTGCTCGACAGGGTTCCCGGGCTGGACCCGGCCCGGATCCACGACGTGCTGTTCGGTGACGCCAACGGTGCCGGCGAGGACAACCGCAATGTGGCGCGCATGGCGACCCTGCTGGCCGGGCTCCCGACCAGTGTCGCGGGGGCGACGGTCAACCGGCTGTGCGGCTCCGGCCTGGAAGCGGTGATCGAGGCCAGTCGAATCGTGCAGACCGGTGACGGGGATCTGGTACTGGCGGGCGGCGTCGAGTCCATGAGCCGCGCTCCCTGGGTGCTGCCGAAACCGGGGCGCGCCTATCCTCGGGGTCACGAGACCCTGCACTCCACCACACTCGGCTGGCGGATGGTCAATCCCGAGATGCCCTCCGAATGGACCATTTCGCTCGGGGAGAGCGCCGAGCTGTTGGCCGACAAGTACGGTATCGGTCGCGCCGAGCAGGACGCTTTCGCCGTGCGCAGCCACCAGCGGGCGGCGACCGCCTGGGAACAGGGGCTTTTCGAGGACGAGGTCGTCCCGGTTCCGGGGACGGAGCTCACCAGGGACGAAGGCGTGCGTGCCGACACATCGGAGGAGGCGCTCGGCAAGCTCAAACCGGCCTTCCGTGCCGACGGCACCGTTACGGCGGGCAATTCTTCCCCGCTCAACGACGGATCCGCCGCTGTACTACTCGGAAGCCGCACCGCCGCCAACGAGGTCGGTGCCGAACCGTTGGCGAGGGTCGTCAGCCGTGGGGTGGCGGCGGTGGATCCCGACGTATTCGGGATCGGCCCCGTGCGTGCCGCGCGTACCGCGCTGCAACGAGCGGGCATCGGTTGGGGCGATCTCACCGCTGTCGAGCTCAACGAGGCGTTCGCCTCCCAGTCGCTTGCGTGTCTGGCCGAGTGGCCGGAGTTGGACCCGGAGATAGTCAACCAACGTGGTGGTGCGATCGCTCTCGGGCACCCGCTGGGCGCTTCCGGGGCCCGGATCCTGACCAGCCTCGCGCATCAGCTGCGTCGGGCGGGAGGCGGCTGGGGACTGGCCGCCATCTGCATCGGCGTCGGTCAAGGCCTCGCGGTCGTCCTGCACGCATGAACCGGTAATCATCAGGAGCGAGCATGTCCCCCGACTCGATCGGCAACCCGTCGGATCGACTGATCCTGCCCAAGTACGAGCGCGACGATGCCAGCCATCCCGCGCTGGACACCACGGAGTACTTTTCGACGTCCCGGCGCAGCCCGCTTCGTCCGCTACAGTTGCTGCCGCAGAATCTCACCGAGATCACCGGTCCGGTACTCGGGCACGAGCGAGTCGGGGAGACCGACCACGACCTGACCGTGCAACACGACGGTGAACCGCTGGGTGAGCGAATCATGGTCAGCGGCAGGGTCATGGACTCGGACGGCAAACCGGTGCCACACACCCTCGTCGAGGTCTGGCAGGCCAACGCCTCCGGCCGCTACCGCCACGCGGGGGATCGCCATCCCGCCCCGCTGGACCCCAATTTCTCCGGCGTGGGTCGGTGCATGACCGACGAGAACGGTCACTACCGATTCGTCACCATCAAACCGGGTGCTTATCCGTGGCGCAACCACGACAACGCCTGGCGTCCCGCCCACATACATTTCTCGCTGTTCGGCCGTGCCTTCACCCAGCGCTTGGTCACCCAGATGTACTTCCCGGGTGATCCGTTGTTCTACCAGGATCCGATCTTTCAGTCGGTGCGTGACCCGAAAGCACGCGAACGGATGATCTGTGAGTTCGACCTGGACAGCACGATTCCGGAGTGGGCGCTGTCGTACCACTTCGACATCGTGCTGCGTGGCAGGCATGCCACCCCCTTCGAAGAGGACGAGGACGACGATGACGACTGAGCGCTCCGTCGAGGTGACTCCCGTTTCCCAACCAGCCACGACCCCGTCGCAGACCGTGGGGCCGTTCTTCGCGCTGCCGGGAGGTCTGCCGTGGCCCGACGGGCCCGAACTCCTCCCCGCGGACACCCCCGACGCCGTGATTCTGCGAGGCCGGTTGTCGGACGGTGCGGGTGAACCGGTTCCCGACGGGTTGATCGAAATCTGGCAGTCGGACGAGCGAGGTAGGTTCGCGCATCCGGACGACCCACGGGAACAGGCCACGGACTTCCGTGGTTTCGGCCGGTGTGCCACCGGGCCGGAGGGGGAATTCTGGTTCCGCACCGTCAAACCCGCCGCGTTGCCCACCCCGGCGGGGGAGACGGAAGCTCCTCACATCAACGTCACGGTACTGGCTCGCGGGTTGTTGGACCGTGTCGTGACCCGGATCTACTTCCCGGACGAACCCGTGGCCAACGCCGCCGATCCCGTGTTGTCCGGTGTCGATCCCGCCCGAAGGGATACGCTGGTCGCCACGGCGACGGCCGACGGCTTCCGCTTCGATATCCGGTTGCAGGGTGATGACGAGACCATCTTCTTCGCGGTCTGAGACCGCCACTGGACTGTTCACTCCCACGTTCGTCACGGAGGGGTTCGACGAACTCACCGGTCCTGCTGCCTGGCTGCGGGCCATGCTCGAGTTCGAGGGCGCGTTGGCCCTGGCCCAGGCGGACGTCGGCCTGATGCCCACCGTGGTGGCCGAGGAGATCGCCGAGCGGTGTCGGGACGACGATTTCGACGTCGACTCGACAGCGCGGCGCGCGGCGGAGTCGGCGACTCCGGTCATACCGCTGGTCAAGGACCTCACCGCCGGGGTGAGCGCGGAAGCGGCCGGGTACGTGCATCGCGGTGCCACCAGCCAGGACGTGGTGGACACCGCCGCCATGCTGGTGGCGCGGGAAGCCGTTCGCGCGTCGTTGCGCGAGCTGGGCGTGGTCGCCGACGAGTGTGCTCGGTTGGCCGAGGAGCACCGCCACACCCTGATCACCGGCCGTACCCTGCTGCAGCACGCCCTGCCGACCACTTTCGGGCGAAAGGCCGCGGGCTGGCTCGTCGCAGTGATCGAAGCGGCCGAGGGGCTTGCCGGGTGGTGGCGGCGCAGGTTGGCGGTGCAGTTCGGGGGGCCGGTGGGCACGCTGGCAACGTTCGGCTCGGATGGTGTGCGTGTGACCACCGCGTTGGCCGAACGACTCGGACTCGCCGAACCGGTTCTGCCGTGGCACACCGACCGTACCCGTGTCGTCGACCTGGCGACCTCGTTGGGAACCGTGGCAGGTGCCCTGGGCAACATCGCGTTGGACGTCGAACTGGCTGCCCAGACCGAGGTCGGTGAGCTCGCCGAAGGCCGTTCGGGGGGTTCCTCGGCCATGCCGCACAAGCGCAACCCGGTTCGTGCCGTACGGGTCAACGCGGCAGCTCGCCGGGTACCGGGTCTCGTGGCGACCCTGTTGAATGCCGTGCCGCAGGAACACGAGCGTGCCGCGGGTGCCTGGCAGGCGGAGTGGGAGCCGTTCAATGAGCTGCTGCGGCTGACCGGCTCGGCGGCGGCGATCACCGGCGAGATGTTGGGTGAGCTCAAGGTCGACGCGGACAGGATGCGCTCCAATCTGGAGCTGTCCGGTGGACTCCTGTTGGCCGAGCGGATCTCCATGGCGCTTTCCCCGCGGCTCGGACCTGCCGGAGCGAGCGAGCTTGTCGGTGAACTCTCCCGGCGGGTAAGCCGTGACGGGAGCAGCCTGCGCGCCGAGCTTTTGGCGGACGAAACCGTACGCGCGGTGTTGTCCGAACGAGATGTGCTGGAGTTGACCGAGCCCGGTGACTATCTCGGTTCGGCGGAGGAATTCGTCGACCGCGCCCTGGCCGCCCACACACGCTGGAAGGAGACGAGTGCCGGTGATCCCGGACTATGAACTGACCGGTCCGCCCCAGGCTCCCGTACTGGTGCTGTCCAACTCGTTGGGTACGGACCGGACGATGTGGAACGAGCAATTACCCGAGCTGTCGAGCCACTTCCGGGTACTGCGCTACGACCAGCGTGGCCACGGCAGGACTCCCGCCACTTCCGGGCCGTACGACCTGGAAACTCTCGGGCGGGACGTACTCGACCTGCTCGACCACCTCGATATCGCCGAAGCTCACTTCGCGGGCGTTTCCCTCGGCGGTATGACCGGCATGTGGTTGGCGGCCAACGCCCCGGAACGAATCGGAGGACTCGCCCTGCTGTGCACCTCGGCGGAGCTCGGCCCGCCCGAGAACTGGCGCGACCGGGCGGCGTTCGTGCGTGCCAACGGCACCCGGGCGATGGTCGACTCCACCCTCGATCGGTGGTTCACCGCGGAGTTCGCCGCCAAACCGGACGTCGTCACCAAGTACGGTGGAATGATCGCGGCGAGCGATGACGAGGGATACGCTGGCTGCTGTGAGGCGATCGCGGGGATGAGCCTGCGGGAGGGGCTCGGTGGAATCACCGCCCCCACGGTCGTGGTGGCGGGATATGATGATCCGGCGACGCCCCCGGAGCACGCCGAACGCATCGTCGCCGGCATTCCGGGCGCTCGGTTGTTCTTGCTGGAGCGCGCCGCGCATCTGGCCAATGTCGAACAGGCCGAGCGGGTCAATCGCCTGCTCGTCGAACACTTCGCACCGGAAGGCGAGGGGATGTCCATCACATCCGGCGAGGCCGTTTCCGCCGACGGCACCGGTACCGGCATGGCGGTGCGCAGGCAGGTGCTCGGCGACGAACACGTCGACAAGGCGATCGAACGCAAAACCGAATTCACCGAGCCCTTCCAGGACTTCATAACCCGCTACGCATGGGGAGAGCTCTGGGCTTCGGAGGGAATGGATCGTCCGACCCGCAGCTGCGTGACACTGGCGATTCTGGCCGCTACCGGGTGCCACGACGAGCTCGCGATGCACGTTCGAGCGGCACGCCGTAACGGCGTCGAGGCCTCGACCATCAGAGAAGTATTGATGCACGTGGCCGTTTACGCCGGTGTTCCCAAAGCCAACAGTGCTTTCGCGCTGGCGGACCGGATTCTCGACGCGGAAACCGACGAGAACGGTGCTTGACAGAACCGAGGCGGGGGTGCCTATGGAGTCCGAGGGCGATTCCGGGGTCGTGGGGCCGGTACAGTCCCTGACGCGCGGACTGATGGTGATCCGCGCTTTCGACGAGACCCGGCCGGAGATGACGCTGAGTGAGGTCGCCCGTGTCACGGGGCTCTCACGTGCGGCGACTCGTAGGTTCCTGCACACGCTCGTGCGGTTGGGTTACGTCTGGACCGACGGTCGGCTGTTCGCGTTGACACCTCGTGTGTTGGAGCTGGGATTCTCCTACCTGTCCAGCCTGTCGTTGCCGGAGATAGCCCAGCCGCATCTCGAACGGCTGGCCGCCCAGGTCCACGAGTCGGTCTCGGTGTCGGTCCTGGACGGTGACGACATCGTCTACGTGGGGCGGGTACCCACCTCCCGGATCATGACGGTGGCGATCAACATCGGCACCCGGTTCCCCGCCTATGCCACCTCGATGGGGCGGGTGCTGCTGGCGAATCTGGGTGAGCAGCAGCTCACCGAGTACCTGCGTCGGGTGCGTCCCGAACCACTGGCACCGCAGACCCTGACCAGCGTGGGCCCGCTCAGGCGGGAACTGGAACGCATCAGGGCCCAGGGATGGGCCGTGGTCGATCAGGAACTCGAAGCCGGGCTGCGTTCGCTGGCGGCACCCATCCGGGACCGCACCGACAGTGTCGTCGCCGCGGTCAACGTCTCCTCCCACGCGAGCAGAACGAACGCGGAGGACGCCCGAAAAGAGCTGTTGCCGCCGCTGTTGGAGACGGCGGCCAAGATCGAGGCGGACCTACGGGTGGCGCCCCAGGCGGGCAGAACCGCCAGGTGACGGTTTCGGCCGACCCGATTGTCGAGCCCGGTTGACGAGTTCGGTCGACGAGCAGGGTACCGAGGTTGAGACCCACTTCACCCACGGTCGTCAGGCCTCTCGGAGGTTCGTGACGGTGTCCCGGTTCGTTTCCCGACCTCGGGAACCGTGCTCGTCGAACTGGGTTCGGTACAGTTCCGCGTAGTGGCCGTCCTCGCGTTCCAGCAGCTGTTCGTGGGTTCCCTGCTCGACCACTCTTCCGTCGGCTAGCACCAGAATGCGGTCAGCGCGGCGGATGGTGGCCAGTCGGTGGGCGATCACCACTGACGTACGCCCCGTCAGTGCCGTACGCAGGGCCTGTTGCAAAGCCGCCTCCGAGTGGGAGTCCAGATGGGCGGTCGCTTCGTCGAGGACGACGATCGGCGGCTGTTTGAGCAGCAATCTGGCGATGGCCAGTCGCTGCTTCTCGCCGCCGGAGAGCCGGTAACCGCGGTCCCCGACGACGGTGTCCAGTCCCGCGGGCAGTTCGTGCAGCAGCTCTTCGAGCTGCGCGGTCCGCAGCACCCGGTGCAACTCCGTGTCGGTGGCACCGGGTGCTGCGTAGGCGAGATTCGCCCGGATGGTGTCGTGGAACAGGTGGGCTTCCTGCGTGACCATACCGATGGTTGAGTACAGTGAGGACAGCGTGACGTTCCGAACGTCGTGCCCGCCGATCCGAACACTGCCGGAGTCCACCTCGTACAACCGGCCGGCGAGGTGGCCGATCGTGGTTTTGCCCGCCCCGGAATGCCCGACCAGCGCGATCATCTCGCCCGGTTCGGCCCGGAACGTGACGTCGTACAGCACCTGCTCTGCCGGATTGCTCTCCGCACGGGCCACCGATTCCAGCGAGGCCAGGGAGACCTCTTCGGGGCCGGGGTAGTGGAACGAGACCGAGTCGAATTCGAGACTCGCCGAATCGCTCGGCAGATCGATCGCGTTCTCCCGTTCGCGGATCATCGGCGGCAGATCCAACACTTCGAACACCCGGTGGAAACTGACCAGCGCGGTCATCACGTCGACGTGCACGTTGGACAGCGATGTCAGCGGCCCGTAGAGGCGGGTGAGCAGCGTCGTCAACGCCACCAGGGTGCCCAGCTGCAGCGAACCACCGATCACCAGCGTTCCGCCGAGTCCGTAGGCCACCGCCGTGGCCAGCGCGGCCACCAGAGTGAGTCCGACGAAGAACACCCTGCTGTACATGGCCGAGAGGACGCCGAGGTCTCGGACCCGTTCGGCTTTGCGGGCGAACTGCTCGGTTTCCTCGTCGGCCCTGCCGTAGAGCTTGGTCAGCATCGCCCCGCCGACCCCGAACCGTTCCGTCATCAGTGAACTCATCTCGGCGTCCACGGCCATCTGTTCCCGAGTAACGCGTTGCAGACGTTTGCCTATCCACCGCACCGGGAACAAAAACAGCGGCAGCAGAGCCAACGCGATCAGCGTGATCTGCCAGGACAGTGCGAACATCGCCGCCAGTACCAGCACCACGCTCAGTACGTTCGACACCACCGCCGACAGCGTGCTGGTCAACGCGCGCTGCGCCCCGATGACGTCGCTGTTGAGCCTGCTGGTCAGTGCACCGGTCTGGGCCCGCACGAAAAACGCCAGTGGCATCCGCTGTACGTGGTCGAACACGTCCCGACGCAGGTCGTAGATGAGTCCTTCACCCAGCCGGGAGGAAAACCAGCGTTGCAGCAGTGTGAGTACCGCCTCCAACAGGGCGACTCCGGCAACCGCCACCGAGAGCCAGACGACCACGTGCAGTCGCCCCGGCACGATTCCACGGTCGATGATCGCTTTGAACAGCAGCGGGGTTACCACTCCCAACACGGCTGTGGCCGCGACTACGAGCAGAAACGGAACGATGATCCGTAGGTAGGGACGCGCGTAGCCGAGGATGCGTTTGGCCAGTCCTCGCGGGAGACGCTGTCCGGTCACCGAGCTGTCCCTGGTGAGTGAACGCATCGTCGCCCAGCTCACTCCGCTGTTGTCCATGTGAGACCTTCCGTGCTGCCGAAAACGATCCGTCGGAATCCTGTGAATTCGAGTTCGCTCGAAGTCAATGTTCCACGGAGCGACTCTCGGAGGAACCCATCCGAGTTCGCCGCATCGCCCCTGGTAGCGCTGCTTTCCGTGGTGGTACTGGTGCCGACATGAGCATTTCGTTCCCACCGCGCGGCGAACGAAACCCCGTACACCGATCCGCCACATCGTCGGCCGTTCAGGGCGTAGCGTGATTTTCGGGCTGGTGAGTTCTTGCGAGCGGGTGACCCGAAATCGCTCGGAGCTTCGATCGTTACGCGGGCGGGTCCGCTCGGTACGCGTGCCCGTCGGCCTGTAGCAGGGCCGCGGCCCGCACGGTGGCCAAAGCGGCGATGCTTATGGCGATCACGAGGGCGAGCCAAGCCGAGGCCCCCGCTGATTGGTCGTCGCTCGTGGTGCCCACAAACACCCCGAACAACACAGCGGCAGTACCCGCGAGAACGGCCAGGCTCGCATGCGCCGGCATGCTGGCCGATGTCGGGGCACACGCGCCCAGGCACGCTACAGTCAGCGCCACAAGCACCACAGGCACCACGCCGATCACGCCGCCAGAGTCCGGATCCACCAGCTCGAACAATCGGAACAACCCGGTGGTTTTCTCGTAGTCTCGGTACTCTTGCGAGTGCAGCCACGGTCCACCGGACAACGCCAACAGCACGCTGCCCAGGGCCGCGTACAGTATCCGGAAGCGCACCGCCTGCGCATCAGCTACAGCGGAGTCCCGATAGGCGGCGAGCTGGCTCTTGAGCTCCTCGATCTCGTGGTCGCGGTCTGAGGTATTCGGCATACGTGCATCCTATGTGGCGGCGAGCAGCGCACTGGCCTCGAACCATCGGTATGGAGCGGATTTCCACCGGCTTGAGGTTCGGCCCGGAGGCGAGTAGCGACCCACACAGAAGCTCTCAGTCACTCACAAAGCTGTGAACAGGAACAAAGCCGCGCCGTTGTGTACTTTTGGTCCGCCCTCGTACTCGGGTGCGGAAACGGGGGCGAGGCCGAATTCGGCGACCGTGGCCAGAACGCTGAAGGATATTTTGACCCTCGGCTTGGCCGGGCCGTGAACCTGTCCACCGAGTGACACGGTAGGGACAGGATGATGCCTCGCTCGGCGAGCTCCCCGCCACCCTGTGTTCCAGTGTCAACGCGCCGGCGCGGACCACCACGACGGTCCCGGTCGGGGCTCGGCTCGCCGTGGCACGGTCGCATCTCTCCGGAGCGCGAGACCGGCCGAGCACGGACAGCCCGCCAAATCGGGCGGCGAAGGCTTACCATGGCTCGTGCGGCGGGACGGCTGCGCATCCGGCCCGCCGCACGGAGTTGTACCGGGACTAGTTCTCGCTGTAGCCGGCGCGTCGCAGCGCGTCAGCCATTGCCCCGCTGCCCGCGCCGCGCTTGCCCTGTTGCTTGCCTTGTTGGTTGCCCTGCCGCTGGTTGGCGTCGTTGCCGCGCTTCGCCCCGGCCTTGCCGTTGCTCGCGGAACCGCGCGCCCGCCTGCCGGACTCCTCGGGCTTCGTCCCGGAAGCACTCCCGGCGGGAGTGACGTCGTCGTCCAGTCGAAGCGTCAGCGAGATGCGTTTGCGGTTCACGTCCACCTCACGGACCTTGACCCGTACCACCTCGCCCGGTTTGACGACTTCCCTCGGATCGTTGACGAACGACTTGGACATCGCGGAGACGTGTACCAGCCCGTCCTGATGCACCCCGACATCGACGAACGCACCGAACGCGGCGACGTTGGTGACCACCCCTTCCAGCACCAAGCCGGGGCTCAGGTCGTTCAACGAGTGGACGTCCTCGGCGAAGTTCGCGGTGCGGAACTCAGGACGTGGGTCGCGTCCGGGTTTCTCCAGTTCGGAGATGATGTCGGTCACCGTGGGAAGGCCGAAGGACTCGTCGGCGAAATCCGCGGCCCGCAGTTCGCGTAGCAGACCGCGGTTACCGATGATGCCGTCCAACGAGCTGTGGGTCGACTCGACGATCCGGTGCACCACCGGATAGCTCTCCGGGTGGACACTGGAGGAGTCCAACGGGTCGTTGCCGTCGGTGATCCGCAGGAACCCCGCGCACTGTTCGAACGCTTTCGGCCCCAGGCGGGAGACCTCCCGGAGCGCCTGTCTGGACAGGAACCGCCCGTTCGTCTCGCGGTGGCCCACGATGTTCTCGGCCAGCCCGGCGTTGATGCCGGAAACGCGACTCAACAGCGGCGCCGAGGCAGTGTTCACGTCCACGCCCACGGCGTTGACGCAGTCCTCGACCACCGCGTCCAGCGAGTGCGAGAGCTTCGACTCGGAAACATCGTGCTGATACTGCCCGACTCCGATCGACTTCGGGTCGATCTTGACGAGCTCCGCG
Organism: Actinopolyspora sabaoui; assembly: GCF_051225635.1. Taxonomy (NCBI): domain Bacteria; kingdom Bacillati; phylum Actinomycetota; class Actinomycetes; order Actinopolysporales; family Actinopolysporaceae; genus Actinopolyspora; species Actinopolyspora sabaoui. Next base: position 86,059 of record NZ_JBMIHH010000010.1, on the reverse strand, counting down.
AGTGGATCCTGCAACCGCCGCGCGATCGAGACGGCCCCACGCAGCGAGACGTCCACCTCGGGAAGCTCCCGCGACGCGTAGGAAGAGGCGGAATAGACCGAGGCACCCGCCTCCGAGACAGAGACTCTGATCAGGCCCTCGCGGGACTCGGCCAGTCGCGCCGCCAGTTTGTCGGTCTCCCTGGAGGCCGTTCCGTTACCGACCGCGAGCAGCCGCGCCCCGTGCCGATCGACCAACCGTTGGAGGGTGGCGAGTGCCTCCTCCCAGCGCCGCTGCGGCTCGTGCGGATAGATGGTGGCGGTTTCGGCGAGTTTGCCGGTGGCGTCCACAACGGCCACCTTCACTCCTGTCCGGTATCCCGGATCGAGCCCGATGGTGGCACGTGGTCCGGCGGGGGCGGCCAGCAGCAGATCGCGAAGGTTTCCCGCGAACACCCGAACGGCCTCGTCCTCGGCCTGCTGCCGCAGTCTGTTGCGCAGGTCGATGTCCAGGTGAACCATGATCCGGGTGCGCCACGCCCAGCGCACGGTTTCGCGCAACCACGGGTCGGCGGGACGACCGCGATCCTCGACGCCGAACCGGGCGGCGATACGGCGTTCGTAGTCACTCGGGGCCCGCCCGTCGGCCGCTCCCTGCCCATCAGAGCTGTCGGGATCGAAATCGAGGGTGAGTTCGAGGACTTCCTCCTTCTCGCCGCGGAACAGTGCGAGCACCCGGTGCGAGGGCAGCGTCCCCAACGATTCGGCGAAGTCGAAGTAATCGGTGAACTTCGAATCGTTCTCGGCCGCACCGGAGCGAGCGGTCGAGGACAACCGGCCCCGTTGCCAGGCCAGTTCGCGCAGTTGGCCGATGAGGTCGCCGTCCTCCGCGAAACGCTCCACAAGGATGGAACGTGCTCCCGCCAGTGCGCCCGCCGCGTCGGGCACCCCGTTGTCGGCGTCCACGTACGCCGCTGCCGAGGTCTCGGGGTCCTGCCCCGGATCTTCCAGCAGTCCGGTCGCGAGTGGCTCCAGCCCCGCCTCCCGGGCTGTCTGTGCCTTGGTGCGGCGCTTGGGTTTGAACGGTAGGTACAGATCCTCCAGCCGGGCCTTGGAGTCGGCGGCCATGATCCGGCTGTGGAGCTCGTCGTCGAGCTTTTCCTGCTTGCGGATCTCTTCGAGGATCGTGTTGCGCCGCTGTTCCATCTCGCGCAGATAGCGTAGCCGCTGTTCCAGCGTACGTAGCTGCTCGTCGTCGAGCGCTCCGGTTGCCTCCTTGCGGTAGCGGGCGACGAACGGCACCGTCGCCCCGTCGTCCAGTAGCCGCACGGCGGCTTCGACCTGCTCGGCACCCACGCCGAGTTCGTCGGCGATCCTTTGGTGAATCGACGTCGTCACGATCCTGTTCAGCCCTTCGACCGGCCTTGATCCCTTGTTGTGATGAGCATTCTCGCCCATCCGTACCCGACGGGTACCGGCCAGGGCTTTCGCGGCGTGGCGTATCACCCGGAAGAGCGGTACTCCCCTGGAGCCAGGAGTACGTCAGCGAGTCCCGGAACTGGGTACCAGCTCCCGAGCGGCGCGAGTGATGGCCGCCGAGTCGATCCCGGCCTGCGCGAGCAGCTCGGCGGGTTTACCGGAGCCGGGCATGTCGGTGACAGCCAACTTCGTCACGGGCACACTGGCTCCCGCCTCGGCGAGTGCGGCAAGCACCGCGTCGCCGAGTCCGCCCTCGGGCCAGTGGTCCTCCACCGTCACCATCCCGTCGGTCTCCTCGGCCGCCAGGCGCAGGGTTTCGATGTCGACCGGTTTGATCGAGTACAGGTCGATCACCCGTGCCTGGATGCCCTCCTCGGCCAACCGCTCCGCGGCATCCAGCGCCTCGTGCAGGGTTACGCCCGCTCCCACGAGAGTCACGTGCTCACCCTTGCGCACGGTTTTGGAACCGCCGATGGGGAAGTCCTCGTCGGGACCGTAGATCACCGGAGTGGCACCACGGCTCGCCCGCAGGTAACAGATGCCTTCCCGGTCGGCCATCGGTTCGAGCAGCCCCACCGTCTGATTCGCGTCACAGGGGTACAGCACGGTGCTGCCGTGTACCGCACGCATGGCGGCCAGATCCTCCAGCGCCATCTGGGAAGGACCGTCCTCGCCGATGGCGACTCCGGCGTGTGAACCCATCAGGTTCACCGAGGCCCGGCTGATCGAGGCCATCCGGATGAAGTCGTAGGCCCGACTCAGGAACGCCGCGAAGGTGGAGGCGAACGGTATCCACCCCCGGGCCTGCATCCCCACCGTTGTGGCAAGCATCTGCTGCTCGGCTATGTACATTTCGAAGTATCGTTGCGGATGCGCTTCGCGGAACTGTTCCGAATGCGTGGAGTTGGAAACCTCGCCGTCCAGCGCGACCACCTCGCCCCGCCGGGATCCCAGTGCGCGCAGCCCCTGCCCGTAAGCCTTGCGGGTGGCCGCGGAGTCTCCGACTTCGAAAACGGGAGATGGCTCGTGGCTCGTTGCGAAAGTGTGGGGCTCGCCCGCCGTCTCCGGTGGGCTCACCTTGACGTGCAGCTCGCGCGCGCCGCCGAGTTCCTCGATGGCCGCGGCCGGGTCCTGCAGTGGTTTGCCGTGTTTACCCGGCAGGTCCTCGACCTCCCTGACACCCTTGCCCTTGCGGGTGCGAGCCACGACGGCCGTGGGCCGTCCCCGGGTGGCCTCCGCCTCGTTCAGGGCGGCCTCGATCCGTTCCGGATCGTGTCCGTCCTCCACCTCCACGGTGTGCCAACCGATGGCGCGGGCACGATCCGAGTAGGACTTCAGATCCCAACCGTGCATGGTCTCGCCGGTTTGGCCGAGGCGGTTGACGTCCACGAGTGCGACAACGTTGTCCAGTCGATAGTGAGCGGCGTGTTCGAACGCTTCCCAGATCGACCCCTCCGCCATTTCGCTGTCACCGCACAACACCCATACCCGGCTGCCCAGCGTGTCCAGTCTCGCGGCGGTCAACGCCAGCCCCACCCCTATCGGCAGTCCCTGTCCGAGTGAACCGGTGGCCACGTCCACCCAGGGCAGGGCGGGGGTGGGGTGACCTTCCAGCCTGCTGCCGAATTGGCGGAAAGTCAGTAGTTCCGCGTCGTCGATCGCTCCGGCGGCCTTGAAACAGGAATACAACAGCGGAGAGGCATGCCCCTTCGAGAAGACCAGGTGATCGTTCCGGGGGTTGTTCGGCCGGTCGAAATCCAGTCTCAGGTGACCGTCCAGCAACGCCGCCATCAGATCGGCCGCGGACATCGACGAGGTGGGATGACCCGAGCCTGCTGCGTCGGCGGCTCTGATCGAGTCCACTCGCAGCTGTTGTGCCAGTTCGTGTCTGAATTCCATCCGTTCCACTCCAGGTGGGTTCCCGGTTGGCCGAAGCCACAAACACCGCTTTCGGGGCAGGGTGGCACCGCCTTCGGGGCTAGGGTGAGCCGGAAGTCGCACCGGAGTGAACACTCCCGGTGAGCAGCTGGGGAAACACAGGGGGTAGGTGCTCACTCGGATTTGCGCACCGGTCCGTGCGGGGTTGCAATCGGACCCCACACGATGCCTGCAGTAGGAGGCGCGCCATGGATATGGTCCTAGCGCAAGGAACCGGGTTCAACGTGCTCGACAGCCTGCAGAGCGGGTTCACACAGCTGATCAGCTATCTGCCGCAGTTGATCGGCGCGCTTCTGGTGCTGGTGATCGGTTACATCATCGCGAGGATTCTTCGGGCGCTTGTCACGCGGCTGCTGCGGCGCCTCCATCTGGACGACCGGATGTCCCGCGCCGGCCAGGGCGCCCGCTATGTGGAGCGCCTCAGCCCCCGAGGCAGCCCCTCGAGGTTGATAGGGACCGTCGTCTTCGCCGTGATCATGCTCTTCGTGCTGTCCTCGGCGATCGGAACGCTCGGTATCCCCGCGTTGACCGGCTTCATGAACGTGGTGCTCGGTTATCTTCCGCGCGTGATCGCCGCGCTGGCGATCTTCCTCCTCGCCGCGGCCGTCGCTGGAGCCGTGGGTACGTTGGCCGGCCGCACGATGGGGGACACACCGGCCGGGCGCATGGCACGCACCGCGGCTCCCGCGCTGGTGATGGCGATCGGTGTGTTCATGATTCTCACTCAGCTTCGTATCGCTCCGGTGATCGTCACCGTGACTTATGTGGCCCTGGTTGGGGCAATAGCTCTAGGCTCGGCGCTGGCCTTCGGTCTCGGGGGCAGGGAGGCCGCAGCGGAGATGATCAATTCGAGTTACCGGCGCAACTTCGGCGGCGCCGAGCAGGCCACCTCTCCGCAGGGCGCTGAAACCGCCGAACAGTCCCAGAACTGGAGCGTGCGTGGCGCGGGAACCGCTTCGGCACCGAGTGGAGCACCCACCGAGACCGAGCAGGGTGGTGGCGACAGCGGGGGATCCCACCGAGCGACCTGAGAATGGGAGGTGCTCACGGTGTCCACACCACACCACGAGTCCGAACCCGGCCCCGAACCGACCGGGGCCGGCTCGGGGCCGGACCTGTCGGGCAGGCCCGTGGTGGATCGTGACGGTTCACGGCTGGGCAGACTGGAGCAGGTCTATCTCGGCCCCCGAAGCGGCTCGCCCACGTGGGGGGTGGTGCGCGCGGGTGGCAAACAGCGTTTCGTTCCGCTGCACGACGCCGATCCCGGCCGGGGAACGGTGCGCATCACGGCCAGCAAACGTCAGGTGCGCTCCGCCCCCACGGCCGCGGCGGACGCCGAGTTGCGTCCCGAGTTCGAGGGAAGGTTGGCCGAGCACTACGCGGGAGCTCCGAACACCACCCGTGGTTCGATGCTGAGCGTGCGGCGCAGTCGAGGAGCGATCAGCGGAGTGCTACTCGTCCTGCTGGGAGTTTGGACGGGGCTGATCCCGTTCGTCGGACCCTACTTCGGTTACGGTTTCGGCGGTACGCAGCCGTGGAGTTTCACCCTCGACCGGCTGTGGCTGTGCGTGCTGCCCGCGCTGGCCATCCTGCTCGGCGGCTTGTTGTTGGTTCCCACCAAGAATCGGTTCCTGGCGAGTGTGGCCAGCGTGCTGGCGATGACGGGGGGAGTCTGGCTGATCATCGGTCCCAGTCTGAGCAGGCTGTGGGGCACGGAAGGCGTCGCCACTCCGATCGGGGCTCCGCTCGGTTCGCCGGGAATGTGGGTGGCGGCACAGCTCGGATTCTTCTTCGCGGTGGGAGCGCTGGTGGTGACGGTTGCGGCCATGGCGTTCGGTCGGCTGACCGTGCGGTCCGTCAGGGACTGAACACCCTCCAATGCGGAGTGACCGCGCTGGAAGACATCGCGGGGCTACTGCACTGGGGATTGCACTTTCAGTGACATGAAGTATTCACTAAGTCACTCAATCGGACGAGGTCAGTAAGCCTGCGCTGTGTCGCTCAGCGATCTACGCTGACCACAATGAACGCCCTCATCAGCTGTGCGGGGTAGGAGGTGGTCATGGCTGCGCTACCGGACCGTGCCCGCCCTGCTCGGCAGCCGGCGCGATCGTTCGAGATGGTGCTACCCGGCCAGCTGCCGGAGGTGGGCGAGGTGCTGGCGCGGGCCCAATCGGAGAACTTCACCGTCGCCGCCCGGGTGCTGCCGTACCGGATCCGGCAACACCTCATGGCCGTCTACGGCTTCGCCCGACTCGTGGACTACGCCGGAGACGAGGCATGTGGTCCTCGTGAAGGGCTGCTCGAACTGCTCGAGGCGGACCTGGGACGTGCTTACGAGGGCACCCCACGACTTCCGTTGCTGCGCGCGTTCGCACCGACCGTGCGTGCCTGCGGTATTCCCCGCGCGCTTCCCTCCCGGCTGATAGAGGCGAATCGGCGGGACCAGCACGTACGTCGCTATTCCACTTTCGAGGAACTGCTCGATTACTGCTACTACGCTGCCAACCCGATCGGGGAACTGGTCCTCTACATCTTCGGCCGGGCCGAGCCGGAGCTGATCCGACTTTCCGACCGCATCTGTTCCGCGCTGCAGATCCTGGAACACTGCCAGGACATCGGCGAGGACTTTCGGCAGGACAGAATCTACATGCCGCTCACCGACCTGGGGGAGTTCGGGTGTGCGGAATCGGAGCTCGCGGCCCCCACCGTATCCGCCGAACTGCGCAGGCTCGTGTGGTTCGAAGTGGATCGCGCGCTGGAACTGCTGCGTTCCGGTCAACCGTTGGTCGGACGGCTGTCCGGACTGGCCCGGTTGGCGGTCGCGGGCTACGTGGCGGGCGGGGTGGCCACGGCCCGCTCCTTCGAACCGGCCGGCTACGACCCACTGGCAGTGGAGGTGCGTCCCAACCGGAGGAGGATCCTCTCCGAATGGGTCCGGCTCTCGGTGTCGTCCTCGGCGGGGCTCGAACACGACCGTGTCCGCGACGCCTACCGGTACTGCGAACGGGTCACCCGAACCCGGGCACGCAACTTCTCCTACGGCATCCGCCTGCTTCCTCCGGTCAAACGCGGCGCGCTCTCCGCCGTGTACGCCTTCGCCCGCAGGGTGGACGACATCGGAGACGGCTCGTTGTCGAGCGAGCAGAAGCTGCTACGCCTGCGACAGGCACGACAGGATCTCGACGATGTCGGTCCGAACGCCAAGGATCCCGTACTGGTGGCACTGGCCGACGCCACCCGCGGGTTGCCCGTGCCGCTGGAGGCGTTCCACGAACTCATCGACGGGTGCGAGGCCGACGTGCAGGGCACTCGATACGAGACCTTCGAACAACTCACGCACTACTGCCGCTGCGTCGCCGGGTCGGTGGGGCGACTCTCGCTGGGGGTCTTCGGCCACGAGGTCACCGGTCTGGCCGCCCAGCGAGCCGACGCCCTCGGAGTGGCGTTGCAACTGACCAACATCCTGCGCGATCTGCTGGAGGATCGTCGCGGCGGCCGTGTTTACCTGCCTGCCGACGATCTGCGTCGTTTCGGTGTCTCACTCGAACTGGACTCGCGGGGGATGTTCACCGACTCACGCGGTGCCCTGAACGAGCTGGTGCGTTTCCAGGCCCGTCGAATCGAACGGTGGTACTCCGAGGGGCTGCGGTTGCTCCCCCTGCTCGATCACCGCAGCCGCGCCTGTTGCGCGGCGATGGCAGGGATATACCACGAGCTGCTGCGGCACATCGCGGATGACCCCTCGGCTGTGACTCGCGGCAGGGTCACGTTGCCGGGTAGGCAGAAAATGGTCGTCGCGGCTCGTTCACTGGCGGGGCTGAAATCATGACCCGTGGTCGGGTAGTGGTCATCGGGGGTGGTCTGGCCGGTGTTTCCGCCGCGTTCGGTTGTCGTGACGCCGGTTTCGACGTGACCCTGTTGGAGGCGCGTTCCCGGTTGGGCGGAGCCACTTACTCGTTCTCCCGGGGCGAGCTCACCGTGGACACCGGACAGCACGTCTTTCTGCGCTGCTACACCGAGTACCTCGCGCTGCTGCGACGTCTCGGCACCTTCGACAGAGTACGGGTCCAACCGAAATTCCGTGTCCCCGTGATCACGCCGCACGGTCCCGGCTGGACCTTGCGGCGCACCGAGCTGCCCGCACCGGGACACCTGTTGCCCGCGCTGTGGGGGCATCGTGCGCTGTCCCCACGGCAACGGCTCACCGCGGCGCGGACGGCGCTGGCACTGCGCGGACTGGATCCGGACGATCCGGCCCTGGAACGCACCGACTTCGGGAGCTGGCTGCGCTCCCGTGGCGAATCGGACCGCTCCGTGGCCACGTTGTGGGGACTGTTCTGCGTCGCGGCGCTGAACTCCCAGCCGGAGGAGGCATCGCTGGCCCAGGCGGTCAAAGTATTTCGCACCGGAATGTTGGACACCACCACCGGAGGCGACATCGGAGTGATCCGTCGTCCGTTGAGCGAAGTGCACGGTGAACCGGCTCAGCGGAAACTGTCCGAGGCAGGGGTACTGTCGTTGACGCGGCACAAGGCCTCGGAGATATCCGGCGAGCCGGGTGACTACCGCGTACGGGTGAGTGCCGAGCAGGAGTACGAACTGACCGCGGACGCGGTTGTCCTCGCCGTCCCGCATCCCGCCGCTGCCAAACTGCTGGCGGACCGGCGCTCACCCGTCGTTGCCGATTTCACCACGTTGTCGCGCGCGCCCATCGTGAACGTGCACGCCCATTTCGATCGTAGGGTGACCGCCCTGCCCATGGCCGCCGCCCTGGACTCCCCGGTGCAGTGGTTGTTCGACCGAACGGAAGCCGCCGACGCGCCCCGCGGCCAGTATCTGGCGATTTCGTTGTCCGCGGCCCACGAGGAGGTGAAGGAGCGTTCCGCACGACTGCGTGAGCAGTACCTACCTGAGTTGCGAAGACTGTTTCCCGCCGCCCGAGAGGCGCGAATACTCGATTTCTTCGTCACGAGAGAGCCCGTGGCCACGTTTCGACCCGTCCCCGGAGCGAGAGCGTCACGTCCGGCCGCGCGCACGGCCGAGCGAGGACTTGTACTGGCAGGCGCGTGGACCGACACCGGATGGCCGGACACCCTCGAAGGGGCTGTACGAAGTGGAAACACCGCGGCACGCGTCGTCAGCGGGACCGTCGACCGCCACAGCGATGTGGCGTGGAGGTGAGGCATGACAGTGACAATGCCCTCCGCGCTGTCCAGCGCCCGGGAGTCCATCGACACGCAGTTGCGTCACACCGTCGCCGCATTGGATCCGGACACCCGCAGGGTCAGCGAATACCACTTCGGCTGGATCGATGCCGAGGGCGCCGAGGACAACCGACCGGGCAAGGCGTTGCGTCCGGCGCTGGTGCTGCTGTCGGCGCGGGCCGCCAACGGCGACGAACACAGTGCCTGTAGCGGGGCGGTGGCCGTTGAACTGGTGCACAACTTCTCGTTGCTGCACGACGACCTGATGGACGGTGACATCTCCCGCAGACACCGCCCCACCGCCTGGACCGTGTTCGGGCGGTCCGCCGCGCTGCTGGCGGGGGACGCGCTGCTCGGACTCGCCAACGGCGTGTTGCTCGAAGCCGACTCGCCACGGGCGTTGTGGGCGGCTCGTGAACTCTCGGGCACCGTTCGGGAACTCATCGCGGGACAAGCGGCGGATCTGGACTTCGAGCAGCGTACCGAGGTCGGCTTCGATGAGTGTCTGCGTATGGTGGCGGGCAAGACCGCCGCGCTGATCGCGTGCTCCTGCGCCCTCGGTGCTCTGCTGTCGGGAGCTTCCGAACACACCGTCCGACGACTGCGTGGTTTCGGATTCGAACTCGGGATGGCGTTCCAACTCGTCGATGACCTGCTCGGAATCTGGGGGGATCCGGAGGAGACCGGAAAGCCGGTGCTTTCCGACCTGCGTTCCCGCAAGAAATCGATGCCGGTCGTGCACGCGCTCAATTCGGACACCGACGCCGGTCTGTGGCTGCGCGAGCTGTACCGACAACCGGAGGAACCCACCGAGGCCCAAGTGCTTCGAGGGGCGGAACTGCTGCGTTCGGCGGGCTCGGAGGAATGGACCCGGGCCGAGACGGAACGCAGATTGACAGCCGCTCACCGGCAGCTTCGTGATGCCGGGTGTCAGGGAACGACCGAAGGACTGACCGAACTCGCCGATTTCGTTCTCCGGAGGAACCAGTGACCGGATCGCTGCGCCAGAACGGCGACATCCGTCAAGCCGACCAACCCCGAGCCGACGGACCCGTCACCGAGACGATTCCCCCGCCGCAGCCGTCCGCGGCGGACATCGATTCCGAGCGAACCTCGGTACCTCCGCAGCAGGGACGTTCCTGGGAGGAGGCCCTCCGAGCCGGCAGCGATCACCTGTTGGGGCTGCAGCACGAGCAGGGATGGTGGAAGGGGGAACTGCAGACCAACGTGACCATGGACGCCGAGGACCTGATGTTGCGCCAGTTCCTCGGGATACGGACCTCGGCGGAGACCGCCGACGCGGCACGTTGGATTCGCTCCCAGCAGCGCGCGGACGGTACCTGGGCGGCGTTTCACGATGGCCCCGGAGAGCTCTCCACGACCGTGGAAGCCTACATCGCCCTGAAACTCGCGGGCGACGAGGTGGACGCGGAACACATGGTCGCCGCGCGGCGTTGGATTCGGCGCTGCGGCGGCATCGAACGAACCCGTGTGTTCACCCGCATCTGGCTGGCGATGTTCGGCCAGTGGCCGTGGGAGGAACTCCCCGCCATGCCGCCGGAAATCATCATGCTGCCGAGCTGGGTACCACTGAACCTGGCCGACTGGGGCTGCTGGGCACGCCAGACCATCGTCCCGCTGACCATAGTCAGCGCCCTGCGTCCCCGGCGTGAACTGGGAGTCGAGACCGCCGAGCTGCGTACCGGCACGCGCCCGGTGGGGCGGGTGCGCGAGAACGCCGGAACCTCCCGTTGGGAGTCCGTGTTCAACGGACTGGATCGGGCGTTGCACGTGTATCAACGGCACCCGATCCGCGCGCTGCGCGGCCAGGCCATGCGGCGGGCGGCCGAATGGATCGTGGCCAGGCAGGAAGCCGATGGTTCCTGGGGAGGCATTCAACCGCCCTGGGTTTACTCCCTGCTCGCCCTGAACCTGCTCGGCTATCAGCTCGACCACCCGGTGATGCGCGCGGGTGTTCGGGGGCTGGAAGGGTTCCTGGTTCGGCAGGACTCGGAACACGGCAGTCTCCGCAGAATGGAGGCCTGCCAGTCGCCGGTCTGGGACACCGTGCTGAGCATCCAGGCGCTACACGATGCCGGGGTGCCGGACAGTGACCCGGCGATTCGTAACGCCGTCGAGTTCGTCCGTTCCGAAGAGATCACCGTCCGAGGGGACTGGGCGGTACGACGCCCCGAACTACCCGGTGGGGGAGGGTGGGCCTTCGAGTTCGAAAACGACGGCTATCCCGACATCGACGACACCGCGGAAGTGCTGCTGGCTTTCGTCCGTACCGGCCATGTCGAGCAGGACCGCATCGCCGCGGCCGTCGACAGGGGGAGACGCTGGCTACGCGGTATGCAGTCCCGCGGTGGCGGCTGGGCGGCCTTCGACGCCGACAACACGCGCTGGCTGGTGAACAAGCTGCCCTTCTGCGACTTCGGGGCGGTCATCGACCCTCCCTCCGCTGATGTCACCGCGCACGTGGTGGAGGCCCTGGCCCAGCTCGGGGACGCCAACGACCGCGTCGTCCGCGACGGCACAAGGTGGCTGCTCGAACAGCAGGAAAACGACGGTTCCTGGTACGGCCGTTGGGGAGCCAACCACCTCTACGGTACGGGAGCCGTGGTTCCCGCCCTGGTCGAGGCCGGGCTGTCGGCACAGCACTGCGCGCTCACCCGCGCGGCCCGTTGGCTGGAGCAGCGGCAGAACCCGGACGGTGGTTGGGGTGAGGATCTGCGTTCCTACACGGATTCCGCCTGGATCGGGAAAGGGAACTCGACCGCTTCGCAGACCGCCTGGGCCCTGCTCGCACTGCTGGCTCTGGGACGTCACGACACTGATCCGGTGCGGCGCGGCATCGCTTTTCTGGCCGACACGCAACGGGCCGACGGCAGCTGGGCGGAACCGCAGTTCACCGGCACGGGTTTCCCGGGTGACTTCTACATCAACTACCACCTCTACCGGCAGATCTTCCCGGTAACCGCTCTCGGGCGATACCGACAAGCCGTCCACGCCGAATAGGTGCTCGCCATGACATCGGATCTGCTCGTATGCACCCCGCTGCGAGTGGAGGCCCGCGCGTTGCGCCCGCTGGGCGGGAACCGGGTGTGGCGAACCGGATACGGCCACCGACGCAGTGCTCGCTCGGCGGCCGACCTCCCCGGGCGCGAATTCGGTGCGCTGGCCGTGGCCGGGTTGGCGGGAGGACTCAGTCCGGGGTTGCGCAGTGGTGACGTGGTAGTGGGAACCGAGGTGGGCGGCTTGGTGAGCGGTGCGTGCAGGCACTCCCACCGTCCCGAGCTGTTGGCTTACCGGCTGCGTGACCTCGGGCTGCGTGTGTGGCTCGGTCCGGTACTGACCAGCGAGCGGCTGGTTCTCGGTGCGGAGCGTGCCGCCCTGGCACGGGGCGGTGCGCTTGTCGCGGACATGGAATCGGAGGTGTTGGCGACAGCGGTATCGGACCGCCCCGTTGTGATCGTGCGTGTCGTACTCGACACCCGCCGACAACCGCTGCTGGGCCCCGGCTCGCCGGCTCGGCTGTCCGGGGCGCTGCGGCGGTTACGCGCTACCGGTCTCCCGCTGCTTCGCTGGGCCGAGGCTGTGGCGGGACCCGGTTCGCTGGATACTGTCCGTTCTCGCTGAAGCAGAGAGGTGCCGCAATGGGTATCCCGATTCGCCAGGCCGCCAAGGTTGGTGCCTACCTGGTCAAACAAAAGATGCTGCGGCGTAAGAAATTCGCGTTGACCCTCGAACTGGAGCCGCTGTTCGCGTGCAACCTGGCGTGCGCGGGCTGTGGCAAGATCCAGCATCCCGCCAACGTGCTCAAACAGCGGATGCCGGTGGACCAGGCACTGTCCGCGGTCGAGGAGTGCGGCGCACCGGTTGTCTCCATCGCGGGCGGTGAACCGCTGATGCATCCCGAGATCGAGACACTCGTCCACGAACTCGTCAAACGCAAGAAGTTCGTCTACCTGTGCACCAACGCGCTGCTCATGCCGCGCAAGATCGACAAGATCGAGCCCTCCCCCTACTTCTCGTGGGCAGTGCACATCGACGGGCTGGAGGAACGGCACGACGCCTCGGTGAGCAAGCAGGGAGTGTTCGCGCAGGCGGTGGACAACATCAAGGACGCCCAGCGTCGCGGTTTCCGCGTGACCACCAACAGCACCTTCTTCAGCACCGACACGCCCAAGACGGTCATCGATGTGCTGGACTACCTCAACGACGAGCTCAACGTCGACCAGATGATGCTCTCCCCCGCGTATGCCTACGACAAGGCGCCCGACCAGGAGCACTTCCTGGGGGTCGAGGAGACCAGGGAACTTTTCAAGAAGGCTTTCGCCGAGGGGAGGCGCAAGAAGTGGCGGCTCAACCACTCCCCGCTGTTCCTCGACTTTCTCGAGGGCAAGCGTGACTTCGCCTGTACGGCCTGGGCGATCCCCTCGTACTCGCTGTACGGCTGGCAGCGCCCCTGCTACCTCATGGCGGACGGCTACGCACAGTCCTACCGTGAGCTGATCGAGGAGACCGACTGGGAGTCCTACGGTAGAGGAAGAGATTCCCGTTGCGCCAATTGCATGGCACACTGCGGCTACGAACCCACCGCGGTGATGGCGACGATGGGGTCGCTACGGGAATCGCTGCGGGCGATGCGCGGTTGAGCCGCCTGTACGGTGTGTCCGTGGTCACCGGCTGCGGTGTAGCGCTGTGACCCCGGGCTATAATGACACCCGATACGAAGTCCATCGCGCGGCTCGTCGCATTCTCAACAGCGCGATGCAACCGTCCACGGCGTCGGTGCGGGGTACCCCGATCCCGCACGCGCCGCGTGAGGTCAACATGCACAATCCGACGACCGTCCAGCTGGACGGGCTCCGGACTCATCTTTCGCACGCGGGCAAGAAGCTGTTGGAGACCACCCTCGCGCCCTTGGGGTTGTTCTACCTGCTGCTGCAACTGACCGATCTGACGGGAGGACTGCTGGCGGCACTGGGATGGGCGCTGGCGGCAGTGGTTTGCCGACTGGTACTGCGCGCGCGGATCCCCGCGGTGCTGCTGTTGACCACGGCACTGTTGGCAGTGCGTACAGTTGTCGGCCTGCTCTCGCAGAGCGCTTTTCTGTACTTCCTGCAGCCGAGCCTGCAGAACTTCCTGATAGCGGCCGCGCTGCTGGCCACGCTGCCGTTCGAACGAACCTTCCTCGCACGGTTGGCCGACGACTTCTGCGTCTTTCCGCCCGCCTTGATGGGCCACGCCGTACTGCGCCGGTTCTTCCGTCGAGTTTCGTTGCTGTGGGCCGCCGTGTTCATCGCCAACGGGGTCGCCGCGCTCTGGATGCTCGCCGAGCACACGGTGGGGCAGTTCCTGCTGGTGAGCACCATCGGGTCCTATGGACTCGTGGCTTCGGCAGCTCTCGTCTCGTTGTTGTGGTTCCGCAGGGAGCTGCGTGGTCACGGCATTCGACTGCGGATCGGGAACGGGGCCCCCGGGCTGTGGTCCAACGTGCTACGACCGCTCTGGAACCCACTCGGCAGTGGTGTGCGTTGAGTTCAACACGTCCCGAACCCCACGACCGAACTCTTGCCGGGGGGGTCGGAACCTCGCGATCGATCAGCGGTCACCGCCGAACATTGCGTTGAGCCGATTGAAAGTGCCGGGCATACCCCCTTGCAGCCGGGAGGCCACACCCAGCCAACGAGGTACGTAGCTCTCCTGGCTGCCCTGCTCGATCGCTTTCACGATCCGGGAAGCCACCAGTTCGGCCGAGACCTGCCGGGGAAACCCGCGCTCGTAAGCCCTGCCGCGTCGCCGGAAGAACGGAGTGCGTACCGCCCCGGGCAGTACGGTCGTGACTCCGACACCGGTATCCCCGATCTCGTGCCGTACCCCGGTCGCGAAGGCACGCAGTCCCGCCTTGGTCGCCGAGTAGACGGCCTCGTCGCGCACTCCTACGGCGGCGATCGACGACACGAAAACGACGTGTCCACCGCCACGCTGCCGCATATCGGGCAGCAGCAGGCGGGTCAGCTCCAGCGGGGCCGCCAGATTCACGGCGAGCAACCGGTGGACATGCTCGCTCGGCATGGTGGTGAACTCCCCGGCCCAGCCGATTCCGGCGTTGTTGATCAGAACGTCCGTCCCGGCCGCCGCGTCGGCCACCCGGGGGAGCTCTTCGGACAAGGTGAGATCGGCCGTCAACGTCCGCGCTCCGGTCATCTCCCCGACGTGTCGCAGCCCACGTTCGTGGCGGCCAACCAGAATCAGTTCGCACCCCCGTCGCGCCAGCAACCTCGCGGTGGCCGCGCCGATCCCGGAGGATCCACCGGTCAGCAGCACCGTTCGTCCCTCGAGACGGAACCGCATTCGTTCACCTGCCTTACGTGTTCTGCCGGCCGCGGTCGGTGGTTGGGGCGGGAACGCGCGGGTGTGAACCCGGCGGTCCCGTGTTCGGTCGGGGAGTGGTTATCCCCAGGTCACTGTTCCACCATTACCGATGGACTCGTTGTTCTCGATTTCCCGCCGCAACGCCTCACCCCGATGCGTGAGCAACACGATTCCGCCGATGATCGCCACGGCGGCCACTGCCTGGCCCCACAGCACGGCGGGAGTGGAAACCACCGTCTCTCCGAACCAGCCGATTCCGATCGCCACCCCCACCAGGGGGTCCACGGTGGTGATCACAGCGAGCGCGGGAGAGATCAGTTTTCCCTGTTGAAAGGCGTTCTGGCTCAGCAGGAAACCACACGGGCCGACGAGGCACACCGCGTAGAGCACCCAGTGCTGGAACGGTTCGACGAAGCCACCCGCGCGAAACTGGCTCGCCACCACCTTCATCAGCGCAGCGGTCACTCCGTAGATCACCCCGGTCGCCAGTGCCAGTGCGATCACCCGGATCTCGCCGGGGAAACGCGAGGCGGCCAGCAGGCACATCACGGTGATCACTCCGAGCAGTACCGCCAGCGGGATCGCCTGCGGCTCTATGGTCTCGTCGCCTCCCGCGGGGCGCGCCAGCAGCAGGAAAGCGGCGAGACCACTCATGCACCCGAGCGCACCCAGTACAACGATCCGGTCCAGCTTGCGGTGTGCCAGCCAGGCCGCGTGCAGGGCGGCGAACAGCACGCTGGTCACCAGCAGCGGCTGAACCAACATCAACGGGCCGTAGGCCAACGCCACGACCTGCAGGGACAGGCCCACGATGACCGTGCCGACACTGGCCAGCCATATCGGCTTGCGTACCAACTCCAGCAACAGGCGTGGGTTGAGAGTCCGGATACTGGGAACCTGTTTGGTGGCGCGTTGCTGTACAGCGCTGGCCATACCGAAACTCGCGGCGCCGAGCAGCGCCGCCGGAACCGCTATCGCGAACCAACCCCCCGTCGCGGTCAACGTTGCGCTTCCTCACGGGTGGTTCCCGGCCGTGGAGTGGAGTCGGGCGGGCCCTGCAGCTGTTGAAAGCAGGAGCGCAGCTGCTCACGCAACCCGGAGGGAAGCCACTCCAGCCGAGCGTCGGCGGTGATTCCCACACCCACCGTATCGCCCCAGCTGATCAGCCCTATCGCCGTTCCGACACCGGGGGCGAGCGGAAGGATCGGCAGTACCTCGGCCACCAGCGCCCCCCACACCCGTGGCGGGCGACGTGACCCCGGCATGGCGGAGACCAGCGCGTTGAAGAACCGGCGCTGATAGATCGTCCGCACCAGCGGCCGAAGCAGCGGCGTCGGAAGCAGCCCCAGCGCCGCCATGGCGATGCCTGCCGCGGCCGGTTGCCCGTCGTGTTGTCCCGCGGTCAGGCGCTCCGCCACCTCACGCAAGCGCTGCTCCGGTTCCATGGGGCCAACCGGGAGGTCCACCGATACCGCCACGGTGTGGTTCCCGAACATCTCCGCCGTCGATGCTTCCCGAGGTGAACGTGTGGTACGCGGCACCATCACCCGCACGTGCTGTCCCGGGGTGGTGCCGGTTCGTTCCGCGAGCGTACGGTGCAGCGCCTCGGCGGTCAGACCGATCAGCAGCACACTGCTGGGGATCCCGCGAGCGCGTGCCAGTGCGCGTACTTCGCTGTTGGGTAGCTCCACGGTGTCGAACACCCGGCCGGAGGTGCTGTCCCCGTCCAGCGGGCTTCGCGGCGCCGGTCCCGCCGTGGCCAGTTTCCACAGCCCTCGCGCCACGGTCAGCGCGGTACGCCCCCGGGAGGCGAGGGCACGGCGTGCTGCCCCCGCGGCTTTCCGTTCGTCGCGCGGGGGCGTCGAATCCCATTCCCATTCGTCGCCGCTGTCACGCAGCAACCGCACCAGGGTGTTCGTGATCGCGATGCCGTCACCCAGCGCGTGGTGCAACTTCGCGAGGAGCAACGTTTCGGTGTCCGTGCGCAACACCCTCAGTTGCCAGGGAGGGCGATCCGTCGGTATCGCGGCGGTGAAGAACTCCCGTAGTGCCTCGTCGCGTTCCGGGGCGGTGCGGTGATCCAGATGCCGCCCCGGCTCGATATACCGAACGGTGTGCCATCGCGGGCCGTGAGCGCCCCGTTGGACCAGCGTGTTGCGCAGCATCGGCAGCGAGCGGGCACGTCGTTCGATCAGCTCGGCAAGGTGGCCCGCCCACTGTTCGGCGGTTCTCTCCTCGGGCGCCTCCCGCAGTCGCAGCACGGCACCGGTCTGCTGGGGTACTACCGCGTCCGCCGCGTGCACGAAGAAACGGTCGGAGGAGCGCAACCGGCGTGCGCCGCGGTGCCTGGGCAGTTCGGCCAGGGCGGCCACCTGCGCGGTGAACTCACCCGCCGTGGCCTGTCCCAGGACACGCTGTTCGGCGCGTCGCAGTCGTTCGGGACCGCTGGTGAGTTCGTGCAGCGTGGCCGACAGCGATTCGGAGGTCGGGCACAGTTCCGCCAGGCCCGCTCGTGCCATGAGCTCCGCGTTGGCTCGACCGTGCCCGGCGATCGGTTCGAACATGAGCACCGTGCGGCCACAGGCCATGGTCTCCAACGCGGTGGCGCCTCCCGCGTTGGAGATCACCACATCCACCGCGGCCGTCAGGCCCGGCATGTCGTCGCACCAACCCAGCGGCAACAATCTCCGCTCGGTGCTGTCACGCTCCGCGAGGCGCGCACGCAGCTGCTCGTTACGGCCACACGCCACGATCACCCGGTCGACGTGGGGTTCGGCCAGCGCCGCGTCCACGGCGCGTTCCACCGAACCGAACGACAGGGAGCCGCACGCGATCAGAACCTGGAACCCCTCGGTCGGCATGCCCAGTGACCGCCGAGCCTCCTCCCTGTCACGAGGACGGAACTCCGCCGAGACGGGAGGTGCGCTCACGGCCGCCGTGGCGTCGGGTTGCGCACGGTGCAGTGCTCGCAGGCTGGCTTCGCTCATCACGTAGTGCAGATCGATCTCCGGGTACACCCAGAACGGGTGCGGGCAGAAGTCCGAAATCACGGCCGAAACCGGTTTTTCCAGCTCGCCCCGGCGACGTAGCCGATCCAGCCCGGCTGTGGCCATCGGATAAGTCGAGATCACCAGGTCCGGTTCCCACTGTCGGATTCGCCTGCGAAGCGGTGGTCCGACCCAGGCGCCCACGAAACGGCGAGAAGCGGTGGCGAACCAACGCCATCGCCACAGCGCCTCGTAGAACAGGTCGTACAACCACGGGGTGGACTCCACGTTTCGTACATAGATCCAACGGAACAGTGGTCCGACCCCCGGGCCCATCATCCGTAACGTGTCCAGACGCGCTGTTTCGCATCCGGGCCAGAGCCGCCGCGCCGCCTCCTCGACGGCACGGGCCGTCGCGTTGTGCCCCTCACCGATATCGGCACTGACCAGCAGTACTCGTTCCGGGGAGCGACCGTTCGGGTGGTGGGAGGTCACCGGCCAAAGTCCTTCCGTGTTCTCGATCTCTCGTGATGGGGGCAACGGCGCTGTTACCGGGCGACTCACCGGAAGCACGCACCGTCCTTCTCCGCAAGACCGTATCGCCCTTGGACACGTTTGGCGATCAGGAAGTAGCAGTGAGTCGCGAAAGTTTCGCCGTTCCGTCCGGAACGGATCAGTCCTGCGGCGGTAACTCCGCCACAGGGGTCACGTCGTGTCCCGCCCTGCCGACCCCGGCGGCGCCGCCGGGTGAACCGAGTCCCGTCACATCGAAGAACTCGGCGTTGAACGTGGTGTATTCGGCCCATTCCTCCGGTACGTCGTCCTCGTAGTAGATGGCTTCCACCGGGCACACCGGTTCGCACGCTCCGCAGTCGATGCACTCGTCGGGATGGATGTAGAGCATCCGCTCTCCCTCGTAGATGCAGTCCACCGGACATTCGTCGATGCAGGACCTGTCGAGTACGTCCACACACGGCTGAGTAATTACGTAGGTCACGAGGAGCTCTCCCGTGCCGCGAGGAAGCGATTCCGCCCGCTACGCGTACCCGGAAATGGCGTGTTCGATGCCGATCGGAGATCGACCACCGGGATCGGGGGGCGCGATTGATACGTTGTCCGGGTCGGGATTCCGGGCAGCTCCGCCGTCGAACGGTCTTCGGGGTGCCCTCGAGTGAGCGTGAGGAATGAGCAGGACATCCAAAGGGGCGCGTTCGCGGGAGCAGCGTCAGCAGCAGCTCGTCGACTACGTGCTGGAACGTGGTTCCGCGAGCGCGGCCGAACTCGCCGATCTCGTAGGCGTGAGTCTGATGACCGTGCACCGTGATCTCGACGAACTGGCCAGGCGCGGGCTGCTGCGCAAGTTTCACGGTGGGGTCTCCGCACAACCCTCCACCGTCTTCGAGGGCAGCTCGGAGTACCGGATGGGAGCCAACCGGGAACTCAAGGACGCGATCGCCAGGACGGCGTTGCGGCTGGTCGAACCCGGCGCCTCCATCCTGCTCGACGACTCCACCACCGCGCTGACGCTGGCCGGGCTGTTGGGGGGTGTGGGGCCGCTCACGGTCGCCACCAACTACCTGCCCGTCATTCAGGAGCTCAAGTCCCTGCCCGACGTGCACCTGATCTGCCTCGGTGGCAATTACTCGGCCACCCACGACTCCTTCCTGGGGCTGCCCTGTATCGAAGCGGTGGGAGCGTTGTCGGTGGACATGGCCTTCGTGTCCACCTCGGCGATGAACGCGACGATGACCTTTCACCAGGAGCACGAGCTGGTGCAGGTCAAACGGGCCATGCTCGCCGCGGCGGCCACCAGCGTCTTGCTGATGGATTCGAGCAAGATGCCACGCAAGGCACTGCACCGCATGGCTCCGCTGGGTGACTACGACAAGCTCGTCGTCGACGACGGGGTCGACCCCGAACTGCTCGCCGCCGCCGGTGATGTGATCGATGTGGCCGTGGCTCCCACCGGAAACGTCTGACCCTGTGTTCGGGCAACCACGCCGGCTCGGAGTGAGCCCCGCGCGCGGCAAACCGACACGCTCGAAGAGTGCCCACCGTCGTTACCGAGGCGCGTTACCCGCCCGCGGAGCGCAACATCTCGGCGAGATCGGGAGGGAGCTGCGCGACGGTGTCCTCGACCTCCTCCCCGGGGAGCCAGTACAGCAGCACTGCGAACACCGCCTCGACCCGCCGTTCCACCACATCGAGATCGACGGTGTCGATCTCACCGCCGATCCGCTCGAGAAAGGTCTCCTGGTCGAAGGCGACCGCCTGGCCCCCGAACCGGTGCAGCTCTTCCTGCAGTTCCGGGGGCAGTGCCGGAGCGAAATCGTAGAGCTGTCCCGCGGCAAGTCGCTCGGAAAGCGCGTGTAACGAGGCACGCGTCAGTCGGTCGGCCTCCGTGTCGTCGGGCAACTCGGCCCGGTGCCGAATTTGCTCCAGGAAGCCGGCCATGGTCGGACCGGCCGGTTCCGAGTGGGTCATCCTCCAGTCCTTCCGCCTGCTGTGATCGTTCAGCGGTTCGTGCTCGGTTCGTCGGAGATCGAAACCTCCGCGGCGGGGCCCGGTCGAAAAGCACGAGCGTCGCCGCATCACTCGGTCGTGTTCGGACAGTCAGGGACGACGCGGTGAACGCTCAGCGTCGCCTTGCCAGTGTGATTCCGTCGCTGATCGGCAGCATGGTCAACTCGACGCGATGGTCCCGCAGCGCGTACCGGTTGAATTCGTGGATGGCGTGGGCGCTCTCGTCCTGTCGCTCGTGGAGCACTCGCCCACCGGCCAGCACGTTGTCCACCACGATGAAGCCCCCTGGGCGGGTACGCGGGACGATCTCGTTCCAGTACGCGATGTAGCCGGTCTTGTCGGCGTCGATGAAACTCAGATCGATCACGGCCGCGTTCTCCAACGCGCGCAGCGTGTCCAGCGCCGGGGCCAGCCGTAGCTCGATGCGTTCGGACACGCCCGCCCGGTGCCAGAAGTGCCGTGCCACATCGGTGTACTCGGTACTCACGTCGCAACACAACAACCGGCCGTCCTTGCTGAGTCCGCGCGCGATCGCCAGTGCCGAATAACCGGTGAACGTCCCCACCTCCACCGCGTACTCCGCCCGAATCGCCTTGGCCAGCAGCGTCAGCAGCGAAGCCTGTTCCGGCGAGATCTGCATGTCCGCGCTGTCGGGCAGCAACCGCTGGGTGTCCTCGATCAGTTCCCGCTGCAGGGGGTCCGGGCGTGCTCCGTGTCGCAGCAGGTAATCGTGCAGTTGTTCGTCGAGCTGGGCCGACTTGCGAGTCACGCCGCCGACGCTACCCGTACAACCCCGCTCCGCAACTCATCGAAGTTCCCGGCGCCTCTCCGCCGAGTGATCCTTTCGGAACCGCCCGCGCCGAAGAACGCCGGTAACCGTGCGGCGTGGACGAGGACTCGCGTCTCCGGCGCGCTGTTCCTGGCTCGCGTAGCGCAACAGGGCTGTTTACGCTGGCGAGCGAGTGTCAGGCCAATCGCCGGAGGGGCCCGAAAGGCAGGCGGGATCGTCGCCATGAGCAGATTGACGCGGCCTACGAAGCAGTCCAGCAGGGCGTATCGTGCTGCCGCGGCCCAGGCGAACGAGGCCGACCAACGGTTGCAACTGGCCTCCGGCATGCGACGGCAGATGAACAAGGTGTTCCCCACGCACTGGTCCTTCCTGCTGGGGGAGATAGCGCTCTACACGTTCATCCTGCTGTTGTTGACCGGCACTTACCTGGCTTACTTCTTCGATCCCTCGATGGCCGAGGTGACTTACCAGGGCGTTTTCACCGATCTGCGTGGTGTCGAGATGTCACGTGCCTACGAGTCGGCACTCGACATCTCCTTCGAGGTGCGCGGTGGCATGTTCGCACGGCAGATCCACCACTGGGCCGCATTGCTGTTCCTGGCGGCGATCGTGGCGCACATGTTCCGCATCTTTTTCACCGGCGCCTTTCGCAGGCCGCGCGAAACCAACTGGATCCTGGGAATCCTGCTTTTCATCACCGGGATGTTCGAGGGCTTCACCGGGTACTCGCTGCCGGACGATCTGCTTTCCGGCACCGGCGTTCGTATCGCCTCCGGAATCACGCTTTCGATTCCGGTGATCGGCACTTGGCTGCACTGGCTGCTCTTCGGCGGTGAGTTCATCGGGGACGAGATCATTCCACGCTTCTATCTGATCCACATATTTCTGCTCCCGGGCATCATCCTCGGGTTGATCGCCGTACACCTGGCTCTGGTCTGGTATCAGAAGCACACTCAGTTCCCCGGCGTGCGCCGCAGCGAGAGCAATGTCGTCGGCGTGCGGATCATGCCGGTGTTCGCGGTGAAGTCGGGCGGTTTCTTCGCGCTGGTCGTGGGCGTCACGGCCATAATGGGTGGGATTTTCCAGATCAACCCGATCTGGAATCTCGGACCCTACGTCGCCTCCATGGTCTCGGCCGCCTCGCAACCCGACTGGTACATGATGTGGACCGACGGCATGGGTCGGCTGTGGCCGCCATGGGAGGTCTATCTCTGGGGACAGGCGACCATCCCAGCCCCGTTCTTCCCGCTGATCCTCGGTATGACAGCGGTGTTCACCCTGGCCCTGGCCTACCCGTTCCTGGAACGCAAACTCTCCGGTGACGAGGCACACCACAACCTGCTGCAACGGCCCAGGGACGTCCCGGTGCGTACCGGTCTGGGAGCCATGGCGATCACTTTCTTCGTGATCGTGCTGCTCAGTGGTGCCAACGACATCATCGCGTACAAGTTCGACATCGTGCTGGAAGCCACCACCTGGATGGGACGTATCGGAGTGTTGCTCGGCCCACCCGCCGCCTACTACATCGCTTATCGCATCTGTATCGGGCTGCAGCGCGCCGACCGGCAGGTGCTCGAACACGGTATCGAGACGGGTATCGTCAAGAGACTGCCACACGGCGAGGTCATCGAGCTGCACCAGCCACTCGGCCCAACCGACGAACACGGTCACCCCGAGCCGCTCTCTTATCAGGGAGCGCCGATTCCCAAGAAGATGAACAAGCTCGGTGCTGCCGGACGTCCGCTTCCCGGCAGCCTGTTGTGGCCCGACCCGCCGGAGGAGACCGAGCAGTTGCGCGAGGCGGAGCGTCGCGAGGTCGAGGAGCCGGAACGCCCGCAACCGCGGGAATCGGAGCTGCCCAGTGGGCGGCCACGCGACGTGACGGAGTGATATCGGGAGGGGGATTCGTCCCGCTCCCGCCTGTCGCGGCTCATCCGATACAAGGGACTATTGTCGCTGGACATCTCTTCGAGGCGGGTTCACAGTATTGGTGCGGACCTTCCGCCCCGGCCGCGCAGGGTAGCCCGTGTTCCCGGAGGAACAGCGCGGCGTCGCAAGGGGTTCGACGTGGCCGGCGGGGGCCGTTTCCCACAGCGAACGGTAGAGGTGATCGAGATGACACAAGCCGGTTCGATCGAGAGGCATCCCGATCTCGTCGAGATGCGGGAACGCTACGAGGAGGCCAGCCAAACCCCGCAGGGGCAGGTCCTGGAGGGGTGCACCCTGCTGGCGGGAGTTTACCTGGCGATCTCACCGTGGATCGTGCAGTTCAGCGCCACCAGTTTCGACGTGGCGCTCGGCAACCTGGTCGTCGGGCTGACAGTGGCTGTGCTGGCGCTCGGGTTCGCCTCCGCCTACAGCAGGACCCACACCGTTGCCTGGGTGGTTCCGTTGCTGGGAGCGTGGGCCGTAATCGCTCCGTTCGTCATCCTGGGAGGCGGAGTCGGCCTGGGCATGCTGCTCAGCAATGTGATCACGGGCGGCCTGATCGTGCTGCTCGGGGTGGGGCTGAGCTCGTTGGTGATGATGCGCCGTCGGCGCTGACGAGGCGGTCGACGAACGTGGTCGACCCGGCGTGCTCGCCACGCGGTGGCGGTAGTATCGGGTCGACCACGTGGCCGGATGACCGAGCGCGTGGTTCTGGAAGCGGACGCGGAGAGCTACCGCCGCTCGGGTGAAGCGTGCACGATGACCACCGGACACCTCGCGTGATGGGTGCACTTGTGGCTTACCGAGCCGAGCAGCGCTCCGACGAAGCCGCCGTGGCCGCGACTTCCGACCACCAGTAGCTCGGCGCCCTCCGCGATGTCGAGCAGTACCTGCGCGGAATCCCCCTGCGCGACGTGGGTATGTACCCGTGGGGGGCCCGCACGGTGGTCCACCGCGTGGTCCACGGCGTCCTCCACGGTGACGCTGGCCGCGTTCTCGAATTCCCTGGGTGGTACAGCGCCACCTTCCCAGCTGTAGAACGCCGGGTACTCCCAGGCGGTGACGGCATCAACGGTGGCACCGGTCAGTTCGGCCTGCCCGAGGGCCCAGTCCAGTGCGGCCAATGAGGGGGCCGAGCCGTCGATGCCGACCACGATCCGGTTCTCCTGGCTCATCACGCATCGCCCATCCCGGCGTTGGATATCGCGGCTTCGCCGTGGTGTGCGCCGCACGGAGTGTGTTCTCGCGTGCCTCGACTGTCCCACTTATCCCTCCCAGTCGCTCGGCTCCGTTGCTTTCCGCTGCGGGCCGGCACCAGGATCGATACGAAAGTGTGATCTGAATCGCTCGCGGGTATGTTCATGTCACCCGCGGTAAGCCACGACTTCCGGAGGCGCGATGTCTCGACGGAGCGGAGCGAGGACACGCCGCGCGGGCCGACCGCGGCGATACGGCGGCGATACTGCCGCACCGGCGCGGCCGCGGCTATGTTCGATGTGAACCGGCTCGTCGGGACCATCCGCGGTCGCGAGACCGCTCATGTGGCCGATCGGAATCGTTGCCCGGCGCAAGGTTGTTTGGAGAGCCCGTTGACCAAACGAACGACCAGCACCCCGTCATGGAGCGTCATAGCCCATGACACGGACAGGCTCAAACAGGCCGTACACGAGCTCCACACCGGGCACGACATCTCGTCGGCTCAGGAGCGCAGCCACGAGCTGCTGCGCACGGTCACGTTGATCGGGGATCGTCTCGCGGTTCTGCTGGACGGGTTGGCCAAGCGCCACGAGAACCCCGGTGTGCCCGAGCAGCGTGCCGTTCACCTCGCGTTGGACCAGGCGGCCGCCGCGGCCGAGGATCTGGGGGAGTGCGCCCGCCGTGCGGCCCGCACCTTGGAGGAGGAAGACTGAGCGGGCCGATCTCCGCCCCGTTCCGGCGTACCGTACATTACCGAGTGTGTCGGAGTCGTTCCGTGCCGCACGAGGTGGTGAGCAGAAGTTCCGCTCGAGTAACTCGAAAGTGGCTCGTTCCAGGGGTTCGTGGCTTCCGGGATTTCACGGCGAAGCTGTTCCGCTCGTCGAGAGCAACTCGGCCCCACGTGCGGGTGCGGCGCTTTCGAATCGGAACGTGCCCTCGGTGAGCCTGTGTGCCTCGGCTCCGAGAGCAGGTTAATCTTCCCCGAGTCCGGTTCGCGCGACGTCGCCCCAATCGAGCAACGGAGTCAGCATGTTCGGCTTCTCGAACGGGAATTCGATACGAAACGCACTGCCACTTCGCAGGTTGCGGGTTTCCGACTGGGCTCGGCAGGAGGGGACATGGCGCGAGGCACGCCCTTCGCTGATCGCGGCCGCACTCAAACGTGCCCAGGCGCGTCCGTCCGGTAACTGGTTCGTGCTGGCAGGCAGCGCCCAGATCGACCAACGCCGTCCCTTCGCCCGTACCGTGGCCGGTACCGAGGTGGTCGCGTGGCGTAGCGAGAACGGGGCGTTGCACGCGGGGCCGGGTGCCTGCCCGCATCTGGGAGCGCCGCTCGGGCAGGCAGCGGTGGACTGCGGCCAGTTGATCTGTCGCTGGCACGGACTTCGACTGGACGAACGAGGTGGCCCGTGGTGGACGCCGTTCCCCACCTACGAGGACGGTGTCCTGGCCTGGGTGCGCCTGGACGACGCCGGTGGGGAACAGTCGCTGGAGCGCCCGGTTGTGCCGCGCCGGCCACCCCTGCGGGACAGCATCTCCGAAGTGGCCACCGCGACCGGTGTCTGCGAACCCGACGACGTGGTGGCCAATCGGCTGGATCCCTGGCACGGCTCGTGGTTCCATCCCTATTCGTTCGCCAACCTCAGCGTGCGGCGTGCGCCGGACTTCGAAAGCAGCGAGCAGGAGGACTTCTTCGAGGTGCTCGTCTCGTTCCGCCTGTCCCGCGGGATCGGGGTGCCCGTAACGGCTACTTTCCACTGCCCGGACCCGCGTACCGTGGTGATGCGCATCGCCGAGGGGGAGGGAACCGGCAGCGTGGTGGAAACTCACGCCACACCGTTGGAAGCGGGTTCCGACGGCGGTCCGCGCACCGCCGTCATCGAGGCCACGGTCGCCTACTCCCGACGCCCCGGATTCCGGATGGCATTGCCCGTGGCAGGCTTGCTGCGCCCGTTGATGCGCCGGGTGGCCCTGCGATTGTGGTCCGACGACCTCGCCTATGCCGAGCGGCGCTACGAACTGCGCAGCAGCGGGCGGTTCCCGGGTTGAGAGTGCAGGGACGCCGCATCGCTCTCGGCTACTGCCGGTGACACGTCGCATGGGTCGCCGGCTGGAGTATCAGCGCCCCAGACCGCGCAACAGGGCGAATCGACCACGATCGGGAACGCTCCACAGCGTGTGTCCCCGCACGCCCCACGCGCGCAGCAGCTCATTCGCGGCTCGCATTCCGGTTGTGGCGGCACGTTCCATCAGGGCGACCGGTAGGTCGACACGCACCAGGTCTCCTGCCAGCATCACTGCCGGATCGGGCGTTCGCACGCCGGGACGCTCGGCGAAACCGCCGGGCGGAAACAGCGGGCAGTCGGCTCGCAGTTCGTGCCGCTCGTCCACGATGCCAGCTGCCTCGGTTTCCGGATATATCCTGGCCAGTTCCGCCAGCATCCGCGATCGCATGCTGTCGAGGGATGGTTCACCCCGTAGTGCGTAACCGTGCAACTCGAGTACGGAACCCCCGCGGTCTCCCGACCAACGGGCCGCTTCGTGCTCGTACCGTTCCAGCACGCTGATGTTGTCCAGCGGCCCGTAGCCACTCGTTCCGAGGAACCCGGGCCGGTCCCGACGAACCGGTCGGTCCAGCCACAACCGCGACACCAGAAACGGTGGTGCCTCGCGCAACCCCGCTATTCGCGTTCGCCACCGTGACGTCCCCAGATCGGGTGAGTTACCGACGATGCTCCGCAGTCCAGCGGTATCGGTGGCCAGCACCACCGCGTCGAATTCCGAAAAACCGGCTTCTCGAGCTCTCGCGGAGTCCGAACGTACCGCGAAGCGTCGGTCGGAGCCCCGCTCCAAGGCCCTGACAGGGGTGTCGGTGAGCAGGCTCGCACCGTGGGCGACCAGGTACTCCGCCAGTGGATTCCACAATGCTTCCGGGAACGAGTTCGCCGCCACGTCGAACAGCAGTCCCTCGCTGGAACCGAGGAAGTAGATGTGAAACATCGTCGCCAGTTCGGCGGCGGAGAGCTCGGTGGGATCGGCGAAGAAGCTTCGGGAGAACACCTCGAACGCCAGATGTTTGGCGGCGGCGGGAAAACGTATCCGAGTGAGCAGTGTGTCCGCGTCGAGGTGGTCCAGACGTTCGTAGATCTCCGGAACCGACACCTGCGCCAGCGGCAACGCGGCACGGGTTCCGAGTCGGGGGAGGTCGCGCCAGCTGAACGTGGGACTTCGTGCGACGAACGCGAAGGCGTTCCACGGTGGAGTGCGTGGCAGGCCGGCGAAAGTGTCCCTGTAACCGGCACTGTGCAGCAGCGGATAGTCCGGAAGCGCGGTGAGCCCCGAAAGGTCCGGATCGGCACGCCGCAGCAGCGCGCGAAGGTTGTAGTACTGCCGGAAGAACGCGTGGAACCCACGATTCATACCGACGTCCGAACCGTCCGCGAGCGTGGTCCGCCAGCCACCGACACGTCCGCCCAACCGGTCCTGCGCTTCCAGCACCGTTACGCCGACGCCGCGCTCGGCCAGACAGGTGGCCGTGGCGAGTCCCGCGATCCCACCGCCGATTACCGCTGCTCGGGGGGCACGAGCGAGATGACTCGTGTCCGGCATGCCGCCGGGTGGCGGATGTGACACCGCTCTGCGGTCCTGGCCGGGCGGTTCGTACTTACCGCGTCCCTCGTCACCGGCCGGTCGGGAAGTCGTGAAACCGCCCATCATGCTTGCGCCGTCTCGGGTCGTTTTCCGGTCAGAGTGTGCACGATGCCGTGCTGCCATCCCGACATCGAACCGAGACGTATTCCGATGAGGCCGTTCCGACGCATCCGCGCGGCGAGCTGTTCGGTCGAATCGAATCTCAGCACGCTGCGCCACAGGTAAGGGTGAATTCCGGACCCCCGCGTACTCAGTTCACCGGCGGGAATGATCACACCCCAACACACCGCCGTCCAGACCAGCCGGGAGACGGGGCGGTTCCGCACGGAGAACTCGTGCAGTGCCAGGCGAGCACCGGGTGCGAGCAACCCGCGCAACACGCGCAGACCGGCATCGGGATCGGAGAGGTTGCGGAGCAGATACGCCGCCATGATCCCGTCGAACGGTCCACGCACACCGGCTTCTTCGAGTCCGTCCAACGGTGCGTGGCCGAACTCCACCGTGTCCGGCCAGGACTTGCGTTCGGCCTGTGCCAGCATGTTCGCGGAAGCGTCCGTGGCCACGATGTGCGCGCGCGGCGCGATCCGGAGCAGCGCCGCGGTGGACGCGCCGGTGCCGCAGCCCGCATCCAGCAACCGCAGTCCGCGGCCACCGTTGGGCAGATGTAGCCGATGTGCCGATCGCCGCAGCGCGCGATGATATCCGGGGTTGATTCCGACCAGCCGGTCGTACTGTCGAGCGCTCTGCTCGAAACCACCCACAACGGGGTACCGGGAAGACATCAGCCGTCCTTACCTGGAACTAGTGGCGGAACCAGCGCGTGCGGGCGGGTGCGGACAAGTGAATCGGTGCCTCGCCGTGTTCGACCAGTCCTCGCTTACTCACGTCAGCGGCGAGTGGTCCGGTCTCGCGAGACTCGTCAACCGCACCGAACCGCGGGCGCGGCCGACGAACTCAATTCCCTCCCTTCGGTCCCGAGCCCACCTCCACCGTGTTCGAGGACTCCCCGAAGACGGTGTTCAGCAGCGGAATCTGCTCGGCCGCCCAGGGGCTGATGGCCCACGGTGTTCGTGCGGCCAACAGTGCGAAATCCCCCCAGTCCACCCGCTTCCAGTCCGCGATCTCGGAGGGATCCGGCGCGGGTGGTTCGTCGGTGACGGCCGTGTACACCGGACACAACTCGTTTTCCACCACCCCGGTGACGTCGACGGCTCGGTAGCGGAAGTTCGCCAACCACAACCGCGGCGTCCCGATCTCGAGACCGAGTTCCTCGCGCACCCTGCGTCGCACCGCGGCATCCATCGCTTCACCGGGTGCCGGATGTCCACAACACGAGTTCGTCCAAACACCCGGCCAAGTTCGTTTCTGGAGTGCACGACGAGTGACCAGCAGTTCTCCCGCCGCGTCGAAGACATAGCAGGAAAAGGCCAGATGCAGGGGAGTGTCACCGTGGTGCACTTCGGATTTCGGTGCCGTACCCACCGGCTCACCCGAGTCGTCGAGCAGAACCACGAATTCCCCGCCGGAAACGGGGGAGCTCGAGTTCAACGGTTACCCACCACCCAACATGGAACTGGACGAGACCCGGTCGAGTCTATCCGTCAGCCGTGCCCGCATCCGGGCCGTGACTATGGGCACAGTGCCACGCAGCGCCACCCCGAATCTGCGTGAGCGGGACACCGAGACACGATTGGCGAACACGTCGTACCCCGATTCCACTATCCGATCCAGTATCTCACCGTAAAGCGTGTAGGCCGTGGTGATACACGGACGTGAGATCGGATCCAACATCTCGATCCCTTCGGCGGCGTATCGGTAGATCGCTCTGGTACGGGCGATCTGGTCGGCGAGTGCGCTGCGAACCCGGCGGTCCGCCCTCCCCGTCTCCAGGCAGCGCCGCAGTCTCGGCTCGTCGACACCGAAAGCGAGCAGTTCGTCAGCGGGCAGGTACACACGTCCCTTGCGCAGATCCTCACCGACATCACGCAGGAAGTTGGTGAGCTGGAACGCGTTTCCCAACGCCGCCGCGTAAGGTGCCGCTTCCTCCGGTGGACACCGGGTGCCCAGTACGGGGAGCACCTGTAGACCGATGACTTCGGCCGATCCGTGGACGTACTGGTCCAGTTCCGCGCGGTTTCGGTATCGGGCAACGGTCAGATCCTGACGCATCGAAGCCATGAAGGAGCTGAAGTGCCGCTGTTCGATCCCGTGGCGGTTCGCGGTGTCCACCACTGCCATGACCACCGCGAGCTCGCTTCGCTCGCCCGCGAATCCCCGATCCAGTTCCGTCCACAGCTCGTCGAGCCGGGCATGCCGGGTGCGCCGTTCGAGGGGGCCTCTCGGCTCGTCGACGATGTCGTCGACTTCACGTGCCAAACCGTACAACGCGTGTATCGCCGGACGGCGTGACGGCGGCAACAGCCGGGTGGCCAGGAAGTAGGTACGTCCGTGTCTCGCGTTGAGCTCACGGCTTCGGCGATAGGCCGCTCGGAGTCCTGGCGAGCGGATACCGGCCGCGTCCAGTTCTCGCTCACTCATCGCGCGGCCGATCCGACGCCCGGGGTGCGGCGAGCTCCCGGTGTGTCTCGGCCGTTGCCGGTGATGCGGCGAGCGGCCAGCTTGCCGGACAACACCACGGTGGGCACCCCCACACCCGGTGTGGTTCCGCAGCCCGCCAGGACCGCGTTCTCGAGGCCGCTGACCAGGTTTCTCGGGCGGAAGGGGCCGGTCTGGGCGAACGTGTGCGCCGCGCTGAACGGGGTGCCGGCGAGCATCCCCCGCGCCGCCCAGTCCGCGGGAGTAACTATGCGGCTGACCTCCACCGAGGATTCGAATCCCGGTATGAGCCGTTCCTGCAGCGAGTCGAGCACTTCTCGTGCGTATCCGTTCGATATGGCGTCCCAGTCGAGGCGGGCGAGGTCCAGGTTGGGGCAGGGAACCAGCACGTGATGCAGATGCTTGCCCGCCGGTGCGAGCGAGGGATCACTGCGAGTGGGATTCGTGATCAGCACCGAAGGGTCGCTCATCAACTTTCCGTGCCGTGTCAACTCGTCGAAGGTGCCTTTCCACGCCTGCCCGAACGAGAGCGTGTGATGGCTCAGTTCCGGCTGGTCCCGGTTCGTCCCGGCGTGTATCAGCAGCGCCGAAGGAGCGGCACGCAGCCGTACGGGACGTCGCGGGGTGCGACCCAGCAACCGGTAGGAAACGGGAAGATCGGGAGTGAGCACCACCGAGTCACAGGGAATGCGTTCCCCGTGGTCAGTGTGCACAGCGGTGATTCGTCGGCCACGACGTTCCAGGTCCGTCACCGAGCTGCCGTAGCGGAACGTCGCTCCCGCCCCGGCGGCCGCCGCGGCCAACGCGTCCGGCACCGCCCGCATACCGCCGCGGGGGAAGTACACGCCCCGTACCGTGTCCATGTAGGAGATCACCGCGTACGCGGCAAGCGCGTTGTGCGGTGCCACTCCCGCGTACAGGGCCTGGAACGAGAACACGCGTCGCAGTCGTTCGTCCCGCAGGAAGTGGCCGATCCTGCGGTGCAGTCCCCCGAAACCACCAAGCGCGGCCAACCGGGCGAGATTCGGTTCCAGCAGATTCAGCGGAGAATCGAAATTGGCATCGATGAAGGTCTCGTACTGTGCCGAATAGAGCCTGCTCAACCACTGCCGTAACCGGCGGTAGCCCGCCGCCTCCTCGGGCCCCGCGAATTCCCGTACCTGTTGTTCCATGGCCGCCGCGTCGGTACGAACATCGATACTCGAACCATCCGCGAACCGTGCGCGGTAGGCCGGGTCCAGCGGTATCAGCTCCAGCCGGTCCCGTACCGATTCACCCACCGCTGCCAACGCCTCGTCCAGGAGTTCCGGCATGGTCAACACGGTCGGCCCGGTGTCCATGCGGTATCCCGCGATGTCCAGCCGCCCCGCGCGGCCTCCCGGGGAATCCTCGGACTCGACGAGGGTGACCTCGCGGCCCGCACCGAGCAGGTGCAGCGCAGCGGTCAATCCGGAAAGTCCCGCCCCCACGACCACAACACGCTCGGTGGGCCCGGTGACTGTCCGCATGTGGCTTGCTCCCTGGGGTTGCTCGGAGAGGAGTCGGGTCCCGCGGTGAACCGCTCGTCGTGGCTCAGTCTAGAAATCCACTCGGATCCCTTCAAATTCGCGATATCACTTCTTCGGGTGAGGTCTTCGGGCAAGGCGGGCGGGCGCGTGCTCCGAACGATATACACGGTTGTGGCATCGCGACGGGACCACCGGTTCTTGCCGACGAGGGGTCACAGGGCGATGATCACCGGTTGCCTCGCTCCGAGCGGCTTCCACGGTCGGCCGTTTCAGGACGCGGATCCTCGCTCGACACCAATCCCTTCCCCTGCGGCCTACGAACAGTGTTCGGTGGCAGTGTGCGGCAGTACGCCCGACCGTTCGCCACCGGAGACGACGAGCGAACGTGTGTCACGCGAAAGGAGTCAGGCACAGTGATCAGGCACGATCGTGCGAGTGAGGCCCACCCGGAGTTCGGAGCCATGCCCAGGCCACCGCTGAACGAAACCGCCGACGTCGAAGTGGTGCTGCCCTGCCTCGACGAGGCCGCGGCTCTGCCCGCGGTACTTGACTCGATCGTCGAAGGGCTTGCCGTGCCCGTCCTGGTGGTGGACAACGGCTCCACCGACGGATCTCCGGAGGTAGCGGCCCGGCACGGCGCGCGAGTCGTACACGAGACCAGGCCGGGCTACGGCGCGGCCGTGCACACCGGGGTGACGCACGCGCGCGGCGGGGTCGTCTGCGTACTCGACGCGGACGGCTCCGTGGACCCGGCCGACCTTCCCGCGCTGATCAACCCCGTGGTCGAGGGCGAGGCCGATCTCGTGGTGGGAAAGCGGGTGCCGACCGTTCGCTCGGCCATGGCGTGGCACGTCCGGGTGGGCAATGCCGTTATCGCGGCGCTGATCCGTCGAAACGGACTGCCCGTACACGATTTGGCTCCGGTGCGGGTCGCCGATCGTGTGAAACTGCTCGGCCTGGACATCCAGGACCGCGCGTTCGGCTATCCCCTCGAACTGTTGCTTCGAGCGGGGCGTGCCGGTTGGCGGGTACGCGAACTGCCGGTTCGTTACTCTCCCCGAACAAGCGGCACGAGATCCAAGGTGTCCGGCTCTATGAAGGGAACCGCGCGCGCGGTACGCGACATGATCAAGGTGCTGCGATGAATCCGACGGTCGTACTGGTCGTGGCCAAGGCCCCGGAGACCGGGGTGGCCAAGACACGCCTCACACCACCGCTTCCCCCGGAACAGGCAGCCAAGGTGGCCGCCGCGAGCCTGTTGGACACGCTGGCCGCAGTTCACGGTATCCCCGGGATATATCCGGTGGTCGCCTGGACAGGTGAAATAGAACGGGCGTGTCGTCGTGACGCGATCGAGGAGGCCATGGCCGACATGGATCTGGTCTGGCAACGCGGAGGAGATTTCGGAGAGCGGTTGGCCGCGGCGCACACCGAGGTGGCGGAACGCTATCCCGCATCGCCCGTGTTGCAGATCGGGATGGACACGCCGCAGCTCACCCCCGAGCTGCTCGCCGAGTCGGCCGCGCCGCTGCGGTCCCACGACGGCCCGGAAGCGGTTCTGGGCCCTGCTTTGGACGGCGGATGGTGGGCGCTCGGCCTGCGCGAGCCGCGCGACGCGGAAGTGCTCGGTCACGTCCCGATGTCACGACCGGATACCGGAAAACTGACCGGATCAGCCCTGGCACAACGGGGACTACGAGTGCACGAACTGGTCGAGCTCTCCGACGTGGACACGGTACTGGACGCGCATCGCGTGGCCGAATCGGCTCCCGAAACGGAATTCGCGGCGGCGCTGCGTGAGAGTGTCGAACGGGAGGGCGCCGTGTAGCACCGCATGCCCGGGTGTTCCTCGGCTCAGTCGGATGCGCCGCGTTGGGCCGCGTGGGCGAACTCGGTGATTCCCTCGGTGAATCCGATCCGAGCGCGGAAGCCGATCTCCTTCGCGGTCAGGTCCGGATCGGCAACGATATGGCGCACGTCTCCGAGCCGGTACTGTCCGGTCACCACGGGGTCGGGCCCGCCGGTGGCAGTGGCGAGCTCCCGCGCCATTTCGCCGATGGTGCGTGGCTCGCCGGAACACACGTTGTAAGCGGCGAAACCGTGCGGAGGATGTCCGAGTGCCGCGAGGTTCGCCTCGGCGACGTCGCGCACGTGCACGAAGTCACGACGCTGGCCGCCGTCCTCGAACACGCTGGGAGCCTCACCGTGGGCGAGTGCCGAACGGAACAGTGCGGCGACACCGGCGTAGGGGGTGTCCCGTGGCATACGCGGGCCGTACACGTTGTGATAGCGCAGCGCCGTGGCGTGCCCACCGGTCTGACGTGCCCAGGAAGCGACCAGGTGTTCCTGGGTGAGTTTCGTGGTGGCGTAGACGTTGCGCGGATCGGTCGGTGCGTCCTCCGGTACCCGCCCGGATTCGAGCAGCCCGCCGCAGTGGGGGCAGCGGGGTTCGAACACAGCGCGGTCCAGATCCTCGGCGGCTCGGGGACCTGGGCGCACGACACCGTGAACGGCGCAGTGATAGCGACCCTCCCCGTAAACCACCATCGATCCGGCGAGCACGAGCCGCTTGACCTTTCGTTCGGTCATGGCCGACAACAGCCGGGCGGTTCCCAGATCGTTGTGCTCGACGTATGCGGGTGTGTCCGCCGGACCGGTTTCCAGGCCGACCATGGCCGCGTGGTGACAAACCGCGTCGACTCCGGACAGTGCTCGCCCGATCACCTCGGGATCCCGCACGTCGCCGATCAAGAGGTCCTCCGCCTGGGAGTAGGTCTCTCGTGCGGAGAATCCGTGTGCGCTGGGAAGTAGATTGTCGAGTAGTCTGACCTCGTGTCCGGCGGTCGTGAGTCGTTCGGCGACGTGGGAGCCGATGAACCCGGCCCCTCCGGTGATCAGAACCCGCACTCGTTCCTCCCGAGCGGACGACTACTACGACAACGGTGTGTGATTGTCCATCCACTGGCTCGGCGTCTCGGCCGCGGGGTGGGTCCGCTCGGGCGGCACGAGATCGGAACCGGGGTGTTTTCGAAGGCGGGCCACACGACGAGGGCAGTGGTGGGTCCGCGAAAAGAGGAATGCTTTGCGGTCCGGAGAAGCGGCCACGAAAAAGATTCTTCGGGTCGATGAATCGCCACGGATTCACCGACCCGAAGACCTGGAGTAAAATGTATCGCTCACTGCTTGGGCGGCATCAGTACCTCGTCGATGACGAACACCGTTGCGTTGGCGGTGGGAACATTTCCGACCTGTACGTTCGCCCCGTCGATCTTGACGTTCTCGCCGCTGCCACTGATCGGAACGGTCTTTCCGTTGACAGTCTCTACCTCACCTGCATTGCCGAGTTCTTCGGCGGTCATTCGCTCGGGAACCACGTGGTACGTGAGGATATTGGTCAACTGCTCCTTCTTGGCCGGATCGTTGAGCAGCGCCTCCAGCGTGGCCGGATCCAGCTTCTCGAAGGCCGAGTTCGCGGGCGCGAAAACGGTGTACTCGGCATCCGACTTGTTCAGCGTGTCGACCAGGCCCGCTGTCTTCACCGCCTTGGTCAGGTTGGTCAGCAGCGGATTGTTGCTCGCGGCCGTGCCAACGGGATCGTCCGCCATGCCCTGGGCCGACCCCTCGTTGCCGGGGTCGGTCGGCACCTTGGAGGCGGCCGGACCGTAG
Source organism: Actinopolyspora sabaoui (assembly GCF_051225635.1). Lineage (NCBI taxonomy): Bacteria > Bacillati > Actinomycetota > Actinomycetes > Actinopolysporales > Actinopolysporaceae > Actinopolyspora > Actinopolyspora sabaoui. The sequence goes on along the minus strand of NZ_JBMIHH010000010.1, from coordinate 50,266 downwards.
ATGTCGTCGACCGTGGTCACGCCCTGCTCGCTCATGCTGTCCTGCCCGGACTGGTCCTGCCCGGACTGGTCCTGCCCGGACTGGTCCCCACTCTGCTGCGACTGCGAGGACTGGTTCTGCTCGCTCTGGCCACTGTTCTCGGCTCCTCCGCCGCATGCGGACAACAACAGGGCCAGGGAAGCCACGGCGCCGGTAACGACGGTTTTCACTCGCGTATTGCTCATTGGGATCGGTCTTTTCCCTTCGTCTCGCTTCCGGGGATGGCCCCGAAGTATTTCTCCCGAAATTCGGGGCCGGATGGGATCTCGATTGGTGGTTCGGCGAATTTTTTGATCGTTTGTCGGGTGACCTGCGTCATTCCGCGGTGAAGAAGACCGAGTGCCAACCGGTGGCTCCGTCGGGAATCGTGGGAACACGTTTCGCGGTCTGGGTGTAACCCGAACGGTCGGTGGCTCGGGACTCCACATTGTGGCCGCCGGGTGCGAAATCCAGTTCGCTCCGCCACATGCGCCAAGTGTCCGCGTTGACGGTGGCGGACAGCTCAGCCTGCCGCCAGGGGCCGCGGTCGACCCGCACCTCGACACGCTCGATCCCCGTGTGCGGTGCCCATGCGATACCCGCCACGGTGATCCTGCCCGCCGGTGTCTTCTCGAAACCCTTGGGACGATCGATGCGTGACTGGGTCTTGACGGGGGCGCGCTCCGCCCAACCCCGCTTTTCCCAGTAAGTACTTACATCCCAGGTGGTGGCTTCGAGATCGGTCACCCACTTGGTCGCCGAGACGTAGCCGTACAGCCCCGGTGTGACCATGCGGACCGGAAAACCGTGCTCGGTGGGCAGTGCTCTGCCGTTCATCCCCACCGCCAGCAGCGCGTCCCGGTTCGGATCGGTGAGCGCGTCGATCGGGGTTCCAGCGGTGAAGCCATCCACACTGGTACTGAGTACCTGTTCGGCTCCGTCCCGTACCCCGGCCTCAGCCAGAATGTCGCGGACCGGTACTCCGATGAACTCGGCGGTCGAGATGTAGGAACCACCCACCGGGTTGGACACGCAGACCATCGTGATCGGTTTTTGCAGCTGTCGTCGGTCCATCAGATCGTCGAAGGTGAGGTTCAACTCCCGATCGACCATGCCGTGTACCCGCAGTCCCCACTCCGAAGCGGGGACCCGCGGCACACGTAACGCCGTGTCGATCCGATAGAAGCTCTCGTTCGGAGTGATGAAGGTCGGTGTTCCCGAAGCCGCGAAGTCCGCACCAGCCGGAACCGGAGGCGCCGCGACATCCGGCTCGAGTGCTCCGATGGCTTGCCGTGACCTGCTGACCCGACGTGACCCGCTCAGCAGCTGTCCGACGGTACCCGCGATCCCCGAAGCGAGAGCGACCGCGCTTACCGAGATCAGGAAGCGCCTGCGACCGCCGAGCGTACCCGCGGGAACCGTTTCGTCCTGTTCGGTGCCTTCCTGCCGCTCGGCGTCCCGCCGGAGGTGTGACGCCAGCGGGTCGGCGCCGCGGGCGGTCGCCGCGGCACTCCGGTGCAGCCAGGCGAAGACTCCCAGCCCCACCAGCGCGGCTGTCACTGGCGCTGTCAGGGCTAGTGGCTCCAGACGGGAGCGCGACAGGGTGGCGGCCATGCCGAGCAGACCGAACCCGGTGATCATCATCATTCCGGGGAGCGGGCTCCGACGCGACACCAGCCCGCCCCCCGCAGCCAGCAGAGCGATCACGAACCCCATTCCCACCAGCAGCGCGAGTTTGTCGGCGGTGCCGAACAAATCGATCGCCAGTTCCTTCACCGGCTGTGGGGTCAGGTCGATCGCCGTGTTGCCCACCGTCAGATAAGGAGAGGCGAGTGGTTCGGTCAGCGCGGCGACCAGATGTCCCGCCGCCAGAGCTGCCGCCACCGCGAGCAGGGCGATGAGCACGGCGACAGCGCCACCCAGCCGATGTTGGTGACTCGCACGATTCATGCCCGTGATTCGGAGTCGAACCCACTCCGGACTGCTCCCGTGGCGTGATCGACACGTTCCCGAGGTCGCGACTCGGTCACCCCACCTCCCAGCCGAGCGCTCGTGGCAGGTTCCGGCCGAGTTCTACTGCTCGCCGCCGGACAACCGATGCAGCCGCAGCGCCAGCTGAATCTCCAGGCCACGTTCGGGGGATCGCCAGTCCGGCCCCAGCAGTGCCGAGACCCGCTCCAGTCGTTGGGCCACCGTGTTCACGTGCACGTGCAACGCTCGAGCCGTTCTGCTGAGACCGGCGTCGTGCTCGAAGTAGCTTCGCAGCGTTTTCACCAGATCGGTGCCTTTACGGGAGTCGTAGTCCAGTACAGCCCCGATGGTTCGACGGACGTAGCCGGAGAGATCACCACGGTCCCCCAGCAACACCCCCAGGAATCCCAACTCCGCCAGGGCAGCCCCCTCGCCCTCACGGCCCAGCGCGAGCAGTGCCTCCAGGCAGCGGCACGCCTCCTCGTACTTGCCCGCGATCCCCTCCAGACCCTCCACAGGTCCGGAACCGCCCACCGTGACCGGACGTGCCGTGCTCGTGCCGAGCGCTCGGGCGGCGTTCTGGGCCGCACTTCCCGCATCCGTGCCGGAAAGTACGAGAACCAGGTGGTCGCCATGGGTACCCGCGAGCCCGCTGTGCTGTCCGACATAGCGCGAGGCAGTGGAAGCCAGCCGCTCACGGTCCGCGTTTCCGCAGGGAGAAACCAGCACTACTTTGCTGCCCTCGGGATCGAAGCCGACCCGTCTCGCTCTGGCCGCCAGACCACCGTGCGCACGTTCCCCCGCGCCGAGCAGCTCGGTGATCAGCTCTCCCCGCACGCGTTCCTCCGCCTCGGCGGTTCTGCGGCGGAGCAACAGCACCAGAGCGGTAACCACACCAGCGCGTTCGAACAATCGCCGATCGGCATCGGCGGGTTCGTGACAACCCACCAGCGTCAGACTGCCGAGCAGTTCGGGGCCAGCCAACGCCGCGCACACCAGGTTCGTCCCCCACGGCACCGATCTTCCGCTGTAGCGGGACTGCTGTACCGCCCGCCCGGGCCACGGCAACGAGTCCGTCGCCGCGCACGCCAGCTCGGTCCCGTCCTCGTCGTGCACCACGATACCGCCCCCGAGCACGTCCGCCACGGCTTCCGCGATGTCCTCCAGACTTCCGCCGCGCAGTACCAGATCCGTGAGGCGATCGTGGGATCGTTCGGCACGTCGCATCGCCGAGTTGTGCTCACGGATGGTCTCGTGCGCGGTGTTGAGTTCCACCAACGCGTGCCGCGTCTCCTCCAACAGTCGTGAGTTGTCGATGGCGATCGCGGCGTGGTCGGCCAGCGAGGAGAGCAGCGCGATCTCGTCGTGCGAGTAGTCGCGCGTCGACCGGTCCGCGGCATAGAGCACCCCGATCACCGAGCCACCCACCGACAGCGGAACTCCCAGGATGGCCACGAGTCGTTCGTCACCGACGGCGCGGTCGATGTCGTCGGTGTGCGTGAACCGCTCGTCCTCGAAGTAGGAGGGAGTGGCGTAGGGCCGGGCGGTCTGGGCCACCAGCCCGCCCAGGCCTTCTCCCATCCCGAGTCGCACCTGCTGGAACAGTGCCGAGACACACCCGTCGGTGACCCGCATGTAAGTGGTACCCGCGCGGGAGTCGTTGAGACTGAGATAAGCCACATGACTCCCCAGCAGCATCCGCGCGCGGTGCACGATCGCCCGTAACACCGCGTCGGGGTCGCGTACCCGTGCCAGGTCCCCCGCCGTGTCGAACAGGGCGGCCAGTTCCGATTCGTGGCGGCGTCTTTCGTCGAGGGTGTTGCGGAGGCGTAGCGCCAGCTTCCCAGCCCGCTCCACGCGGTGCAGATCCCGGGCGGGGAGTCGAGTACGCGCTTCCACTGGTACCTGTGCGAGCTGTTCACTGGTCCCGTCGCCCGCGAGCAGTTCGAACAGGTTCAGCAGGTAATCCGAGCAGGTGAGCATGCTCGTCATGGTCGGGGTGGGGTAGTGCCGGCGGCAACCAAGGGAGGAACGCGGTTCGGTTTCCTCCGCTGGTTCTCCATCCCGGTGGTACGGGATCCTCGCCGACACCGCCGCTCACCTGTCCTTCGCTGTCACTCACCCGTCCTTCACCGGGCGATTTCGGTTTCGGCCGTGCTCTCGGTGTGCAGCGAGCTTCCCCTGGTCTCGGTGGCGAACAGAATGGCCACGGAGGTCACCGCCGCGCCCAGGGCCACGTAGATCGCGATCGGTACCCAGCTGTCGAACGCGGCCAGCAGACCGGTGGCGATCGTGGGCGCCAGGCCGCCCGCTATCACCGATGCCAACTGGTACCCGATCGAGGCACCCGAGTACCTGACGCGGGTGCCGAACAGTTCGGACATGAAAGCGGCCTGCGGGCCGTACATGGCCGCGTGCAGGATCAGGCCGCCCGTCACCCCGAGTGCGATCAGGGCGAACGATCCGGTTCCGAGGAGCGGGAAGAACACGAAGATCCAGAAACCGGTTCCCACGGCACCGATCAGATAGATCCCTCTACGGCCGAAACGGTCGGACAACGCACCCCAGATCGGGATTACCACGAAATGCACCGCCGAGGCGACCAGGACCGCGTTGAGCGCGACCGATTCGGACAGCTCCAGCTGTTCGGTTATGTAGGTCAGCACGAATGCCGTGATCACGTAGTAGCAGACGTTTTCCACGAAGCGTGCACCGGAGGCGATCAGTACCTCCCGCCACTGCTCGCGCAGCACCCGAACGATAGGCGGTTGCTCGGGGGTGCTTCGCTGCTGCGCCTTGTCGGCGGCATCCAGGAACACCGGCGACTCGCTGACCGACAGTCGGATCCACAGTCCCACCAGCACCAGCAGTCCCGAGAGCAGGAACGGGATACGCCAACCCCACGCCATGAAGGCTTCCTCCGACTGCACCGCTGAAAGCACGGCCAGCACGGCGGTGGCCAGCAGGTTGCCGGTCGGTACACCCGCCTGTGGCCAGGAGGCCCAGAAGCCGCGTCGTGCGCTGTCGGTGTGCTCGGACACGATGAGCACCGCTCCGCCCCATTCACCACCCAGGGCGAATCCCTGCACCACCCGCAGCAGGGTGAGCAGGATGGGGGCTGCGATGCCTATCGCCCCGAAAGTGGGAAGCAGCCCCACCGCGAAGGTGGCGCCTCCCATCATCAACAGGCTCAGCACCAGCAGTTTCTTGCGTCCCAGCCGGTCACCGAAGTGACCGAACACCAGACCACCAAGCGGACGGAACACGAAACCGATCGCGAAGCTGGAGAACGCGAGAAGCGTGCCGATCAGCTTGTCCTCGGTGGGGAAGAAAGCCGTGTTGAACACCAACGCGGCTGCCGAGCCGTACAGGAAGAAGTCGTACCACTCGACGGTGGTGCCGATCATGCTCGATCCGACGATCCGGGCCAGTGAGGTGCCGGAAGGCGAATCGGATCGTGTCACGTTCATATCTCACTCCTGTTGTGTCGGAACACGAGTCGTGCGAAGATCCCGAGTTGCCCCCGGGACGGGGAAATCGGTACGTAATGGAGCGGAACCGGAGCCGGGGCGGCTCACCGTGCGGTCCAGGCTCCGTCGATCGGTACTGAGGCGCCGGTGAGATAGTCGGACCCCGGCCCGCAGAGCCAGCCGACCACTGTGGCCACCTCCTCGGGCTCGATGAGCCTTTTGATCGCGCTGTGTCGTAGGAATACCCGGTCGGCCACCTCGTGCTCGGCGATGCCGTTGTCACGTGCCTGGGCGGCGAGCTGGCCTTCCAACAGGGGAGTACGCACGTAGCCGGGATCGACGCAGTTGCTGGTGACACCGTGCGGGCCGCCTTCCAGCGCGGCCACTTTGCTCAGCCCCTCCAAGGCGTGCTTGGCGGCTACGTACGCCGACTTGCCCGCACTGGCACGAAGCCCGTGGACGCTGGAGATGTTGACGATGCGCCCCCACCCCCGGTCGTACATGTGCGGCAGGCAGTGGCGCATCAGCAGGAAAGGTGCGGTGACCATGACCTGCTGGATGTGTGCGAAGACCTCGGTGGGGAACTCCTGGATCGGTGCCACGTGCTGAATTCCGGCGTTGTTGACCAGGATGTCCACATCGGTCGGCAGTCGTGCGATCCCCGACTCGTCCCGCAGGTCCAGTACGTGTGTCCGGCCGTCGACTTCGGTCGCTGCCGCCACCGCGGCTCGTTCGTCGTGGTCCAGTAGATGCACCAGACAGCCCGCCGCTGCCAGTCGTTTCGCACAGGCGAACCCGATTCCGCTTCCCGCACCGGTGACCAGCGCGCTCGTGCCGGAGAGATCGGTGAACCCGGTGGGAGGCTCCGGAAACTCCGTCGTCATGTCGGATCAGGCTAGACGCGGATCCCGGCGTGATCGATGTGATGATCGGATACAGCCGTATACTCCGAAATGTGTCGCCCCCACATTGTCACGTTCGGGAATTCACCCGAACGGCACCGTTCGGGTGGCTCGAGCAGTGCGGATGTCCGGAGCGCTCCTCCCGAGCCCCGGAGCGCGGTCGGGCCGCACGACCGCCCCGACCGCTCGAAACCGGTCCCGGAACCGCGTGCTACTTCCCGCCGGTGCGGATCGAGTACATCGCCCGCTCGATGGCCAGGTATCCCAGCAGCGTGATACCCAGTACGGGAAGCAGCACCGTGAGCAGGCCGAATCCGAGTAGTATCGACCACGGAGCGTTGCGCACCACCGGCCCCAGGCGCGGCGGTGCTCCGAGTGAGCCAGCGGGTCTGCGCAGCAACCAGACCCGATACCCCGCGATGATCAGCACCAGCGACGCGACCGCGATCGCGGTCAACAACAGCTGTGTGGTCAGGCCGAACAACTGGGCCTGGTGGAAATCGATCCCCACCGAGGTAGCCTTGGCCAGCGGCGGGTAGTCCGCCCATTCCACCCGGTCGACGATCTCACCGGTGTCGCCGTTCACGGCCAGCGCTGTCGGGTTCACCGGCCACCGACTGTCGTCCTCCTCGGCTTTCCAGGCGTGGCCGGGGGAGTCGGGCGGTTCGAATACCACGACTCCGTGCAGCCCGGCCTCCCGAGTCGCGGCGGCCACCCGCTCGACTCCGGCGGTTGACACCTCGGCGGTGTCGGGGTCGTTTCCGGTGGATCCGGCCTGTTCGGACCCGGTGTCCGGGTGTAACACCGTGGACACCTCCGGCGAATCCGAGTCGAACTGGCTTCGTGCCACGTCGACCCAGGAACCAGCGTACGTCGTCCAGGTCAGACCGGTGACGATGAGCAGCACCAGCCCCACTGCCGCGGTGGCTCCGACGACCCCGTGCAGGGAACGCCAGCGAGGGCGCCCCGGCTTCCGGAACAGAAAGTTTCTGGCGAGGGATCGCCTGTCGCGTGGCCACCACAGCACGAGACCGGTGAGGACCGATACCAGCAGCCAGCTCGCGGCCAGTTCGGATATCGGTTCCGCGAATTTTCCTATCCGAAAATTGGAATGCAGATTACGCAGCCATTCGTCCGGTCGGTTCGATTCGGTTATACTCCCGGTGACTTCGGCCGAAGCAGGGTCGACGTAGACTGTCACCGCGCCTTTCGGCTTTTCGAACCTGTTCTGTGCCGCCGTTTCCGGGACAAGAGTTACCGCCGTTGTCTCCTCCCCTGACGGGGCGTCCGGGGCGGCTGGTGTCACCGAGGATAATCGCAGTTCGGGGCGTGTTTCACGTGCCGAGGAGATCTGTTCGCTCAGTGGTCGTGCCGGGCCTTCGGCGATCGCGCTCAGGGCCTGCCGATGCAACACGTGTTCCAACTGCGGATTCCAGGCGTACAGAATTCCGGTAATCGCCATGGCGAACACGATCGGCGCGGCCAGTATTCCGCCGAGAAAATGCACACGCCACAGCACGGGGCGTATCGCCGCGCGTTGGCGGGGGCTTCGTTCGTTCGTTTTCGGGATTCGGGAAACGGAGGTGTACTCGGATGATCGTCGGGACACACCGGCTCCTGTCATCGGTGGTCGGGTGGTGTCCGACCAGTCGGGTGGGGCGTGTGTGGAGTTCCCACGATCATTGGAGTGTGATCGAAACCACCCAGTGTGTTCAACGGGTGCTCTCGAAGTGACCGCCCGATTCGAGGTTCGGACCGGGCGGTCCGGGGGACGCCGTGCGAGGCGGGTGTGCCGCGAACATGCCGGTCAGGTGGTGTGTCTTTCGCGCGGTGGGGGCACGACGCACCCGGGAGTCGTACTCGGAAGCTCCACCCGATCGGCCGAATCGATTCCGTTGTGCCCCCCTGGGGCGCCTCAGTGTTGGGTGGGCTTCCCGCGCCGAGCGGGGTGGTCGGGTGACGGGCTCCGTTCGTCGGAGCCCGTCTCATCATCCCTCCGTGGCGTAGTGGTGGGGCTCGGTGGTTTCGCCGCGGCTGTGCACAGCTCGACGCAGCGCCACTGCCGCTTCCACTATCAGCCACACCGCCAGCAGGAAGATGATCACATCCAGGGGGGCGAGTACCCACTGATCCTGCGTGACGAACTCGACGAGGTTCAGTGCCAGCGCCCATGTGGTCATCACCAGCAGGAACAGCAATGGCAGCAGTACGGCCAGCGGATTGCGCCTGTTCTTGGTCACCCATACCGCCACCACGGCCAGCGCGAGCCCCGCGGTGAGCTGGTTGGTGGTGCCGAACAGCTGCCAGAGCACCCCGAAGGTGTAACCCTTTTCGCCTCCGCCGGGTAGTAGTGCCATGGCCAGCGGGATGACCACTGCGACCGTGCTGGCCAGCGTCATGTTGCGTGCCAGGGGACGGACCCTGGTGATCTCGCCGATCTCCTGCACCACGTAACGCTGCAGCCGCACGCCGGTGTCCATCGTGGTGGCGGCGAAACTGATCACCATGATCGTGGCGAACACCAGGCCGACGCTGATCGGCAACCCCAGGTTGTTGGCGAACCCTGCCACACCCTGTACGAAGTTCTGGGTCGCTCCGTCGGAGGCCGTGGCGAAGCTGGCGTAGAGGTTGTTCCACTCCACGGTCGAGCCCACCGCTCCCGCGGTCACCGCGAGCACCGCGGCGAGCGCGAGCGAGCCCTCACCCACGGCCCCCATGTAGCCGATGTAACGGGCGTCGGGTTCGCTACCCAGTTGTTTGGAGGAAGTGCCCGAGGAGACCAGACTGTGAAAACCGGACACCGCCCCGCAAGCGATGGTCACGAACAGGAACGGGAACCAGCTGGGTGAGTCGGCGGGTACGTCGTTGATCACGGGGGCCACTATCCGGTCGAAACCGACCACCACGCCCAGCAGGATCACGGCGAGCCCGATGAACAGCTGGTGCGAGTTGATGTAGTCCCTGGGCTGCAGCAACACCCACACCGGGAGGCGCGAGGCGACGAAGGTGTAGGCGAACAGGAAGACGACCCACAGCGTTCTGGGCTCCGCCCCGAGCGTGGCGGCGAGCGGATCCAACGAGACGGGAAAGGCCATACCCAGCATGATCGTCAGATACAACACGATCACGCCGATGATCGAGGGCAGGAATGCCGAGGATCGGGTGTGGTAGACGTACTGGCCGATCCCGATGGCCAGTGGTACCTGCAGCACCACGGGCAGCACGGCAGCGGGGTTGGCCACGAACAGGTTGGCGATGACCACGGCGAACACGGCGTTGACCAGTGTCAGCAGGAAGAAAATGATCAGTAGGAACAGCGTGCGAGCTCGTCTGCTGATCACATCACGGGCCAGAGTTCCGATGCTCTCGGCCCGGTGCCGCACCGAGACCACCAGCGAACCGAAATCGTGCGCACCCGCTGCGAAGACTGTTCCGAAAGTGATCCACAGCAGTGCGGGTCCCCAACCCCAGAATACCGCTATAGCCGGTCCCACGATCGGCGCGGCACCCGCTACCGAGGTGAAGTGGTGTCCGAACAGCACGTGCTTGTTCGTCGGTACGAAGTCGACTCCGTCCCCCCTCTGGTGGGCCGGTGTCACGAACTCGGGGTCCAAACCGTACACACGGCGTGCCAGATAAGCCGAATAGTAGCGGTATCCGAGAGCGAAGATCCCCAGAACCACCAGGGCCGGAACGATCGCGGGCATGTCTCACTCCTCCGGCGTGGTTGCGGCGTCCGACAACGTGGTATAAGCCACCAAAAGAGAGTATCTCCCATTCAGGGGTCACACACCAGGTTGAAAGGACAGAGTCGTTGCGGCGAATCCGTTCAGTGTGGCGAGAGGCGCTGACCGGCGAACTCTGCTGGGTGGACTCGGCAGGGTGTCCGAACGGGATCGCCGTGACACCGTTACTGCGCGGTGAGGTGCCGTGTGTGGCGCTGCCGTACTCCCATCGTGGGATCGTTCGACTGCTGGCGGAGGCGGCCGAGGTCGGTTTCGCCGTTACGGACGGACGTTCACTGCGAGCGGGGCAGAGCGGCATGGTGGCTTTCGGGCCGGTCCGGGTGATCGATGATCTGTCGGGTTCGTTGTTCGGCGAACAGCTGCTCGAACAGGAGCTGCGCAAGTACCCGCCCTCGCGTGCGCTCGTCGACAGCCTGCTGCTCCGTCGCGAGAACTGGTGGTGGATGCCACGAGTGCTCGTGGAGCTGTCCGGAGTGAACCGTGTCGTCGAACCCGCCCGCCGCGACGACCCCGCCCGAAACGCGTTGTTGATTCACGGGCCGGAAACCGCCACGGTAAGTGCCGTGGCGCTCGGTGATCGCGGGTCCGGCCGCATGGAACTCACCCCATTGGATGATGCTTTGCCCCTCGACGGGGAAGCGGGAATGGTGTTCGGGTACGACTACACCAGTGCCGACCTCGAAAGATGGGAAAGCTGGTGGTTTTCCGGTTCGCTGGAGCGTGGCAGACTCGAGATCACGCACGGCGAGGGAACACCCGGCGAAAAGTCTCGTCCCCTCGGGCTGTTGGAGCGGATCCGGCGCAGGCACAGGATCGCCAAAGCGTGTCGCGGTGAGATAACCGCCGCCGAACGTCGCACGAACGGGGGACCCCGAGAAGTGTCGTGACCCTCGTGCCCCACTCGTGTGTCCCGTAACCCGTTCGTGGGGCCCGTGGCTCGAGCGGGAAACCGAACTCTTTCAGCTCGGGATTCGCAGCTCCGCGACCACCGGAAGGTGATCGGAGGCAGTGCTGGCCACCGTTGTCGAACAAACGACCTCCGCCCCCCGGGACACCGCTATGTGGTCGAGTCGTACCTCCGGCCGCTGCGCCGGGTAGGTGGGCGCACCGGTGTGCCCCGCCGCGTCGCGCAGCCGCTTCCAGAGCGGAACCAGTTCCGGTGCTCGCGAGGTTGCGTTGAGATCCCCTAGCAACAGCCGAGGAGCACCCGAATCGCCCCGATCCAGGACGGTCACGATCTCTCGCACCTGGATCCGCCGCATTCGAGGGCTTTTCCGGTAGTCCAGATGAGCGGCGTAAACGTGCACGGCGGTTCCGTTGATGTCCACGAGCACTTCGGGAAACCCCGGCAGCCTGACGGGGGAGCCGGAGGGATGCTGAGTGCTTCGCCTGGTCATTCGGTGGTTGGTCGTGGCGAGCACGGGATGTTCGCTCAGGACCGCCAGGCCGAATCGTCGTTTCGGATACCCGGCTCGTGACGGGGGAAGAGTGTAGATCGGCGCGAAGAACGCGTTCATCCCCAGTCTGCTCGCCAGCACTCCCACCTGGTCGCGCCAGGCGCTGCGCCGTGACCAATGCACATCCACTTCCTGCAGCGCCACCACCTCGGCTCCCGATCGCTCGATCACCGAAGCCGTCCGTCGTGGATTCAGCCGTCCCCGGGAGTCACGTCCCGAATGGATGTTGTACTGCATGATCCGTAACTGCGAGCTCGGTCCTCCACAACTGGCTGCCGAGTTCGCGGGGCCCGTCGATTGCGGTGGCGGCAGGAACTCCGGTGCGGCCAGCAACAGGCTCAGCAGGATGACGGTGGTGGCGCGGAGCACGTTTCCACTCTGCGGGGGAGTTCGTCGAGTCCCCGTGCGCAGCGTCGGTGTGTCGTCGAACGGGACGCGTTTCGACACGGGCGACCGTTCGGACCGCCGGCCGAAGGTCCAGCGATGGGCGAGTCTCGCCCGTCGGCCGACCGGCCGGTGCTCACCAGCCGCGTGCCCGCCACTCGGACAGTTTCGGACGCTCCTGCCCCAGGGTCGAGTCGTCACCGTGGCCGGGGTAGAACCACGTGTCGTCGGTGAGGACGCCGAAGACCCGGTTCTCCACGTCGTCGAGCAGCGAGCGGAAATCCTCCCGCGTTTGTGTCTTGCCGACCCCACCGGGAAACAGCGAGTCGCCGGTGAACAGGTGTGGATGCCCCACCGGGTCGCGGTAGAGCAGCGCGATCGAACCAGGCGTGTGTCCCCGCAGGTGTACGACCTCCAGCGCGGACTCACCGACCTGGATGGTTTCGCCGTGTTCGACCTCCCGGTCGGGAGGAACCGGAAGCGGTTCCGAATCCAGGGGGTGAGCCACGGTATAGGAACCGGTCTGACCGGCGATGGAACCGAGTGCCTGCCAATGGTCCGGATGCCGGTGCGTGGTGACGATGGTGCGCAATCGCGGACGGTCCTCGTCGTGGCCGAGCAGGTCGGTCAACCGCTCCGGGTCGTCGGCCGCGTCGATCAGCAACGCGTCCCCGGTGCGCCTGCAGGTGAGCAGGTACGCGTTGTTGTCCATCCGCCCCACGGAAATCTTGGTGACGGTCAGCGCGTCCAGCCTCCGCCGCGCGGCGGCCCCGCCCGGCTGCACGTGTCCGGTGTAGTGTTCCTGGATCTCCACGGCGGTGAGCCTAGTAGGAGCACGTCGTCCCGGTTCGCCGAGGTTCCGGCCGAGCCCATTGGCCCGCGCGGTGGGTGGTCACAGCCACGGCGGCAGCTCGGGAGGGTCACCCGCCAGCTGCTGGGTACCGGTTCTGCCCAGCAGCCATCCCAGGGCGGCGCCCGGGGTGCCCCGCACCCGGTGCTCCGGTGAGTCCGGTGTACCGAGCCGCCATACACTGTTACTCCCGTCGGTGAACTCGACCAGGAGGGAGAGCGGAGGGACATCGGGGCGCCCGCCGAACTGTCGGACGGCGTCGTTGAGCAGCCATTCGATCTCCTCGCGCGGTATGTCGTCGAATCCGAAACCGTGATTCAGATCCACCGAGTGCACCCGCACCTCGAACAGACGGATCCGTGGTACTCGGTGCGCGGGGATCGACTTTCCCGGGGCTACTTCCACCTCGGCGTACCACGCCGGTTCCGGAAGTGTGCGGAAAGCCTCCGCCAGCCGCCCCGAGGCGGCCGCCACGTCCTCCAACAGCAGGCGGTGGCTTCGCAGGCCGCCCTCGGAGATGTCGGCGTCCCTGTCCTGCCTGCTGGCGTACATGGCGTGTTCGACACCCGTACGCGCCCATCTCAGCAGGTTGACGCACCCGTCGGCGTTGCGGGCCAGGTGCGAGATCACATGTGCCCTGCTCCAGCCGGGCAGCAGGCTGGGCTCGTGTACCGAAGTCTCGTCCATCGCCTCGACCGTGGCCAGCAACCCGGCAGTGGCCTGCTGCACGGCTCTCACCAGCTCTTTTCGGTGAGCGTGTTGCCGAGTCACTTCACCGTCGGCGTGTTCCTCGTGTTCGAGATCGGTCATGCTTCCCCGCCTTCACGTGGCTTCGATGTCGTCGTCCCGAGTCATCGGGGCGGGGTGGTAGTACCGGCTTTGGACGAGGATAGGCGGCCCCGCACCCCTGGCGGTAGTCTCGTGGGGCCGTAAAACCGGCGCGGTACCCCCTTGGTGGGTGGGGCGATACGCATATATCACTCACGAGAGTGAAGTTCGTGTGGTTGTTCCCCGGTCCGGAACCGGTTCGGAATGCCTGTCGCGTTCGTGACGTTGTTCGCCCCGGGCGGAGGTGTCCGGGTCCCCGTTCGGGGCGGACCGCGTCGAGCCGTATTGTCGTCCCGCTGCAATAGCATGGGCGCGAACCGCGCCCCGCGCCCACCGAACGCCGGTTGTTCGGGTATCGGGCGCCGTGGGCGGGATCGTGGCGAAGCGGCGACAACGGCGGCCGCCGCATCACAACGCGCATCCGCAGACCACATACTTTGTGAAGGGATCTTCGAGTGGCTGACCGCCTAGTCGTCCGCGGCGCTCGTGAGCACAATCTCACCGGAATCGATCTCGACCTGCCGCGTGACAGCCTGATCGCTTTCACCGGCCTGTCCGGTTCCGGCAAGTCGAGTCTGGCCTTCGACACCATCTTCGCCGAGGGGCAGCGCCGGTACGTGGAGTCGCTGTCGGCCTACGCCAGACAGTTTCTGGGGCAGATGGACAAGCCGGATGTCGACTTCATCGAAGGACTGTCCCCCGCCGTGTCCATCGACCAGAAGTCCACGAGCAAGAACCCCCGGTCGACCGTCGGCACCATCACCGAGGTCCACGACTATCTGCGGCTGCTGTTCTCCCGGGCGGGCAAACCACACTGCCCTGAGTGCGGGGACCCCATCAGCAAGCAGACTCCGCAGCAGATCGTCGATCAGGTCCTCGCGATGCCGGAACGTACCCGGTTCCAGGTGTTGGCTCCGGTGGTGCGGGGGCGCAAGGGCGAGTACGTCGACCTGTTCGAACAGTTGCAGACGCAGGGCTACGCACGCGTGCGCGTGGACGGCGCCGTATATCCGCTCGAGTCGCCACCGACGCTCAAGAAGCAGGAAAAGCACGACATCGCCGTGGTCGTGGATCGGCTCGCCGTCAAGCCCGAGGCCAAACAGCGGCTCACCGACTCCGTGGAAACCGCACTTCGGTTGGCAGAGGGGTTGGTCGCGCTGGAGTTCGTCGATGTCGAGGAACACGACGCCCAGCGGGAACGCAAGTTCTCCGAGAACTTCGCCTGTCCGAACGGGCACCCTTTCGGCGTGGAGGAGCTGGAACCACGGGCCTTTTCCTTCAACTCTCCCTACGGGGCGTGCCCGGACTGTACCGGGCTCGGTATCCGCAAGGAGGTCGATCCGGAACTCATCGTTCCCGACGAGGACCTCTCGTTGTCCGAGGGGGCGATAGCGCCGTGGGCGGGAGGAAACACCGCCGAGTACTTCACCCGTATGCTGAGCGCCCTGTCGGAGTCGATCGGCTTCCGGATGGACACCCCCTGGAAGCGGTTGCCCACCAAGGTCAAAAAGGTCGTGCTGCACGGCAGCACCGACCAGATCCACATGCGCTACCGGAACCGCTACGGCAGGCAGCGCTCCTACTACGCCGCCTACGAGGGCGTGATCCCCTTCCTGGAACGCCGGTTGGACCAGACCGACTCCGACTACGCACGGGAGAAGTACGAGGGCTACATGCGCGATGTGCCCTGTCCCTCCTGCGCGGGTACTCGGCTCAAACCGGAGATCCTGGCCGTCACCGTGCACAACCCCGCGATGGGGGAGATGTCCATAGCCCAGGTGAGTTCGCTGAGCGTGCGGGAGTGTTCGACGTTCCTCGACGGGCTGGTGCTGGGCGAGCGGGAACAGATGATCGCCGGACGAGTCCTCAAGGAGGTACAGGCCAGGTTGGGCTTCCTGCTCGACGTGGGGCTCGAGTACCTCTCGCTGGATCGACCCGCGGGCACGCTGTCCGGCGGTGAGGCCCAACGTATTCGGCTGGCCACCCAGATCGGTTCCGGGCTGGTCGGAGTCCTCTACGTACTCGACGAACCCTCGATCGGGCTACATCAACGTGACAACCACCGCCTGCTGGATACGTTGAACCGGCTGCGTGACCTCGGCAACACCCTGATCGTGGTGGAGCACGACGAGGACACGGTGCGAAGTGCCGATTGGGTGGTCGACATCGGCCCGGGGGCCGGTGAACACGGCGGACGCGTCGTACATGCCGGTCCGGTCGCCGAGCTGCTTGCCAACGAGAAGTCGTTGACCGGGGACTACCTGGCCAGGCGCAAGCGCATCGAGCTCCCCGCCGAGCGCAGGCCCAGGAACCCGAAAAACCAGCTGACCGTGGTCGGGGCCAGGGAGAACAACCTTCGGGAGATCGACGTCTCGTTCCCGCTGGGTTGTCTGATAGGCGTTACCGGCGTTTCCGGCTCCGGCAAGTCGACCCTGGTCAACGACGTGCTGGCCTCCTCGCTGGCCAACAAGCTCAACGGTGCTCGCACGGTTCCCGGCAGGCACAAGCGCATCAGGGGACTCGACAACGTGGACAAGCTCGTCCAGGTGGATCAATCCCCGATCGGGCGTACGCCCCGTTCCAACCCGGCCACTTACACGGGGGTATTCGACCGAATCCGGAAGCTGTTCGCGGCCACTACGGAGGCGAAGGTTCGTGGGTATCAGCCAGGCAGGTTCTCGTTCAACATCAAGGGGGGACGTTGTGAGGCCTGCGCGGGCGACGGAACTCTCAAGATCGAGATGAACTTCCTGCCCGATGTCTACGTCCCCTGCGAGGTCTGCAAGGGGGCCCGTTACAACCGGGAGACCCTCGAGGTCCACTACAAGGGCAAAACCATCGCGGAGGTTCTCGACCTGCCCATCGAGGACGCCGCCGAGTTCTTCGAGCCGATCACCGCAATTCACAGGTATCTGAAGACGCTGGTGGACGTCGGACTCGGCTACGTACGTCTCGGCCAGCCCGCGCCCACGTTGTCCGGAGGCGAGGCCCAACGGGTCAAGCTCGCCAGTGAGCTCCAGAAGCGCTCGACGGGCCGGACCGTCTACATTCTCGACGAACCGACCACAGGGCTGCACTTCGAGGACATTCGCAAGCTGCTCGGTGTGGTCAACGGTCTGGTGGACAAGGGAAACACCGTGGTCGTGATCGAGCACAACCTCGACGTGATCAAAATGTCCGACTGGCTGCTCGACCTGGGCCCCGAAGGTGGTAACGGTGGTGGCACGCTGGTCGCCGAGGGAACTCCGGAGCAGCTGGCCGAGGTCGAGGAGAGCTATACCGGCCGCTTCTTGGCACCGGCACTGGCCGGGCACTGAGCCCCACGTCGGAGGATCGACACTTCCTCGATCCTCCGGCGCAGCGGTGATATCGGGAACCGGACCCCGGTCGAGATCGACTACTGTGTACTCTCTTTCCCCGCGTGTCGGTGTGCACCCCAGGGGAAAACGCCTCTCATTCGACGCTCCCCGGGACGCCCATCCGAGCGCGGCCGCATCGTCACAGTGTCGGAACGGAAGGTGGGCGCGACAGCTTGAGCGGGGTCGACTACTACGAGCTGCTCGGGGTGACTCGTGAAGCCTCCGCCGCGGAGATCAAGTCGGCTTATCGGTCGCTTGCCCGTGTGATGCATCCCGACGCCGGGGGCACGGCGGGCACTTTCCGCTCGTTGCAGGAGGCGTACGAGACTCTCAGTGATCCGGCGCGTCGCGCGGCCTACGATCGTGGCGAGACCCTCGCCGCCGGTGGACGAGACACCCGTGGCACTCCTACCAACCGCCGCCGTCGTTCGCGGGACAACGACAGGCGTGATTTCGGTGCCGACCCGAGTTTCGTGCCCCCCGTTCCCGAGCCCGATGTGGAACGCTTGCAGTGGTGGAACGCGGTCAATCCCGAGCAACCGGTACGTTACTTTCCCCGCGCCACGTACAGCCGAGGCGAAGTGCTCGCCACCATCGGTGGGTGGGCGCTGTTGTTGCCCGTGGTGTTGGCCAGTGACGCCTGGCCCCTGATGTTGGTGCTGTGGCTGATGCCCGCCGTGGCCGTGGCGGGGGTGTATCGCCACGTTCCGGAATACCTGCCACCGGCTTCGGAGGATCGGGTCTTTCTGTCCGAGTTCGGCCGTTCCGTGGTTTTCGGCCAACCCGAGGGGATACGTGGCGAGTACGGTGAGCGCTTCACCGCGGGGTTATTGGCCGACTACTTCACCAGACTGCCGGGGGCCAAGGTCTTCCACGGGTTGTCCTGGCCCGATTCGGTCTTCGCGGACATCGACCACGCCGTACTGTGCGGCAGGCGGCTGGTTCTGATCGAATCGAAGATGTGGCTGCCCGGGCACTACACTGCCGATGCCGACGGCACGCTGCGTCGAAACGGGGGCAAGTTCAGGGGTGGGGGAACCAGGCTCGCCGAAGGCATCGCCGCATATCGGGAACTGCTCGACGACATCGAGGTCGTGGGCGCGCTCGTGCTCTATCCGAGTCGAGCGGGTGAGATCACGGCGAGTGAGTCACCGACGACCGCTCCCGCACCTCCCATGACCCCCGAGGGGTTCGTCCGGGAGATCGGTCATTACCTGGCGCAGGATCCCGCCTGCGTGCATCGTGACGCCTTCCGTGCCGTGTTGGCACGCGTCGTTCCCTGAGGAAATTCCACCACTGGTGCCGCACGCCCGCTTCGCGGTTGTCCTCCGGTTTTCCGTCGCCCGTTTCGGAATGCCGAAGGGGTAAAAATGATCTTTTCGGCTCCCTTCGTCGGTGCGATAACGGCGCCTCTCGCCTCTCCCGTGGTCGTGGGCCGGTTTCCTGCTTCGGCAGCCGCTTCCCCGAAAAACACGAACAAAATAGCGGCGTAATTCGTATTTTCGGCCCCTAATGATGATCTTGATTGTCACCGAGGGGTGTTTCGTCCTTGAGGGAGAATAGTTAATTTCGAGCCGAATTTTCCCACTATCTGCGGTCGCTCGAAAGAATGATAAAGTGTTGACCGGCCATTTTCTTTGTTCCGGGTGTTCTGTGAAGAAAATTCATTTGGTAACGTCACTTCACAATTCCCGGAAAATGAAATGTGATTCATGTTGAATGACACTACTGGATCCGCCGGGAACCACTCCGGCGTTTCGAACAAAAACAAGATCAACATCCTCTCGTTTTCGCTGTCCGCATTCGGGATATTGATCGTCGCGATCAATCTGCGTCCCGCGATAGCTTCGGTGGCACCGTTGGTGGGACAGATCCAGTCGGACACCGGTTTGTCGAACACCGCCATCGGGCTGCTCACCACGGTTCCGCTGCTGTGCTTCGTGGTGTTGTCCACCACCGCGCCCCGTTTGGGAAGGCGTTACGGTGAGGAACGCACCATAGCGGCCGCACTGCTGTTGCTGTTCGCCGGAATCCTGCTGCGAGTGGCTCCGGTCTCCGTCGCGTTGTTCGGTGGAACGATACTGGTGGGCATCGCCATTACCGGCGGAAACGTACTCCTTCCCACAGTGATCAAGAAACGTTTCGGCGCGCAGAGCGGCGTCATGACGGGGTTGTACACGATGGGAATCAGCATCGGTACCGCCGCGGCAGCCGGGTTGACGATTCCCTGGCAGCATTTCGCAGGACTCGGTTGGCGCGCCACCCTGGCGGTGTGGGCAGTTCCCGCGTTGCTGGCCGTGGTGCTGTGGCTTCCCCAACAGCGCGACCCGAGGGGGGCCAGGCCCGACGCTGTCGGTGACGCGCGGGGCGGACAAGCCTGGCGAAGTCCGTTGGGATGGGGTGTCACCGGCTTCTTCGCCCTGCTGTCACTGACGTTCTACACCGTCATCGCCTGGTTGCCGAAGATACTCACCGACAGTGGTATGGACCCCACGACCGGCGGCCAGATGCTTTCACTGGCCAACCTCGTGGGGATTCCCTTCTCGCTGGCGGCACCCATAATGGCGGCTCGCAGCAGCCGTCAGGTGTGGATCACCACGAGCTTTCCCACCATGCTGCTCGTCGGGCTGCTCGGACTGACCCTGGCACCACGCAGTGGGGCACTGTGCTGGGTGCTGGTGTTGGGAGTGGGACTCGGCGGGACGATCGGGATCGGGTTCATGCTCGTCGTCCTGCGCGCGGCCGACGCCAGAGGAGCCGCCGCGCTGGCGGCGATGTCGCAGACAGCCGGATATCTGGTGGCCGCCACCGGGCCGATACTCACCGGTGCCCTGCGCGATCTCACCGGATCGTGGACACTGCCGCTGCTTTCGTTGTGCCTGCTGGTAGCCGTTCAGATCCCGGTGGGGGTTTACGTGGGACAGAGTCGCCAATTCGGTGCGGCTGTCGACACCGGACGTGTGGTGCTGAGTTCCCGAGCTCTGCCGCGGTCCTACGTGGACTCCCAGGCGAGACTCGCCCACCCGGGGGAGGACGAGAGCTCGCGGGACTCACGCGCCTCGGAAACCGGCAGGGGGATCGGGCAGAAAGGTGAGCCTGCCGGGCGGGACACCTGAGGCGGCCGGTGCCCGCCCCGCCGGCTGTTCGCTTTACCGCGGCCGCGCCGCTCGGGGACGCTCAACGCGGCTTACCGGGTACGCCCGGGCGCTGTTGCCAGGGCAGCGGTCCCCACAGCGGCCGGAACTGTACTCCGAGGGCCGTCAGCCGTGCGAGATGCTCCGTGCTCAACCGGGTCCGGAAGTCCGAGAAGTCCCGGACGGCGGTAGACGACCAGGCGACCTCGGCGAAAGCACACAGTCTCGGAAAAACGGCGTAGTCGACCCTGGACGGCGAGTCGAGGTGCTCGGTCCACACTTGTGCCTGTGTTCCCAGCACACGCCGGGACAACGCGCTCGGGGACCCGGCCGGTACCGGCTCGTAGGCGTAGACGTCCTCCAGAGTGTTCACGAATCCGACCGGAACGGGTTCCTCGGGGCCCGTGGCCTGTCGATGGTCCAGGTACACCCGCTTCTCGGGGCACATGACAGTGTCGTGCCCCGCGTCGGCAGCGCGGACTCCGCCTTGCTCGTCGCGCCACGAGGCGACGATGCTCCCGGCGGGCAGCGATTCGCCGGAATCGAGCATCTCGTCCCAGCCGATCGCTCGTCTGCCCCTGGCGTGCAGGTGTTCGATGATCCGGCGCAGAAACCAGCCGTGCAGCTTCGCGGGTTCCGAGAGCCCGAGTTGCCTGCTGCGTCGCACGCACCGTGGGCTGCGTTCCCACTCCTCGGGCGGTACCTCGTCACCTCCCACGCAGATGACGGGGGAGGGGAACACGCTGAGCACGTGGTCGAACACGCGACGGAAGAACTCCACCGTGCTTTCCTCCGCGTTGAGTACGTGCTCGCTGATCCCCCAACCGGTCCACACATCCAACTGCCGGTGGGGTTCGTTGCCCAACTCCGGATAGGAGGCGATGGCCGCCTGGCAGTGGCCCGGTACATCGATCTCGGGCACGACGGTGATCCGGTGTTCGGCCGCGTAGGAGACGATCTCTGCCAGATCTGCTCCGGTGTAGTAGCCCCCGTGGGGGCGTTCGAGGTGGCCCGCGTCGGGGCCGGCGCCGAGCTGTGACCCCTTCCGCCAGGCCCCTACCTCGGTGAGACGGGGGAGCCCGGGGACTTCGATCCGCCATCCCTGATCGTCGGTCAGGTGCAGGTGCAGCACGTTGAGCTTGTGCGCCGCCAGCAGCTCGACGAAGCGCAACACCTCTCGCTTGGGCATGAAGTGCCGCGCGAGATCGAGATGACAGCCACGCCAGGTGAACCGGGGGCGATCCTCGATCCCGCCGCACGGCAACAGCCACGGTCCCTCTCCGGTCGGTGCCGCGCGCCAGGCTTCGGCCCCCAGCAGCTGTCGCAGGGTCTGGGCCGCGTAGTGGGCGCCGCCCTCGTCGTGGGCACGGACCCGGATCTCGTGCTCGGTGATGTCGAGCCGGTATCCCTCGGGGGCCTCGACTTCCTCCGGCATTATCAGGAACGTGATGTCGGCGTGCTCGGACTCGCGAAGTGGCAGTCCGACAGCCGCGCCCACGTGTCGGCGAAACCAGCCGCACGCGGCGGAGTCGCCCGCGAGCGTGGTGTCACCGTCCAGTACGAAGCTGCCCCCGCCCGGTCGCACCACCGCGGGCCGGGGGACCACCGAGTCCAACGGAAGGGGAGAGACTTTGCTGTTCACGCTTTCACCGCTCCTGCTATACCGGAGACCAGATGGCGTTGGACGAACACGAAGAACACCAGGACGGGGATCGTCATCAGGGTGGAGCCCGCCATGATGGCACCCCAGTCGTTGCCCGTGGGTTTGAAGAAGACCAGGATCGCCAACGGCAGCGTCTGGTTCTCCGTCGCCGAGATGATGAACGTCTTGGCGAACAGGAAGTCGTTCCACGCGTGGATGAAAGACAGCACGCTCATCGCCACGAGGCCCGGGGCCACCAGGGGAAAGAGTACTTGCCACGTGAATCGGAACCTGCCTGCCCCGTCCAGTGTGGCGGCTTCCTCGAGTTCGGTCGGAACTGCGGCGACGAAGCCGCGGAGCATCCATATCGCGAACGGCAGGCTAAAGGCCAGGTGCACCAGGATCAACGATCCGAGGTGGTTCAACCCGAACCAGGGCGCCACCGAACCGACCGAACGCATCAGGAAGAACAGTGGAATGGTCAGTGCCTCCACCGGAACCATTTGCGCCACCAGAATCATGATCAGCAGCACGGTTCGGCCCCGGAAACGGAACCGTGTAAGTGCCACCGCGGCCAGAAACGACATCACGAGCGAGAGCAGTACCACGATCCCGGCCACGATCACACTGTTCAGGAAGTACCTGCCGAAATCGTCCACGGTGAACACTTGGCGGAAGTTTTCCAGCGTGGGCGAAAACGTCCACGGACGCGGGTCGGTGGATTGGATCTGCCCGTCCGGCTTGAAGGCGGTGAGCACCATCCAGTAGAGCGGAAAGGCGACGGTGGCCGCCACGAGTACTGTCGCGATCTCGGCCAGTGTTC
Organism: Actinopolyspora sabaoui; assembly: GCF_051225635.1. Classification (NCBI taxonomy): domain Bacteria; kingdom Bacillati; phylum Actinomycetota; class Actinomycetes; order Actinopolysporales; family Actinopolysporaceae; genus Actinopolyspora; species Actinopolyspora sabaoui. The sequence goes on along the minus strand of NZ_JBMIHH010000010.1, from coordinate 27,682 downwards.
TCCCGGGACGTTTTCCCGGCAGCACGCGGCCGATGAGCCCCCGTTTCGGGGCGCCTGCCGCTGTCGTCACGTGTTTTCCCCCGTCGCTCGTTGGGCCCACAGGTAAATCACCGTGATCAGCAACAGCAACCCGGTCATAACCACTCCGATGGCCGATCCGAGTCCGTAATTCGATCCGGCGAACGCCTCCTGGTAGGCGTAGACGTTGAGTACGAGATTCTGCCCCGCGATTCCGCCGCCGTCGGTCATCACGTATATCTGTGTGAAGATCTTGAAATCCCAGATGATCGACTGAATGGTGGCGATGATCAGAAGCGGCCGCAGCATCGGCAGCAGCACGCTTCGAGCGGTGCGCCAGGCCGAGGCCCCGTCCAGCGAAGCGGCCTCGACGATCTCGCCGGGTATGGCCTTGATTCCCGCGTACATTGTCACCATCACGAACGGGAAGGAGCACCAGACGACCTCACCGGCCACCAGGCCGAACGCGGCGAACCGATCGTAGGTCCAGGAGAAGCCCGCCATACCCTGCCAGCCGAGCCCACTCAGCACTTCGTTCACCAGCCCGAAGTTCTGGTCGAACAGGAAGAGCCACACTGTCGAACCGGCAACCGCCGGTGTCGCCCAGGCACCCAGTGCCGCGAGGAAAAGCAGGGTGCGGGGCAGCCAGCGAACCCTGCCGGCCAGTACGGCCAGTGCGATTCCCACCGCCAGGCTGCCCAGCACGCACACCGCGGCGAATCCACAGGTGTTGAGCAACACCATCCAGAAACGGCCGTCGCTGAGCAGCCTGGCATAGTTGCCCAGCCCGAGGAACTCCAGTGGTGCCCCACCGCTGGCCTGGGCCTGGCCGTACTCGTACAGCGACAGTTGCACGAGTTGGTACAGCGGATAGGCCATCACCGCGATCAGCAGAACACCAGCTGGGGCCAGATAGAGCACCGCGGCGCGGGTCTGTCCGTCTTCGCCGGAGCGACGCCTGCGGCGTCCGTAACGTGTTTCCGATTCCCCTCGTGGTGCGCTAGGGCCGGATTCGGTGGTCAGCTCGGCTGTCATCGGCTGGAACCTTCTGGATCGGGGCGGCCGGGGCGCCAGCAGCGCTTGGTCAGGTCTTGCCGTGCCCGCTCGAATGTGGCTGTCCCGCGGGGCTTCGGTGCGGCCGAGTCGAAGCCCCGCGCGGCCCGGCCGCCACGAGGGGACTGTCGGGCGAGCGCCGCGGAAACCGAGTCAACGAAGTCCTACCGGTCGCCGAATGCACTGTTCATGCGCTGGGCCGCTCGTTGGGTGGCAGGGCGGATCTCCTCGCCGGTGGCGATCCGCTGCGTCATGGTCGGCAGGATCTCCTGCGCGTCGATCTCGGACCACGCCGGTGTGCTCGGGACGAAACGGGTGCCTGCCTGCAGTGTCTCGATGAACGGTTCGATGGCCGGATCGTCTGCTGCCACCTTGTCCTGAACGTCCTCGAAGGTGGGCAGATAACTCATCGCCTCGTACATCCGGCGCTGGTACTTCTTGCCCGCGAGCACTTTGATGAATTCCTGGGCGAGAGTGGAATGGTCCGAGGACCGCAGCACCCCGAGCAGATTGCCCCCCGCGAACGCGGGTGCGATCGAACCGGTCTTTCGCCCCGGAAGTGGCACCACGTCGTACTTGTCTCCAGCCGCTCCCTCGTTGACAGCGGTCCGGTTGAAGTCCCCGCCGATGGCCATGGCCGCTTTGCCACCCGCGAACGCCTGGACGCTTTCGGTCCCGGTCAGCTGTGCACACTGGTCAGGTGGGCAGATCGCCGGATCGAGCAGGCTGGTGTAGGTGCGTACCCCACGGCGGGAGGCCTCGCTGTCGATGGCGGACCGCCACGAATCGTTCCCGCGTTCGGCGAGTTTTCCGCCGGACGCCCAGATGAACGGCATCATCGCGTAGGTGTACTTGCCGCCCGCGGCGATACCGTACATGTCCGGCCGCTCCGAACGGATGGTGCGAGCGGTCTCGACGAGTTCACCGAGACTGCGCGGTGGTTCGAGTCCCAGCTCGTCGAACACGTCGGTGCGGTAGTACAGCGCTCGCACCCCGGTGAACCAGGGAACTCCGTAGGTCTTGTCGTCGACTTTGGCCGTATCCAGCACCGAGTCGGAAAGATCGGTAGCGGCGGGCCAGTCCTCGATCATGCCGGTGAGATCCGCCATCCCACCAGCCGCGACGTAGCTGGCGAGGTCGGTGTTGCCGAACTCCGCCACATCGGGGGCGCTGGAGGGGTCGTTGAAGGCACCGGTGAAGCGTTCCGATCGCGTGTCCACCGCGATGTAGCGGACTTCGACGGTGACGTCCCGGTGGTTCTCCTCGAAGTCTTTCACCGCGGCATTGACCACTTTTTCCTTCGGATCGCGGTTGGCCTCGTCGAACAGCCAGACCCGAAGAGTTCCGGTGCGGCTGTCCGCCCCGGAGTTCGTTTGATCCACCTGGGGTGGTCCGCATCCCACCAGCAACGTCGCCGCGAGTGCGGCGGTGGCTAATTTCCAGAACCGCATGACACCTCCGTTGCGTTGAATGCAACGTCTGTTCTGTTCTGTGCAATGTGCTCGATGCTAAGTGGGGCGATGAGCGGACACAAGGTTTAGACCTGTAAAAGGAGAGAACTTCTTTTGCGAGGGTGGCGGGCTCCACGACGGGAAAGTCGCCGTCTACCGCGTTTCGCCCGCCACCGGTTCGCTACAGCGCCACCACGGCGACCCCGGGAACCTCCACGGTGTCGACCACCGGACTCAACGAGCCCGTCACACTGTCGCGCGCCAGCCTGGTGACCGTTCCCGAGTTCTGATTGGCCACGTGGAGCCATCGTCGACTCGGGTCCAATGTGCAGTGCCGAGGCCAGTCCCCGCCGGTCTCGCTCGTGCCTGTCAGGTGCAACCGTGTTCCCCGGCCGCTCACCTTGAAGTGAGCGATGGTGTTATCGCCCCGATTGGTGACGTAGCAGTCGCTGTCGCGAGTGACCACGATCTCCGCTGGATAGTTCTCTCCCACGGCGTCCGGTGGGCGGGTGCTGACGCTCTCACCCAGCTCGAAAACCCCCGCCGCGGCATCCCAGCGCAGTACCGTCACCGTGCTGGCCAACTCGTTGAGCAGGTAGGCGTGTCGGCCGTCCGGATGAAAGGTCAAATGGCGAGGCCCGCTGCCCGTCGGAGTGGACAGCCGCTGGTTTCGGTGTAATTCGCCGGACTCGATGTCCAGCCGGTAGGTGAAGACAGCGTCCGCCCCCAGGTCGACCGCCACGATCCACCGTCCGCTCGGATCTGTGACGACCTGATGTGCGTGGGGCGCGCGTAGTTCGGAGGTGTGTCGAACCAGATCCGTCGATTCCCCGATGCTGCCGTCCACCTCCAACCGGTGGACCGCGACGGAGCCATCGGTGTAGTTGGCCGTCAGCAGAAACCGGCCGCTGGGATGCACGCTGAGATGCGTCGGCCCGGCGCCTCGGCTGGAGCGGGTGTTGATGATCCGTGGGTTTCGCGGATCCCGCAGGCTCAGTGCCGTCACGGAACCGTTCGGGACCAGTTCGTTGGTCGTGTAGAGCACGTGGCGGTCGAGAGAGAACGCCAACCACGACGCGTCGGGGACTCCTTCGACCGAATGGATCGGTCGCAGTCGTCCCGAACTCAGCTCGTGGGAAGCGACGTCGAATCCCCTGCCCGGCGGGTCGGTCCAGCTGAAGCTGCCCAGATAGGCCGGTCTGTGATCACCTCCGCTGGGTGCCGTGGCCGCGGCGGGCAGCGCCGCTGCCGCGGCCCCCGCTGCGCCCAACGAGGCCAGCAACGTACGCCGATTCAGTGTGTTCGTCCACATGACTCTCCAATTCCCGGCCGTGTCCGGAAGCTGCTCGCTCCGGTCCGCTCGCTTCGTCGTTTCGCGGGGTGCGCCGCCCAGGGCCGACTGGCCGGAGCGGAGACCCCACCTCGGTCCGAACACCGGCGTGCTCCCCCTCCCGGGGCAGTCGCGCCGATCTTCTCCGGCTCAGTGTGCCGCAGCTCTCACAGGTGGACTAGACCAAAATTCACAGTGGCGGTTTCCGGACAACTTCTCGACCGGGCTCGGGCGCACCGCTCGGGGTGCCCGCCGGAACGTCCGCTCCGGACAGCGCCCCACGGGAACGGAGCTGAGGCGAGCTCTCAGGCGGTTCCCCCGCCGTCACGTCGTAGCGCTCGTCCCGGTGTGGCGTCGTTACGCTTCCCGTGTTCGAGCACTGGGACACCGTTGACCATTACGTGGCTGATTCCGCTGGGTTGCGCACGGGGGTGTTCGAACGTCGCGTTGTCGCGAATCTCCTCCGGATCGAACAACACGAGGTCCGCGACCATGCCTCGTCGCACGAGCCCTCTGTCGGACAGCCCCAGGCGGAGTGCCGGTGCCGAGGTCATGTGACGGATGCACTCCGAAAGATCGAGCAGCCCGAGCTCCCGCACGTATCGCGCCAGATAACGCGGGAAGGTCCCCCATCCGCGAGGATGAGGCCGTTCACCGAGCAGTAGTCCGTCGCTGCCCACGGTGTGCATCCGGTGCCGCATGATGGCACGCACGTTCTCCTCGTGACCGACGTGCATCAGACAGGAACTGCCCAGTTCATCCGCCAACAGGGTGTCCAGGTAGAGCTCCCCCGGAGGCACCCCTTCGGCATCGGCCGCCGTCGCGATGTCACGTCCCACCAGATGACCGGTCCTGCCGGGGTGCCGCACCCCGTTGATCTCGATGGCACTCCAGTCGATCGGTACACCGTGCGCACCGTCGGAGCCTTCGAACTCCATCTCCCGCAGCACACGTCTCCTGCTGGCCGGATCGGACAACCTTCGTAACGTCGCCTCGACACCCCCGCTGAACATCCAGCTGGGAAGCAGTGCGTGCAGCGAGGTGCATCCCGCCTGATAAGGGTAGGAATCCATCGTGATCCCGACCCCCGAGTCCAACGCCTCGTCCAGCATCGCCAGCAGTTCGGGGGCACGCCCCCGGTTCACCTCGAAATTCACGGTCGCGTGTGCCAGGTGCAACGCGCAGCCGGACTGCCTGCTGATCCGGATCATCTCCTCGTAACAGGCGAGGGCGCCAGCGCCGTAACTGCGGTGGTGGGGACAGTGATAGCCGCCGTACTCGGCGACCACCTCGCACAGCGTGACGAGCTCGGCTGTCGTGGCGTACATGCCGGGTGCGTAGGTCAACCCCGAGGACATGCCGAACGCCCCCTCGGACATTCCCCGCGCCAGTTCCTCGCGCATGCGTGCCAGTTCGAGTTCCGAAGCGGGACGGTTTTCCGAGCCCACACACAGCATCCGCAGTGTGCCGTGCGGAACCAGGTAGGCGGCGTTGATGGCTGCCCCCTGGTCGAGGCGATCCAGGTACTCGCCCACGCCACGCCAGTTCCAGTCGAACTCGGGGGGATCGCCGTTCCAACCCGCCAGCTGAGTACGCAGGTTCCGCAGCGTTCGATCGTCGACGGGAGCGTAGGAGAGCCCGTCCTGGCCGATCACCTCGGTGGTCACCCCTTGCGCCACCTTGGCGGTGTGCCGGTGGTCGGTGAGCAGCAGCAGATCCGAATGCGCGTGCATGTCGACGAATCCGGGGGAAAGCACCAGCCCGTCGGCGATGATGGTGCGGCTGCCGCGCAGACTCCCGGGGCTGTCGACAGCCGAGACACGGCCCGCACCGATCGTCACGTCTGCTTCGAAGGGCGGTGCTCCACTGCCGTCGACCACCAGTGCGCCCCGAATCAGGATCTCGTCCATCCTCGCCTCCGTTCCGGCCCGACACGTTCTCGGTTTCCGCCGAGCGAGCAGCCCGCCAACCCGAGCGGAAAGCCCCGATCAGAAGAAAGTACGCACCAGATCCACGACTCTCCCGTTGTCCACGAGCGGTATGAGCTGCCACTTGTCGAACGTCGTGCAGGGGTGCGACAGCCCGCACTCGACCCAGTCGCCCACGCAGATCTCCGAGTCCGCCGGGACCGACATGAAAGCGTGCTGATCGGCCAGTTCGATGACGCGTGAATCGGTCAGGGGACTGGTGGCGCCGTCCCGCGCCCGCAGGGCCCGCGGCTGCGGCAGTGCCTGGTCGAACGAGGCATCACGCCTGCCCAACATGAGTAGCGCCAGTTCCGGTTCCGGACGTGAGGTCACCTGAGCGAGGATTCGCATGGCGGCACGAAACGGCTGCTCCGGTCCGGCGAGCCGGTGTGCCCGACCGAAAGGCGACATGGTGCGGTACAAGCCGTGATCGTGAGTGATGTACGACCCGCTCCGCAGCACGGGAAGCACCGGTGAATCCAACTCCCACGGCGCCGTGAGCGCCTCGGCCACCTGGTCGAAATAGGAACTCCCGCCCGCGGTGACGACGATTTCCTCCGTTCGGTCGAACATCCCCGCCGCGGCTATCCGCGTGACCGACTCCCGCAGGCGAGCCAGATAGGAGTCCACCGCGGTCAGATCCTCGTCACTGAGATCGTGCGAGATCGCGCCCTCGTAGCCACTGACGCCGACGAGTCGCAGTGCCGGACTCTCCGACACCGCGCGCGCCACCTCCACCGTTTCCGCCACGGTTCTGGTTCCGGTGCGGCCGTGTTCGCCACCGAGTTCCACCAGCACGTCCACCCGCCGACGCGCGCGTTTCGCTGCCAGAACCTCGCTCATCAGCCGCACGTTCGCCACCGAATCCACCCAGCAGCCGAACGAGAAACCGGGGTCGTTGTCGAGCTCCTCCGACAGCCAGCGCAGTCCCGACTCGTCGACCAACTGGTTGGCCAGCAGCACCCTGCTGATGCCGAACGCGCGATAGACCCGGAGTTGGCTGACGGTGGCGGCGGTCATCGCCCATGCCCCGTGGTCGAGCTGTCGTTGAAACAGCTGCGGGGCCATGGTCGTTTTGCCGTGCGGCGCCAGCAGCACCTGTCGCGTGGCACACCAGTCGGCCATCGTCGTCAGATTGTGTTCCAGCGCCGACCGCTCCAACAGCAGCAGCGGACCCACGAATCCACTCCCGGTGATCTCGGGCTCCGTTCGAAGGAATTCCGCGATCGTGCTCCCGAAGGCTTCGGACGGCACAGCCTTGAACCGCCAGTCGAGCCGTTCTTCCCGGAGGGCACGTACCGCGCTCCGATCCATCGTCGCTGCTCGCACCGGATCTCCAATTGCGCCTGATGCAACAGGTATTGCATATATTGCTAGAATGTTGTCTAGCAGTTCGCAAGGTGGCCGTCAACGGAACCGCTGCCGGATGGTCCTTTCGAATGCCCAGCGCAATCCGCAAGAGGTTGGGCATCGATGATTGGTGGAGCGGTCGACGAGAGCGAAAAGGACCACGGAATGAGCCAGAGCCTGCGGCGCGGACTCGCGCTGCTGACCGAGTTGGCCGACGGGCCCCGCAACCTCGACCAGCTCGCGGAGGCGGTGGGAGTGCACAAATCCACCGTCATGCGGTTGTTGCGTTCGTTGGAATCCGACAGGTTCGTCAAACGCTCCGATGTGTATCACTATCGGCTCGGAAGCGCACTGTTCGAACTGGCCAACCGCGCGTTGGACGGGATCGACGTTCGCGACACGGCTCGCTCCCACCTGCTCGAACTCGGGGAAAGCACGGGGCACACCGTGCATCTGGCCGTTCGCGAGGACGACCAGGTGGTCTACGTGGACAAGGTGGACAGCACCCATGCGGTGCGGATGTACTCACGCATCGGTGCTCGCGCGCCGCTGCACTGCACGGCGGTGGGAAAGATACTGCTTTCCGGGCTCGACGAACCCGCTCGCGGGGACGTCGCCGCCGCGCTGGACTATCCCGCGTTGACGGACAACACCATCACCGATCCCGAGCGGTTCCTGACCGAACTGGACCGGGCCTCGCGAGCAGGCTACGCCGTCGACCGCGGCGAACACGAGGACTTCGTGCACTGCATAGCCGCCGGAGTGCGCGATTCCCGTGGCGAGATCGTCGCCGCGGTTTCGTTGTCGGCACCAAAAGTGCTGTTCGGCTTCGACGAACTGCTCGGATCCACCGGTGAGTTGTCCCGTGCCTGCGACCGCGTATCGGTCGAACTCGGTTGGCAGCCACCGGACCGCTGATTTCTCCCGAAAGGTGGATACCAATGTCCAGAACCGTCGTGACCACCCCGAAGGCTCCGACCCCACCGGCGGGGGTGCCCCTGTCGCAGGCCGTGTGCAAGGGCAACCTGGTGCAGGTCTCGGGCCAAACGGGTGTTGATCCCGCCACCGGAAAACCGGTGTCGAATTCCGTGGCCGAACAGACCGAGCAGGCGCTGCGCAACGTTCTCGCCATCCTGGCCGAGGCGGAGGCGGGAGTCGAGGACGTGCTCATGCTGCGGGTTTATCTCACCGACGTGGCCCATTTCACGGAGATGAACGAGACCTACGCTCGTTTGGTCGGGGAGCCCTACCCGGCACGAACCACGGTTTATGTGGGATTGCCCGCCAACCTGCTCGTCGAGATCGACGCGCTGGCCGTGCGGGGGCAGTGAGCCGGAGGTGTCGCTCACCGGTACCGACGTTCTCCGGGAGCTCTCATCTTTTTCGTAGCTCGGCACGTCGGACCGGCCGGGATGGCACGGCGACCCAACCGACAGGCCCTTGAGACGGACCGCGCCGCGTCGCCACGCGGTGCGGTCCGAGCGGGCTTCGGCCGTGAGCGCGTTTTTCCGGCCCCGGCGCACCCCGCGAGACCGTGGTCGCGGACCTCTCGCCGAGTGAATCGGTGCACCGTTGTTCTGGCATCGTCTACTGCCCGATCCCACTGGGATCGGAACTCTCGTCGACAGCTTCGCGCCCGGCTCGGAGTGGCCGTCCCCTTGGTGGCGCTGCCCGCGTTGCCCACGGTTAGGTCGCGACACGCGGAGAAGTGATCACCGGGTGGTGCGGGCGAGGCCGAGCGATTGAGCGGTCCGCCCGTGCTTCCAGGAGAGCCGCTCGCGAGCTCGGGTGCTCGGCCGGGAGAGCCGTTCAGTGAACGGGGCCGGTGTATTTCTCCCCCGGGCCCTGGCCGGGTGGATCCGGTTCCGAGGATGCTTCCCGGAAGGCACGTTGCAGCGTCTGCAGTCCGTCCCGCAGCGCTCCCGCATGGGGGCCGAGGTACTCCACCGAGGCCGTGATCAGGCCGGCCAGCGAAGTGATCAGGCGGCGTGCCTCGTCGAGGTCACGGACCGGGGAGTCGTCCGGGTCCTCCTCGGCCAGGCCCAGTTTCTCGGCCGCCGCCGACATCAGCATCACGGCGGCCCGGCTGATCACCTCGACGCTGGGAACATTGCTCAGTTCGCGCACGTTGTACGTGGTATCCGTGGCATCGAGGCCCTCCCCGGGCTGCTCGCCGTTCGGCGGTGCGGCTGTTTCGGGGGGCTCGGTTGGCTGCGACTCGGTCACGCCTGTTACTCTCACATGCGCGCAACGCCCTCGGCCTTTCGGGGGCGTTAAAGTGGAGCCCCGCTCCCACCCGCGTGGCCGGTTCACAGGCCGCCGGGTCCCGATCCCGCCGAGAACACTGTTCGACGGCGGAATGAAGCGGTATTGCCATACCGGTTCGATCGGTTGGAGTAAAAGGGTCTCGCGGATCCGGCAGGATGCCGCGAGGCGGCTGCATGCTCTAGGGGCGAGCTTCACGCCGCGGTGCAGCACAGAAACGCCATCGAACCGAGGAGACCCCATCAGCTCCGAGACGCGCATCAACGACCGCATCCGTGTGCCCGAGGTCCGGTTGGTCGGACCGAACGGTGAACAGGTCGGCATCGTCCGTATCGAGGACGCACTCCGGCTCGCGGAGGAAGCGGAGTTGGATCTCGTCGAGGTCGCTCCGCAGGCCAAGCCGCCGGTGTGCAAACTCATGGACTACGGCAAGTTCAAGTACGAGAGTGCGCAGAAGGCTCGCGAGTCACGCCGTAATCAGCAGCAGACCGTCATCAAGGAGCAGAAGCTCCGCCCCAAGATCGACCCGCACGACTACGAGACCAAGAAGGGGCATGTTTCGCGCTTTCTCGGTCAGGGTCACAAGGTCAAGGTGACGATCATGTTCCGCGGCCGTGAGCAGTCCCGCCCCGAGCTGGGCTTCCGGTTGTTGCAGCGACTGGCCGACGATGTCTCAGAGCAGGGCTTCATCGAGGCCAAACCCAAGCAGGACGGTCGCAACATGACCATGGTGCTGGCTCCGCACAAGACCGGTAAAGGCAACAAGAGCAAGGCGAACGCGTCGTAACCGTAGCGCGGCAATCGGGTGCCGGGGCCGGAAACACATCAGGTCGTGGAATCACCCGGAACGCAGGCCGGGCGGGATTCTTGTCGGGATTCTGCCCGGCGTTCGCACGAAAAGAGGATGATAATGCCCAAGAACAAGCCACACAGCGGCGCTTCCAAGCGGTTCAAGGTCACCGGTTCGGGCAAGTTGCGCCACGAGCGTGCCGGCCGTAGGCACATCCTGGAAAAGAAGTCGAGCAGGGTGAAGCGTCGGCTGAAGGGCACTGACGAGGTGTCGCCGAACGACACCCACCAGGTCAACAAGATGCTGGGACGCTGAGCGTCGCTCAGCCACGGGTGTAGCCGGAACGCTTGACCCGCCACACCCTTCGGACCAGTGACAGCCTCATCCGCCGGGGCGGGGCTCCGCCCCCGATGCGATCAGGACGGAACCAATGGCACGTGTCAAACGATCGGTGAACGCGCAGAAGAAGCGCCGCAAGATTCTGGAGTCCGCCAAGGGCTATCGCGGGCAGCGTTCTCGCCTTTACCGCAAGGCCAAGGAGCAGATGCTGCATTCGCAGGTCTACTCCTATCGGGACCGCCGGGCCCGCAAGGGCGAGTTCCGTAAGCTCTGGATCATGCGTATCAACGCGGCCAGCAGGCAGAACGGGATGAGCTACAACAAGTTCATGCAGGGCCTGAAGGCCGCCGAGGTCGAGGTCGACCGCAAGATGCTCGCCGAGCTGGCGGTCAACGATCCGCAGGCCTTTACCGCGCTGTGCGACAAGGCGCGTAGCAGCCTTCCGGAAGGCACGGTCTGATTGGATCGATCCGGCGCTCGGCACACCGGAGCGGATACCGCGGGAGGGCAGGGGAACCCCGATACGGCTCGTTCGCCGTTGACGGAACGTTCCGCCCGGGTCGCTTCCGCTCGTAAGCTCACGCGTCGTGCCGGGCGCGAACGTGCCGGCATGTTTCTGGCGGAAGGTGCCAACGCCGTCCTCGAGTCACTGGACTCGCGGACGGCGGATCGGCCTCGCATCGATGTTCGCGAGGTGTTGGCCACTTCCGAAGGACTACGACGGGTTCCGGAGATCGCCGAGCGCTGCGCGGCGAGCGGAGTGCCGTTGTGGACCGTCACCGAACGAGCGGCTGCCTGCCTTTCCGAAACGGTCACCCCGCAAGGGCTGGTCGCCGTTTGCGAGGCGCCCGCTACGGACACCGCGAGCGTGTTGGCTCCCCGGCCTTCCCTGGTCGTGGTGTTGCTCGACATCGCCGATCCGGGCAACGCGGGTACGGTGCTTCGTGTCGCGGACGCCGCCGGTGCCAGCGCCGTGCTGTTCGCGGGTGAGACCGTCGATCCCTACAACGGGAAGGCCGTGCGGGCCTCCACCGGCAGCCTTTTCCATCTTCCGGTGGCTCGGGAACGTGATGCGGAGACGGTACTGGCGGCCTGTCGACGAGCCGGACTGCTGCTGGTCGGAGCCGACGGCGCGGCCCCCTCCGATCTGCACACCGCGGAGGAGAGCGGCAGGCTGGACGTGCCGACCGCCTGGGTGTTCGGAAGTGAGGCGCACGGTCTCGGTGAGTCCGGCGAACGGCTGGACGTCACGTTGCGCGTGCCGATCTACGGGCTAGCGGAGAGTCTGAACCTGGCGACCGCCGCTGCCGTCTGTCTGTACGCCTCGGCCCGTCGCATTCGCCCGGGTGTCGAGTGACGATTTCGCCGCGCGTGCTGTCTCCCGGCTCGGCAGGCCCCGGAGTTCGCAATACACCGGAGTTCCTCGGGGACCCACTGGGGCCACGGTGCTTCCCTCACCGCCCGCACGGGTCGTTGCGCGAGCTCGCCGAACCCAATCACATACACTGTTCTCCTAGGGAATCAGTGTTCACACGCCAAGACCGGTTCGCTCAGGCGGGCCGTCGGATACGGGAGTTACACAGCGACGATGTCTGGAGCCAACGACCCGTACGACCCGAAGGAGGTCGTCGCGCTCGCGCCGGAGACGCTGCAAAACGCGATTGACGACGCTCGCAAAGCCTTCGACGGCGCCGCTGATCTCGATGAACTCGCAGCGGCCAAGCCCGTGCACCTGGGCGAGCGTTCTCCGGTGTTGACCGCGCGACGTGAGATCGGATCGTTGCCGTCGCAGGAGAAGGCCGATGCCGGTAAGCGGGTCAACGAGACGCGCCAGGCGATCCAACAAGCCTTTGACGCCCGCCACGAGCAACTGCGTGCCGAACGTGACGAGCGGGTGCTCCAGGAGGAGGCCGTCGACGTCACGCTGCCGACCGATCGCGTTCCCTCCGGGGCCCGACACCCGATCACGCAGCTCATGGAACGTGTCGCTGACGACTTCGTGGCGATGGGATGGCACGTTTCGGAAGGCCCGGAGCTGGAAGCCGAATGGTTCAACTTCGACGCGTTGAACTTCGGCAAGGACCATCCGGCGCGCACGATGCAGGACACCTTCCACATCGCTCCGGAGGACTCCGGGCTGGTGTTGCGCACCCAGACCTCACCGGTGCAGGTGCGTGCTCTGCTCTCCAGCGAGCTGCCCGTGTATCGCGTTTCACCGGGGAGGGTGTTCCGTACGGATGCGCTCGATGCCACCCACACCCCGGTGTTCCACCAAGTGGAAGGCCTCGCGGTGGACCAGGGGCTGACCATGGCACATCTCAAGGGCACGCTGGACGCGTTCGCTCGCGCCATGTTCGGGCAGGAGACCCGGACACGGTTCAGGCCCAACTTCTTCCCCTTCACCGAGCCGTCCGCCGAGATGGACGTTTGGTTCCCGGAGAAGAAGGGGGGAGCCGGCTGGGTCGAATGGGGTGGCTGCGGCATGGTGCACCCCAACGTGTTGCGTGCTTCCGGAGTGGATCCCGAGAGCTACACCGGCTTCGCCTTCGGTATGGGAGTGGAACGTACCCTGCAGTTCCGCACCGGCATCCCCGACATGCGCGACATGGTCGAAGGTGACGTCCGGTTCACCGAGGCGTTCGGCATCGAATACTGAGTCCGGTCGGGTGCCCGGGCTCTTGCCCGCACCGCCGACCCCACATGATCGAGAGAAGGGCTGCGATCCAGTGCGGATTCCGGTTTCCTGGCTGGCCGAGCATCTTGAACTGTCCGAGGACACGAGCGTCGACGAACTGGCCGAGGCGTTCGTGAGCATCGGGCTGGAAGTCGAGGAGGTCACCCGACTCACCCCGATCACCGGCCCACTCGTCGTCGGACGGGTCGCCGAGATCGAGGAACTGACCGAGTTCAAAAAACCCATCCGCTACTGTCGGGTCGAGGTCGGAAAGTCCGAGACCGGTGAGCAACAGACTCGCGGCATCGTGTGCGGTGCCACCAACTTCAGCGCCGGTTCACTGGTGGTAGTCGCGTTGCCCGGCACCGTGCTACCCGGGGATTTCGAGATCACCGCTCGCAAGACCTACGGTCGTACCAGCGAGGGCATGATCTGTTCGACCAGGGAACTGGGAATCGGCGAGGACCACGACGGCATTCTGGTGCTGCCACCGGGCTCCGCCGATCCGGGCAGCCCGGCCAACGAGATCGTCGGTCTGGACGACTCGGTGATCGAGTTGGCCATCACGCCCGACCGTGGTTACTGCTTCTCGGTGCGCGGTCTCGCCCGGGAACTCTCCAACGCGTTGGACGTGCCGTTCGGGGACCCCGCGAACCGGGGCATCCCGGATGACGACCGTCCCTCCCGCCCGGTGCGGATCGAGGACCCTTCGGCCTGCTCCCGTTTCGTGTTCCGCAGGTTGACCGGGGTGGATCCGACCGCTCCCACCCCGTGGTGGATGCAGCGGCGACTGGCGTTGGCCGGTATTCGCTCCATATCCCTGCCGGTGGACATCACCAACTACGTGATGCTCGAGCTCGGCCAGCCGCTGCACGCCTGGGACGCCGCGAAGCTGTCCGGTGACATCGTGGTTCGCCGCGCCGTGGCCGGGGAACCCCTCGTCACGCTGGACGGTGTGCAGCGTGGCCTCGACCCCGACGACATCGTGATCTGTGACGAGTCCGGCCCCGTCTCCCTGGCGGGCGTCATGGGGGGTGCCAGCACCGAGATCGGGCAGGACACCAACGACGTCCTGCTCGAGGCGGCGAACTGGGAGCCCACGGGAATCTCGCGCATGATCCGCAGGCATCGCCTGCCCAGCGAGGCGGGCAAGCGTTTCGAGCGTGGTGTGGATCCCGCCGTGGCCGCCGTGGCAACGGAACGCGCCGCCAGACTGCTCGTCGAGTACGGGGAAGCGACCATCAGCGCCGGGCGCACCGACGTCGGGGAACCCGCGCAACCGCAGCCGGTGACGATGCCGCTGGCACTGCCGGACCAGGTCGCCGGGGTTCGCTACGGACGTGGTGTCACCGCCAAGCGGCTCAACCAGATCGGTTGCGGCATCGAGGTGGGTACCTCCGAAGACGGCGTCGGTGTGGTAACCGCGCTGCCGCCGACCTGGCGCCCCGATCTCACGCAACCCGCCGATCTGGTCGAAGAGGTACTTCGACTGGAGGGGTACCACACCATCCCGTCCGTCGTTCCCGCGGCGCCCACCGGGAGCGGGCTGACCGCTGCCCAACGCCGCAGGCGCGCGGTTTCGCGCGCGCTGGCACACGACGGCTACGTCGAGGTGCTGCCGTTCCCGTTCACCGGTGAGGCCACCCTCGAATCCCTGGGAATCGGCGAGGACGACCCGCGTCGACGTACCTTGCGAGCCGTCAATGCCCTCGAATCGGATCGTGCGCTGCTCAGCACCACGTTGCTGCCGGGGTTGCTCGACGCGCTGCAGCGCAACCTTTCCCGAGGAAGGCGTGATCTCGCGCTGTTCCACATCGGGCAGGTGGTGCTGCCTGAGTCGGATCAGCCCTCCGTCCCCGAACTCGGGGTTCGGCAACGCCCCTCGGACGAACAGCTGGCAGCGCTCCACGCCGCTCTGCCCGCACAACCCCAGCATGTCGGTGTGGTGCTCGCCGGGCAGCGGGAGCGTTCCGGGTGGTGGGGTTCCGGCCGGGAAGCGGACTGGTCGGACGCCGTGGCGGCGGCCAGACTCGTCGCCGGGACGGCCGGAGTGTCGCTGAGCGTCTCCGCCGCGGACAACGCCCCGTGGCATCCGGGGCGTTGTGCCGCGCTCGAGGTGGACGGCACGGTCATCGGGTATGCCGGTGAGTTGCACCCCAAGGTGGTGGAGGCTCTCGAACTGCCCAAGCGGACCTGTGCGATGGAGCTCGACCTCGACGCGCTGCCGGTGATGGACGAGCGTCCCGCTCCGAGTATCTCGGCCTACCCCCCGGTGCGGCTGGACGTGGCATTGGTGGTGGACGAGGACGTTCCGGCCGCCGAACTCGGCGAAGTGCTTCGCAGTGGCGGGGGCGAGCTTGTCGAGGACATCAGGTTGTTCGACGTTTTCACCGGTGAAAAGCTCGGTGCCGCCAAGAAGTCGTTGGCGTTCGCGTTGCGGCTGCGTGCTTCCGACCGAACGTTGACCCAGGAAGAGGCGACCGAGGTCCGGGATGCCGCCGTGGCCGCCGCCGACCAGCGGTTCGGGGCGGTGCTGCGCGGTTAGCCACAGCGGGCTCGCGCCGACTCGGCTCACCTCGGCGCGGGAAGCACCCGCGACATCGGCTTCGAACGGCCGATGGTGACTCAGCTCGGGGTGGGGGGGCCCGGCGCGGCCCCCCCCCCCCCACCCCGAGCTTTTCGTCTCCGCAGTCCTCCGAGGTACTTCGGGACCCCCCTTTGATTGATTTTGCATGAAAGTGCATAATCATTCGTATGGTTGTACGAGTGGCGGTCGCCGGCGCCAGTGGCTATGCGGGCGGAGAACTGTTGCGTCTGTTGCTGGCCCACCCGGAGGTCGAGATCGGCGCTCTCACCGCGGGAGGAAACGTCGGCAGTACGCTCGGGGAACACCACCCCAACCTCACCGAACTGTCCGACAGGCCGCTCCGGGAGACGGACGCCGAGGTGCTCGCCGGTCATGACGTGGTCTTCCTCGCATTGCCGCACGGGCACTCCGACGCGTTGGCCGGTCAGCTCCACGAGACCCTGGTGATCGACTGCGGAGCGGACCACCGCCTCGAGGATCCGGCGGCCTGGCAACGTTGGTACGGCGGGGAACATCCCGGCAGCTGGCCCTACGGTCTGCCCGAACTGCCCTGGGCAAGGGAACGAATTACCAAGGCCGAGCGGATAGCCGTACCCGGATGTTTCCCGACGGTGACCACGCTCGCGTTGTTGCCCGCTCTGCTCGACGGGTTGGTCGAACCCGACCTGGTGGTCGTGGCGGCGACCGGGACCTCCGGGGCGGGGAGAGCGCTCAAACCTCATCTGCTCTCGGCTGAAGTCATGGGGTCGGCCAGCGTCTACGGCGTCGGTGGGGCACACCGCCACACCCCGGAGATGATCCAGAATCTGGGGGCCGCGGCCGGTGAACCCGTCCGCGTCTCGTTCACGCCGATGCTGGCTCCCATGTCGCGAGGCATCCTGGCCACCTGCAACGCGCGACTCCGGGAAGGGGTCGATCCCGCTCGGGTGCGGCAGAGCTACACACGTGCCTACGAGGCGGAACCCTTCGTGCGGGTACTGCCGGAGGGGCAGTGGCCACAGACCTCGGCCACTCTCGGAGCCAACACCGTACATCTGCAAATCGCCGTCGACGAAGACGCCGGAAGCCTGGTCGCAGTCGGTGCCGAGGACAACCTCACGAAGGGCACGGCAGGCGGTGCCGTGCAGTGTATGAACCTCGCCCTGGGGCTTCCCGAGACCACTGGTCTTCCCACAGCGGGGATGGCGCCGTGACGACACTGACCCTGCGAGCGCACGAGCAACCCGTCGCCGTGGCCACACCAGAACCGGGAACCGCCCCCGAACTGCCCGCGTCCGGTCCAGTCAACGCCGAGCTCGTCACCGGGAACGACCGCACGCTGGTGTTCGCCTACCGGGATGTTGCCGAGCTCTCCGACTCCTTGACCGTCCAGGGGCCCTTCCGGGCATTGGAGATAGCCGGGCCGTTGGCCTTCTCGTTGACCGGCGTCCTGGCCGCTGTGCTGTCCCCACTGGCGGAAAGGGAGATCAGTGTGTTCACGCTGTCGACCTTCGAGACCGACTGGATCCTCGTCGGGGCGAACGCACTCCCGGACGCCGTGGCCACGCTGCGTCGAGCCGGGCACACGGTGGTCGAGCACTTCGAGGGAGAACATTGAGTACGAGTCACGAGACGATCGACGTAGGCGCGCACGACACGGCCACGGATAGGCGAAACGGTGTCACCGGTCCGCGCGGTTTCCGCGCTTGCGGGATCGACGCCGGTATCAAGTCCGGCGACGAGCTCGATCTCGCGCTGATCGTCAACGACGGCCCTGGTCAGCAGGCCGCCGGGGTGTTCACCACCAACCAGGTCAAAGCGGCTCCCGTGCTGTGGTCCGAACAGGTGCTGCGGGAACGGAAGCTGCGTGCCGTAGTACTCAACTCCGGTGGTGCCAACGCCTGTACCGGTGCTGCGGGCTTCCAGGACACCCATGCCACCGCCGAACGCGCCGCGGAACTGCTCGGTACCGGTGCCATCGAGATCGGTGTCTGCTCCACCGGCCTCATCGGGCAACGACTGCCGATGCCCGCCCTGCTGGAGGGCCTCGACACCGCGGTGACAGGCCTGGCCGAGACCGAGCGAGCGAGCACCGATGCCGCGACCGCCGTACTGACCACGGACACCCACCCGAAACAGGTCTGCCTCACCCACCCGGACGGTTGGTCGATCGGCGGGA
This sequence comes from Actinopolyspora sabaoui, assembly GCF_051225635.1. Lineage (NCBI taxonomy): Bacteria > Bacillati > Actinomycetota > Actinomycetes > Actinopolysporales > Actinopolysporaceae > Actinopolyspora > Actinopolyspora sabaoui. The sequence goes on along the minus strand of NZ_JBMIHH010000010.1, from coordinate 9,700 downwards.
TGGTCAAGGGGGCGGGAATGCTGGCACCGAACCTCGCGACCATGCTCGCGGTCGTCACCACCGACGCGGCCGTCGAAGGCGAAACGCTGCAACGAGCCCTGCGACAGGCCTGCCACAGCACTTTCGAACGGCTCGACGTCGACGGTGGCACCTCCACCAACGACACCGTGCTGCTGTTGTCCTCGGGAGCCTCCGAACTCACGCCCGCCGAGGCCGAGTTCACCGAGCTGCTGACCCGAACCTGCGGCGACCTCGTCCGACAACTGCAACATGACGCCGAAGGCGCCACCAAGGCCATCGACATAACCGTCCGCGGCGCCACGTCGGAGGACGACGCGGTGAGCATCGCCCGGCTGACAGCCGAGGACAACCTGGTCTCGGCCGCGCTGTTCGGTTCCGACCCCAACTGGGGCCGCATCGCCATGGCCGTGGGGCGCTCCCCGGTCACGATCGACGCCTCGACCATGGAGATCATCGTCAACGGCGTGACGTTGTACTCCGAGGGAACCCCGGTCGCCGACCGCGACACGGTGGATCTATCCGGACGAGACATCGAGATCGTGATCGATCTGCATCTCGGTGACCACAGCGCCACCGTGCTGACCACGGATCTTTCCCACGACTACGTCGAAGAGAACAGCGCGTATTCCACATGAGCAGCACGAGCCAAGACGAACGGTTGAGCACGGCAGCCGCGAAGGCAGGTGTACTGACCGAGGCACTGCCCTGGCTGGAGCGGTTCCGCGGTGCCACCGTGGTGGTCAAGTACGGCGGCAACGCGATGACCGACGAAAAGCTCAAGCGAGCATTCGCCGAGGACATGGTCTTCCTGCGGCTGGCCGGACTTCGCCCCGTGGTCGTTCACGGTGGCGGGCCGCAGATAACCGAGATGCTCGACCGACTGGGCATGCCCGGTGAGTTCCGGGGCGGACTGCGGGTCACCTCGCCGGAAACGATGGACGTGGTCCGGATGGTCCTCGTCGGCCAGGTCGGCCGTGAGCTCGTCGGACTGATCAACCAGCACGGTCCACACGCGGTGGGTATGTCGGGTGAGGACGCGCACCTGCTCACCGCCCGCAGGCGCAACGCGGTGGTGGACGGCGAACCGGTGGACATCGGACTGGTCGGCGACGTCGAATCGGTCGAACCGACCGCCGTGCTCGACCTGATCGAGACCGGCCGCATTCCGGTGATCTCCACAGTCGCCCCCGACCCCGACGGTGTGGTGCACAACGTCAACGCCGACACCGCTGCCGGAGCTCTGGCCGTAGCGCTCGACGCGGAGAAGCTCGTCGTGCTCACCGACGTCGAGGGGCTCTACACCGACTGGCCCGACCGGGAGTCGCTGGTATCGCGGCTGGACACCGAGCGACTGACGGAACTGTTGCCGAACCTGTCCTCCGGCATGGTTCCCAAGATGGAGGCCTGCCTACAGGCGGTGACCGGTGGCGTGCCCCGGGCGCACGTGATCGACGGCAGACTCGCTCACTCGGTGCTGCTCGAAGTGTTCACCAGCGAGGGTATCGGCACGATGGTCGTTCCTACCGAGCCGACCCAACGAAAGGACGATGCCTGATGTCCTCCCCACAGCAGGCCAATGCCACTGCCGCGCATCGTTGGCGGGAAGCGATCATGCCCACCTACGGCACTCCCGCGGTGGAGCTGGTCAGCGGTTCGGGATGCACGGTAACCGATGCCGAGGGGAACACCTACCTGGACCTGCTCGGTGGCATCGCCGTGGCAGCCCTCGGCCATGCCCACTCCGCCGTCACCTCGGCCGTGTCCGAACAGATCGCGAAACTCGGACACGTCTCCAACTTCTACAGCCATGAGCCGGAACTGCGACTGGCAGAGCGGTTGCTCCAACTGGCGGGGCTCGGAGACAACGGCAGGGTTTTCTTCTGCAACTCGGGTTCGGAGGCCAACGAAGCCGCGTTCAAGATCGCCCGACGCACCGGTAGGCCCAACATCGTGGCCGCGGACGGAGGTTTCCACGGTCGTACCCTGGGCTCGCTGGCGCTGACCGGCCAGCCGGACAAACAGCGGCCCTTCGAGCCGTTGCCCGGTGGAGTCTCCCACGTGCCGTTCGGGGACGCCGCCGCTCTCGACGAGATGGTCGACGAGCACACCGCCGCGATCGTGCTCGAACCGATTCAGGGCGAGGCAGGCGTGATCGTCCCTCCCGAGGGGTATCTGCGATCCGCACGGGAAATCGCCGACCGCAACGGCGCTCTGCTGATCCTCGACGAGGTGCAGACCGGAATCGGCCGCACCGGACACTGGTTCGCCTTCCAGCGCTACGGAATCGTGCCGGACGTGATCACCCTGGCCAAGGGACTCGGCGGTGGGCTGCCACTCGGCGCCTGCATCGGGGTGGGGCGAGCGGCCTTCCTGCTGGAGGCCGGCCAGCACGCCACCACCTTCGGTGGGAACCCGGTCTGTTGCGCCGCCGCACTGGCGGTGATCGACACCATCGAGTCCGAGGGGCTGTTGGAACACGTCGCCCGACTGGGCAAGGAAATCATCGCCGCCGTCGAGCGTCTCGACCATCCGGCAGTGAACGAGGTCCGCGGCGCCGGGCTGCTGCTGGCGGTAGAGCTCAACGACGACATCGCTCCCGCCGCCGTGGCAAGCGCCCGCGCCCGCGGCTACCTGATCAATCCCGTCCGTCCGGACACCCTGCGGCTGGCGCCGCCGCTGATCCTGGACGGGCAGCGGGCCAACGATTTCGTCCGCGATCTCGCCGAGGTGCTCTCCGAGGCAGCCGGCGGAGAAGGGAAGAACTGATGCCGCGTCATTTTCTGCGTGACGACGATCTCACACCCGTCGAGCAGCGCGAGATCCTCGACCTCGCCGACGAGTTCAAACACCGGCGAACCGACAGCACACCCTTGGCGGGGCCGAAGTCGGTAGCGGTCATCTTCGAGAAGACATCCACCCGGACGCGCCTTTCCTTCGAAACCGGGATCGTCCAACTCGGTGGCCATCCGGTCGTGGTCGACGCCCGCACGATGCAACTCGGCCGCGAGGAGACGATAGAGGACACCGCACGAGTGCTGACCCGCTATGTGGATGTCGTGGTGTGGCGCACCTTCGCCCAGGCGCGTATCGACGCGATGAGCTCGGCATCCGACATCCCGGTCGTCAACGCGCTCACCAACGAGTTCCACCCGTGCCAGGTGCTCGCCGACCTGCAGACCATTCGGGAACGACACGGCACCCTCGCCGGGCTGACACTGACCTACCTCGGTGACGGTGCCAACAACATGGCCCACTCGCTGCTCATCGGTGGGGCCACCGCGGGGATGCACATCCGGATCGCCGCACCCGAGGGCTTCGAACCCGAGCAGTGGGTGCTCGAAGCGGCGCACAAGCGTGCAGTCGAGACCGGAGGTTCCAGCCGGGTGCTGAGCACCCCGCGGGAAGCCGTCGCCGGGGCCGACGTAGTCGCCACCGACTCCTGGACCTCCATGGGCCAGGAGAACGACGGCAAGGATCGGGTGGGTCCCTTCCGCCCGTTCCGGCTCGACTCCGCTCTGCTGGAGGCCACCGGCAAATCCGACACCACGGTGTTGCACTGCCTGCCCGCCCACCGGGGATGGGAGATCACCGACGAGGTGCTGGACGGCCCAGCCAGCGCGGTGTTCGACGAGGCTGAGAACAGGTTGCACACCCAGAAGGCGCTGTTGACTTGGTTGGTGCAGCGACGATGAGCACACGAGTGGCGCGGCAGGCGCGCATCGTCGAACTCGTCACCGGTTCCGAGATCCGTAGCCAGACCGAACTGGTGAGGCTGCTCGCGGCCGACGGTATCGACGTCACGCAGGCCACCCTGTCACGTGACCTCGACGAGTTGGGCGCGGTGAAACTCCGGGCACCCGACGGGGGACAACCCGTTTACGTCATCCCCGAGGACGGCAGCCCCATCCAGGGGGTGCAGGGCGGGACCGCACGGTTGAGCAGGCTGCTCGGCGAACTGCTCGTCAGCGCGGAGGGCTCGGGAAACCTGACGGTGCTGCGAACCCCGCCCGGTGCCGCCCAGTTCCTGGCCAGCGCCATCGACAGATCCTCGATGGACGAGGTGGCGGGCACGATCGCGGGCGACGACACCCTGCTGGTCGTGGCCCGCGAACCACTCACCGGGGAGCAACTCGCCGAGCGGTTACGCGAGCTCGGCGCACAACAGCCCGAGTCGGCCGCCACGACGGACTGAACGGACAGCGCGGTCGAACAGGCATTCCGACAACAGCCCGCACAACCAGTTATTAGGAGCATGATCATGAGCGACCGGGTCGTACTCGCCTACTCCGGCGGACTGGACACCTCAGTCGCCATCGGCTGGATCGCCGAGGAGACCAACGCCGACGTCGTCGCAGTGGCCGTCGACGTCGGCCAGGGCGGCGAGGACTTGGAGACGGTGCGCAAGCGAGCGCTGGCCTGCGGCGCGGCCGAAGCCGTGGTCGCCGACGCGCGCGCCGAGTTCGCCGAGCAGTACTGCCTGCCCGCACTGCAGGCCAACGCGATGTACATGGACCAGTATCCGCTGGTCTCGGCCCTTTCGAGGCCGCTGATCGCCAAGTATCTGACCGACGCGGCTCGGCAACACGGTGCGGACACCGTCGCGCACGGCTGCACCGGCAAGGGCAACGATCAGGTCCGTTTCGAGGTCGGCATCGGAGCGCTCGCTCCCGAGATGAAGGTACTCGCTCCGGTCCGCGACTTCGCCTGGACCAGGGAGAAGGCCATCGACTGGGCCGAACGGCACGGCCTGCCCATCGACGTCAGCAACAAGTCCCCTTACTCGATCGACCAGAACGTGTGGGGAAGGGCCGTCGAAACCGGCTTCCTCGAGGACATCTGGAACGCCCCCATCGAGGACGTCTACTCCTACACCGCCGATCCGACGCAGTCGCGTGAGCCCGACGAGGTGGTCATCACCTTCGACCAGGGGGTTCCCGTGGCGATCGACGAGACAGCCGTCACCCCACTGCAGGCGGTCACCGAGCTGAACCGTCGCGCGGGCGCCCAAGGGGTGGGCAGGCTCGACATGGTCGAGGACCGACTCGTCGGCATCAAGAGCAGGGAGATCTACGAGGCGCCCGGCGCGTTGGCGCTGATCACCGCTCACCGCGAGCTCGAGGCCGTCACTCTGGAGCGCGACCTCGCGCGGTTCAAGCGCACGGTCCAGCAGCGTTGGGGCGAGCTCGTCTACGACGGCCTGTGGTTCTCGCCGCTGAAGACCTCGCTGGACTCCTTCATCGCCGACACGCAGCGCCACGTCACCGGTCAGATCCGGATGACCCTGCACGCGGGCAGCGCGGTGGTGACCGGCCGCAGCAGCGATCAGTCGCTGTACGATTTCAACCTGGCCACCTACGACGAGGGCGACAGCTTCGACCAGGAACTGGCGAAGGGTTTCGTGCAGCTGTGGGGTCTGCCCAGCAAGATCGCGGCCAAGCGCGAGCAGTACCACTGAACGTTTCCGCCGTGACGGGCATCTCCCCGATGCCCGTCCGACCCTGTCCGTGCCGCTTAGCGTTTCCCGAGGAAAGACCGCATGTCCCGACAAGACGATTCCGCCACCGACAGCGATCGGTCGGATCCGACCATGCTCTGGGGAGGACGGTTCACCTCCGGTCCCTCCGAAACAATGGCCGCGCTCAGCCTGTCCACACATTTCGACTGGTCGCTGGCGCCCTACGACATCGCGGGTTCTAAAGCCCATGCCAGAGTGCTGCACGGCGCGGGGCTGCTCACCGAGTCCGAGCTGGAGGACATGCTGGCAGGACTGGACACGCTCGCCACCGATGTGCGTACCGGACGGTTTCTGCCCGAGCCGAACGACGAGGACGTGCACACCGCGCTGGAGCGCGGACTGCTCGAACGTGTCGGCACCGAGCTGGGCGGTAAACTCCGCGCCGGGCGTTCCCGCAACGACCAAGTGGCCACGCAGTTCCGGATGTGGCTGCGTGACTCGGTGCGCGGCGTCGTCTCGGCCGTACTGGACGTGATCGAGGCTCTCGGCGAGCAGGCGGCCGCCCACCCGAACGCGGTGCTCGCCGGACGTACTCACCTCCAGCACGCCCAACCCGTGCTGTTGGCCCATCATCTGCTCGCGCACTCCCAGGCTCTGCTACGCGATGTCGCACGACTGCGTGACTGGGACGAGCGCACCGCCGTCTCGCCCTACGGTTCCGGCGCTCTGGCCGGCTCCTCGCTGGGGCTGGATCCCGACGCCATCGCCGCCGAGCTCGGGTTCGAGCACGGGGTGGACAACTCGATGGATGGCACCTCCTCGCGCGATTTCGCCGCGGAGGCGGCCTTCGACCTGGCCATGCTCGGCGTGAACCTCTCACGCATCGCCGAGGAAATCGTCCTCTGGAACACGGCGGAGTTCGGCTACATCACACTGGACGATTCCTGGGCCACCGGCAGTTCGATCATGCCGCAGAAGAAGAATCCCGACGTGGCCGAACTGGCTCGTGCCAAGTCGGGCAGGCTGATCGGAAACCTAACCGGTCTGCTGACCAGCCTCAAGGCACAGCCACTGGCATACAACCGGGATCTGCAGGAGGACAAGGAACCCCTGTTCGACTCCGTGCACCAGCTGCGGCTGGTGCTGCCCGCCATGGCGGGCATGCTCGGCACGCTGACCTTCCACACCGAGCGGATGGCCGAGATGGCCCCCGCGGGATTCACGCTGGCCACGGACATCGCCGAGTGGCTGGTGCGGCGTGGTGTCCCGTTCCGCGTCGCGCACGAGGCATCCGGCGAGTGCGTACGGCGCGCGGAATCGCGCGGTGTCGGGCTCGACGAACTGACCGAGCAGGAGCTCTCCGAAGCGCATCCCGAACTCACACCGGCCGTTCGTGAGGTGCTGACGGTTCGAGGAGCGGTCTCGGCGCGCGACTCACGTGGTGGCACGGCTCCCGAGCGTGTCGCTGAGCAGGCCCGGCGGGTCGATGAGCACGTGGCAGGACACCGCGCGTGGCTGGACTGTGGATCCTACCGGTAGTCCGGATGAGCTTCCGCCGTGCCGGATCGGACTCGGGTGCTCCCCGAGCCGGCACGGCTCCGGTTCGTTCCCGGTCGTGCGCCACCCGGTAGTGTGCTCGTCGTGGTTGATGTGACACGTTCCGAGATGGCACGCGACCCGCTGCGGGTGGCGCGTTTCCTGCTCGGTTGTGAGTTGGTTTCGAACTCCTCCCGAGGTGTGGTTCGTGTCCGGCTGGTCGAGGTGGAGGCGTACCGCGGACAGGACGATCCGGCATCACACTGTTATCGCGGGCGTACCGAACGGAACGCGGTCATGTTCGGGCCGGCAGGTCACCTCTACGTGTACTTCGTCTACGGGAGGCACTTCTGTATCAACGTGGTCTGCCTGACCGAGGGGCAGCCCGCGGCGGTGCTTCTCCGGGCCGGTGAGGTCCTCGAGGGGACGGAGCTGGCACACAGTCGTCGTCCCGCCGTTCGCAAGGAGAACGCACTGGCGAGCGGACCGGCTCGGCTCGCGGGTGTGCTGGGAGTCACTCGTGAGTGCAACGGTGCTGATCTGACCCGCTCGGACTCGCCGCTCCGGTTGCTACGGGGGTGTGCCGTGGCGGACGAGGATGTACGCAGCGGTCCCAGAGTCGGGGTTTCCACCGCCACGGAATTGCCCTGGCGTTCCTGGGTACACGGTTCGCCCGCCGTGAGTCCCTATCGGCGTGGCGGGCGGCGTAAGGTCCCGAACGGGAACTGAGCGAAACGTTCCGAAACCGGCCCTTCCGCCTCGTCCGCCACGAGTCCTCGGCTGGCTCGAAGTGCTCGTTTCGTGGTACCGGGACGAATTCCAGGGGGTCGTCAACGTCGTGTGGGCCGCGTGAGCCAAACTGGCAGCGTGAGTGAGCACATCCTTGACGAACTTTCCTGGCGCGGTCTCATCGCGCAGTCCACCGACCTCGATTCGTTGCGTCGTGATCTCGATTCACCGCCACTCACACTGTATGCCGGTTTCGATCCGACCGGACCGAGCCTGCACGCGGGGCATCTGATCCCGCTGCTGACCCTGCGTCGTTTTCAGCTCGCCGGACATCGCCCGCTCGCTCTGGCAGGTGGTGCGACCGGTTTGATCGGTGATCCACGTGACGTGGGTGAACGCAGTCTGCACGACGAGAATGTCGTCTCCGAATGGACCGAGGGTATCCGCGAACAGCTCAAGCTCTTCGTCGACTTCGACGATTCGGATACCGGTGCCGTCATGGAGAACAACGCTCACTGGACGGCGAACCTACCGGTCACGACCTTTCTACGGGACGTGGGCAAACACTTCTCGCTCAACGCGATGCTTTCCCGGGAAACCGTCAAGCGACGGCTGGAATCCGACGGGATGTCCTACACCGAGTTCAGTTACATGCTGCTGCAGGCAAACGATTACGTACAGCTCAACCGTCGGTACGGTACGAGCCTGCAGTTGGGCGGATCGGATCAGTGGGGAAACATCATCGCCGGTGTCGACCTGCTGCGTCGACAGGAGGGGGCCAGTGCGCACGCACTGACCACGCCACTGGTCACCGACGCGGAAGGGAACAAGTTCGGCAAGTCCACTGGCGGTGGCAATCTCTGGCTCGACCCCGCGCTGACTTCTCCGTACGCCTGGTACCAGTACTTCATCAACACCGCCGATGCCGATGTGGGCAAATATCTGCGGTTGTTCACATTCCTGGAGCGTGCGGAGATCGAGGAGTTGGAACTTGCCACGGCGGAGCGTCCGCAGCAACGTCTCGGCCAACGCAGACTCGCCGAGGAACTGACCACCCTGGTGCACGGAGCCACGGCTACCGAACAGGTGGCTGCCGCCAGCCGTGCGCTGTTCGGTGGTGGGGACCTGAACCTGCTGAACGCCGAGACCCTGGAATCAGCGATGGCCGAGATCCCCACAGCGCGACTCAGGCTGAGCGATGAGCCGACGATCGTGGATGTGCTCGTGGAGAGCGGTCTGGCCACCGGACGCAAGGCGGCCAGGCGCACCATCGCCGAGGGGGGTGCCTACGTCAACAACGCCAAGGTGCTCGACGACACCTGGGCGCCCAGCAAGGCTGACCTGCTGCACGGTACCTGGCTGGTGGTTCGTCGTGGCAAGCGTCACACTGCGGGAGTCGAGTTGGTCTAATAGGCTTCCCCACGTAACGGTGAGGCGTTTGACCTGCGGGTTCGTTTCAGCTGGCGGTAAGTGCGTGCGATTTGACGTCGGCCGCCTCGGGGCGTAGATTCAGTCTTGTCCGCGTTGCGGGGATGTTCGGCATCTCCGGGGGACTGGCTTCTCCGGTCGATCGGGCCCGATGCGGGCCCCTTTGATCCGGGATGTTTTCCGGTTGTTAGAGTAACGAGTGAGACATCCCGACAGGGGCTCGGAACCGAGTGTTCGAGCTTCGTGGTTGCTTGTACAATCTAGAGTCGATCGGTAGCGCTCCGGTCTGCCGGGTACAAGGGGGACCCCCTTGAAACGCCGGTTCTTTCCGGTGCTAGACTGGTCGACGTTCCGCTTGGGCGGCGAATGGTGAAACATTCTCCGGGCTGCGGGACGAGGATCCACCGCGTGGGTGGTGGGTGTGTTCTTTGAGAATTCAACAGTGTTTGTGCACGCGTGTGTGTGTTTGTTTCTTGTCTTTTTTGCTTTGAGTATCAGCTCGCGCTGTGCCTCATGGTTTGTGAGGTGTGG